>NZ_JAECZA010000313.1 GCF_016056275.1 Dendronalium phyllosphericum CENA369 | reverse complement strand
GGGTGTGGGGTGTAGGGGAAGAGATAGCCCCAACCACCCTTGGGATACAATCCTAAGCTTTTAAGGTAATTGCACCATCTGGGGATTCAAATATAATTTAAAGATTAATAAAACTGGCGATCGTCTCAATGATTTGATTTGCAGTTTGAGCAGTAAACATCGAGACTGTAGCTAAATCAATATAACGAGTACTATCTAAAATAAAACGAACATTGTAACTCGATACACTATCCAACTCAAATGAACTCAGCTCAATCGAGCTAATTTCTGAAAGCTTTGCTTCTATAATCTTATTGCCTAACAAAGATTGACGTTCAATAATTATCTTGCCAACAGTTTTATCAACAATACAAATAATTTTTCTTTGTCTGAGGATAGAAATAATACAAATAGCACCACCCGCAATCATCAATAAACCCAGAGGATAAGTCCAGAAACGACTATCTTCACCAATCATGAGTTTTTGTTCTTGGGGAGTTTGCAAAAATGTATTGATTTGTGTGGCAAAGCTTTCTTTTTGAGTACTATCTGCATTTAGCAAATTTATCAAAACTGAACCATGAGTAGTCTGAAGGACAAAAGGATAACTACCCCATACATCAGTAGTGGTAGTGTCTAGTTTGGCTCTTATTATCTCTTGCAAACGCCAGCTTTGAATTTGAGTACCAAAAAGATTTTTAGTAATTAGTTGGCAACTGTTTGGCTTACCTTCAATTCGGCTACAATTAAAAGTAGTAGCTTTGCCCAATGCAACTATTAAAAAAACGCCTCCGATTGTCAAGATTCCGCCAAATAGCCAGTAGAATATAGGCTGTGGGTTGAGTTGTAATTTCAAGAACTTTGGCGTTTGCTCGATAATATGTAATTTCATAGTGGCAGATGAAACTTATTTACAAGATATTAAGCTGCTACATTGCAGTAACAGTAAAATCATTCGGTCGAGAGTAAGTGCAAGACAACCCCAAATACTATTGTTTCATAGTCCATATCGTGAAATGGAGAATTAAGGAGTCGGAAACGTCCCGAATCCTGAAATTGCTACCGGAGCTGGCCGAGAATTTTTCCTTATTGTGACAACTGATGTTCTAAGGTGCAGCACTCTACTTTTGGTTTAGTTACAAAATTATTTAAACCAACAGCTTTTAACAATATTGCCCAAGAAGGATCTTGCGGATTGGTGCGGCGTAGGACTTCAGCAGCGCTCAACGCGTCATGCCAAATACCATTAGCAGCATAAAGAGTTATGCGTTGGCTTAATGTTGCTTTTTTCAGTTGAGTATTTAAAGTTGAATTTAATTGTTCTCGTTTTATGTACCCTTCAACATTCGCAAGAAATTGGCGATCGCTTTTACAGTAGATATTAAAATACCAGCGATATTGTTTACCTATTTCTAGCGGTTTTGCGCTTGCTGGTAAAGTCAGGCTAATTATTCCTGGCGTGCTTGGTAAAGAAGTTTTGTAGATAAACTGATTTTGTGCGTCATCTTCTAGGACAAACTCTCCCTCAGCGAAAGAGGACGAGTAAGGAACATAGAACCAAAAGCTAGGATATTCTGCGATCGTCGTCGCAAATACTAATTCTGACTTTGAATAAACAGGCACTAAGGCTGTAAGCTGGTTGGCAGCAGCAGCCAAGGGTAGATTAATGTCTTGTTCGCAACCGCGACTACCTGCTTCCGCTCGCTTACCTGGTTCGCCGATGTCTGTTGGTGGGGGTGGTGCAGCAAATATTAATGATTGGTTGAGTTGTGCCTGCACTTGTGTATAGCTAAAAAATATCAAACTTATGGCCAAGAAAAATTGAATTTTAACTAAATACAATTTCATCGTTCTTTATACCTCAAATTGAAGCAATCAGTTGTCGCTGACTTTGTTGCGAACTGAAGTAAATCACACTACTACCACCAGTGACGACTAAAACTAATACTGACGGGACAAAAGGAACCCAAACGCCAGAGCAAAACAAAATTAAGCAAAGCAAGTATAAAATCCCGACACTGCTACCAAGTAGTAATAGACGTATTATTGAGCGATCGCGCCAAGCAATTACACCACCAATCAAAGACCAACTCCAAATCCATAACACTTCGCCCCAAACAGGCAAAATAAATAATAAAGGTCGTCTATCTTTCACCGCACTCACAAGTTGGCTGACCATCTGTGCTTGCAAAATTACCCCTGGTATTTCCAAGCGAGAACCATCCTCATTTATGTAAGGAGTAGAAATATAATCGCGGAAGCTTTGAGCTGTAGTTCCAATCAGGACGATTCGATCTTTGACTTGAGCGGGATTTACCTTTCCTCGCAGTACATCTGTCAGTGTGACTTTAGGCGCAATTTCTAAAGGCGAACCTTGGTAAGAACGGTAATTAAGCAATATTTGATAACCGCCTGTATCCGCTTGTTGATAGCCGCTTTGATGCGATTCTCCAAAGGAGACACTTCGTGAACGCAGTCGGTGAAATAGAGCGTTACCTATTTGCAAATCTCCAGATTTGGTATAGCTGGCAGAGATTCCTTCCTGTTCTAGATAGTGAAATGCCAGTTGAGCATTCAAAGCATAACGTGCAGTACAAGAGGATGTAGGTTCTGCTGGTTGCATTGCTAATAAATGACGACGCATAAGGCCATCGGCATCTAAAACGATATCACTAAATCCCTGGCGTTCTGGTGGTATCCCTAAAGGTGATGAAATTGCCGGACGATCTTTTGTGGGTTCTTTAACTTTGCAAATCGCAAACAATTTTCGCTCGGCAAAAGCCGCTTGATTAAATTTAGATGACTCATCGCGATAGATGTCTAAGCCAATAGTTCGTGGTTTTAATTGTGCAAGTTTTTCTAATAGTCGAGCTAGTGCCAAATCAGATAATGACCCTCTTGTTTGGTTTTGTTCTGGTAGTCGCAAATCTTCTTCAGTGACAGTAACAATTAACAACCGAGAATCTTGCTTCTCTTGAGGACGCGATCGCACAAATTGGTCATAAGCTTGCAATTCCCATGTCTGCAATCCTCCTTGAAATCTTAACCCCAGTACGCCCAAGGTAGTCAACAAGCTCAAAATTAGCAAATTCCGGAAGCGAAGAATATTAAAAGCCTGTTGCGGCTTGGCCCAATTCATCGGCACTACACCAGGATGTTCGCAAATAACTGGCAACCAAGTAGCACCTGGATATTCCTTTTCTAGTCCTGCAAGCCTTTCTCTAGCAGTGCGAACTGCGGCATAAATAGACGTTCCTGAAGAAAAAGCCTCTAGAAAATGTTTCAAAAATTTTTGAGCTACTAAATCTGGCACTGGTTCCCGCATGACAATAATTTGCGGGATCTGCAAATCTTGTAATTCTCTAGCCAATCCCAATCCATCACAGGAGTTGAAAATTGCTAACTGCAACCCTTGAGCAACGGCTTTTTTTAAAGCATACTTGAGGTCGATAATTGTGATGCTATCTGTGGCGTTAATATGGATGCGACCAGTGTCGCCTTCGGTTTTACTATGACCAGCGAAAAACAATATATCCCAGGGTTGTTTCCATAACTCGTCGCTGAGGTCTGGAAGTTGAGGTTCTACTAAAAAAGTTGTCGCAGCACCAGGTAATTTTTCCAATAATTGACGGTCTTGCTCGATATCAATACCTTCGCTATCGCCCAAAATTGCTAAAATTTTGATTTTCTTTTTACCCGAATATGTCTGCAATACAGGTATTATTTGCTCTGATTCGGGAACGCTCAAAGCAACTTCAGCGTTTGGGTAATCTCGGTCTACTAAATCCCATAAATGCCAAGGAAGTTTATTTAGCTGCAAACTAGCAGTGCGAATCAATATTCTAACTTCGTCCTCTGGCATTAAGTGTTTGAGCCATTTTTCTCGCACGGGACGAAAAGAATCGGAGCGCAACCAATTATTGAGATGCGATCGCAACTGGTGAGTTAAGTTGTAACAATCCTCCCGTCGTTGGGAAATTGAACCATCGTAAACAATTTTTTTAGCTTTGATGCGGGTAAATTTCCACAGACTGCTATAGGTTGACTGCCATTGGTCAATTACTGTTGCTATGTCTGGATTTGGTGGCAAATGTCCTGAAATTTCTGTACTGGGTCGAGTGCCTTCTTCTCCAATCTCCAGCGTCACTCGCACTCCTGCATTTAAATTACCATCTAACTTCAGCACTACTAACTTTCTCATTGGCAGAACCCTTGCATTGGTTTTAGATGGCAAAATTTTCTATAGTGCTAGTATCTCCCAGCACTAGTTTAACGCTGAAAAGTTCTCCTGTTTCGCCGCTAAACTGTAATTGAATATTCTTATTGGTACTTCTTGTTTGGGCTTCCATCACGCACGCTCCCTCAAAGTCTAGTATCTGTAGTTGCAGATTTGCAGGCAAATAAATTTCATCTTTTGTGGGATGTATTTCTACGATAATGTCCGTTTCTTGCTCAGATTCTGGAGTCAATGTCACAACTAAAACTACTGTTTTCTCAAAATTGTCTTGCTCAAATGCAACTAATTTACCTCTGCTCATAAACGTGCTTCTAGTATTTCTGAGATTACTATCTGCATAAATAGCTTGGTCAGCTAAAAGAAATTCAATTTCTTGCCAACCAGTATCAATAATATTTTCAAACCACTGTTTCAAGTTCGTAAACGTGCTACTTATTTGAGATTGTAAAGCTAATTTCGCTGTATTTAATTGAGTTAAATCTTCTAAATATTCTAGTAAATTTTCCAGCGAACTCAATTGAATAAGTGGTAATAAATCAGTTGATACTTCTTTAAAAAATCCTAACAATTTCGCTTCTCGGAATGATTTACTAATCTGCACAGCCACATAGCCGATTCGGTTGGATTGTACTTCGGGTGGCACATAGACTAACTCTTCCCCTTCTAACACGGGGCGGCATTCCAAAGAACCTAAATTTTTTAATGATAGATCGGCTACATCCATAAGTAACTGCTGTACTGGATTCCAAGAATCACTTGCTTCTAAGTCTGTCTCAAAACCCATATATTGCAAATATGAATTTACAAAAGATACAGCTAAGATATTTAACCGAACTTGTTCGCCTTTTTGTGGTGTAGCTTGTTGACTAGATAATCTTTCAGCTAACTTTCTTGCGCCTGGAGGGATAATCCCTGAAAAGGTTAAAAAAACTGTTTGATTACTCATATTTTTCCTGATGAATTGGGAGAAAATCTATAAATACTCTTGTAATAAAGGAGCAAATTTTTTAACACATCTTTGAAAGAAAGTATTTAAGGTTGTAATTCCAATCCCCCATTCTTGAGATATATTTTTCCAGGAAACCCCAGAGTACCTTCTTTTCGCTATTGCTTGAAAATTTACTTCTGGATGATTTTTGATGTGTTCTTTGATAAAAATTCCTTCAGGGTCATCTTCTATACATTGAATAATTTGGTCAAATAAAGATACAGATTCAGTGAATGAAAGATTTTCGATATGAGACTTTTCTAAAGATATTTCGTTTTTCTTACCAATAATTTTAGGTATAGCTTCTGGAAAAAAACGTTTACTTAACAATACATTTATCCAGGTTAAAAATTCCCCGCGTTCTGAGTCGTATTTACTAATATTGTTATCTTGACAAAGATAAAAGAACAAATTCTGTACTGCTTCTTCGTAGATATCTTCATAATTCATCGGAAATTGACCGCTATAGGGACGGCAAAGTTTACCTGACAGCCAAATTGTATTGATTAATTGTGTTAAAGCCATGCGTCGCTCTTTGCTTAACCCTGAGTGTAGTTGAGCAATAAGCGCTAATTCTTTAAGTTGTGCGTCTAGCTGTTTTCTCGACGAGTCGTTAGTCATAAAAGACCTCGAATATCATCGCGCCTGGTAGCGAATCCCTATTTCTCTCTGCTAAAAGGCGCAACTTTTCCACAGACTATTGATAAATGTTACAAAAATATACTTTTTCAATTTAGTTTTAAGAGTGGTAGGAGGTGAAGCAGTGGGGTCTTGGGGAGACCTGTCAAACTGGCTTTTTCCTTCTGCCTTCTGCCTTCTGCCTCCTGCCTTCTATTTACAGCCAATTACCTAGCAGAACGTAAGGGGCCCAAAACCTGGGACGTTTATACTTTGGACTCTGTAAAAGAGTTAATTGAGCGCTGCGAAGAGCTTCAGCTTTAGTCAATTTTTGATTTGCCAGTTCTTGGTAAAATTTTCCCATCAATATCGCAGTAGACTCATCATCTAAATTCCATAGAGAAGCGATAGTACTGCGTGCTCCCGCTTGAAAAGCGACACCAGCAATTCCTAATGCGGCTCGCGTGTCTCCAGCAGCGGTTTGACAAGCACTTAAAACTAGTAATTCAATTGCTTCTGGTTTGTTTTGCTCTATAGTTCTGACTAAATTACTTAATTCTTTGACGTAAATGCGATCGTCCCAAGCAAGAATAAATGTTTCTTCAGCTTTAGAACTGAATTGACCGTGAGTTGCAAGATGAACTATAGGGAAAGGTAGAGAATTAATCCGGTTTTGTAAAGCCTTGCTGGTAAATTCTTGATTGAGAAGAATGCTGCTAGGTAACTCAGAATGAATTTCTTCTAATTCTAGTTTGACGTTGGGTAATGCAGAAAATCCGGAGCGCGATTCACTCAATCCGGCGGCGATAATTTTTAAGTCTTTCTGGAATGGTTTGGGTTCAATTAAATTTTGTCCTGGGGTAAGTGCAATGGCATACTTTTCAATTAGATATTGTTTGCCGTCATAGAGAGCCGCCATTGGAATATTCCGCAACCAACTATCTAGAACAAATACCAAATTAGGAATTTTTTGCTCAATTAAAACAGCTTCAGCAGGTTGAATCAACCAGTTATAGACTTTTTGGGATAAAGATTGAACCTGTCGCAATGTGTGGGGCTTGGGTAAATCTTCTTGGAGTCGTTTTAAAGTAGTTTGTACTTCTTGTTCGTTGACAGTTGTACTGTAGTGCAACCAACGATTTTGCGGCAAATTTACTATAACTTCTACTCGGTTTGGCAAAATAAATGGATAGATGACTGCTGCTGTTTGGTCTATTTTTTTAGCTTGAATCCGAGCATTTAAACAGGTATTGCGGAAAAAATTGTCAAGTTCTGCTATTTGCAGCAACTCTATTGTTTCGCTTGCTTTTTCAATATTTTTGGGATTGAGTTGAGAATTTCCTTGCGGTTGCAAAAGCAATTGTACTAGCTCCCGGTATACAGGTTCGACTTCATCCCGAAAGGAAAACTTCACTTGGGAATTAACTCTTGCTAAGTCGTAACGTAAGGCTTGGAGATAGTTTACTGCTTCTGTGTAAGCTGCGATCGCTCCTTTAGTATCTCCTTTCACTTCCAGCAAACGTCCCAATTGCCATTGCCATCGATAGGCGATATCTTGAGCATCAATATCTTGAGCCATAAGTAAGGCTTGCTGAGTGAGGTTTTGGGCATCAGTCCACTGTTTGGTTTGTTCGTACACTCCACCCAAAACACCAATAGCATAAGATTCTGTTCGTTTATCTTCTAAGCTTTTTGCTTGCTCGATAGCAACTGACAGTAATTGAGCAATATTCAACCATGAAGGAGTATCAGTAGCGATCGCCTTTTTGTATTGCGTGAGAGTTTGGGCAAAGTTGATTCGAGCAAAAATAGCTGTACGGGTAGCTGGTAAGTTAGTCAGTTGAGTTTGGATTTGAGACGACAACGCTGTTAAAGTTTGAAATTGCTTGGTTTCCAGTAGCAGCCTCAATTGATTAACTTGAGCTTGAATGCGGGTAGTTGCTGAGGTGGCAGTTTTAGCAGCTTGTTGGTAAAACGCGATCGCTGCTAGGATATCCTGCTGGGCGCGGGCTGTGTTGCCTAGACTGAGTAAAATATCACCAACTGCTTGCTTATCTGGCAACGATGAAGCTATTTCTAGACTTTGCTGTAATATCTGCCGAGATGTTTTTAAATCTCCTGTAATTTGCACCACATTACCGAGACTACGCAACCCTGTGACTTTCAAAGGTGAGTTGGGTTGCGTTTGCAGAATCTGGATACTTTCTTTTAAAGTCTTCTGGGCTTGACGATAAAATCCCAACGTTTGTAAAGCTTGTGCCTGGTTGATGCGATTGCGAAGAATCGAGTTTGTATCATCTATTTTTTGATAGATACTAGCTGCTTGTTGCCAAGTATTAAGGGCATCTTCAGCTTTGCCTTGAGCCAATAGTAAGCGACCTTTAATATCTAATACTTGAGCCAAAACTTGGGAGTTATCTTTTTGCTCTAACAAATTCAGACTTTCAGCTTGAAGCGAAGCGATCGCATTACGAATTGCATCTTCTGCCTCAGCCCAACGTCCTAGTTGTTGATAAGCTAATGATAAATTACCCCAAGTCATAGCTTGTTCTAGTGTATCTCCCTTGGCTTGGAATGCAGAGATAGCTTGTTGCCAAAAAGTAGCCGCTTGGGCAAAGCGTTCCGCTTCATAATTTTTTCTTCCTTGTTCTACCAAGTTTTGGGCATCCGGTAAGCTTTGAACAATAAAATTTGCTGTTGTCTTAGAGGCGAAAGTGGGCGATAAAAACCCTACGCCCAAAAACATCGCCAAAAACAGCAATACACTTATAAGGCGTTTGATTTTACGCAATCTCGATTTTTTTCTCACCATCTTCTTAGCCTTGGCAAAATGGGCAGTGCAATTTGCAACGATAAATTTTTTACCTCTGGCAACTAGAAGTGTGGGGAGCGTTTGCAGTGAGAGTCACATTGCCTTTAGCATCAATCACCCAATTCTGAGCTTCTATAATAGAATTTTGTGTTGGGCTAGCTGTCGGAGATTTTGGAGCAACTTCTGAATTAAGAGTTATCAAATCTACCTGTACAGCATCAGTGTTGAGAGCTTCGCCTGGATTAGGGGGCAAGCCGCCGCGACCAATAATATTAAATTCGCTCTTAGCTACAGTTCCCCCGGCAGTACAACCTTGTGCTAATTCAGTATCAACTGGGATGATTGGCAACTCAACTAAGCCACTATCAGGGTCAATATCAGGTGTATTAAGTTCTACAGTGCCGTTCAAACCAAAATCAGAACTGGCAGTAATATCACTTGTCTGTGGGTTTTCTTTGTCTCGAAATTGAATGCCATAGATACCAAAAGCATTGATTTTGACTGTACCACCTTTGCCTATGTAGGCATTGGCGGTGATATCATTATTTTCACTAGGGACAGCAATGATAAAGCCATTAGGAGCGTTGATCGCAATATTACCTCCATCTCCACCCTGCTGTGCTGTACCCGCAGTAGTGGAGATTTCACTGCTACGGCGCATGAGCAAGAAGTCTGCAAGGTTCAGCTTCAGGTTGCCGCCATTGCCAGAAAAAGTTTGTGCTGTAATCTTACCGTTGTTGAGTAGCAAAGAATTAGCAGTGATGCCAAGGCTGCCTGCTACACCTTTTCCAAAGCTATTAACTGTGGCTTCTGCGCCATCCTGAATCAGTAATTCACCAGTATTGATGGTCAAATCTCCTGCATTTCCAGTTGCACTTTGCCCAGCAATAGCAAACAAACCAGTTAAATATTGGTTATTGGCACTACCAATCAGTTGTATTTTGTCGGCGGTAACAGTCAAATTACCTCCATTACCACTACTTAATGTGGCAGCACTGACTTGTGCTCCATCTTGAATCAGTAATTCACCTGTGTTAATCGTCAACTCTCCCGCATTTCCGGATGAGCCTCTGTTAGCTTGAACTGCCAAGCTACTGGGACGATCATTGGTGGAGCGACCAATTAGTTGTACTTTATCAGCTATGACGGTAAGATTTCCTCCCTTGCCAACACTAAATGTGCCAGCACTTGCCTGTGCTCCATCCTGAATTAGCAACTCACCAGTGTTAATCCTCAACTCTCCCGCGTCTCCGGTTGCGCTGCGCTCGGTACTAACAGACAAGCCGCTAGCAAACTGACCATTGGAGGAGCTACCAATCAGTTGTACTTTGCTAGCAGTGATGCTCAAATTCCCTCCCTTACCAGTACCATATGTATTAGCAGTTACTTGTGCCCCATCCCGAACCAGCAACTCACCTGTGTTAATTGTCAAGTTTCCTGCATCTGCGGTTGCGCCTCGGTCAGCTTGAACAGTCAAGCTACTATACAGACTATCAGCAGATTCATTAAACAAAAGCACTTTGTCAGCGGTGATAGTTAAATCTCCACCTTTGCCAGCACCAAATGTACCAGCTGTGACATCTGCTCCATCCTGAATCAGCAACTCACCAGTGTTAATCGTTAAATTTCCGGCTTTTCCAGTTGCTTCTGGGTTTGCTTCAGCTTTCAAGTTGCTAATAAACTCTTGATTAGCAGAGCGACCAATCAGTTGTACTTTGTCAGCGGTGATAGTCAAATCTCCACCCTTACCAGCACCAGATGTACTGGTATCTACCTTTGCTCCACCCTGAATCAGTAACTCACCTGTATGAATGGTCAAGTCTCCCGCATTCCCAGTTGTATCTTTGGCAGCACTGGCAAACAAGCCGCTTGCGAACTGACTATCAGGGGAAATCCCAATCAGTTGTACTTTATCGGCGGTAATAGTCAAACTCCCACCCTTGCCACTACTAAATGTAGCAGTATTGACTTGCGCCCCATCCCGAACCAGCAACTCACCTGTATTAATCGTTAAGTTTCCGCCATTGCCTGCGCCTTGAATGGTAGTAAACAAACCGCTGACATCCTGACTATTAGCGTAAATACCAATCAATTGAACTTTGTTGGCAGTAACGCTTAAATTTCCTCCCTTACCGTCACCAAATGTACCAGCAGTAACCTGTGCTCCATCCTTAAGCAGCAATTCACTAGTATTTATCGTCAAATTTCCGCCTTGGCTACTACTTAATGTACCAGTACTGACCTGTGCCCTATCTTGAATCAGTAATTGTCGGGTATTAATTGTTAAATCTCCTGCATTCCCTGTTGTGCCTTCAGTAGCAGTAGTAAACAAGCGACTACTTAATTGACCATCGTCTGAAGTGCCAATTACTGCAACTGACTCCGAAGCATTCACACTTAAGTTGCCTCCTGATTCTGCCCCTTGAGTTAAAGTTGCAATTTGGGAACCATTCTGTAGCTTGATGTTTCTGCCCCACACTTGAATATCACTACCTCCTTTGTTAGCAAAGGTAGCCACCGTAGCTTTATTTATCAGTGATATATTTGCCCGTGCTACATCATTGGGAAAATTCAAGCGCAGATTGTTACCATTTACATTCAATCCTACTGTTCCTGCTGCGGCGATTCCTCCCAAATTGAGACTACCTTTTGTAGCTAAGAAAGCACCATCCAAGTCCACATCGCCGCCGATTAATGCCAAGCTTTTATCTAGTGCTAAAAACCCCTGTTGTATAAGTATGCCTTTTGCTGCTTCGCCATATTGCAAACCAGTTGGTACACTGACAGTCAGCAGTGGTGTGTTTTGAGGAGTAATTGCACTAAACTTTGTGTTATCGCTAAAATTCAGACTACTGGCCGTACTTGCTAGAAACAAGCCGCCAATATTCAGGGCTGCATTGGGGCCAAATATAATTCCATTGGGATTGATGAGAAATAAGTTGGCATTGCCATTAGCGCCAATTAAACCATCAATATTTGAGACTGATTTACCTGTTACCCGACTAATAATGTTTTGAATATCAAGAGCATTGTTGAAGTAAGCTGTATGCCTAGAGAGGACAGAAAACTGCTCAAAACTGTGGAACAAGTTTTTTCCTGCTTGGGTTCCGCCTTCAATAATACTGATGTCGTCAATCGCTGTAACACTAGTCTTGTTGGGGAGAGTGCCATCGGGAGTAATTTGAGCAGAAGCACAATTAATAGAGGAAGCGATCGCTCCATTCATCGCCAACCAAATTGCTATTCCTAATTTCCATTCCCAACGTTGCCTGTATCTAGTTGTTCTAGACATTTTTCCCTCTCGATTGGCAGTAGTTTTATCAACTACGAGCATTTAGGATTCATGAGTATCCAATAGTTAAATTGGCAAGAAATTTTTACTAATATTTACGTGCAGGTATTGCCCGAATAGTGTGCTGAAAGCATGTTTATTGCTCTGTTTCGGTGGAGCGATCGCATTTACCCTACAAACACTACAACTAATTGCTACACTTTCCAAGTAGCTACAGCAATCCTATTTGAATCGTCAGCATAGCTTTTGCAAGAACTATCGAGAACTTCAAAGCAAACAGAAGAAATCAAGAATTTGCAAATTTCAAAATTATTTACACTAAGGTCTTGGTGGTGCTAGTGTCAACACTGAAGGAATCAGCGTTGGTTCTGTAATACCATTTCACCAAATAAATGATACAAATAATTTCTCCCCTGCTCCCCTGCCCCTCTGCTCCTCTGCCCCCCTGCGACCTATTCGTATCAAATTTAAAGTGAAACGGTATAAGTCGCAGCAGTTCGTAACCGATACCAGCAAGTCCAGTCATGAGTCCGGGTGTTTCCACAATAGATTAGAGGCAGCTAAAACTTAATCATTTGCACTAACAAATGATTATCTGAGTCAAACATGGAAAATAAAAACTATAAATGGTGTTCATTAAGCGAATTAGAGGTAGTATTTGCTTGCAGCCAACGTTGAAAAAGAGATTCTAAGACCTGCTCTCGACTTTCACTAAATTCAGCAGGAAAGCACTTCTCAATTCTCAGAATGTGATAACCCAATTTTGTATGTATTGGCCCGATCGCATCACCTTCTTTTGCTTGAGAAATAGCTTGTGCAATCTCTGGCATTAATTCTGAAAGAAAGCGAACGCCAACAAAACCACCATTTTGTTTAGATTGTTTACCTTTGGAGTATTCTAGTGCTAAAGCACAAAAAGACTCATTTGACTCTTGAATTGCATAAGTTACTTTCTGAGCTTCTGTTAGATCGCTGACTAAAATCTGAGATAAAGCAACACGTTGATAATTTTGACGATTACTTAGATAATGATCGTCAACAGCATCCCCAAACAGATATTCTTTTAACTTCTTCGTAAGTAATTCCAATCTGATACCTTTAGACCAATCGTCTACAGTAATTCGTTGCTGTTGAAGCCAAGCTAAGGTTTCAGAAACTCCCAGTAACTTATGTTCGAGTCGAAATGCATCTCCGGCTGTTTGCAATTCCTCATCAGTAACAGTTAAATTAAACTGTTGACAAATATTTAAAATAAATGCATTTCGTTCGGCTAAAACTGCATATTCAGCTATTTTGTGAGAATAGCGCAGGTAAGCAATCACATCTTCATCTGTTGCTACAATTTCTGGAAGGGATATTAATTCTGTGTTTGCCAAAGTTTCTGTCATTGTTTTGTTTCCTTGTAAAAGTTGATTTGGATGAAATTAAGTAGAACGATGCAAATAAATCGAAGTATGTAACAAAAAGTAAAGTTGCCTAAAACCCTCTTTCCTTCTGCCCTCTGCCTCCTGCCTTGTCATAACAACAATTTTTAACATCGACCTACTTATTCGCCATTAGCTACGATAAATCAGTTTTTCGGGTGGAATTGCGAGACTTGTTTGTTGATTGTGATGTAAATCGCCGTAAAGATTCAAATATTCAACTTCAGCGGTAGTTAGTTTACCTTGCTGAACGCCTGCGATCGCTGCATCAATTTCTTTGCGGTTAGTCAAACCTGTTAAGCAAACATCGACACAATTCTGCGTTAACGAATATCGATATAGATCGGGAACAGTAGGTTGCCAGCATTTTTCTGGTAAACTACTCGGAACATCCCAGAGTGCGCCTGAGTGAGAACCTGTAGATTTAAAAGTGACGATACCCTGTCGAGAAGAGTCTTGCACGTCCAATTGATTAAATATTTGACTTTGAGCAGACCGATGCGCGACATTGTGTCTGACCATGACTACATCTAACAAATCGCTATCTAAGCACTGTTGCGCTAAATTGATATCGTGGAATGAAGCACCAATATAGCGGACGGCTCCCATTTTCTTGAGTCTTTCTGAAGCACCAAACATTCTTTCAATGGTGCGTTGATAAACAGAATTAGTGCCTCTTAAATCAGGCGAAAGTTGCAAGCAATCCTGTAAAATTGAGCGATCGCTAGAACCAATCCAGCCCCAGAACAATACATCAATATAATCAATTTCTAGTTCTACGAATTGATCCAATAGAGCGGCTAGAGCCATTTCTGGACTTTTGATATAAGTCACAGTCGCCAGCACCACTTTCTCTCGCACCGAGGAACGACGGTTACACATCTGACGCAGCGCTCCAGACATGGAACTGTAAATATAGTGGTGCAAATCGCTAGAGTAGAAAAAGTAGTTAATCCCCCGCTCGAAAGCGTAAAGAGTATCCCCACTTGAGATGTTACCACCACCACCCAACCCAAGACAGCTGACTGTTAAATCTGTCCGCCCCAGTTTGCGGTAAAAAGGTAAATCTGATTCTGGAAAATTATTTATTACATGACTAACTTTGCTAGCTTCAGCTACTTGAGGCGATGCAAGATCGGTTAGTTTCATTGGTCTAATGGAGTGTAGATATCTTCAGAGTTGGCATTGAGGTAAGAATGCTGCCAGTCAATTCCTAGAAGGGAAAAGTGCTGACGGATAAATGCCATGCGGCTTTGGGGCGATTCATCACCTTGTTGACGAGCTTCTAGCAAAGCATTAGCAACAATTTGACAGCGATTCATCCCAAAACTTTCCGACTCAGCAAATTTAAAATCTGGTTCTTCTGCTAGAGCAATTCCAGGGGCCAGAAATTTTGTAAACAGGGGTACTTCGGTGCGGAAATGCGATCGCTTTTCTGCATAGATAGTTCTTAACACTTGCCAGATTGCTTGATAATTGCTTTTCTCAAAGTAGAGAACCCCACTGTCATAGCGTCCGTAATCAGAAGGGTTGTATAGCACTTTAAAGGTGAAAGGAATTTTGATTTGATTTAATTGCCGTGTCAGGCTTTCCATAACCGCGATCGCACCTTCAGGTGTCAAGTTAAAGTAAACTCTGACTGTTTGAGGAGAAGTGTCTGGCCCGGCATTGCTAACGGCCATGTAAAAGCCGTTTTGAACTAGATTGCGAGGCATACGGATAGCTACTATACTGCCTACGGAGGCGGATCGCTCGGTAGGTTGTAAATGGCGATCGCGCTCAATATGCAAAGTCAAACCGCTTTTAGTAACAGCGATACTCCCATCACTTTCTTGTCGCAGCACAGACCAACCGGGAGCGAAGTAGCCTTCACCAAGATTACTATTATGTAGGCGATCGTAAAAATCCAGGTCTACCCCCAGAAAAGTATTGTTCTCTAGATTCTGATGCAGTGCTAAGTCACCTGAACCAATACCTGTTGCCAAGTGAGCTTGTAGAGACCCATTGTAGTAAATACCATAGAGAAAACTTTGCAGTTGCAGACTCAAGTACTTATTTTGCAGATCCAAGGGTGTCCGTTGAAAACGAGTTACTACCTCAGCAGGAATATCCAAGGGTTTGTAAGCTGGATGGCTAATACAGAAGTCGGACTTGATTTCAACATTATTGGCTATATCTTGCAGAGCATCTAGCACGCTTGACAATGAACTTTGAAGAGATAGTAGTTGCATATTACGAATTACGAATTAGTATGAGTTCAGATTCTGCTATTCCAAAAACTGTTGGCATTGATTGTTCGGGACGACACAACAAACTTTTGGCAACCTGAAGCATACAGATACCCATATTCCCAAAAGATTTTTGATGCTGGATCGTTGCTTGAATTTGTTGAATAATGGCAAGACCAGAAAACTGCACAACTCGTCTCAAAAAATCAGGGCAATACTCTAAAATTTCGGGAAAGTTCGCCAAATATGCTTTAGTCAAAGCTGCAATCGAAGGCTGAAGCTGTTCGAGTGGTGTCATTGCTAATCGCAAAGATTCTTCGACATTAATAGACTTACTCACAACCAAGCTACTTAGCCAGAGTTGTAGATAACTGGCGATGAGCATTCCTAAGTCAAATGCAGGATCTCCCCAAGCACCTCGCTCCCAATCGATGAGTCGAATAATACTGTTAGTTGATTGTGATGCTAAGACATCTTGCCAATTGTTGTATAGGAGGATGTTATTCAGCTTCAAGTCATTATGCGTCAGACAGCAAGGCCTAGATCCAGCGATGAGTTGGGCGATCGCTTTTCCAAGGCTATCGTAACGCTGATAGAGTGCAAAGAATTTCAGCCCGTCTGCGGGAACCCGACCAAAAACTTCAGGACTAATCCGTTCTAGTCCAAGATTAAAGTTGAAAGCTTGTTCAACAGATATATCTTCAGATGTTTGCAAGAAAAATTCTTGGTACTTTTGACAATTGAATGTAGCACGATGGATTGTAGCTAAAACAGCTCCAATTGGAGTTGCGATCGCTCTTGGAAAAACATTTTCCTTAATATAAAAATCAACTAGATCGCAATAGTCTTTGAGGTAGTTAAAAACAATTACAGAATGTTCCGCATCAAAATGTAAAACCTCTGAAAGCATTGGGCGAATGTGACTGAGTTCAGGAGTTTGTTGAAAGAACTGATGAATTCGCCATTCACTCAAAAATTCAGCCGCAGTTTTTCCTTCTCGATTGTGACGCTCTTGTTTAACGAGGAGTTGGCGATCGTCTTGTAAACTCAGTAATAAGTTAAAGTTTTTAGCAGCTTTTAGCTCTACTTTACTTAAAGCTTGCTCTTGCTGAAGAAATAACTCCTGCTGAAGTAAGTACTCGAAAACATTTTCAGAACTTAATAAAAAAGTCACAACTAAAAACTCCCTTAAAATTTGTTACATAAGGCTCATTGCATAGATGAGTTTTATCAAAGGGGCTAGTAGTACGCCAAGGCAACTTGGCGGGGAAAAGGGTAAAGGGGAAGGTTTTTTATCCCTTACCCTTTTCCCTTTACCCAACCTCCACCCATCAAAGTTGCTTTGACAAACTACTAGAATGCTCTGCTTCTCCTTTCAGGGCCAGGGTGGGGCTTACCTTTTGTAGCAATTATTATCGGTGATGCATTTACTGAGATAAGTATGCTTACAGTAATACTGGCACATACTGGAGTAGAACCACCATTGACAGTATAAAGTTCGCTATCACCTAGTTCATCCATATAGCCTTCAGAATCAGAAAATAGCTCCGAACCAATAGGACGTAAATCGCAAATGTTAATGTTAGCCATTGTTTTTTCTCAGGAAAGTTGAGTGAAATTTGATTAGCTGTATATTTTCTAATCACACTTAAATGTTCTAATACCAAATCTAGTATTTCAAGTATTTAAAACTTGTTTTATTTGCATAAATACATAAGTTATGTTTTGATTTTTCAAACATTTCAAATTAAAAAAAATCCTTTTGTCTATTACATTAGAGAATATTGTCTACTCTCACTAATTTGAATCATGCCATTTGGTACTGAGACTATTCCTCTGGTCTTAACTAATGCTGCTTCTGTACTGTCACAGCACTAACGCCTGAAAAGCCACAGTTCTGACACCAGACAAGACTAGTGTGTAGTTTTGTAACAACTTGTGGAATTCCCGGAGTTTTGATTCAGAGAAGTAACAGAGGTTTTCGAGGATAAACCGGATTAGTTTCTATCTGGGCATTGCAAGTTATACCAGGAGGAATTGCTGTGGACAAGCAAGGTCTATACTTAACAACTTTTCAGCATAAGCTTTTGCTTAAGAGTCTAGAAACAGATTTACGTCCAGAATATCGCCGTCGGATTGAAATCATGTTGTTGGCAGATGCAGGTCAATCTCAGACTCAAATTTGTGAAGCTTTAGGATGCTCTCAAGAGACGGCTCGGCATTGGATTACTATGGCCCAAACAGGTCAGGCTCACCATTGGAGCGATCGCCCGATGGGTCGTCCCAAAGCCGTGAATGAGCAATATCTCGCTCGTTTGCACGAACTAGCAAGTCATAGTCCGCGCGAACATGGCTATTCATTTGAACGCTGGACAGGACAATGGTTAAGCAAGCATTTGGCAAAAGAGACGGGAATTAAAGTTAGCGCTTGCCATATTAACCGTTTGCTCAAAGAAATGGGACTTTCGACTCGACACAAACATGAAACTCCCAAGCAAGAAACTGATGGGACAAAGGATTCCCGGATTACTATTGGCAATTTGTTACCAAATTCCGAGCCTGATTTTCGCTGGTCATTGAATTTTCTGAAGACAAGTAATTAATGCCGTTAGACTCCTAGTAAATCATGGTTCAGAATAAAACAGAATTTTCCGCTCAACAACTTGCCCAAACTCTGGGTCAGCCTCTTTCAGAACAAGAACTTTCAGACTGCATCAAACAAATTGAAATTTTACAACCAAGTGCAGGCAAACTGTTCTGGCAGACAGCAGACGTAAGCGTTGGCATTTATCTAATTCTGGCAGGTAAAGTCAGATTGCTCGATCGCAGCGATAATTTAATCGCTTCTGTAGGTACGGGAACATCATTCGCTCAACTAACGCTATTTCCAGAAGAACAATTTCAACCTTATGCAGCTAGGGCTTCGGTAAATCTTAAACTAGGCTATATTCCAGGAAATTATTTGCGATCGCTCATCCGTAAATATCCTGCAATTGGGCAGCATCTCCACCGTCAAGCTGTACTTTGGGATTTACTGCTATTATGTCGCCAAAATGGGGCGCTAAATAATGCTGCTTACGAAAGCGTAATGCAAATCCAACCACTCTTAGAACAGCACAATCTCCAAATTAGCAAACTTCCATCTTCTCTACTCAAAGACCAGCAACTTTGGATACTGCGTCGCGGCGAACTATCGCACGCCTCTGGACTCAAACTCACTGCTGGCAATATTTACAATTTGTCTGAGTTACCCAAAGAACGTGGTTGGCAGGTAACTCAAAGTTCGCAACTATACAGCCTCAGCCGTTCGCATTGGCAAACAGCATTGCAATATCTGCCACAACTAGCTGAACTCGATGCTAACAACCATCCCGTCACAGCATCTGAACCTGTTATATTTCCGCAATTTACTGTTGAGCCAAAAAACCAATTAAACAAGAAAATTAGTAAAGCTTACTTTCCTAACCCAACTGTAAAAATCGGTCATTTATGGCAACGCATGACTCGACGCTATCCCTTCTTTGAACAACAAAGTACGTCTGATTGCGGTGCGGCTTGCTTAGTAATGGTTGGTCGCTACTGGGGTAAGCGTTTTAGCGTCAATCGGCTGCGGGATATTGCCAACGTTGACCGTAATGGTTCGTCGTTACGAGGTTTAGCCGCCGCCGCAGAAAGCATTGGGTTTTCGACTCGACCAGTAAAAGCCAGCCTGGATAAACTTGCCCAGCAAAGCCTCCCGGTTATTGTGCATTGGGAAAGCAAACACTACATTGTTGTCTACGAAGTCAGAAGCGATCGCGTTATCGTTGGAGATCCAGGTATTGGTCAGCGTACCCTCTCTCATACAGAATTTAAAGCAGGTTGGACTGGCTATACTTTATTACTCCAACCCACAGCCCTACTCAAAGAAACAAAAGAAGCTAGCACTCCTTTCTGGCAGTTTTTTGAATTAACTAAACCTCATTGGTTGGTATTGTTGGAAGTATTCATTGCTTCTATCCTCATTCAAATTTTTGGACTGATCGCGCCACTATTTACGCAATTACTATTAGACCGAGTGGTTGTGCAACGCAGTGACCTAACACTAACAACTGTAGGCATAGGCTTAATTATCTTTAGCCTTTTTAAAGTTGCCATCACAGGATTGCGACAATACCTTTTAGACCACACAGCTAACCGCGTGGATTTAGCTTTGATTGTAGGTTTTATTAGCCATACCTTCCGTTTACCTCTGAACTATTTCGAGTCTCGCTACGTTGGCGATATCATTTCCCGCGTCCAGGAAAACCGCAAAATCCAACGTTTTTTAACTGGTGAAGCACTATCTATCTTTCTCGATTTACTAACAGTATTCGTTTATGTCGGATTGATGTTTTGGTATAGCTGGAAGATGGCATTAATAACTCTAGTGATTGTGCCACCATTCGTATTGTTAGCGCTGATCGCTACACCTTTTTTACAACGTGTTTCCCGCGAGATTTTTGGCGCGTATAACGAAGAAACTGGATATTTAATTCAATCTCTCACTGGCATCCGCACGATTAAGTCTATGGCAGTTGAGCAGACAGTGCGCTGGCATTGGGAAGAACTTTTTGGCAAGTCAGTGAAAAAGACTTTTTCCGGGCAGGTAATTGGCAACACATTGCAAATATTTAGTTCTGGAATTGAAGCTATAGTCACCGCAGCATTATTATGGTTTGGAGCGTGGCAAGTGATTCAAAATGAACTTACCATTGGGCAACTCATAGCTTTTAATATGTTGCTGGGTAATGTTATAAATCCCTTTCAAAGACTGATTTTGCTGTGGAATGAGTTGCAAGAAGTACTAATTGCTGTGGAGCGAATTAATGATGTGATCGATGCCGAACCAGAAGAAGATTTACAACATCAATCTCATCAATCTTTGTTAGCAATCCGCGGTAACATTCGCTTTGATAAAGTTACTTTCCGCTATCACCCAGAAAGTGATGTTAACACCTTAGAAAATATCAGTTTTGAAGTCCAACCAGGACAGACGATCGCACTTGTAGGACGCAGTGGTTCGGGAAAGACAACGATTTCTAAGTTGATATTGGGGCTGTATCCTCCCACAGAAGGAAAGATTTTGATTGATGGCTATGATGTCACTAGCTTATCGCTGCGATCGCTCCGCCAGCAAATTGGTGTAGTTGACCAAGATACCTTTTTATTTGGCGGTACGATTCGGGAAAACATTTCTTTAGGTCATCCCGAAGCCTCTTTAGAAGAAGTCATAGAAGCCGCTAAACAAGCAGGAGCGCATCAATTTATTAAAGAGCTACCAATGGGTTACGAAACCTTGATCGGTGAGGGGGGAGGAATGATTTCTGGAGGACAAAGACAACGGTTAGCGATCGCTCGCGCCCTTGTGGGAAATCCCCAACTACTGATTTTGGATGAAGCTACCAGCAGTCTTGATGCTGAGTCTGAACGCATCATCCAGACTAACCTCAATACAATTCTTCAAGATAGAACAACAGTGGTAATTGCACATCGCCTTTCAACAATACGCAATGCAGACAAAATTTTAGTACTAGATAAAGGTTTGTTAGTTGAAAGTGGCACTCACAATGAATTAATGGCTAAACGCGGTCACTATTTTTATCTCAATCAACAACAATTTACTGTGGCAATTTGAATCAATTATTTTGGGTTACTTAATAAAAGAATTAACCATGACAAACGAATTTACAACACAAGAGCAATTCAGTCAAAATGGTCATTACCATAGTCATCAACTAGATTTAAAACCTCAAACAAAATCTTCTATATCTTTAGGTCATGACTGGTCTTCTTTAACCAAAGAACTAATTGATACATTGCCACGAGTTTGGACGCGGGGATTGCTATATTGGCTGGTAATATTTGCGGCGATCGTTTTACCTTGGGCGATGCTATCTAAAGTAGACGAAACAGGTAGTTCTACGGGAAGACTTGAACCCCAAGGCAGAACTCTCAGATTAGATGCACCTGTTACGGGAAAAGTTGTAACTATCAAGATTAAAGAAGGTCAAAAAGTCAAAGCTGGACAAATTTTATTGGAATTAGATTCAGATTTAACTCGCACTGAATTACAACAAACTCAGGCAAAGCTTGAAGGTCAACAAAATCGAGTAAATCAGCTTCAGTTACTCAAAAATCAACTAACAATGTCTTTACGTACCCAGCAATTACAAAACCAAGCTCAAGAATCCGAACAAATTGCTCAACTTGACCAAATTCAGCAACGGTTGAATTCCAGCAAACAAGTATATATTCTCGAAAAAGGTCGGCTGAAATTAGCTAATAACGAAATACAACGTTATCGATATCTTTGGCAAAAGGGCGCTATTTCTAAAAGTAAATTAGAAGAAGTAGAAGGCGCTATGTTTGAACGCCAGAGACTTCTAGAACAAGCGCAATCAGATATGCAACAGTCTACGACCGAAATTACAAAACAACAAAGCACCAATCAACGCATCAGTCGTACAGGTGAACTCGCACTTTTGGATAGTCAAAAACAAATTAAAGAACTCCAATCTCAAGTTTTCGATGTGCAATCAGAAATTGACCAAACCAAAAAACAAATTCAGTCTTTGCAATTTCAATTACAACAGCAAACTCTTCGCGCTCCCATCAATGGCACAATTTTTCAGTTATCTATAAATAATGCCGGAACAGTTGTGCAACCAGGGCAAATGATTACTCAAATTGCACCTGAGAAAGTACCTTTGATATTTAGAGCCGAGATGCCCAGTCAAGAAAGTGGTTTTCTGCGTGTAGGAATGCCTGTCAAACTTAAATTTGATGCTTATCCTTTTCAAGATTATGGAGTAATTGAAGGCAAACTTCGCTGGATTTCGCCAGACTCTAAAGTTATAGAGACTGCCCAAGGCAAGGTAGAAAATTTTGAACTAGAAATTGAGATGCCAAAAACTTATATCGAAACTAGAAACAAACGGATTTTATTAACTCCAGGTCAAACAGCAACTGCTGAGGTAATTGTGAGAAAACGTCGCATTATTGACTTGGTATTAGATCCGTTTAAAAAGTTGCAAAAAGGCGGTTTAGAACTTTAATATTTTTTACTTAGATTAATTAGGAGTTAATTTATGTCAGATATTATTTGTGTTTCTCAAGATGAAATAATTCACCAAATGAAACTATCCTGCCAATTTCCTACTATTGTCGATAGTATCATTACTCGCAAAATTATTATAAATGTAGCGCAAGAAGTAGGTATAAAAGTTGAAACAGAAGAACTTCAAAAAGCCGCTGATAGCTTGCGATCGCTCAACCAGCTTGAGAGTGCCGAAACAACTTGGTCTTGGTTACAAAAACACTGTCTTTCTTTAGACGAGTTTGAAGAATTAGTTTATTATAATGTTATCTTTTCAAAGTTAGCAGAACATTTATTTGCTGATAAAGTTGAGCAGTTCTTTGTTGAAAATCAATTAGATTATGCTCAAGTAGTCATGTATGAAGTTGTTTTTGATGACTTCGACTTAGCAATGGAGCTTTATTATGCAATTCAAGAAGGTGAGATTAGTTTTCCTGAAGTTGCCCATCAATATATTCACGATCGTGAGTTACGCCGTAGCGGAGGATATCAAGGAATACTAAAACGCACACATTTGAAACCAGAAATTTCAGCAGCAGTATTTGCAGCAACTCCACCCCAGATTCTTAAACCAATCGTCACCTATAAGGGAGTACATTTGATTAATGTTGAGGAAATAATCAAACCTGAATTGAATAAAACTCTATATTTAACAATTATTTCGCACCTGTTTTCAGAATGGCTAAAGCAGCAATTAGAGCAAATTAAAGTTGAATACTCGGCTCTTGCACCTAGTCTTGGCAATGGCGTTGTTGCATGAATAGGGGAGAAGTTTTAAGAATATTTTCTTGGTTGGATGAAATCAATACATAACTAATGGTGAAGTTGTTGCAATTGATGAGAAAACCTTGTGCGGTTCTTATGATAAAGCTAGCGACCAAAGTACAATCCAAATGGTGAGACAGTGCGAGGCAATAAAATGGGCAAAAATCAGTTCAAGCTTGTGATTTTTGATTGTGATGGAGTCTTAGTTGATAGCGAACGGATCGTAAATCGCATTTTTGCTGAAACGCTTACGGAAGCTGGTTTTCCTATCACCTATGCAGAAGTAACTCAAAAATTTATCGGCAAGTCCTTAAAAACCTGTTTAGAGATTATCGAGGAATCCTATAATAAACCTTTGCCCAAAAACTTTGTCGAACTTTGCAAGGAAAGAGAAATCGCTGCCTTACAGCAAGAATTACAGCCAGTTTCAGGCATTACCGAAGTATTGGAACAAATTACATTACCAAAATGTGTAGCATCAAATAGCAGCCACCGTCATATTCAACTGGTATTGAAATTAACGGGACTTCTGCATAAATTTGACGGCAATTTATATAGTGCTAATGATGTTTCGCGCCCTAAACCTTTTCCTGATGTATATCTGTATGCAGCCGAGCAAATGAAAACTAATCCAGAAGATTGTGCTGTAATTGAAGATTCTGTACCGGGTGTACAAGCAGCATCCGCAGCACGAATGACTGTTTTTGGCTATATTCATCACAGCGATGTCTCACGACAAGCCCTTCGGGTTCGGGGGTTCGCAATCGACGGGAACCGCCAAGACTGCGACCCCCTCACCCCTGCGCGTCTACGCGCTGCTCTTTTTGAGGCTGGAGCACAGATAGTTTTTAACGATATGCGGCAGCTATCTCAGCTCCTTTAGTTATTGGGCAACAAAGAATGCAGACGAAAGTATATACTCTTGTCAGTTTCTGACTCTGCATCCTCTGCCTACTTTTACCCAGCCCTCTACGGACGATTACCAGAAGGATACTGATGCCCCAAAATGGGATGGGGTGTGTAAGGTTCTTCTAAGAATTTGCGCTCTTCATCAGAAAGCTCTAAATCCACCGCCTCGACAGCCTCTTTCAGATGTTCTATCTTACTAGCGCCAATGATGGGAGATGTTACACCTGGTTGATGCAATAGCCAAGCTAGGGCAATTTGTGTGGGTTTAACACCTCGTTTTGTAGCTAATTCCACTACGCGATCGACTACTTTAAAATCTGAATCTTGATAGTAGAGATTGTGAGCGAATTCGTCCGTTTTTGCTCTTAGTGTTTGCCCATAGTCTGCCTGATTACGATTTCCTGCTAAAAATCCTCGGGCCAAGGGACTCCAAGGAATAATACCAATCCCTCGATCTAGGGCTAAAGGTATCACCTCTCGTTCTTCTTCTCGATAAACTAGATTATAGTGATTTTGAATGGAGACAAAACGAGTCCAGCCGTGGATGTCTGCGGTATAAAGGGCTTTGGCTAACTGCCATGCGTAAACACTAGAAATCCCTAAGTAACGGACTTTACCTGCTTTGACAATATCATGTAGTGCTTCTAGGGTTTCTTCAATTGGTGTTTCATAGTCCCAACGGTGAATTTGGTATAAATCTACATAATCTGTCTGTAGCCGTCGCAAAGAAGCATCAATGCTATCGAAAATATGTTTGCGAGATAATCCTCGGTCATTGGGGCCATCACCGACTTTGCCATGTACTTTGGTCGCAATCACAACTCGATCTCGTTGAGTAAAGTCTTTCAGCGCTCGCCCGACAATTTCTTCACTCTTCCCCAATGAATAGACATCTGCGGTATCAAAGAAGTTAATCCCCAATTCTAAAGCCAGTTTGATAAATGGACGACTTTCTTCTTCTTCTAATACCCATTCGCGCAATTCACGCGAGCCATAAGTCATTGTACCTAGAGTAATACGCGATACTTTGAGTCCAGTTTTGCCAAGATTCACATATTCGATCATACTGTTTGCTCTACTTGTTGGGATGCTTAATATTGATTTGCCTAGAGTATTGCATAGCTATGAGCATTGCTTTGCAAAAGCCAGTCTTAAAATACTATAAGTCAATCGATTTACCGTAGTTAATGGTTATAATATTAAGAATTACATATAAATGAGAAATATGGAACAGGAAATCAGGAAATTTTTGGTAAGAAGATATTTTGAGTAAAATCTCTGGGATATGCAAAGCGATCGCCGCCGATAATCCAACTATGATTGCAACTGAGGATTGTAGTTAAAATAGTGTATAATTTAACAATTTTCAGAAAAAATAATATATAAGTAATTTTATTTATAGATTTAGAGTATTTAAATAAATCCCGCTCTAATTACTTATATATTAATTTATTTTTAAGTTAAATGAAATACCTACAAAATTATTATTATTATAAAATGAATTCCTTGCTTGGATGATAAAACAGAAGATCGGGTACATAGAAACCATATGTTGTCTAAATTATCATGTTTAATTATCTAATTTTATATACCTCTAAAATCTCAAAATAAGACTTGATTCCAAAAATATTAGTTATGCTAATATTTAGATAGGCTAACAAGTAAAAGAATTATAGTGTTTATCGTCTGAGTGAGTTACATTTCGTTGCAGTGAGGGGCTAGAGGCGAAGATGTACCTCATGCAATTAAGAACTGCCATAACAGGCCTTTGTGAAAATACAGGATGCATCAGAAGAGTTACTTGTTTTATCTGAAATTGCTAGTGCATCTGCTAAGCCTATCTTTGGGAGATAGTGTTCTTGCCCATGAGCTACAAGAACGTACAGAAAATTTAATTGCTCAAGAAAATTCTGCTCTAGATATCGCTTTAGCTCCTTACCTTGCTGATTTAAAAGGTAAGCGAATTCTGCTATCTACTGGTGGTGTGAAAAGTTGGTCGCTGATTTTAGCAGCCCAAGACTTGGGAATGGAAGTTATTGCAGTTACAGACGGCAAAACCACAGAAGAGGAAAAAGCTAAAATTCAACAATATCTTAGTGCAGATGGAATGCTTTTAGCTGATACGACTCCCCAGGCAATATTAAAGGTATTAAACCAAACCAAAGCTGATATTTTGATTACTGGGGCTGGCAATAAATATACAGCACTCAAAACGCGAATTCCTTTTTTATACATTAACCACGAACGTCATCATGCTTATGCTGGTTATGCAGGTTTAGTGGTACTAGCAAGCGAACTGCATGAAGCTTTGTATAGTCCTATATGGGAGCAAATTAGCAAAACTGCCCCTTGGGATGAAAAAATCAGCTATCAGCTATAAGCGCAACTTTCTTCTGTCAAGTCGATTTGACACTCCCCCGCTACACCATGAGGTTAGCGGGAGATTCTTGTTTCACAGAAACTTGCGTTGTGTGACAAAGAAAAGCGATTTTTTATCTAACCCACATTCCGCACCCTAAGTGTCACACAAAGCGCAACAAGTCGCTAAAGTAGTACACAAGAACTAAATAAGTTGAATATTCATCCAGATTAATGCGAATAATTGACATTAGGCTGAGTGAGATAGGAGAAAAGGGACTTTTGTAACGAACACAGAAGAATGGTATTACCACTTCTGGTCAGGAACCCAGTTGTATTTTTTATCTTTGACATCAATTTGCTTGGGAATCACTTTGAGTTCGTAGAAGCTGTCTGCCATGTTTTGTAAGCCTGTGAGAACTTCATCAGTCACGGGTAATACCTTGCGATCGCCTCCGCGCTCCTCTACGATTTCCATTGTGGCTAAATCAACTTTGTAGAGTTTGGAAAGCAGCTTGGCTGAATCTTTGTAGTTATTTTTTGCCCAACTACCTGCTTTTTCCAGTTCTTGCAAAATTATTTTTAAAATGTCTGGATGTTCGCGCACAAAATCTGGCGCAGCATAATAAAATCCTGGGCTTTCTACAGCAGCTTTTTCACCAAATACTGTAGTATTATCTGCCAATAAACGAGTACGTAGCCTACGTTCAGTTTCCGCAGTATAAGGGTCCCAGATTACCCATGCGTCGAAATCACCACGCTCAAAGGCTGGTAAAGCTTCGGCTGGAGTGAGATAAACAGGTTGAATATCTGTGTATTTCAAACCGACTTTTTCTAAAGCACGTACAATCATGTATTGCGAACTTGAGCCTTTAGCAAAAGCAACTTTCTTACCTTTTAAGTCATCCAGATTCTTGATTGGTGACTTATCTAATACTAAAATTGCGGAACTTCTGGTACTACTTGTACTTGCAGCCACTCGCACAAAAGGTTTATCGCTGGCTTGAGCAAAGACGCTTCCCGTACCACCGCCACCACCGAAAACGATTGCATCTACACCCATTCCCTCAAGTAAAGGTGCAGTCGAGGAAAATTCATTCCAGGTGACAGAAATACCTTGAGGTTGCAAGCGCTTCTCTAGACTACCTTGGGCTTTGAGAATATTCAGCAACGCCATCCCTTTTTGATGCCCCATTTTCAACACAGTTAACTTGCTGGCTTGGGATTTTTCTGTTGGTGCATTCGCTGAATTACTTGGAGCGCAGGATGCGATCGCAAAACTCAAGCCTAAACCGATGACAAATAATAATGCAAATGAGCGAATTCTTGGTTGCTGAAAAGATTTAAACAACCTCCTCTGATTTATCCAACTTAAAAACTGATGTAGCCATTTCTTGAACATATATATTCCTTTGTCTACTGGCATATTGTGTGTATTTATTTCTGTTTTTTAAACTTTATTTATTAATAATAATTAAATTGCCAAGCTGTTTTTTAGGTTATTAATACAAAGTACACAAAGGAAGAAAAATACAGAAGGCGTTTAACCCATATAATTAATGCGATAGACTAGTAGGCTAACTCACCTTAAATTGTTGATGGGAAGTTGGTGCGTTGCGCTGCGTAACAACACACCCTACTCTTTGATTTGTTTTGGTTGCAGATGAGAATAATATCAACTCACTGATTAATAGAAGTAAGTTGAGGATGAGGAATATCTAGCAAGTAGGAAAGTACTTCTTTGCGCCAAGCATCATATATTGGTTCAATGCCTTGGCTATTAGAACCATTAAAATTTTCTGCATCTTGCCAGCGTTGTTTGATGTAAGCAGCACGTCGCTTTTGAATTTCTTCATCCAATTCTAATAATTGTGCAGCCAGTTCAGTTCGTTCATTAAGTGAAGCTTGCTCAAATTTCTTCCGCCACCAATTAGCAATTGTGACGCGATGAATTGCTTCATCATCGCTAAATCGTTCGCTACTTTGTTGGGCTAATACTGCATCACCAATTGTTGATGTCAGTTTATTAAACCAAACTTGGGGTAAAATATGATGTTCGTAGTGTAGTTCCCAAGCAATAAATCCTAGCCAGTTACGATAGGGTACATCTTCGAGAAATTCCCAATGGCGTTTGGCTTCTTTACGGATATCGTCAATCGGATCGCGTCCAGTCAGAGCAATAATTCTGTCTCGAAAAGCGATCGCATGTGCGCCGTCATCACCAATTTGTCTACTCAAGATTAAATGCAAATCTGGGTCGGGAATCAATAAGATTGCCTTACTAGCAGCTTGCACAATAGACAAATCGTGACCACCAGTAGCAGCCCAATATTGATAAAAATGCTCTTTTTCTGCTTCTGTAATTGGCGGACGGCTGGGATGTTCGCGAGTTAATGGTACGTGTGGCGCGTGCTGGCTAAAGAGTTTTTCCAGGTTTTCTTTTTCAAACTCTACACTCCAGCTTCGAGTTAAAGTTGTAGCCATAATAGATTCCTTGAAGTATTGTAGATTGCGTCCTAATCGTCAATGCTGATGAGTTTAGGTAGCTGAGAAACTGGAATATCTAAGAAGTAAGACAGTACCTCTTGCCGCCAAGTATCGTAAATTACACCTGTTCCTTCAACTTCAATACCCAGCGCCCGACGGCTAACTTTTTCATGCTCTTTTAAATAGGAATTGCGGCGGCGTTGCACTTCTTCGTCTGCTTCGATTACCTGTGCAGCTAACTCCGCTTTTTCTGTTGGGGAAGCTTTGTCAAATTTACGTAACCACCACTCTGCAACACCTGCACGGTGGAATGTTTCGTCTGGAATAATTCTCGCTGTCGCAAAGCTGGAGGATTCTGGATCGTACAGCCGTGATAAACGGCGATTTAATGAGCCAATGGCAACAATATGATGTTCATAATGCAGCTCGAAAGCTAAAAACCCTAACCAGCCGCGTCGGGGTATATCTCCCATAAAATCCCAATGCTTTTGCACTTGCTTTTGGATATCGTCAATGGGATCGCGACCAAATAATGCTTCTACACGGCGACGAGTATTTTCTGCATGTGCGCCATCATCACCTAATTGGCGACTTAAAAATAACTGCAATTCTGGATCGGGAATTTTATCAATAACGTTGGCGACAACTTGCACAATAAATAGGTCATGGGCTGCACCACCAACACGAAAATGGTAAAAATTTTCTAGTTCTTCGGCTTTTGCGATCGCTTTTGGCTCTTGCAAGCGCTTTTTCGGAATATGGGGAGCGTGTTTATCAATTAATCTATCAATAGTTTCATTTTCAAATTCAATTGTCCAAGCGGGACGACTAATAGTAGCAGTCATATTGTGCTCCTGTGTGTGAGTTGTTCGCGCTCTGTGTAAGAGAGCCGATTAATACTTAGTCATTTGTCATTTGTTAAGAGGGAACAGGACATGATTGTGAAATTTTGTCACTTGTCTCCCTCATTGCTAAATAACTAGTAAATTAAGTTGGGAAATTTGTTATTATCCACACATTTTTTGCAATTGTGGGATGGTCTTTGACTCATAATTAACTAGGGTTTGAGAAAATGGTGAGCCTAGTTGCTGGAATTGAAAATCTTACTCCCATCCTAGGCTCAGACATCGCTTTTCAGAACCTTGGTAATCAGTGTTAGACAGTTAATCTTTAATTTCTCAAGCTATAAAATACTGTAAATCGACCAATAAACCGTAGTTTGTAATTATGAGATTTGCATATATGACGATAAAAAACAAGAGGTGTTATTCTCAAGCTTGCTTCTTGAGGTGAACTGTGGTAGGTTCATATTGCACAAAATACAGTAACTCGACTGATTTATCGTAGTTTAATAAAAAATATTACTAACCTAGTTCAAAGAGTTGCTGTGCTAGATAATTTCAAACATAACTTCGGGTAAATAGTCATGGGCCGGAAGATTTTATTAATTCTGTGCGATCGCGTCTGTTAAGACATTTCATCAAATAATTCTGCCAATAGTTTGACGGTAAATCGTAACGCCTAATATATCAGGCTGTTTCATGGCTGTATTTATTAAATAATCTTCTATTCATCGGAATCAAGAATCATGGTGCAAACTTCCATCGTCCGCAATGGTACTCTCGTTAAACCACCAACCTTTACCTCCACAGAAGCAGAGCGTCGTCATCGTAAGGAACGGTTAGCAGCAGCTTTACGCATCTTTGCCCGTTTAGGTTTTGCTCAAGGATTAGGAGGACACATCACAGCCCGCGATCCGGAACTCACCGATCATTTTTGGGTCAATCCTTTTGGTATTCATTTCAGTCGCGTTCGAGTCTCAGACTTAATCTTGGTGAATGCTCAAGGTGAAGTTGTTCAAGGTGATGGCGCACTCAATCAAGCAGCTTATGCTATTCACTCCCAAATTCACGAAGCCCGTCCCGATGTAGTGGCGGCGGCTCATGCTCATTCCTTCTATGGCAAAACTTGGTCAGCACTGGGTCGCTTAATCGATCCGATTACCCAAGATTCTGCTGTGTTCTACCAAGATCATGCTTTATTTGATGATTACAAAGGCATTGTATTGGATACCAGTGAAGGAAAACGCATTGCAGAAGGATTAGGCAATAAAAAAGCCGCAATTCTCCGCAATCATGGATTATTAACCGTAGGACACAGCGTAGACGAAGCGGCTTGGTGGTTCATTCGTCTAGAAGATGCAACTAAATCCCAGTTGCTAGCCGAATCCGTAGGTAAACCCATTCCTATTGAGCATGACCTCGCTTTGAGTATTCAACAACGCAATGGCACTCACGAAGCAGGTTGGCGCGCATTCCAATATTTATGGGATGAAATTACCCGCGAGCAACCAGATTTGTTGGATTAATAGCGATTGAAAATTAGGGACTGGAGAAAAAGTCTTCCTCTATCCTTAATTAACGATTTACAGGAGAATTATTATGCCAGTTGAGTTTATCGGGTTAATCCGCACTAAATCGGCTTCGGAGTTAAACACTGTACCAGGTAGTTTGGCGGATGATATTATTGACCCCGCCTATGTACGTGAGTTTGCCCAAGCTCATGAAAAAGGCGATTTTGACAAAGTATTAATCGGCTATAGCTCTAGTAGTCCTGATGGTTTTACCGTTGCTACCCATGCAGCTGCATTTACCGAACGCTTAGGCTTTTTGATCGCGCATCGTCCAGGTTTTGTAGCACCAACTTTAGCAGCTCGTAAAGCAGCTACCCTCGACCATTTCACTAATGGTCGAATTGCGGTACATATTATCACTGGAGGTAGTGATGCTGACCAACAAAGGGATGGCGACTGGCTTGACCATGACAACCGCTATCGTCGTACCGATGAGTATTTAGAAATAGTCCGTCGTATCTGGACAAGCGATACACCCTTCGATTACGAGGGGGAATTTTATCGCGTTAAAGATGCTTTCTCTGCCATCAAACCACTGCAAAAGCCTCATATTCCCCTTTATTTTGGCGGTGCATCCGGCCCGGCTGTAGCAGTAGGAGCCAAGCATAGTAACGTCTATGCATTGTGGGGTGAGCCAATAGCCGCAGTTAAAGAACGGATTGCCCAAGTTAGGGCTGCTTTACCTCTCGGTCGCTCTATTCGCTTTAGTGTATCTCTGCGTCCTATCTTGGGTGTGACAGAAGAACAAGCTTGGGAAAAAGCCAGAAATATTTTAGGGCGGATTCAAGAACAACGCAAAGGTGTGAAAGTCGCTCCCCCAGCTAGACCACAGGCGGTAGGTTCACAACGGTTACTGGATTTCGCAGCTAAAAACGAGATTTACGATAAGCGTTTATGGACACCGATCGCCGCCGCTACTGGTGCTGCTGGCAACACAACGGCACTGGTGGGAACACCTGAACAAGTTGCAGAGGCCTTAGTGGATTACTATGACGCAGGTGTAACTACATTACTAATCCGGGGCTTCGATCCCCTACAAGATGCCATTGATTACGGACGGGAAGTCATTCCTTTAGTCCGGAAAGAGGTAGCAAAACGAGAACGCCAAGCTGTGACAGTTGGGAGATAGCAATCATGGTACAAACATCTACATCTACGAGAACTGTTGAATTAATTACAGCTGATACTGCATTAACAGCAGTCAAAGCAGGTTTAAAAGAAAGCCAAAATCTAGGTGCTAATGTATCGATAGCTGTTTACAATTCGCTTTTAACTTTGGTAGCCTTTGCACATGGTGATGGCGCACCACCTCACAGTGTGGAGACTAGCAAACGCAAAGCCCAAACAGCAGCTTCGATTCGTCGCCCTACAGAAAACTTTGCCGATCATCTGGCTGTGGCGTTACCCCTAGCTTCGGATAACTTGTTAACAAATCTCGGTGGTGGTTTACCTATCCGCTTTGGTGGTGTCCATGTAGGAGCCATCGGTGTTGGTGGCGGTACTGTTGAACAAGATATTGCCATTGCCAAAGCTGCGTTAAATGCGATCGGTGCAGAACCAATAGATTAACTATCTACCCAATTTGAGCAATGATTCTTAGCCATTACCCTGGTTCAATTGTCGGAAGCGATCGCTTTCTGGCTCCAACAGATTTTCCCGACAGCCCTCTCTCTCAAGCGTTGCAACAGCCTGTATTGTTGGGGTTATTTCTCCCCATCCAAGCAGGCGGTTGGAGTGCTTCCACATTACCACGTACTACCGATTGGAGCTTTGAATACAACAAGGATCTGGTGCTAAAAACCGAGGCGCTGGGCTTTGATTTAGTATTTGCACTATCACAGTGGCTACCTAAAGGTGGCTATGGTGGTGTGTTCAATGGTCAAGCGCTGGACTCTTTTGTGACCACAGCTGCACTCACGACCCTGACACAAAAGATCATGCTGATTTCCACCATTCATGTGTTGTACGGGCCGATTCATCCCTTGCACTTAGCTAAGTACAGCGCAACACTCGACCATATATCAGGGGGTCGCTGGGGTATTAACGTGGTGACTGGACATCGCGCTGTTGAACACGAAATGTTTGGTTGGAACCGCATTGAGCATGACCATCGTTATGAACTTGCAGCTGAGTTTATTGAAGTGCTGCAACGTTTATGGGGTGATAACGAGAACTTCTCATTTGAGGGTAAGTCTTCGTGGAAACTCAATGGTGCTTATGTCACACCTAAACCGAAATATGGCCGTCCGGTGTTAGTCAATGCTACAGGCTCAGAAGCAGGTATTTCCTTTGCTGCACGCTATTCTGACATTGTGTTTATTACTAGCCCAGCAGGTTCAGATTTCAAGAGTGCGATCGCAGCGCTACCCGCACATACTAAAAGAGTAAAGCAAGCTGCGCGCGATATCGGGCGCGAAGTACGGACACTCCTCAACCCGATGGTAATTAGCCGGGAAACTGAGCACGAAACTTGGGAATATCACGATGCGATCGTTGCTCATACTGACCCAGCCGCACCTTCGGGCTTTAGCAGATTCGACAGCGATGCACACGCTTGGAAAGGTCGCGTCGGTAAAGATGCACCAAAGCGCCGGGCTATTGGTGGTAACATCGAGGTCATCGGTACGCCTGAGCAGGTAGTCGAGCAGTTTGTGCAGTTGAAAGAGGCTGGTATTGATGGCTTGCAGTTGAGCTTCTATGACTTTAAGCCTGATTTGGAATTTTTTGGCGATCGCATCCTACCTCTAATGAAACAGGCAGGTCTGAGGTTATGAGTTCTTGTAGAAATGTTACTTTGATTATGCTTATAGATGCTAGCAATCTTATTGCTAATAAATCAGCATTTTAAGTTTGCACTATATGATTTAAATTGCAAAATTAGTTTTATATGTAATTTTATTTATAAATAATTGTCAAAGTATTTGTGCAGTTTGTTTATGACTATTAAACAAGAATCGCTAATAAAAACATCTTGATTTTTAATGATATATATGCAATCATAATTTTTTAATCCTATTAAATCTACTCGCCTATGGTAGTTAAATTAGTCTCGATTTAACTACCATATTATTTCATAAAATGCTATTTAAATTAAGCTATAGATAATTTGATTTACGTATTTTATTGAATATTTATGCAGAATAGATAATGACTTTTAATAAATAAACTCACTTACTTAATATTACTTCAGAACCTAGATAGTAGGCTTTTAAACATTTTACAAACCTCTTTAATTAAAATTTGCATATTTTCCTGTTCTCTATTCCCGTTTCAATCATTAAGGAGAATGATGATATGAGGCTAAAACGCCGTGATTTGCTGGGTTTAGGTATATCAACAGCCGCTTTAGCTGCTTGCGGTAAATTGGCTAATTCTCCATCCAATACATCTAGTGCTATTCCTGTAGCAGCTAACAATGAGACGAGTTCTGCCAAACTACGTTTAGGTTTTCAGCCACCATACGTTGCTGTATATGCACTGAGAGAACAAAAGTTATTGGAAAAAGCCTTTGCAAGAAAATCAACTAATTTTGAGTTTCGGCGGATGTTATCACTCAAACCAGTGACAGAAGCATTATCTGCTAGCGCTATAGATTTAGGTTTGGGGGGAACACCAATTGCAGCACTTGCTGCTAGTATACCTATTAAGATAATTGCTTTAGTTGAACGTAGTCCTAAAACCCACGCGCTGTTAGTTCTGCCTAATTCACCAATCAAAACAATTGCTGATTTAAAAGGCAAAAAACTTGGTAATCCATCAGGAAAAAGTTACTATTTTGCAATTAGAGTATTAGAACGTGCAGGACTAAAAGATAGTGATGTAGACTGGGTACAAATTGAGAATGATGCAGGTAGAGCTGCATTATTATCAGGTGCTATTGATGTTTGGGGAACGTGGGACCCTTTTTATGCGAGTGCGGAAGTTGCTCAAGAAGTAGTACCCTTAGTTGATGGTGAAGGTTATCAGTTAAATTATGTAGCTTTATTTGGGCGAACAGATTATATAGAAAATAATCCAGAGACTATACAAAAGTTTTTGCAAGCTTATAAACAAGCAATATTTTGGGCGAAAGATAATCGTCAAGCAGCAGTAGATATTTTGGTAAAAGAAAATAAGTTATCAAAACAAGCAGCTGCTTTAACTCTAGGCCGTCGAAACCTCATATTTGAGTCTCCAAATGATGAGTATCGCCAAGAACTGATAAATCAGTCTCAATTACTTACTCGTCTGGGACTGATCGAGCAACAGCCAAATTGGGATAACGCAATTGATACAACGTTAGCTAAAGCCGTATCCTGAATGCGATCGCCTGAATGTATCTACATTTTGTGTAGGCGCAGCTCACCACATTTTACCCTAAATTACACATAGACCAAGTAGATATTGAACATTTAAAATCATTTTCTCTTTTCAGAACAAAGAAGAATTAAATGATTCAACAAAATACATAACACGAATAATGAGTATCAATTAATTTAAAAATTTTTTAAGTCAATTTGATGAAAATTATATTCTATTCTTTAATATTACAGGCTATCAAATATTTGGTAAAAATAGATCTGGGATTATAAGATATGTTGGTAAGAACAAATATCAACATATTGCTGAAATAAACTTATGTTGAAACGGGATATTCAGGGAAAGTTTGCGCTCAAGAATGATGATTATCGTGAAGTACGTTCTTTGCTACTAACTGATGATACCTGAAAAGCACTTGGTATTGTCTGTGAATGCTTAGGTTTAACCAGGGTTGACTATTTAGAACACATTGTTCGGCATAACATTCTACCAAGTATTACACGGAAAAATGCAGATTTTTTAGTTCCCGAACAAGAGGAAAACGAACTTCAACCGAGTATCACACGGCAGAGTGAGTTTCATCAGACATCTGAATAAGGCAGCAAAACAGTCTGTTGGGTTGACAATAGAGGAACTTGAAATTTTACGTGACCGTGTTTTGTCTAAACTGAAGCTGGGTATGCAAGCTTCTGGGTATAAACTGCTCAGAAGGCTCTCAATCGTTTCATTGCTCAACTAATCGGTTCAGTTTAGCTATTTGGGTAATTCGCTAATGGTATCCCAATGGATACTTTATACTAATTACTTTTTTATTATTCTTAACTGTCTTAACTGTCTTAACTGTCTTCTTAACTGTCTTAACTGCTATTGCATTTTATTGACAAAACTGAGATTATCTATCTGATGGATAATTGTAGACAAACAAAAAATTACATTTATACTTCTTAATTACTATTAATTTAAAATTATTAATATTGAAGAAATAAGGATCTAAAACCTAATGCAATTAGATAATTATAGACAAATTATAGAAACTTCAAATAATAAAAGTTTTACATACGAAAAAATAGAAATTGCTATTAGGTCGAGTTTGACTGTAGATGATTGTGTAGTATTAGAGAGGCAAACAAAAAATTTAAAACATGAGTTAATAGTTTATGTAGTTCCATCAGGCTTGTTTGCTAGGGAACAATTGTTGTCTCACTTGCAAAAAGTTTTACCTAGCGAATTGATACCTAGAGCATTTATACCAGTTTCAAGTATACCTATTACTGATACAGTACAGTTAGATGAAGCAACTCTAGCTAGCCTAGAAGTTATTGATACTGATTTAATGATTCGTCTAGAAAAACAATTATATTTGTTGTCAGAAATTAATAGTGTTGCAGTAGTTACTGAACCATTGATTACAAATATTCCTCCTGTGCATTTGGAGGATTTGCTGGGTGATAATCAAGTATTCACAACTGAAAATAGCCAGCAAAATTTACCATCAATCAAACCTATTCAAAATATAGAAAACAAGAATTTATCCTCTACCAATAAACTAGCCGTTAGCCACGGGGAACCGCTACAACATTCCCCCGATGCTCCCAAAACTTTAGTAAATTTACTCGAAAAAGCCGCCAAAAATACAAATAAAGGTATTATTTTCGTTCAAACTGATGGCAGCGAAAAATTTCAATCTTATAGTGAATTGTTCCAAAATGCCCAAAGAATTGCATCAGGATTGAAAAAGCTGGGATTTAAGCCCCAAGATAAAGTAATTTTTCAACTAGAAGACAATCAAGATTTTCTGTCTGCGTTTTGGGGATGCGTGCTTGGGGGCTTTGTTCCCGTTGCCATATCTGTAGCTAAAACCTACGAACAACTTAACACTATTACCAGCAAACTCCAGAATACTTGGCAAATATTGGGGAAACCTCTGGTACTGACAAGCGATGCTTTAGCTTCCAAGATTGCTAGTTTAGCAACACAGTTAAATTTAGAAAACTTGCAACTAGCGACTATCGAACAGTTGTATGAGTGCGAAGCAGATGAAAACTTGCATCAGAGTCAGCCAGAGGATTTAGCAATTTTGTTTTTGACTTCTGGTAGTACTGGTATACCCAAGTGTGTGATGCTGAATCATCGCAACTTGTTGAGTATGACTAATGGCTTTATTGTCATGGGTAATTTTTCCCATCAAGACAGTGTTTTAAACTGGATGCCTTTAGATCATGTAGGTGCACTAGTATCTCTCAGTATTTTGGCTATTAATTTAGGTTGCCAACAAATTCATGTGCCTACTAATTTGATTGTTGAGAATCCACTCAAGTGGTTAGATTTGATTGATAATCATCAAGCGACGATTAGTTGGACACCTAATTTTGCCTTCTCTTTAATATGCGATCGCGCCAGTGAGATTCAGCAAAAGCACTGGAATTTATCGTCGATGCGTTTTATTATCAACGCTGGCGAACCAATTGTTACTAAAGTAGCTAGGAGTTTTTTAAAGCTGCTTCGCCCCTATAGTTTACCAAGCAACGCAATTCATCCAGCCTTTGGGATGTGCGAAACCGCTTCTGGTATTACCTACTCTAATAGTTTTTCTTTAGCATCCACATCAGATGACGCTTCATTTGTAGAATTGGGTTTGCCAATTGCAGGTGCTTCAGTGCGGATTGTGGACGAAAATGAACAAATAGTTCCCGAAGATACTATTGGGCGATTACAAGTAAAAGGTGCATCTGTTACCAGTGGTTACTATCAAAATCCCCAAGCAAACCAAGAAGCTTTTACCTCTGATGGTTGGTTTAATACAGGTGATTTAGGTTTTCTGCATCAAGGGCGTTTAACGATTACAGGCAGAATAAAAGATGTCATTATTATTAATGGCTTAAACTACTATTGCCATGAAATTGAAGCTGCTGTTGAGGAACTGAAAGCCATAGAAGTCTCATATACAGCCGCCTGTGCAGTCAGACAACCCAGAAGCAATACCGATAAATTAGCCATCTTTTTCCATACTTCTGTTAGTGGCGATCGCAGTTTAGTCAATCTCCTCAAAGAAATTCGCACTAAAGTTGTTAACAAAATAGGCATAAACCCAGATTATTTAATTTCCGTAGATAAAGAAATTATTCCGAAAACTGCCATTGGTAAAATTCAGCGATCGCAACTCAGCCAACGGTTTAAAACTGGTGAATTTCAATCAATTATTAAACAGATTGATATCTTAATAGGTAATCCCAATACTACTATTCCTGATTGGTTTTACCAAAAAGTCTGGCGACAAAAGCCAGCCAAAATTTTGCAACCTCTACCTCAAGATGGTTTGACTATAGTATTCCTCGATCGGCTAGGATTGGGTGAATTTATTTGTCAGCAATTGCAACAACAAAACTTACCATATATTTGTGTCTCGCCCAGTTACGATTTTACTCAAGCAAGTCCTAATCACTTCTGCTTAAAACCTGGCAACGCCGAACACTATCAGCAATTATTTAAAGCAATAAAAGCAGAGAAACTTAATATTAGCCAGATTCTTCATCTCTGGAATTACCAAGATTACGGCGGAGAAATCAACAATCCAGAAGCTCTGGAACAAGTCCAAGAATACGGAATTTATAGTTTATTATTTATTATCCAAGCCTTAGAAAAAATTCGGACTGACCAGAATTCAATTCAATTATTATTTATTTCTAGCTATACGCAGTCTACAAAACCAACAGACAAAATAGCTTATGAAAAATCTCCTGTTCTCGGTGTCCTAAAAACTATTCCCCATGAAATCCCCTGGTTAAATTGTCGCCACATCGATTTGCCAACAAATTTAACCGAGGTTAATGCAAATTACATTCTGCAAGAACTCCAAAGTGTATCAAAAGAACAAGAGGTTGCTTACCGTGACAACAAGCGTTTAGTTGCAGGTTTAGAAAAAGTTAATCTACAACATAAACCAAAGCAAGCACTACCTTTTAAACAAGGAGGAATGTATGTAATTAGCGGTGGTCTTGGCGGGGTCGCAGTTGAAATCGCTAAATATCTGATTAAGTTTTTTGATGCTAAATTGCTCTTACTTGGTCGTACTCCTCTGCCAAGTACAAAGTCTATATCTGCATCAATATTAGATAAAGTTAAAGCTTATGAGGAATTAAAGCAACTGGGAACAGTGGTTTATGAAGCAGTAGATATCTGCGATTTGTCAGCCACTCAACAAGTCATCGAAAAAGCCAAGAATATCTGGGTCAGTCAACTAGATGGCGTGATTCATCTGGCGGGAACTTACCACGAACAAATGCTAGTGGATGAAACACCAGAGGGTTTAGCTGCAATCTTACGTCCTAAAGTTTTAGGTGCTTGGGTGCTGCATCAGGTGTTGAAAGGAAAGGGGGTTTTCATCAGCTTTTCGTCCTTGGCAAGTTTCTTTGGTGGCGCGACAATTGCGGCTTATGCTGCGGCTAACAATTTCTTAGAAAGCTTTAATCAATACCAAAATTCTGTTGCTGGGTTACGCAGCTATTGTTTTGCTTGGACAATTTGGCGTGATACCGGGATTAACAAGGGTTATCAGAGACAAGAAATCATCCGTGCGCAAGGATATTATGATATGAGCCTGCAACAAGGTTTATATTCCTTCTTAGCTGGTTTATATCACGATCAAACAGCGCTGATAGTTGGTTTAGATGGCAGCCATGCTAAAATTCAGCGTTTTACTTCCCAATTTCAAGGGTTACAGAAATTAACTGCCTATTTCACTTCCAAAGATGGTGCTGTTGTACCAAAGTTACCAGATTTGACGGTGCGCGATCGCTTCGGCAAAACCGTTAACTGTGACTTTGTGCAACTATCAGAAATGCCCCTCACTCCTAGCGGCGAAATTAATCGAGACTTACTAGCTAAGGGTATGGCTCGTAAAAGCGCGACTACCCCGCCCCGTAACGACACAGAAAGGCAGATAGCTCAAACTTGGCAAGATGTTTTAGGCATACCCCAAATCGGCATTCACGACAACTTCTTTGAACTGGGAGGAAATTCTTTGTTAGTCTTCCAAGTCATTGCGCGATTGCGCGAAGCTTTTGCTGTGGAATTATCGCCCAATCGTTTTTTTGCATCTCCGACTGTCGCTGGTTTAGGAGAAAGCCTAGAAGCATTGTTAACTGTTGGTAAACAGTGGAATGAAAGTATTGATGATGCAGAAAACGAATATGAGGTGGGGGTGCTGTAAATGACAACAATAGAATTCGTCTCTTATTTAAATAGTTTAGGCATCAAAGTTTGGCTGGAAAACAACCAGTTAAAATATGTCGCTCCCAAGGGAGTGATGAACCCAGACCTCAAAAACAAACTACTAGCGTACAAATCAGAAATCCTGGCTTTTCTGGAAGAAGCAAAAAATGCCACAGACTCCTCTTTTGAACCAATAACATCTATAGACCGTTCTGGAGAATTACCCTTATCTTTTGCCCAACAACGGATGTGGTTTCTCTATCAACTAGAGAGCCAAAGCGCATTTTATAACGAGAGTTTGCAGCTGCGCCTTGAAAGTGTACTCAACCTAGCTGCTCTAGAACAGAGTATCAACGAAATTATCCGTCGCCACGAAATTCTCCGCACAACTTTTCCCGCCGTCGATGGCAAACCCGTGCAGGTCATATCTCCGAGCTTGATAATCAAAAGCCCAGTGCTGGACTTGCAAGGTTTAGCAGCATCAGAGGTACAACAAATTGTCACCAAAGAAGCTCGTCAGCCTTTTGATTTAAGTCATGGCCCATTGTTGCGGGTGACTTTATTAAAGCTGGGGTCAGAGTCCCATGTTTTGGCGTTGATTATGCACCACATCATCACCGATGGTTGGTCAATGGGGCTATTTATCCAAGAGTTATCTAGCCTCTACCGAGCTTTGACACTGGATTCTTCTGTACTGCTCCCTGAATTACCTATCCAATATGGTGATTTTACAGTTTGGCAGCGACAGTGGTTGACAGAGGAAGTACAAAAACAGCAACTCAATTACTGGACGCAACAACTAGCTGGCGCACCACCCTTGTTAGAACTACCCACAGACAAGCCCCGCCCCGCCATTCAAACTTTTTGTGGTGCGACCCAGCAATTCCAAATAGACCGGAATTTAAGCGAACAAATCAAAAAATTCAGCCAACAGTCAGGGGCGACCTTATTTCATACCCTACTGGCGGCTTTTGTGGTTTTAATGTTTCGCTACAGTGGTCAGGATGATATCTGCGTTGGTAGCCCTATAGCTAACCGCAACCGCAGAGAATTAGAGTCATTGATTGGCTTTTTTGTCAATACATTGGTATTGCGGAACCGGATTGAGGGAAATCCTAGTTTTGTAGAATTTCTCTCCCAAGTGCGGCAAGTTGCAACTTCTGCTTACACTCATCAAGATGTTCCCTTTGAACAAGTGGTAGAAGCATTGCAACCAGAACGTTCTCTCAGCTACAATCCCCTGTTTCAAGTGGTGTTCGTCTTAGAGAATTTTTTGTTAGATAAAGTAGAATTGCCCGATTTGACTTTGACTCCCCAATTTGTCGAACGTGGCACTTCTCAATTTGACTTGACCTTGGCAGTTTGGGAGACAAAAGCAGGATTGATAGGTTCTTGGGAATATAACAGCGACCTATTTGAGCCAGATACGATTACTAGGATGACGAGTCATTTCCAGACTTTGTTAGCAGCGATAATTGCCAATCCCCATCAAAGTATTGGCGAATTACCATTGCTAAGTCAGCAGGAGCGACATCAGTTACTAGTAGAGTGGAATGATACTTATAGACCTTATCCTCACAGCAAATGTATCCATCAGTTATTTGAACAGCAGGTAGAAAAGACACCAAATGCTGTGGCTGTGGTTTATGAAGAGGAATCGCTGACATATCAACAGTTGAACGATCGCGCCAATCAATTAGCGCATTATTTACGCTCACTTGGGGTAAAACCAGAAGTTTTAGTGGGAATTTGCATCGAGCGTTCGTCGAAGACGTTGCCGAAGGCATCGCCCCTAATGATAGTAGGAATGCTAGGCATTCTCAAGGCTGGTGGGGCTTATGTACCACTCGATCCGGCATATCCCCAAGAGCGTTTGGCGTTCATGCTAGAAGATGCTCAGGTATCGGTACTGCTGACGCAGGAAAGTTTAGTTAAAACCCTACCGCCACACAAAGCGCAGGTGATTTGTCTGGATAGCGACAAAGCAATCTCCAGCACCAGCACAGAGAATTTAACTCACACTACGACAACTAACAATCTCGCTTATGTAATTTACACCTCCGGTTCCACTGGCAGACCTAAAGGGGTACAAATTGAGCATCGAGGCTTGTTAAACCTAGTCTTTTGGCATCAGCAAGCTTTTGCGGTGTCCTCTGGCGATCGCGCCACACAAGTTGCAGGAGTTGCTTTTGATGCTTGTGGTTGGGAAATCTGGCCTTATCTGGCGGCGGGAGCTAGTATTTACTTCCCTGATGATGAAACCCGACTCGATCCTGAACAACTGCGGGATTGGATGTTAGCAAAGGCGATCGCTATTAGCTTTTTACCAACGCCAATGGCAGAGAAAATGCTGTCATTAAATTGGCCTGCGAATGCTGCTTTGCGAACTTTGCTCACAGGTGGCGATCGACTGCATCAGTATCCTTCAGATTTCCATCCCTTTGAGGTGGTGAATAATTACGGCCCGACAGAAAATACTGTAGTAACAACCTCTGGGACTGTGCCGAAAGGACAACAAACTTTATCACCTAGGATTGGGAGGGCGATCGCCAATACTCAAGTTTATATATTAGATTCTCTCTTACAACCTGTACCCATTGGTGTAACTGGAGAACTTTACATCAGTGGCGAAAGCTTGGCACGAGGCTATCTCAACCGTCCAGATTTGACAAATCAAAAATTTCTTCCTAATCCGTTTCAGGAGGCAGGAATTGGGCAAGGGAGCAGGGAGCAGGGAGCAGGGGGAGAAAGAGAATCTTTAACTCAGAACTCAACACTCAACACTCAGCACTCAGCACTCAGCACCCAGCACTCAGCACTCAACACTCAGCACTCAGCACTCAGCACTCAGCACTTGTATAAAACAGGCGATTTAGTTCGCTATCAAGCCGATGGCAATATAGAATTCTTGGGTCGCATTGATAACCAAGTTAAGATTCGCGGCTTCCGCATTGAACTTGCAGAAATTGAAGCTACTTTAACTCAACACCCCCAGGTGCGCGAGGCTGTGGCGATCGTTAGGGAAGATATACCTGGTGTGAAGAGTTTGGCAGCTTATATCATCCCAGAACTCACGCAGCCTACCAGTAATGAGTTACGCCAGTTTCTCAAGTCAAAGCTCCCCAGTTACATGGTTCCTGCATCCTTCACATTTTTAGAAGCTTTGCCGATTACGCCTAATGGCAAAGTAGACCGCCGTGCATTACCAGTACCGCAGTTTGAGTCTGATGAATCAACAGGTTTTGTTTCTCCGCACACTCACACTCAAGAAGTCTTAGCCAAGATTTGGCAGGAGGTTTTATTACTTAAAAAAGTTGGGATTCACAACAATTTCTTTGAATTGGGCGGAGATTCCATCATTAGTATGCAAATAATCGCCAAAGCTAATCAATCTGGGCTAAAACTCACGCCCAAACAAATATTTCAACATCAAACAATTGCTGAATTAGCCAGTGTTGCTGGTAAAATTAATTCGGTTCAATCAGAACAAGGGTTAGTTACAGGTTTTATCCCTCTAACACCTGTTTTACACTGGTTCTTTGAGCAAAATCAGCCAGAACCGCATCACTTTAACCAATCAGTCCTGCTAGAAGTTCCCGCAAATTTGCAACCGGAACTATTACAGCAGGCACTACAGAAGCTACTCTATCATCACGATGCTTTACGCCTGCGATTTGTGCAGCAGGATGAAAAATGGCAGCAGTACAACAGTGATGTAGATGAAGTCTCGTTGGACATTGCAGATTTATCACATCTGCCTCAAGGGGAACAGTTAAAGGCGATCGCAGTTAAAGCAGATTCAGCACAAAGAACGCTCAACTTAGCAGATGGGCCGTTGATGCGGGTCGTTCTGTTTCAACTAGGAAATTCTGCCGGACGGTTACTCATCGTCATCCATCACGCGGCTGTCGATGGGATTTCGTGGCGGATTTTGCTAGAAGACTTATCGCAAGCATACAAACAGTTAGAAGTTGGTAAAACTATCCAACTACCTGCAAAAACCACCTCCTTTAAGGAATGGGCAATGCGGTTGCAGGATTATGCGCGCAGTCAAGAACTCCGCTTACAGCTAGATTACTGGCTGGAATCAATGCGTTTCCCAACTGCGCCGTTACCGTTGGATTATACTGCTGCTACTCAAGAAAATACTGTAGCCTCCAGCCGGACTGTCTCTGTACATCTGAGCGTAGAACAAACTCGCGCTTTGTTACAGGATGTTCCCTCGGCTTACAATACTCAAATTAACGATGTGCTGCTGACAGCGTTAGCGCAGACCTTCACTCGCTGGATAAGTTCTCCCTCCCTACTGATTGACTTAGAAGGTCACGGGCGAGAGGACTTATTTGAGGATGTGGATTTGTCGCGCACGGTAGGCTGGTTTACCAGTATCTTCCCCGTGTTGTTAAGGCTGGAAGCGCAAGATGACATCAAAGAAGTTCTCAAGTCAGTTAAAGAACAACTGCGCCAGATACCTAACAAGGGGATTGGTTATGGCATCTTGCGTTATTTGAGTATAGATGAGTGCGATAGCGAAGCGCTGCTACGAAACGCAGAACGCCATCAGTTACAAGCCCTACCCAAAGCCCAGGTGAGCTTTAACTACTTGGGTCAATACGACCAAACTCAGTTAGCCACCTTGGGATGGAAATATGCTTGCGAGTCTAGCGGTTCTATTCACAGTCCTCAAGGACAACGCAGCCACTTAATCACGGTGGATGGTTTGGTGATAGAAGGACGGCTGAAACTGGAATGGTACTACAGCGAAAAATTCCATCGCCGGAAGACTGTAGAACATTTGGCGCACGAGTATATAGCAGCGCTAGAAGCTATTATTGCCCACTGCTTATCTCCAGAAGCGGGTGGCTATACTCCTTCAGACTTCCCGGATGTTGAGTTTAGCCAAGAAGCTTTGGACGAACTGTTAGCAGAAATTGAATAAAAACTACGTTCTAGGAGGTTATTTATCACCAAGCAATCAATAAATCGCTACCCAAAAATATGATGATAACTCAGGAAGAACTATGCTGGAATTTCAGATTGAATTTGAACCTCGTATCCCTCCTTCAAAAAATTTAGTCATAGGTACTTTGGGGCCTGCTGCTACTAGTAGTGATTATGCTTCCAAGTACATAATTAATCAAATAATCTCCGAAGAATTTACTGTATCAACTCAGTTGTTCGATACTTTTCTTGATGTTAAAGCAGCCTTGCTGGAAGACAAGGTTGATTTAGCGTTAGTTCCTCATGCTTACGACCGAATTAATGAGTTTTATATGGAGCCTGATTTGGAATTAGGCTTTATTTTTATATATCCTACTCCCGTTTATGGGTTGGCGAAAAAGAAAGATAAAGAGGCAGTTTTCAACGGTTCGAGAATTGTTACTCATCCGGCTCCTTTACCTTTGTTAAAACAACTTTTGCCAGATACTCAAGATAAAGCACAAATCCAAGTTGATTTATCTCCTTCTACTAGCGATTGCGCGATGCAAGTCAAACAGGGTTTAGCCGATTTCGCTATTACTAATGAGAATGCTGTGAAAGCTTACGATTTAGAATTTATTTCTACTTATGGAAATATCCAGATGAGTTGGTCACTTTTTCAAAAAAAAAGATTAAATTAACAACAAGTTATGTCTAAATATTTTCCCCAACCAAAAACTATTATAATTAACTCTAATGTAGAGTTACTCGCCTTCCAATGTGAAGATACCGTTGTGCAGTTAGCTTCTATTCCCCCAGGCGCAACTTTTACATTACATCAACATTCCGAAAGCCAAATAGGAATGCAAATTACGGGAAGGTTAGAATTTAACCTCAACGGTACAAAAGAAATTCTCGAACCTCTTGAGCAAGTGTATGTAGCTGGTGCTAATGTGCTGCATGGTTCTACCAATCCTTTCTCAGAAACAGCATTAGCATTTGATGTAAAACGCATCACAAATTTGGAGGAACCTGAAGAGGCGATTTTAAAAGTTTCACTAACTATTGATAAAATTACAGGTTTTGAATGTCAGTCTGTTATTGGCTCTTGGTTTGAAATTATTATTACTAAAATTCTTCCTAGAGCAATCATCCCAATTCACCGAGCTAATGTTGACAAAATGGGAATAGTCCTGAATGGTAAATTAGCGATCGCCATTCAAAACGAACAGCAACAGTTAGAATATGGTAGCGTTTATTATGCTCCGGCTGAGGTGTTATACGGGGGATATAATGCTTCTGATGAAATTGTAACTTTAATTGAGATTTTGATTAAACCTTCCTCTACTCTTTCAATTAAAGATGCTTGTTTAAAGACAGCACTAACTGCTTCCTAAAGGAATATTAATTATGGATTTAGGATTAACACAGAAAGTCGCTTTAGTTACAGGAGCCAGCGCTGGTATAGGTTACACCGTTGCTCACAAGTTGGCAGCAGAAGGTTGTCACTTAGTAATTTGTGGTAGAAATTTTGAACGATTGGAACAAGCTTATCAAAGTTTGGTTGGTTCTCCAGCAAAAGTTATTCACATTTGTGCTGATGTGCAAAATGCTGATGATTCTCAAAAACTAGTACAAGAAGCTATTACACAATTTGGCAAAATCGATATTTTGGTCAATAATTCTGAAGGGGCAACATTTTCTCTTGAACCTATAGAAAATATCTCTGATGCAGATTGGGAAGATGTGTTTGAGCGCAAGTTAATGGGCTATATTCGCATGACTAATTTGGTGCTACCAACGATGAAAAATCAGCAAAGGGGACGGATTATTAATATCATTGGTACATCAGGAAAAGAACCTTCTAGCCGTCTTATAAAATCGGGAGTAGCGAATGCGGCATTAATGAATTTTACTAAAACTGTGGCGACGCAAGTTGCTAAATGGAATGTGTTAGTTACTGGTGTTAATCCTGGTTTGATTGATACTCCTAGACATAGAGAATATTTAGAGATTTTTGCCGAACAGGAAGGACGGACGGTTGATGAAATTATCGCCGGAAGTAATAAAATGATTCCTCTTGGTCGTCGTGGTTTATCTAGTGAGGTGGCAAATTTAGTTGCGTTTTTAGCATCAGAATGTGCTAGCTATATTACGGGTGTGACTATTCCGGTTGATGGTGGATTATCGACATCGGCTTTTTAAGTTTATGGTTTTTATTTAGATTTATTTTTTAAACGAACCGCATAGACGCGCAAGCAGCTTCCCGCAGGGTAGGACGCAAAGAGCACAAAGAGAAGAGAAGAAGAGAGAAATTTTACATAATTATTATCATCTTTAAAACAATGGTAGTTGCACAAAAGCAAAATAAAAGTAAAGATATTGAATCTATATATCCTCTATCGGCGATGCAGGAGGGGATGTTATTTCATACTCTGTATGAGCCGGAATCGACACTCTATTTTGAGCAGTTTCAATTAACTCTACATGGCAATTTAGATGCAGGTATATTTGAACGTGCTTGGCAAATTTTAGTTGAGCGACATTCGGTTTTGCGGACTCTTTTTGTTTGGAAGAATCGCAAGCAAGCCGTACAGGTAGTACGGAAACAAGTTAATTTGCCTTGGTCTAATTTAGACTGGCGGATGTTATCTCAACAGGAGCGAGAAATTCGGCTAAATTCTTTTTTAGAGGCAGATAAAAAGCAAGGTTTTGAACTTGACAAAGCTCCTATAATGCGGTGTGCATTAATTCGGGTAGCTGATGAAACTTACGAGTTTGTTTGGAGTTTTCATCACTTGCTGCTTGATGGTTGGAGTTGGCCGATTATTTTCAAAGAATTATTTTATATTTATGAGTCAATTCAGCAAGGTAAACAGTTAAATTTACCTCCAAGTCGCCCTTTCCGCGATTATATTAATTGGTTGCAGCAGCAAGATTTGGCTGGTGCGAAGGAATTTTGGCAAAGGAATCTTGAGGGTTTCTCTGCACCTACGCCTTTGATTGTAGAACGACCTATCGGGCAGAGTTCTCACCAACAACTATATATTGATGTTCTCTGCCATAATCTATCGGCCCAGACGACAACAGCCTTAAAAACTTTTGCCCAACAACATCATCTGACACTTGCCACTTTAATACAAGCAGCTTGGGCTTTGTTGCTCAGTCGCTATAGTGGCGAGTCTGATGTAGTTTTCGGCACTACTGTCTCTGGTCGTCCTCCGGTTTTATCCGGTGTAGAGTCGATGGTAGGGGTGTTTATTAATACTGTGCCAGCACGGTTAAAAATCCCTGAGCAAACTGATTTGTTAACCTGGTTGCAGTTGTTACAAGAAGAGTACATCGAACGAGAACAGTATTCATATACTCCACTGGTAGATATTCAAGGTGTGAGTGAAATTCCTCGCACTCAACTTTTGTTTGAAAGTTTGGTTGTCATTGAGAACTATCCTATCAACGCAACTTTGCAGGAACTTCCTGGGAATTTGAGCATCGGGGAAATTCAGGATAAAGGGCAAACTAATTATCCTCTAACAGTGGTGGCGATTCCTGGCGAGGAAATGACTGTCAAAATTAGTTACGATCGCGATCGCTTCCAAGCAGATATCATCGATCGCATGGCTGGTCATTTCCTGACTTTGTTGGAAGGAATTACCACGAATCCCCATCGCACCCCAGGGGAGTTACCGCTATTAACGCCAGCTGAGGAAGATTTGCTGTTAAGAGAGTGGAATGCAACCGCAGCAGCGCATCCCATTAATCGTTGCATCCATCAGTTATTTGAGGAGCAAGTTGCAAAGAACCCCCAAGCCTTGGCGGTGGTATACGACAAGCAGCAATTGACATATCAGGAGTTAAACCAGCAAGCCAATAAAATCGCCCACCACTTACAACGCTTAGGTGTAAAACAAGATATTCCAGTGGGCATTTGCGTAGAGCGTTCGTCGAAGACGTTGCTGAAGGCATCGCTAGATGCAACGATCGCTATTTTAGGCACGCTCAAGGCTGGGGGAGTTTGCGTTCCTCTCGATCCCCACTATCCGCCAGAGCGTTTAGCTTTCATGCTTCAGGATTCGCAAGCACCAGTTGTGTTAACTCAATCCCGTTGGCGATCGTTACTTGAAGGTAATACGACTCGTCATCTAATTATGTTAGATGATGATGCGGAGGTTATTAGCCAAGAATCTGCGGAAAATCCACAAATTGAAGTTACTGCTGAGAATTTAGCCTACCTCATCTATACTTCTGGTTCTACCGGCACACCTAAAGGAACGATTGTTCCCCATCGCTCGCTCACTAATTTAGTCGCACACCATCAGGCGAAAATGGCTACAGGTGTGGGTGTGCTTCAGTTTGCTTCCTTGAGTTTTGATGTCAGCTATCACGAAATATCTGTGGCTTGGGGCTTTGGCGGTACATTGTATCTAATTCCAGAGTGCGATCGCAAAGATTTAGATAAATTAATTCAATTACTGGCTAATAACCCAATTGGTAAAGCTTTTCTACCTGTTACCCTGTGGCAGCAATTAGCGGAAATTTACGGAGAGCAAGTACATTTATTTAACAATATTAGGGAAGCGATCGCTTGTGGCGAACAACTGCAAATTACGCAGCCGATGATTAAGCTGTTTAAGCGTTTGCCCAATTGTACGCTCTACAATTTCTACGGACCTACAGAGGCAGATTTAGTTACAGCTTATACTTTTAGCCAAAACCCAGATGAATGGCCGATTTATCCGCCCATTGGTAAACCAGCTGTCAATGTGCAAGTTTATCTATTAGACCGCAATCTCCAACCCGTACCCATTGGCGTACCTGGAGAACTCTACGTCAGTGGTGATGGCTTGGCGCGCGGCTACCTCCACCGTCCAGATTTGACCAATCAAAAGTTTATCCCGAATCCGTTTCAGGAGGCAGGAGGCAGGAGGCAGAAGGCAGAAGGCAGAAGGCAGGAGGCAGAAGAAAATTCTTCCACTCAGCACTCAGCACTCCCCACTCAGCACTCAGCACTCAGCGAGAAGTTGCGTGCGGGGGTTCCCCCCGTTGAGCAAACTTCGGTGACTCAGCACTTATACAAAACAGGAGATTTAGCAAAATACTTGCCGGATGGCAATATCCAGTTTTTGGGACGGATAGATGATTTGGTGAAAGTCCGGGGTTTTCGCGTGGAACTGGGAGAAGTTGAAGCTGTTCTTAGCAAACATCCGCAAATTAACCAAGCGGTAGCCAAAGTGTTTGGGGAAAGTGCCAGGGAAAAATATTTAGCTGCTTACTTTGTGCCAATTCCTGGCGAGACAATCAAAGTCGAACAATTGCGAACTTTTTTGAGCGAGCAACTGCCAGATTATATGATGCCATCGGCGTTTGTGGAAATGGAATCTTTTCCCCTCACGCCTAATAGCAAAGTCAACCGTCGCGCTTTACCAGAACCGTCAAACAGCCGACCCGAATTAAGCCAAACTTATGTAGAACCGCGCACACCCACCGAAGAAATTTTAGCGGGAATTTGGCAAGATGTTTTAGGGTTAGAAAAAGTTGGCATTTACGATAACTTCTTTGATTTGGGGGGACATTCTTTATTAGCAACTCAGGTAATTGCTTTAACGCGCAAAGCATTTGGCATAGAATTACCCCTTTTAAGTTTATTTGAATCGCCAGCGATCGCACCTTTAGCCCAAAAAATCGCCACAGCTAAAGCACCAAATCGACAGGAATTAGCTCTCACCAAGTTGCCCTCTTCAGGCGAAACCATCCCAATTTCTTTAATCCAGCTGGAATTTTGGTTTTTTGACCAATTCTATCCCGGCAATCCCATCTATAACTTACCTTTAATCTATAGGATTACAGGTGCGCTGAACGAAAAAGCCTTAGAAGAGAGTTTAAGAGAAATTGTCCGACGGCATGAAACATTGCGATCGACTTTTCAAGTAAAAAATGGACAAGTTGTTTATGCGACTATTGACGAACCTGTATTCGATTTTTGCGTAATTGATCTGCGTCACATCCCCGCAGCCGAACGCGAAACTCAAGTTAAACAACTAGCTGAGCAAGAAATTAAGCAGCCTTTCGATTTAGCACGCGGACCACTATTACGCAGCAAACTGTGGCGGTTGGACGAACAAGAATATTTATTTATTGCCGTCACCCACCATATTGTTGCTGATGGTTGGTCTTTTAGTATCCTCACCCAAGAATTAGCCGAACTTTACGCAGCTTTTTGTGAAGGTAAACCATCTCCTTTGAAAGATTTACCTATCACATATAGTGACTTTGCTCAATGGCAAAGACAGTGGTTAAAAGGAGAAGTTTTAGCATCTCAGCTTCAGTTTTGGCAAAAGCATTTAGGCATTAGTCCGCCAATATTGCAGCTACCAACTGATTATCCTCGTCCACCAGTACGCACCTTTGAAAGTGCAGTTAAATCTGTAGTTATTTCCCAAAAACTAACCGATGCACTGAAGACTCTGAGTCAACAAGAAGGCGTAACTTTATTTATGACCTTGTTGGCAGCATTCCAGACATTACTTTTTGCCTATACCAAACAAGAAAATATCATTGTCAGTAGTGCTTTAGCCAATCGCACCAGAGTAGAAATAGAGAGATTAATTGGTTTCTTTGTCAATTTGCTACCATTCTGCACCAACTTAGGAGGAAACCCCAGCTTCCGGGAATTATTGGGTCGAGTGCGTGAGGTAGCTTTGGGTGTTTACGCTCATCAAGAAATGCCCCTAATCAAGCTAGTAGAAGAACTCCAGCCAGTGAGAGACCCTAGTTACACATTAATCAATCAAGTAATGTTTGTCTTTCAAAATACTCCAGAAGACAATTTAGAGTTTTCCAATCTGATTTTAAAAGAGGAGTTGATTGCTAAAGATACCAAAGATACCGCAGAATTTGATTTAGAGTTAACGCTGGAAGAAACATCAACAGGTATTGAAGGTCTGCTAGTTTATAGAACCGATTTATTTACAGATGCGACTATTACCAAGATGGTCGATAATTTCTTGATTTTGCTAGAAAAAATCACCATTAATTCTAATCAACGTCTGAATGAAATTATCTTAATATCTGAGCCTCCAAGCTTGCCCAATCAAACTATTAAATTGCCAAAAGCGAAGGAATTTGTAAAACCGCAAAATCCTGATGAAGAAGTTGTGTTAGCTATCTGGCAAGATTTTTTAGGACGAGAGCAGATTAGCACTCAAGACAACTTTTTTGAACTTGGAGGAAATTCTTCTCTAGCTCTGGAAGTTACCTGCAAACTACAGTCATATTTCCAAAGAGAAATTCCTTTAACTTACCTGTTTGAAAAACCGACTATAATTCAACTAACAAAAGCAATTCAAACTCAATAAAACAGCCAGTAAATTTAAATCTAATACTTAGATTCTGCTAACAAATTTAACTTGTCAATGTAAAGGTAAACAATATGGAACTTACAGCTAATAATCAAGAATTTGAAGAAAACATAGCACCTAGTATTAAAGAAGTGACTCAACTATCTAACGAAGAATTACGTATATTGCACGAAATCCCAAAGTTTAGACCGATTATTCAAACGTTTGTTGTTATTGGTACATATTTAACCCTCTCATCTCTTGGTTTTTGGTTGAATAACTGGGCAGTGTGGTTATTAATTTGGTTTGTGCAAGGATTTTTATTTGTCTGCATTTTTGCGGCAATACATTATTGTTCTCACACTAGTTTGTATAGGTCAAAAAATGCTAACCGATTTGTGGGAACTTTCTTGTCATTAGTATTATTGATGAACTTTTATTTTCACAAATATATTCATTTAGGACATCATCAAGAAACAAGAAATAAAGGCATCATCGTAGGAGATACCTCAGGTTGGCAGACATTTCCCGATATCAAAACTTATTTTATTGCTTTGACATATTTTTATCCACTCGCGACATGGAAGAATTGGTGGATAGCAACCAAAGGATTGTATATAAACTCTTCGATCGATCCTCAGCAAGAAGAATCGGACGTAGCAATTAAGTTTTATGTGAACTATTTTAAAACCCCAGAACAACGCCAAGTAGTTTTACAAAATAATTGGTTGTTATTGGGTTGGGTTGTAGTAATGGCAGGATTAACAGTAATTTATCCTTGGGTGCTTTTTTGTGGTTACTGGATACCATTATTAACTTTTGCTGCTCCATTCGGCTTCATATTAACTATTACAGATCACTATGGCTGTGAGTCTGGCTTAAATCACAACGAATGGAATAATACAAGAACAATGCTTTCTAACTCTATAGTGAGGTTTTATTACTTTAATAATAATTACCATGTAGAGCATCATCTTTACCCAAGTATGCCAGAGCATAACTATCCCAATATTCATGAGTTAGTTAAACATCGCCTCAATTATGTGGAAAAATCATACTTGATGTTCCATCTCAAAGTAATGCGGGGTTTGATTGCGGCAAAAAGTCAGTAGATATAGTTGTATGCTTAGAGCTTCTCTAATCAAAACACATTTTATGATGCAATATCGTAGATTTGGGCGTACAGAATTGCCAATACCCGTTTTTTCCTGTGGAGGAATGCGCTACGCCTATACTGAAGATAAAGAGCTTGCTCAAGAACAAATTCCAGAGGAAAATCAAAAGAATCTAGAAGCTACTATTTATCGTGCTTTAGAGGTTGGCATTAATCACATCGAAACTGCCCGCATTTATGGAACTTCGGAAATGCAATTAGGTGCTATTTTATCGAAGTTGCCTAGAGAAAAAATTATTGTCCAGACTAAGGTTTGCCCAACATCTGACTCTGAAAAATTCCGCAGTTTGTTTGAGAAATCTTTAGCTTTATTAAAGCTAGATTACATTGATTTATTAACGATACATGGTATTAATTATGAGCCACAGTTTGCCGATACCATTCGTCCTAATGGTTGCCTTGATGTAGCACGACAATTACAAGCGCAGGGTAAGGTAAAGTTTATTGGCTTTTCTACCCACGCGCCAACGGATTTAATTATTAAAACTATTAAAACCAATCAATTTGATTATGTAAATTTACATTGGTACTACATTAATCAATTTAATTGGCCTGCTATTGAAGCCGCCACGCGTCACGATATGGGAGTATTTATTATTAGTCCATCTGATAAAGGTGGAATGCTTTATAAGCCGCCACAAAAGTTATTGGACTTATGTTATCCTCTCAGCCCGATGGCGTTTAACGATTTGTTTTGTTTAAGTCATCCGCAAGTACATACTTTAAGTTTAGGTGCATCGAAACCATCAGATTTTGATGAACATTTGCAGGTGATAGAACTTTTAGATAAAGCTGATGAAATTTTATTGCCAATTTTAACTCGGTTAGAAACAGCCACGATCGCCTCTCTTGGAAAAGACTGGTATAGTACCTGGCATATTGGTTTACCCGACTATAGTCAAACTCCTGGTGAGATTAATATTCCAGTTATTTTATGGTTGCGAAATTTAGCGATCGCGTTTGATATGTGGGAATATGCTACAAGACGTTACAACCATTTAAATAATGCCGATCCTTGGTTTCCAGGTAAGACAGCAGAACGAGTTAAAGAATTTGATTTGAGTAACTGTTTGTGTCATAGTCCCCATGCTGACAAGATACCAGCTTTATTACAAGATGCCCATAGGTTGTTATTTCAACCTAGTTAAAGATAAATAACGGAGTAGTTGTAGATGTCGTATTTTAAGTTATTAAAAAACAATAAAAAATATAATTTAATACGTCATCGTTGGCTAGTAATTGTTCTCACTTTGGTAACTGCGATCGCGATAATTATTTCTAACCAAATTAACTTAACAACCCAAGCAAAACCAATATCTCAAATTATTGTTTCTGTACCAAATGAACCCACGACTTTTAATCCAGCTTTAATACTCGAATCAGCTTATACTTTACTATTTAATTATGAGGGTCTAGTTAAAGAAAATGGCCATGGAGAAATTGAACCTTGTCTAGCTGAATCTTGGCAAACCTCACCAGATAAAACACAAGTAATATTCACCCTCCGCAAAGGTCTAAAATGGTCAGATGGTAAGTCACTAACTGCGGAAGATGTGGTTTTTACTTACAATGAAATTTATGCCAATCCACTCATTCCTACTTATGCTAAAGACTTCTTCCTAATTGGGAAAAACCGTACATTTCCCAAAGTACGTAAATTAGATGATTTGCGCGTTGAATTTACATTACCTGAACCATTTGCGCCATTTATTCGGGCGACAAAACTAGAAATTTTACCAGCGCATGTATTTCGAGAAAGTGTTAAACAAAAAGACACCGAAGGTAGACCGAAATTTTTATCTACTTGGGGAACTGATACTCCACCAAAAAATATTATCGTCAATGGCCCTTATATAATAGAATCTTATACTCCTAGCCAGCGAATAACTTTTCGGAAAAATCCTTATTACTGGCGTAAAGATAATCAAGGCAATTCACAACCTTATATAGAACGTGTCATTGCCCAAATTATTCCTAATCAAGATACTGCCTTAGTTCAATTCCGTTCTAGAGGATTGGATTATATCAACGTTAATACTAATTATTTTTCTTTATTAAAACATGAAGAAGGGAAAGGAAAGTTTACTATTTATAATGGCGGTCTTTTTATCGGCTCAAGTGCTATTACTTTTAATCTCAATAAAGGTAGTAGAAATAGTAAATTATTGGTCGATCCAATCAAGTCTCAGTGGTTCAATAAAGTCGAATTTAGACAAGCGATCGCTTATGCAATTAATCGCCAACAAATACTCAATAATATCTATAGGGGATTGGGGCAGCTACAAAATTCACCTATCGCAGTACAGAGCAAATATTATTTATCTATTAAAGCAGGTTTAAAATTATATGAATACAATCTCCAAAAAGCCAAAGACCTACTCTTAAAAGTAGGCTTTAAATATAACAATCAAGGTCACTTATTAGATAACCAAGGAAATCTTGTTCGCTTTACTCTCACAACAAATGCTAGTAATAATATCTTGCAGGCAATGGGAGTAATCATCAAAGAAAATTTACTTAACCTTGGCATAACTATTGATTTTAATCCTGTAGCTACTAACATTTTCATTAACAAATTGACTCAAACTTTTGATTGGGAATGCCAATTACTTGAAGTAGCAGTCGGTCAAGAACCCAATGATTGGGCTAATGTTTGGCTTACTGATGCTGGTTTGCACTTTTTTAATCCACCATCCCCACCAGGACAAACGCCAATAACTGGGCGAGAAATAGCAAGCTGGGAACGAAAAGTTGGTGATTTATATATGCAAGCGGCCTCAGAATTAGATGAAGCAAAGCGCAAGGCTATCTATGCAGAAACTCAACGCATTACTCAAGAGTATCTACCATTTATTTATTTAGTCAACCCTTTATCAATGGTGGCAGTCCGAAATCGGATTCAAGGTATTGAACACTCTGCCCTTACAGGAACATTTTGGAACCCTTACGACCTAAAACTAATTCAAACTAACTAAAAAAGATATCTTTAAAATGCAAATACCTATCATTGACTTCAATCCTTTTCTGACTGGCGACAAAGTTGCCAAAGAAGCTGTAGCTTCACAAATTTCTCTCGCTCTTCATGAAGTCGGATGTTTCTATCTCAAAAATTCTGGGATTTCTCAAAATCTAATTTCTCAATTATTTTCACAATCTGAGTCCTTTTTTAAACTACCAGAAGCAGAAAAAGAACAAGCATCTTTCTTTCCAGACCGCAATCTTCGCGGATATCATAATTTCAAAAAGAGCGACGACCAACACAGCGGCAATGAAGCAATGACGGAAGGGTTTCATTTTGGCAAAGAAATTTATCCTGATGAAGTTGGAGATATTGAAGATCCTTTTTTTGAACCAAATAAATGGCCAAAAAATCCACTTCAGTTTCGTGAAGTGATGCTGGAACTTTTCAATAGTTGTCATGAAAGGACTTTGAAAGTATTCCAAGCTTTAGCTATTTCTTTGAACATTCCCGAAGATTATTTTACAAATTTCTATTCACATCAAAACCATGGGATAGTTTTGCATCATTACCCATCTATCTATCAGCCTCCAGAAAAAGGCAAAGTTTATCTAGCAGAACATACAGACATAGGTACGCTCACATTTTTATTTCAAGATTCTGAAGGTTTAGAAATACATACAAATGCTGGAGAATGGGTTGTCGCGCCCTTCATTCCCGGCGCAATTATAGTATTGATTGGAGATTTATTGCAGCGATGGACAAACGATAAGTTTCGCGCTACACCTCATCGAGTCATAGTTCCAACTAAATCTCACAGTGCTAAACAAAGGTACTCATGTGCCTTTTTTACCAGTCCTAATCACGATGCTTCAATTAACACCATTCCCACTTGCTTAGATAAAGATGAAGTTCCTAAGTATCCACCAATTCTGGCGCAGGAATATTTCAAGCAACCAAAAGGATAGCTAATAATTTAGATGCAATACATGGACAAAATACAATTGCTAACAAAGTCAAATCCGCCAACTTGGTTAAAACTTTTGGTAATTAGCCTAATTGGTGTAGGTATTTTCTTTCGCTTTAGTCATTTGGGACAAAAAGTTTATTGGTACGATGAATCTGCTACATCGCTAGCAATATCTGGTCATACTCTAGCTGAGGTCAAGCAAGAGGTTTTTAACAATTGGGACACTAATAAAGGTTTAATTCTTGTTAATAACCTAGACAGATATCAACACATTAATTCCGATAAATATGTAGTTGATACAGTGCGCTACTTAATAACTTCAGATCCACAACATCCACCTTTATATTATGTGATGGTGAGATTATGGGCGCAGGTCTTTGGAGATTTACCAGCAGGAGTCAGGAGTTTATCAGCAGTAATTAGTTTGTTGGTATTTCCTAGTATGTATTGGCTGTGTTTAGAGTTGTTTGAGTCACCACTTGTTGGGTGGGTAGGAATGGCTGTGATGGCAGTTTCTCCCTTGCAGGTTTTCTTTGCTCAAGATGCACGAGAATACGGTTTGTGGATGGTAACAATTCTAGTATCAAGTGCTGCTTTATTGCGAGCTATACGCCGAGAAAGTCGCTTGAGTTGGGTTGTGTATGCTCTTACTCTAGCTTTAGGATTGTACACCCATTTATTAACAGTAATGGTAGCGATCCCTCATGGCATTTATGTAGTTATTAGGCAAAAGTTTCGTTTCAACAAAATCCTGGGTAATTATCTACTGAGTTCTATTGCGGCTGGCTTAATGTTTTTACCCTGGCTCATTGTACTCATTACCCAGGTTCATACTGCCACAAATCTTTTGTCATGGATAACATTTAAAACAGATACTATTTTTGACTTAATTGGTATTTGGCTCAGTCGGATTAGTAGAATATTTTTTGATTTTAATTTAGCTTCTGATAATGCTTGGGTTAATAACTTAACTTCAGAAAGTCCTTTGGTTTATATTATTTCTACAATAATATTCAGTTTAACCTTAATTATCTATATTATTGTTTTTTTAAATAAATATTTATTAAATAAAACTAGTTTATTTATTGCTTTATTAGGAGGATTCCCCGGTTTAACATTGCTATTCTACGACATAATTTTTGGCGGTATTCGCTCTATTCATTTTCGCTATCAGTTACCGTTATACCTCAGCATCCAAATTTCTGTAATCTATATTTTAACTTGGCATCTTGTCTGGGCAAAGAACTGGCAAAAAACTCTTTGGCAATTCATATTGGTGGGATTACTCACCTCTGGACTAGTTTCTGATGTTAGATTTTTTCAGGCTGAAGCGTGGTGGGCACAAATAGGCGGCAAGAATTTACTAGCAATTAGTCAACTTATTAATCAGTCTAATAGTATTTTATTGCTCAGTGACAAAAATGATTATAATTTGGGAGTTATACTCACCTTAAGTCATAATTTAGAACCAAAAACTCCCTTACTGATCGTACACAATAATCAATTACCAATGATGGCTCAAAATGACAAAACAATTTTCTTCTTTGACGATCTAGAAAATAGTTTAGCCTCTCAACTTCAGCAGGATAAAGCTAACTCTCTGAAACTAGTGTATTCCCTGGAAGGCTTTTGGCAACTCGATAAAAATCTGAAAACTTGAATAACAATGTTGCAATCTCGATAAAAAAATGAAGCAATATCTTAACTATTTTAATACAAATATTATGAAGTCACAAGCTTCATTATCTACCTACTCAGCAGTTTTTAGTCGGTTTACTCGCTTTGCTATAGTTGGTTTGAGTGGCGTATTTGTAGACTTAGGGATGTTCTATTTCTTGCATAGTTCATTGGGTTTAGCGTTAACTATTAGTGCTATGCTTTCAACGGAAATTGCAATTATTAATAATTTTATCTGGAATGATTTATGGACGTTTAATGATGTATCTTTGCAGCCAAATATTAGTCAAAAATTGCAGCGATTTGTTAAATTTAATCTGATTTGTTTAGTTGGTCTTATTTTAAATAGCTTAATTGTAAGTTTGCTATTTTATAAATTTCAAGTGAATGAATACATAGCTAAATTGATAGCGATAGCTTGTGTGACACTTTGGAATTTCTGGCTCAACCTGAAGATAAACTGGCAATTAACAAATAAGACAGTAGATGTAGTTGTAGATATCTAAAAAACTATGTTAAAACAATTAGTAATGTTTGGTTACAGTTTAGTTTTTATACTAACTATAATTTTATCTTCTGGCTTCTTAAATATAATTTTACCCTATTCTAAAACTATCCAAAATCTTGGAGAAATTAGTGTTAAGTGGCAATATTTCACTGAACATAAAGATGATTACAATGCTATTTTTCTAGGGCCAAGCACTACTTACTTTGGTGTAGTTCCAAAATTATTTGATGAATACATGACAACAGAGGGTAAGAATGTAAAATCTTTTAATTTTGGGATATCAGGTGCAAACGTTGCAGAAATTGACTTTTATTTACAAAAAATTTTGGAGTTAAAGCCAGCTAACTTAAAATGGATATTTCTTGATTGTTCCGTTGACTTATTCACAAACTATGGTGCTACTTCTGCTCAAGAAATATACTGGCATACTCCTGGTAAAACTTTAGAAAATTTCAAATTAATTTTGGAATCGTCAATTGATAGCTGGCCAGTTAAAGTTTCATATCTATCTGCTAACTTTCAAAGCTTTATCTACCGTTGGTTAGGTCTAGGTCAGTTTGCTAATTTATGGCAAGAAAAAATATTAAATATTGATTTATCAAATCCAGACCCCTTAGCCAAAGTTTCTGAAGATAAACTCTTACAAGAGTCTGGATATTACGCTATAGATTGGCAGCAAAAAGCTGAAAAATGGCAGACTTTATTCCGCGCTAATGGTTTAAATACTTATCTCAAAAATCTCAAAAAAGAACAACTAAAATTAGCAGATTCAGATAGTGAATTTAACACTTCATCCACAATATATGGAGTGCAAATGATGAGAAACATTACTGCTAAGATTAAACAATTTCGGCAAAATAATAACAAAGTTGAAGCTATATTTTTTATTCCACCACTTTTAGAAATTGATTCCAATTTCTCCGCACTTTACAAAGCATACAAATCAGGATATATCGAGACATTATTTAATTTTAATGTTCCCAATAAATTCACTAATTTATATGAGGTGAATCGCAGGATTGATAGCGCACACCTTAATCATCAAGGTGCACAAGAATTTACTCTGTTACTGGCATCAGAATTTAAACAACATTTAAATAATTCAGAAGAAAAACTAGTAAGTTCTATTAAATAAGCACTATTTAAATGTAAATCAATATGATATTCACAGAGTTTCGGTTTGTATTTTTCTTTTTGGTTGTGTTCTGCGTTTATTGGGCTTTACAGAAACACAATCATCGTAAATGGTGGCTGCTCGTCTGTAGTTATATCTTCTATAGTGCTTGGGATTGGCGTTTCCTGTTTTTACTGTTGCTATCGACAGTCATTGATTACTTTGTTGGTTTAATGCTCTCTAGATCACAAATTGAAGTTACCAAGACGGAGGTATTACAAAAAGCAGAAAATTCAAGTTTTTTGGATTGGAATGCTTTATTAAATAAGCCACAGACTCCACAGCAACGCAAAGCATGGTTAATACTGAGTTTAGTCGCAAATTTAGGAATATTAGGATTTTTTAAATACTATAACTTCTTCACCGATTCTGCTGCTAACTTATTAGCTTTTTTAGGTTTACCTATCAGCTTTAACACTCTAAATATTATTCTGCCAGCAGGGATTAGTTTTTACACCTTTCAAACTCTGAGTTATTCCCTGGATATTTATCTAGGTAAACTCAAACCTGTAAGAAATTTTTGGGATTTTTCTCTATTTGTCACGTTTTTTCCGCAATTGGTTGCCGGGCCAATTGTCCGAGCATCTACTTTTTTACCTCAACTGCTAACCCCAAAAAATTTAAGCGATGTGGATTTTCGGGGAGCATTCATGCTGTTTCTTGTGGGATATTTTAAGAAAGCCTGTATTTCTGATAATCTTTCTCCTTTAGTCGAACAGTATTTCTCAAATCCAGAAAATTATACTTTCGTGAGTTGTTGGATTGCTGTTATTTCTTTTGTTATCCAAGTATACTGCGACTTTTCTGGCTATTCGGATATGGCGATCGCTTCTGCTGGGTTACTAGGCTACAAACTACCTCTGAACTTTAATTTTCCCTTCTTTGCCAGCAATATGACTGACTTCTGGCAACGTTGGCACATTACCCTCTACAGTTGGTTGCGCGATTATGTCTATGTTCCTTTAATGAGAAGGCGACCAAAAGCTGAACGTACAGAACTCTTTAAATACAGAAATCTCCTCATTTTGATGCTTTTATCAGGATTTTGGCATGGCGCAGCTTGGCATTTTGTCTTTTGGGGTGGATTACATGGAATCATTTTAGTGCTTCAAAAGCAATGGTCATCTTGGGTTGCTCGCTATAAAGCATTATTACCACTACGAAATCTACTAGGTATTCCCCTGACATTTTATTGTTTTTCTGCCTTGGCTCCATTTTTTGGCAGTCGGGATCTCATAACTGCGCTCAAAATAGAAAAATCCTTTTTATTCTTCACTTCCCTTGGTTCTCAAAACTTAAATCTCCAAATTGCCTGGATTTTTGTACCTTTAACTATCCTCCACTGGGCAGCTTATAAGGGTTGGTTTACCCAATGGTGGCGGAAAATTCCTAGCTGGAGTTTTGCTATTGTTTTTGGGGTGTTGGTTTCAGGCTTATTTCGGCTGGCAGCAATCAACCCTCAACCTTTTGTTTACTTTCAATTTTAGCGAGCGATAAGCCAATTGAAAAATCTTAGAGAAAGAGTAAAGATAGGTAGTTTCTTAATGACGAATTATGAGCAAACTGCAACTAATTAAAAATAATAATATTGAATCTATATATCCTCTTTCACCTACGCAACAGGGTATGCTTTTTCATACTTTACACGAGCCAGAATCAGGAGTATATTTTGAGCAATTTTGTCTCACACTATCTGGAAATTTAGATATTGAATTGTTTCAGCAAGCCTGTGCGCGAGTAGTCAAGCGTCACCCAGTTTTGCGTACCCTAGTTGTTTGGGAAAAGCAAGAAAAGCCTCTCCAAGTAGTATGTAAACAAGTAGATTTACCTTGGCAAATCGATGATTGGCGTTCCTTCTCTGCAAAAACACAAAAAAAGCATCTAGAAGCGGTTTTACAAGCAGATAGAATTCAATGTTTTATCGTTGATAAAGCTCCTCTGATGCGCTTTACTTTAATTAGAGTTGCTGATGATATTTACGAATTTATTTGGAGTTTTCATCACCTACTAATTGATGGCTGGAGTTTGCCAATTCTCTGCAAAGAAATTTTTGCTTTTTATCATGCCTTAATTAAAGGCGAATATTTATATTTAAATACTCCCCGTCCTTATCGAAATTATATTAATTGGTTACAGCAACAAGATTTAAAAGCCGCAGAAAAATTTTGGCAACAACAGCTTCAAGGCTTCACTAGTCCTACTCGGTTGTTACTAAATCAGAGTGAGGTGCAAGATTCTCCTCAACCGAAAACTTATCGCGAACACCAGTGTAGTTTATCATCAACAATAACTGCGGCTTTACAGTCCCAAGCACAGCAGTATCATCTGACAGTTTCCACTTTTATTCAAGCTGCTTGGGCAACTTTACTCAGTCGCTACACCGATGAGTCGGAACTGGTATTTGGTGCAACTGTATCCGGTCGTCCTCCCACTTTATCGGGAGTGGAATCTATGGTGGGATTATTCATTAATACCCTACCAGTCAGGGTGAAAGTACCCACAGCAACACCTTTATGGCAATGGCTGAGGGAATTGCAGACGCAACAAGTAGAGCGATCGCAATATTCTTGGTGTCCGTTAGTAGATATTCAGGCTCTTAGTGACATTCCCCAAGATTTACCTTTGTTTGAAAGTATTGTGGTGTTTGAGAATTACCCACAATATCCATCTATCTCAATTCCCGGTGCAAGCATCCAAATTACCAAACGGCGAGTTATTGAACAAACTAATTATCCCCTGACAGTTATTGCTGTACCCGGACAAGAATTATCTCTCCGTATTATTTATGATAGTAGTCGCTTTGATGAGGAAACGATTACCCGCATGATGGGTCATCTGGTGACTTTGTTAGAGGGTATGGTTACTAACATTGAGCAGACAGTATCAGAAATATCTATGCTTACGGCTGCCGAACAGCAGCAAATCTTAGTATGGAATGATACTAAAAAAGATTATCCCCAAAAATGTATTGCTCAGTTGTTTGCAGAACAGGTGGAACGCACACCAAATGCGATCGCAGTTTCTTTCCAATCTCAACAACTGACTTACCAGGAGTTAAATTGTCAGGCTAACCAGTTAGCGCACCATCTCCAAAACCTGGGAGTAAAACCAGAAGTGCATGTGGGGATTTGCATTGAGCGTTCTTTAGCGATGGTAGTCGGAATTTTGGCAATCCTCAAAGCTGGCGGTGCTTACGTACCTTTAGATTCGCGATCGCCCCAAGAACGCTTGAGTTATATTTTGAGCGATTCTCAAGCCTCGGTTTTGCTCACAGACTCATCAATTAGCTTATCTCAGCCATCATTAACAGTTGTTTGCTTAGATAAATTAGAGATTTTCTGTCACAACAGCAAAGAAAATCCTGTTAGTGAAGTTACACCAGATAACTTAGCTTATGTGATGCATACTTCCGGCTCAACTGGTAAACCTAAAGGTGTCGCCATGAGTCACCGTTCTCTAGCGAACCTTTTACATTGGCAAATCCAAGAAAGTGCTGTTAATTTTGCCAAAACTCTGCAATTTGCTTCTATCAGTTTTGATGTCTCTTTTCAAGAAATCTTTTCTACTTTGTGTAGCGGCGGCACATTAGTATTAATTACAGCAGAAATACAGAAAGATGGGTTTGCATTATTACAGTTAATTACCCAGGAAAACATAGAAAGACTGTTTCTACCCTTTGTCGCCCTTCAGCAGTTAGCTCATGCTGCGGCTATTGCTCAAACCTATCCCGCATCTTTGCGTCAAATTATCGCAGCCGGAGAACAGTTACAAATTACTCCCGATTTAGTCAAGTTTTTTGAGCAACTTCCTGATTGTACGCTGCAAAATCAGTATGGCCCAACGGAGAGTCATGTAGTAACAAGTTTTACCTTACAAGATTCTGTCAGCAATTGGCCGCAACTGCCGCCTATTGGTCGAGCGATCGCCAATACGCAAATCTACATCCTTGATTGCCATCTGCAACCATTACCAATTGGCATTGCTGGAGAATTGTATATCGGTGGTGTAGCGATCGCGAGAAGTTATATTAATTCGCCAAAATTAACTGCGGAAAAATTCATTGAGAAAGATGGGAGGCGTTTATACAAAACAGGCGATCGCGCCCGATATCTCAGCGATGGTAACATTGAATTTCTGGGACGTATTGACAATCAAGTGAAGGTGCGCGGCTTTCGCATTGAACTAGGAGAAATTGAAACCGTACTGGCTGCACACCCCCAAGTCAAAGAAGCAGTAGTCATCCCCAGAGAAGACCAACCAGGAAACAAGCGTTTAGTCGCCTACATTGTCCCCAAACACCAGCACTTAGACACCAGCGAACTGCTTTGTTACCTCAAACAAAAGCTACCTGAATATATGCTTCCTGCTGCTTTTGTCAAGTTGCTGGATGCTTTACCTTTTACCCCCAATGGCAAAATAGAACGTCGCGCTTTACCTGCACCTGCAAATAGAGAAACGCGTAATGTTTCTACAGACTTAACCCCACCTCGTACTGCAACTGAAGAAGTTTTAGCAGGAATTTGGAGCGATGTTTTAGGACTAGAACAAGTGGGGATTCACGACAACTTCTTTGCTTTAGGAGGTCATTCCCTATCCGCAATGCAAGTTATTGCGCGGTTGCGCGAAACCTTCAAAGTAGAGTTACCCATCAGCTGTTTGTTTAATTACCCAACGATAGTTGAGTTAGAGCAACAGATTTTAGAATACCGCCAGCATGATTTGGGACTCACAACTTTATCTTTCAAACCACTACCCCGGAAAATAAAAGAGTTGCCAATTTCCTTGACTCAGCTGGAGTTTTGGATATTAACACAATTAAATCCAGGCATTCCCGTTTATAACATTCCTTTAGCTTATCGCTTGACAGGTTTACTCAACGTCACAGCCTTGACCCAAAGCCTGGTAGAAATTGTCCGCCGTCATGAAGTCTTGCGAACTACTTTTGAAGTTGCAGATAAGCAAGTAATTCAGAAAATAGCCCAACAGCCAGTATTGCCATTTTCAGTTGTAGACTTGCGAAAACTGGCTAAATCTAAAACCGAACGCAAGGCTTTGGCACAAAAATTTGTGAATGAGGAAAAAAACCAGCCTTTCGATTTAGAAAAAGAGCCTTTATTACGTATCAAACTACTACGGCTTTCGGATGCCGAGCATTTACTAATAGTCACTATCCATCATCTAGTTTTTGATGGTTGGTCTGTAAGTGTATTTTTACAAGAACTCACAAAATTATACGCAGCATTTTCTCACGGTCAGCCTTCACCACTTGCCGATTTACCCATTCAATATGCTGACTTTGCCCATTGGCAACAGCAGTGGGTTGCTCGTCCAGCTTTTGTATCTGAGCTTGATTACTGGAAGCAGCAACTAAGCAATAGCACACTTTTATTACAGCTACCTACTAATCGTCCCCGCTTACCAATCCGAACTTTTGCAGGTGCGAGTCAAACTTTTATCATTCCTAAAAGCTTAACAAATGCTCTGAAAAATTTGAGCCAACAGCACAATGTAACTCTGTTTGTGACTTTGCTAACAGCTTTCAAAATTGTTCTATTTTCTTACACTAAACAGACAGATATTATCGTCGGTATTCCATTTGCTAACCGCCAGCAATTAGAAACCAAAGAATTGATTGGCTGCTTTATTAACACCCTACCAATACATACATATTTAGGGGGCGATCCTAGCCTGAGTGAGTTGTTGCAGCAGGTGCGGGGACACTTTTTAGCCGCCAGCGATCGCCAGCAAATGCCCTTTATGAAGTTAGTAGAAATACTACAGCCAAAACGAGAACCCAGTCATTCTTTACTCTATCAAGTAATGTTTAACTTCTTGCCGCCAGCAGATTTAAAACTGACAAATTTGACCGTTCATCCCTGGTCAATTGCTACTAATACAGCAGAGTTTGATTGGGATATTTATCTGCAACAAACAACATTAGGAAGTATGGAAGGGAAATGGTGTTACAAAATCGATTTATTTGATGCTAATACTATTAGCCGTGCAGTGACTCAATTTTTGATGTTGCTAGAACTGATAATTACTAATCCCGAATGCCATTTGAGTGAACTTTCCTTACTATTTAATTCTCAATACCGTGCTATGTGAATATAAATAACAATTAATTATTTATGACTTATGCAAAAACTTTTTAAACTTTCTTACCTTTGTATTCTTAGTGTCCTACCCTGCGGGTTCGCCGTCAAGCGTTCTCGTAAGAGTAGCCGCTAGCGCGTCTATGCGGTTAGTTTTTTCATAGTTTCTGTGATTAAAACATCCAAAATACCTATAAGACAAAAATTATGTCCAACATACAGATAATGGAAAAATCAAGACTGACTGTGCTGCGAGAAATGCGACTGTTTCTGATTGTTTGGGTAGGACAGTTGATTGCCATAATTGGTACGACTACTACAGGCTTTGCCTTAGATGTCTGGGTTTACAATCGCACTGGTTCAGTCACTCAGTTTGCGTTGGTTTCTCTATTCAATACTCTACCTTACGTTTTAATTTCCCCCATTGCCGGGCCTTTGGTAGATAAATGGGATCGCCGCAAGACAATGATTATCGCCGATCTCTTGGCTTGTTTGGGAACAATTGCGATCGGTGTTTTATTTGTCATGGGTCGGTTAGAAGTTTGGCACATTTATCTCGCCAATACCTTCACTGCTGTTTTTATGGCTTTTCACTCACCTGCTTACACAGCATCCACAGTCTTGCTAGTACCGCAACAGTACCTCACCCGTGCTAACGGTTTGATGAGTCTGATGTATGGCATTTCCATCATCATTGCCCCAACTTTAGGTGGTTTTCTCCTCAGCATTTTGCAATTGCCAGGAATTATTCTGCTTCATATCACCAATGTGTTGATTGCTGTTGTCTCTCTGATGCTAGTGAGATTTCCTCAAGTCAATACAAGTGATGTTGCAACAGATCGAGGTTCATTTGTCAATGAAACAACTTACGGCTTTAAATATTTGACCTCTCGCCCAGGGCTGTTAGGACTGGTATTGTTCTCTGCGTCAAGCTTTTATCTTGTAGGAGGAATTAATGTCATCACAATACCTTTAGTCTTAAATTACGCTTCCGTCGGCGTTCTGGGAACAATCATGTCCTTATTTGGCATTGCACTTTTAGCAGGCGGCTTGCTGATGAGTATCTGGGGAGGACTAGAACGCAAAATATATGCGATTTGCGGGTGTATGCTGTTGAATGGTGTATTTCTTTTCGTCGCTGGATTGCAACCTTCGCTGATCGTCTTCACTGTGAGCATTTTCTTGTTCTCCCTGACACAACCAATCATTTCCAGTTCCACGCTAGCTGCGATCCAAAGTAAAGTAGAACCTAGCGTACAAGGTAGAATTTTTGCACTCAAAGGAGCAATTGAAGCCGCAGCTTTACCTCTAGGACAAATTACTATTGGGGCTTTAGCCGAGAAAGTTTTTGAACCTTTAATGGCTACTGACGGTTATTTAGCCGGAAGCATCGGACAAATCATCGGTGTTGGTTCAGGTCGTGGAATGGGACTTTTACTAATGATGATGGGAGTTTTGTCCATTTTAGGAACCTCTATTGCCTACTTGTATCCTCGCTTAAGGTTTGTGGAAGATGAACTGCCTAATATTAACGATGCAGTTACATCTCAGGCTTGTCATCCATTAAATCCAGACTTAAAACTTTCAGCATGAATTTTTTGTAATAAGTTTACATCCAGAATATATGCAATTGAACTTAGAATATGCAAACTCAAGCTGTTAGCGATCGCTCCTTAATCAATAATGCCGTTCCTCCGGCTTCTCAGAAATTTTGGGATAATTTCAAAGCGATCTTTGGCCCTTACTGGTATCCCACACAATCCGATAAAAGAGCATTTCCAGACGTACTACGTATATGGATAATGCTCATTCTCCTGATAATTTTAATCATCGCGCTGGTGGGTTTAAGTGCCTTTAATAGCTTTGTTACTCGCTATTTAACCGATGTCATTGAAGAGAAAGATTATGCTAATTTTATTAAAACGTTAATAGTTTATAGTGCTGCTCTTATCGGGGTGACACTCTTAAATGGATTTTCTAAGTTTATTAGAAAAAAAATCGCTCTTGATTGGTATAAGTGGTTAAATAATCATACATTATCACAATATTTAAAAAATCGTGCTTATTATAAAATCACCTTTAGAGATGATATAGATAACCCAGATCAAAGAATATCCCAAGAAATTGAACCTTTGACTAGCAATGCGCTCTCGTTTTCAGCTGTTTTTTTAGAAAAAGTGCTAGAAATGACAACATTTTTAGTAATTCTTTGGTCAATTTCTCAATTTATAGCTAGCGTTTTGGTTGTCTATACTATTGTAGGCAATTTAATTGCTTTTTACTTGGGTCAACAATTAAATAAAATCAATCAAGAGGAACTAGAACTTAAAGCAGAATACAGTTATGCCCTGACTCATTTTCGGAATCACGCTGAATCAATAGCTTTCTTTCAAGGAGAAAACCAAGAATCGAATATCATTCAACGCAGATTTGAGCAATTGCTGAAAAATATTTTACGCAAGATTGATTGGGAAAGAAATCAAGAATTTTTTGACGGAGCATATAAGTCTGCTATCCAAATCTTTCCATATCTGGTACTTGCACCTTTATATATGAGTGGTCAAGCTGATTTTGGAGAAGTTGTCCAAGCCAGTATCGCTGGTAATCAGTTTGCGTCCGCCTTGGCAACATTAATTAGGGAATTTGGCAATTCTGGACGATTTTCTAGTTACGTTGAGCGTTTATCTGAATTTTCAAATGCTTTAGCAGCAGTTAGTAAACAACCAGAGAATGTAAATAGCATTAAATCAATCGAAGAAAATCATATTGCTTTTGAGAATGTCACTTTAAAAACACCTGACGATGAACAGACCATTGTTGAAAATTTGTCACTTTCTGTTCAACCAGGAGAAGGTTTATTAATTGTTGGGCCGAGTGGTCGAGGTAAAAGTTCTCTACTGAGAGCGATCGCTGGTTTGTGGAATGCGGGAACTGGTCGTTTAGTGCGACCTCCCCTAGAACAAGTTTTATTCTTACCCCAACGTCCTTATATCATCTTGGGAACTCTGCGCGAACAGTTACTTTACCCCAAAACTAATCGTCGAATGACCGATGCAGAACTTAAAGAAGTCTTGCAACAAGTCAACTTACAGAACTTGCTCAGTCGAGTTGAAGGTTTTGATACAGAAGTTCCTTGGGAGAATATATTATCGCTAGGAGAACAACAACGCCTTGCTTTCGCACGCCTCTTAGTCACTCATCCAAGGTTTACGATATTAGATGAAGCAACCAGTGCCTTAGACTTAACAAATGAAGGAAATTTATATCAACAACTACAAGAAACGAAAACAACGTTTATTAGTGTTGGACATCGAGAAAGTCTATTTGATTATCATCAATGGGTTCTAGAACTCACACAAAATTCCAGTTGGCAACTTTTAACAGTTCAAGATTATCGAAATCAAAAAACAATTATCCAGAACTCCAATGAAAATACTCACATTACTATAGACAGTTCGCCTAATAATGAATCCCAAAACCAATCAGCAACATTGACTCAGAAAGCTACAAGTGAAGGACTTTCTCATAAGGAAATGACTGAATTAACCTTATATTCTATTAAAACTATTAGAAGTAAGGCAAGCAAAGGAGAATCGATCGCGGCCAAGGACGGCTTTACATACCGTTACGATAAAGCTCCTCATGTATTGAAATGGATAAGAGGTTAACAGCTACTCGGATTCTAAAAACTACAATTTATTTTGGTCTAAAGAATAAATGCTGTGACCAAAATCATAAATATACAAACGGTTGTAATGTGCTGATTTACACTCAATGTTGAGGATTGATAGGTAAGTACAATGGATGAACTCGTCTTGAAAGAATTTCATTTTTAATAAATCAATAATTAGATAGGTAATTAAATTATGGGTATGAAAGTATGAAAGTATGAAAGTATTTATTAGGCTTTTGGGTGTGGGGTGTGGGGTGTAGGAAATAAATTGGAGGAAAGTTTTGTTTGAGGCATTAAAATTCAATCGTGTTAAACCACTAATCAATTCAAACTGCTCTGCGGTCAAGTGATGTGATACCAAGTAATTTGCTAAACTCTAAACCAGAGTCAGGAGTAAGTCTGATGTTTCAAGCTTTACCGAAAACAGTAACTTTTGAAGAATTCCTAAATTGGAAACCAGACGGCGGGCGCTATGAACTACACGATAGAGTAATCGTTGAAATGCAGCCAATAGGGGATCATGAAGAGATTAATGGTTTTTTAGCTGGTGAAATAACTGTAGAGTTCAAACGATTAAAACTCCCATACCTCATCCCCAAGCAAGCACTGGTCAAAGTTCCTGACAAAGAATCAGGTTATTCGCCTGATGTGATAGTCATAAATCAAAATAATCTTGCAGCAGAACCGATGTGGAAAAAGTCTTCAACGGTTACTCAAGCTGCGTCTGTTCCTTTAGTTATTGAAGTCGTTAGTACTAATTGGAAGGATGATTACGCACATAAGCTAGTTGACTACGAAACTTTTGGCGTTCCTGAATACTGGATTATTGATTATTTAGCTTTGGGTGGTAGAAGGTACATAGGTAATCCCAAACAACCTACTATTTCCATCTATTATTTAGTGGACGGTGAGTATCAAGTTAACCTATTTCGGGCTAATGACCGGATTGTATCGCCCACTTTCCCAGAATTGAATTTGACTGCCGAACAGATTTTTCAAGCTGGGCGATCGCAATAATATAAATTATGAACGCAATGCAGACATTCCCAAAGGCCCACGAGTTACGCCTAATTGATTTTGCAGTTTCAACTCTCGCCACAGTTGCGAACCTGTAATCTTGCCTTGCAATAATTGGTGATAGTGATGTATTGTTTTTTGCACTTGGTCTGGAGTCTCATTAATAAATTCAATGCGGAAGTGACGCAATCCTAAGTGTATCAGGTGCTGTACGTACTCTGCTCCAGTTTGAGCAGTACCATTAAATACAGTATTGCGACAACCAACATCTGCTTGCAGGACGTGTTCGCTACCGACGCGATCGCGCAACTTAACTTCATATTTCTCGCAAGGTCGTCCGCAATTAGTGTAGTCTGTTCCCTCAGAAAGAAAAGCACAGAATACACAGTGTTCCATGTGAAACATCGGCATGTGCTGATGGATTGTTACCTCAAACCAATGGGGTGGGCAATTGGTAAGCAAATCTTCGAGTTGAGTGATATTTAGGTCGTAGGATGCCGTCAATCTTTCCAAACCAAAACGTTGCTGAAAGTAACCTGCTGTTAAAGGGTTAGCAACGTTAAGCGAAAAATCTCCAATACAACGGTCTGCGGCAAAAAATTGTAGTTGGTCATAGTTCCGTATCAAATACCCATCTGCTTTTGAGGCACGCACTTGCTGCAAAATCCAGTTTTCCCCAGGTTTGGTAATGCGGGGTGGTGCAACCCAAATGGTGGGATGAGGAGGATGAGGGAGATGAGGGGGATGAGGGAGAAATTTTTCTTTTTGTGTTTGCGCTTGTTGGCGTACTAAATGTACGGCTTCTCGGTAGGCGCGGGGGTCTTCAAATTCGCAGTAAAGTGTTTCAACACCAGCTTGGAGGGCGGCTTGGAGTTGCTTGAGGTTGCGTACTAGGACAATGAGTGAAGGGGATGAAGAAGACGCGGAGATGGGGAGATGCGGTGACGCGGAGAGTGTTTGTGATAAATTCCCCGCGTCCCCATGTCCCCGTGTCCCCGTGTCCTCTTTTTTGGGAGATGAGGAGGGGAGTAGGTTTTGGAAAGAGACATCAGAGTGTAGTTGCCAGCGTTTGGGCTGAGTTCGCAACTCTTCCAACTGCGTTACTATTTCTCGCCGCATCCGGTTCAACTCGCTTACGGGCAGCATAACAGCACCGCTGAGATGATTGGTTAGCGTTCCTAAAGCGAAGGGAGTGTTACCAAGACGGCCCAATTGTTCTTGCAAACGATTTGTATCTAAGGGTTTGGTGTGTGCTTCCACCAAGGCAATTGCAGATTCCACTTGTACAATATTACCGAGTTCATCGCGGGCGATCGCAATTAGTGGCTGCCCAACTTCTCCATAAACCTCTAGAGAAATAGGACGCTGAAATTGAGGATTATCGCCAGCAAAACTCTGGCGTAGTTGCTTATCGAGTTCTGGATCGCTTGTTTTCCAAACCTTATCGCCTACATGTACTCGGCGTAGATTCAAATCACTTCGACCAAAGGTTAGTAAGGCTTCTTTACCCTTTTCAACAACTCCATAAACACGGCCGCCTTCTTCCTTCGCCTCTGGATGACCGCAGTCAAACACAATTCCATCCCCTGGTTTAACTGGTGCTTCTAGTCTGACAGTGACTTGTTCGTTACGGATGCGGGTGACTTCGCCCAGGAGAACACCGCGCTTTTTACCAAAGTGGGCATGAACCAATTCCTGATTATTAATCCCGCCAAACCAGCCCGTGTAAAGTCCGCGAGAAAATGCCATCTCTAGATTGTAGTTTTCTTGAGAAGACGCAAAGCTTTTTTTTACTCCATTCCCCGCGTCTCCCTCTCTCCGCGTCCCCGCGTCTAATTCTTCCATCACCCGATCCAAAGCTTGCCGATAAACACGGGTGACGTTGGCAACATACTCCGGTGCTTTCAAACGACCTTCAATCTTGAGAGAAGTTACCCCTGACTTTACCAAATCAGGCAACACTTCTAACCCTGCTAAATCTTGCGGACTGAGTAAATATTTGCGATTTCCCAAATCTACAACTTCCCCATCAGCGATTAATTCATAGGGCATTCGGCAAGCTTGGGCACACTCGCCTCTATTAGCAGAACGTCCTCCCAAAGCTTCACTAGTCAAACACTGACCGGAATACGCCACGCACAAAGCACCGTGAACGAAGACTTCTAAAGGTAGCGAAGTGTTTTGTTGGGCAATCTGCTGCTGAATTTTATTGATTTCTTTGAGGGAACATTCCCGCGCCAGCACCACCAACTGACAACCAAGGGACTTGACAAATTCTACCCCCGCTGCACTAGTAATAGTCATTTGCGTAGAGGCGTGGATGGGGAAATCAGGCGAGAGGTGACGGATGAGACGACAGATACCGACATCCTGAACGATCGCTGCATCCACCCCTGCGGCAATAATTGTGCGGAGATATTGCTGCGCTTGTGCTAGTTCTTTGGGGAAGATGAGGGTATTAACAGTGACATAGCCTTTCACACCCCGATGGTGCAGGAATGCCATAAATTGAGGTAAGTCAGCCTCGGTAAAGTTTTGCGCCCGCATTCTGGCGTTGAACCTATCCAAACCGAAGTAAATCGCATCTGCCCCGTTTTCCACAGCAGCTTTGGCACATTCCCAGTTACCTGCTGGCGCAAGTATTTCCGGACGTTGAAGAGAAGATGAGGAGAATGGGCGATCGCTTTTCATGAGACTTGAGGAAGGTTAACTAGCACCATAGTGATTTTATCGAAGTTATTCGGGGATGGTGAGGAAAGTGAGCGATCGCATTTGTATTTATCGTTGATAGTAAGTTGATGAAAAGCTGAAACGTATTTTTTAGGTAATTTACCCCCTATACAGAAGTAACAAAATCCTTCTAATGTACCAAAACAACAAAAAAGGGGGTATTATGGAACCTACAATAGAGCAGCTTAAGGCATTCTTTGATTTCTGTGTAAGGGCTAGCAACCTACTACGAGATATTTCTTTAGTCCGGTACGATGAAAGAACAGCCAGAGTAGTCATCTTAATAAGCGAAAGTATAGAAGTAGAAATACTTGGTAACGGAGAGGTATTAATTAGATGACCGATTACATGAGCTTAAGCGAGGTAGATTTACGACAGTATGTAATAGCTAATCCACAAGATGAAGAAGCATTTCAGCATTACCTCAGCATTGTTAGGGCGCGTCCTGGGGTGGTTGTAAGCACACCTGAACAGCTAGAGGCAGAACTTAAAAAAAGGTTAGCGTCGTGAATTAGGTGCGATCGCGTCGGGTGTTTAAGAATTAAGTCAAGCCGCTTCTAAGATTATCAGAAAATGGCTTAGAAGGGACTTCTAGCTATTCACTAAGGTTTTTAGCCTAATCTACCTATACGCACTTTATATAGGCAAGAAATTCCCCGAAAACCTAAAAAAGCGGAATGTCCGTTTTAACAATCGGATAAATTCCACACTGTAACAAGACTTGACACCAATCCCCCAAAATCTTGATACACATACAAAAACTTGTAAAGGCGCTGTTACGTTCGCCCTTATATCCCTCATTGAGCAGGTACTTTATATTGTTATTTAATAGAAACTGTGAAATTGTATAAATGATTAGTCGGGCCAGAACCGCCTACGATATAGTAATCACCTGTGTTAGAAAGATGCAGACGAAAAATCTGACTTTCACCGCCAGCACCAGCGAAAACTGGACTTAAAGGTTTACCATTAACACCGTAGATAGTAACACTGGCACGAGCGCCTAAACTATTAACTTTTAAAGTTAACGTTTGTCCAGCTTTAGCTCTTAATATATAGATGTTATTTTCGGCATTTTCAATTGTGGTACTACTTTTACCTCTAGCAAAAACTACACGGCTTGTAGTCAGAGAATTCAAATGCTGTTTGACATTTGCAAATTGTGCCAATGAAGGAGCTGGTAAAACATAAGCTCCGACTGCAAAAAGTAAGGTTGATAAACTACCGATTAACAAATGTTTCATCACAAAATAGAAGTTTTTAGTATCTGTTTGCGAAAAAATTGAGTGATTTTCTTTGATTTGCGAGTTTCTATACGATTTTGTAGATATAAACTTCAAAATATGCAACTGTAATTACGCTGAAATGTCTAAAAGAAATGCATTTGGAGGAGGATTTATGACAACTATTGACCATTTGCCTTTTGCATTCAAACTTTTCACAGCCTTGGGCTGCGGACTGGTAGGGGGAGTCTTCTTTGCCTTCTCAACTTTTGTGATGAATGCTCTTGCACGACTTCAACCAAGGGAAGGGATTATCGCCATGCAATCGATTAATATCACAGCTATCAATCCGTTGTTTATGGTGGCGCTTTTTGGAACGGGTTTGGCTTGCCTGGTTATAGCGATCGCCTCGCTGTCAAAATTGCATCAACTTGGTGCGGTCTACTTGCTTGTTGGTAGTTTACTCTATCTGGTTGGCACGATTCTGGTGACGATCGCCTTCAATGTGCCTCTGAATGATGCCCTAGCGATCGCCAAACCAGATACTACTGAGGGCGCAAATCTATGGGCTAGATATCTGACTTACTGGACGCTCTGGAACCATGTTCGGACAATAGCAGCGTTTGCAGCAGCAGCATTGCTGACGCTCGCGCTCTGTAAGCAAACAGCGCCATAAAAATGTTACGTATCAGATTAAAGCTAGGATAATTCTACTCATCAAAGTCTAACCATTTCTTAAGTCAATATGAGTGTTCGAGCCGCATACGATAATTGGTCAAATACCTATGATGCTGACGAAAACCTGACGCGCGATCTGGATCGAATCGTTACTAAAGAAACCTTAATGAATTTGAGGTGTAAATCGGCAGTTGAAATTGGCTGTGGCACAGGCAAAAATACGTTGCTGTTGTCACAAATCGCCCAAAAGGTTTATGCAGTGGATTTTTCAGTATCCATGCTTGAAAAGGCGAAAGAAAAAGTGAATTCAGCCAACGTGATGTTCGTTACAGCCGATATCACGAACCAATGGACTTTCAGCTCTGAGTCCACAGATTTAATTACCTGTAATCTCGTTCTAGAACACATCAAAGACTTGTCATTTGTCTTTTCAGAAGCCTACCGCGTACTCATGAAAGGAGGATATTTTTTCATTTGTGAACTTCATCCATTTAGACAATATCAAGGCACACAAGCTAATTTTCAAAGAAATCAAGAAGTGATTCAAATTCCAGCATTTTTACATCACTTATCAGATTTTTTTCAACCAGCAAAAAATCATGGTTTCCTGCTTGAGGATTTCAACGAGTGGTGGCACGAACGCGATGGAAATAAACTACCCAGGCTTGTTTCATTCTTATTCAGAAAATGAAAAATTTTAAATTATGGAGCGCTCTGGAAAGGCGGGTTTCAAACCCAAGTTTTCGATGAGCGAGTATTAAGTTGCTTGTTGAAAAGCTTGGGCAATAGCATTGCGGGCAAGTTTAGGTTGTAAGTTGCGATCGTAGGGAAGCGGACGCAGATATTGCTGGCGACTTCGATCGGCTTTAAATTTTGCTGGCATATAGTTGAGATCGCGTATCCAGCTATAGCGATCGGTAATCCCCCATGTAATTACAGTGTCAACATCAGCCGCAAAACATAGATCGAGATATCGCTTGTAACTGTCAGCTACCATCCGGTCTAAATCTTGGATATTGTTGGGTAGTGGCAAATCAATAATAATATCTAATTCTGTAATTATTGGTTTAACTTCAAGATCGTTAAGTCTTTTTAAGACAGAACTAAATCCTTTAGCGTCAAAAGGGTATGCAGTTGAAAACCATAGATGCGATTGTAGACCCGCACCGTCAATTTTAGCTCCATTATTCTTCAAGTATTCGATCAATGCTAACCAGCGATCCGATCTCCATGAAGCGCCTTCAACGCTAGTCTCATTGAGGTAAAATAGTTTAGTACTATCAACCGAAGCAGCAAATTTAAACAATTCTAGAATATATTGCGGTGTTAATCCTAGAAGTAAACCATAGGTAGTATCATTAGTTTCATTTGGATTAGCAGCAATAATTTCGTTAGCAATATCCCAAGACTTTAAAACAGGGCTATTCTTATAATGTCCCATAACCCCAGTGACATGTTTTTGGAGTTGTTGCATTGTGGGAGGGAAAGAAACCCAGCTAGGTAATGCCTGATTCCAAAGAAGGGTATGACCGTGCAATTTGATATTATATTTTTGGCAGAAATCAGCAATTACATCTGCTGACTTAAAGTTAAATACTCCTGGCGATGGTTCTGTAGCGTTCCATTTTAATTCACCATTCGGTGTCGCAATTCCACATTCGCGAGCAAGTAGGGCGGCATAACCCGCATCTTTTTGTAAATAGACACTATCAATTGCTGCACCATAGAGTTTTCCTTTGGCAGCAGCTAATTGCCGAAGGGGAGAACTTACATTTGTACTTGGATAACTTGCCATAGCAACATTATTGTTATGGCTTTGTTTTTGCTTCAAAACCCCCATAGTCAATAAGGCAGAAAGGGTTGTATATCCTGCACTTTTTAAAAATTTTCTCCGATGGAGCATAACTTTTTATCCATTTTTCAAACGGTTGATTGTCGAATATGTAATAAGCTGTTCCACATAAAAATTGTACATTGACCGGAGGCAGAGCTATTCTTGCTTTGCTCGATTAGAGTGTTGAGTGTTGACCGTTGACAGGAGCCAGTGCGTTGCGGTGGATCAGTGCTGCAAAGAGAAGCGCCGTGCGGGGTTCCCCCATTGAGGCGACTTCGGGGAGGATTTCCCTCCGAAGCCACTGCGGTCTTGGGAAAACCCCAAGACCCTAAAGGGTGACGCTCGTGCCTCGCTAACGCTGCGCTAACGACACTTCCTTCAACGGGGGAACCACCAAGGGCGGAGTGTCTCACCGCAATGGCTCCCTATTGAAGCAACCGGCGTTCAACAGTTAACAGTTAACGACCATACGTATTATTCCTCACTTGTAGCGAACTACTGATTTGACTCAGGAAGCTAAAAATAGCTCTGACTATGGGTTATACCGTTTCACTTTAAATTTGATACGAATAGGCCGCAGGGGAGCAGGGGAGAAATTATTTGTATCATTTATTTGGTGAAATGGTATTATAGTATACTTGCAGTTAGTGTATCCACTCATTGCTGAGGATACACGGTTTTGAGGGTTGATGTTTGCAATTCGCTACACCTGTGGCAGTTAGGCGCTAAACCCTCCATCAATCATTAGGTTTGCACCAGTGATGTAAGCTGCCTCAGACCCAGCTAGATAAGCGACCATCCCTGCAACCTCCTCAACAGTGCCGTAGCGGGGCAGTGCTAGCTGCTTTTTGAGCATCTCGGCAAACTCACCCTCTGGGGGATTCATATCCGTAGCGATCGGCCCAGGCTGGACGTTATTAATTGTAATTCCACGCGGGCCAAGGTCACGCGCCAGCCCTTGCACAAGCCCTTGCAAAGCAGATTTGCTCATGGCATAAACAGAGCCGCCGGCAAATGGGACACGTTCGGCATTGGTGCTGCCAATGTTGATGATGCGTCCGCCTTCTTGCATATGCTTGACTGCGGCTTGAGTTGCCACAAATACGGCACGCACATTAATGGCAAAGGTGCGATCGAAGTCCGCAAGCGTGAAATCCTCAATAGGAGTCAACTGCGCTACACCTGCGTTATTCACAAGGATATCAATGCCACCCAGTTTCTCTACTGTCTGTTCAACAGCAGCCACCACCTCACTAGCTTCAGCGCTGTTGGCTTGGATGTCCAAAGCCTGAACGCCGAGCGCCTGGACTGCTTCGGCGATTTCCTTGGCGCGATCGGGCGAATTGGTATAGGTGAAAGCGACATCAGCGCCTTCAGTTGCCAAACGCTTAACGATGGCGGCCCCGATACCGCGACTTCCTCCTGTGACGAGTGCGCGTTTATTTTTGAGTGTGTAGTTCATATTCGATACTGTCGATTAGAAATTGGATAATTTGCTGTGTGTCTAATGGGTAAAAGCTGCAAATTCTGCAACAACCTAATCTACTCGTCATGAAAGTCACAGTTGATCGGAATATATTTGTGCATTGCTGTTCCTTTTGTAGTTGACTGCTCTAAGAATGTTAACCTGTAAAATTTTACCCAATAGCACCCTCAGAGAAATTATCGGGTGCATCAAGCTCTTGTGGGAAGCGATCGAGTTTGTTACCTTCAAAAAAGCGATCGCCACCACTCGATATCGTCGAGATGCACTCATGCGCCTTAACACAGGCTGAGGCTGGGGAGAACGCTGTCTGGAAGCCAGATTTCAACAAGGGGGAGATGTTGTCTTCTGTGCTTTTACTCGAAAAACTGAGTTTGTTGCAATTGCTTACGTCTGGGGTGCAGTTACGGGGTTCGGATGAGGTGATGCGGGAATTTAAGGCGATCGCTGTTTCTGTTTTGCCTGACCCTGTGGGTGCGCGAAGGAGAATATTTTGCTGATTGAGGAGTTTAGCGATCGCTTCTCGTTGAAAGTTCCGTGGAGGGAAGGTAGTCTGGGTTTGGAAGTATTTATCAATCATCATTGATAGAATAAATTAAGATGAATTGTGATAATAGTCAGGTTTTGAAAATATACTTGATTTCTCAATAATTACCGACTAGTAATGATGGCTCACTGATGTTGCGAGGAATTATACTGTTAACCGATCGTCGCGCTGACCGGGTAGTTCTCCATAATATCATTTGGCAACAATTTGAGAATTTATTCATAGATTTAGGTGAAAACCGAGCAGCTAGGGTAGCTTACATAGGCAAGAGCGATCGCTGTTTGGGTTTGAGGAAGATTCGTAGTACTAATTTAAAGATGATTTCCTAGCATATCAATGCAATAGTCATTGCCGTCAAAATGCCCATATAATCTTTTAGCATCCCTATCTGACCAAGCATCGCATTCATGAGTTGGCTCTGGAGAAAATCTACCTCTAAACGGTCTACCTTTCAAGGATTTGAAATCAAGGGATTTGGGATTATATACTTGTGTATTAGAATCTTTAGATTCTAAATAAAGGGAAAGTTGATCTAACCTTTCATTAATAATGAGTAAGCGGTCTTCAGATAAATTATTAGTAACTTGCTCAAAGGATGCAGAATACTTCAGCTTTTTACTCAATGGAGGTAATAAGCTTTGATTATAGTATTGTTTATAGCATTTTTGCCATAAAAGTTTACCCCATTCTGATAATGCAACACGATCATCAATTTGTTCGAGTAATGTTTCAGGAATTTCTTTACATTCTTCTGCATTTAGCTCTTCTGATAGAACTGCCATACGACGAAAAACTTGTAAATGCTTACCTATAAATCTTTCTGGATCTAACTGTAAGGGTAATCGAGGAATTTTTAATAATTGAGAGCCTGATTCAAATATATAAATACTTTCATCAGCATAAAACATAGCCACCGCTTGAAGAAAGCCATTAACACTTTTGAAGCCGCCAGTCAAGTTAAAAACTACTGTCCAATAAGGTCTAGGATATTGCTTCTCAAGCTCCTCGTTACACCACTGAACTATTTCAGATAGAGCAATCCGAAATGATTCAATATCTTTAGTAGAGAGATAGTTTATATTTTTTGGAATTGCTTTCAACTTTTGTTGCTCTAGCCATTCTGCTACTATCTTAGCTGTGTTACTTCCCAAATAAGTATCTGTAGCCAGTAAAATGTGATGTTCTCCTTTTGGATTTCCGTCGTAATAAGTGATAATTCCGTTTAATTCAGCACTTAATTTTCGAGCTTCACTAACTTTTGCTTTTCGCATACGCTCTCTACGTTCAGCTATGTGTTTATCAATAACTTCTTTTTGTTCTGGATTAAGCTCTGTTTCTTTACAGTTTGTTGTTTTATTTAGCAGTTTTCTAAGAGAGTCATCTGTATCATTAGTTAGCAAGCTAGTTCCACAAGGTGATACAATTACAGTAGGCATATAATTCCTTTTGGTTGATTTTGCTTGATCTTGTTTGTCACATATAGTAACAAATTTGATGTTGCTGTATTAACAAATAAAGTTCAACAAGATAATTTCATTGGTAAAATTATGATTTACAGCTAATTTATTCACTGTTAAACTTAGTTATAGATTTTCCTCTGTATAAAGTTGTGGAAATCATTATATTTTTATACTTTTTCCCTTAATACATTAATTAACGTCTGTCCCATACCTAAACGTGTTTTCATACCCGTACCAGCAAACCGCGCGTACTGCACTAATAAGTTCGCCACATTCGCTAGTAAGGGATCAGCACGGTTGAAAACTTGTAAAGTTACATCACCAACAAAGCCATTCACAAAACCTTTATGTAATTGCCAAGTTCGTGTTTGAATTTTATGGTTTTTAATCATCACTGCATTGCTAAGATAAGCTATTAATTCATCACTCCCTAAGTAAACAGGTGCAAAATGATTCCAGCGTTCTAACCAACTACGGAACATTAAATTTGGTACAGGTAATGGTAAGTTTGTTCCACCCTGTGCGAAAGCTGTAGGTGTAATAAATTGCAAGTCAAACCGTCTAGAAGGTTCTGGCTCGTTTCCGACTAAAGTTGTGTATAGTTCTTCGTAACTGGTAATTTCGTCTTCCCGATTAATGACGTTAAACTTCGCACCAAATAATTCTAAAGATTCGGCAAAATTAAAATGAGCAATTGCTTTGGCTGCAACATCTTGTAATCCACAGACTGATAATTGATAAAATTCCTCTGGATAAAGAGTCAGAAAGTCTTTTGAGTTAGAGTAGTAACCAATAATTCCTGAATAAGAAATAGGTGGAATTTCCCCTCCTATTTCTAAGCCTAGCTGTTGATGTATTTGCTTAACCAATTCCAAGTTATAGGAACGAGGTAAAATTGTTGATTCGGATACGCTGAGTGTCCAAGTAGAGCGAATTAGCATTATTCTAAACTCTTAAATTTAACCCATCCAGGTACAAATTTAATTTCACCATTAGGATTCATTACAGTACGTCTAGATTTTGGTGCTTCAAATCCAGGTGCTTTTAAACCGCAAGTATCGCGGATTTTTTCACGCAGTTCATCTGCAAATAACAAATCTATAGTTGTTCCATTCATCCCACTACCCCAACCTAATCTGAGGCCATAGGGACATTTTTCTGATTCGTAAAATTCTCGAATGAAATTAAAATCTAAATTTTTGCCTGATGCTTTGGGATTATTTTTAATATCTTGCCAGTAATCATGCTCATAATCCCATTGCTCTTGTGTAAACTCTTGACATATTTGCACTAATTCATCAAGATTATTAAATGGTAGTTTCATTCCTTTTTGATGTTGGAACCAAGTTAGCATTTCCGTATCTAGGCTCAAGGTAAATTCTGTTTGGACATTACGCACCATCTCAGCATATATAGATGCTTTATATTTAGCCAAGTAATCAGAGAATCTAGTTGAAATAATTACTTCAGCTACTACAGAAAGATTGACAGGTATTTTTTGACCTCTTTTTGTGGTCATTATATCTTCTATTAATGGCTGAGAATCTGTGACTTTAATTACTCGTAAAAAATCGGCGTTTGGCCCTTTCGCAGAAAATCGCCTATTTTGATATGTGAGTTGAAATTCAGAAAACAAACTATTCATAAATAGCTCATCATCTAAGAATTTTTGCTGATATGGATTAAGTTGTCCTAATTTTTCCCTCAATGTTTCTTCAATTGCACTCACCCGTCTAGATGAAGGTACTTGATAACGGTCGGCGTGTCTGAGTAAATGATAGGCTATGGCTGTTCTAATTGCACCTTTAATTGAAGAACCGGGGATGAATAATTGTCCCATACCATTGCGAATCATGGGACGTAAGTCTGTAATTCTATCTCCTGTCAATTTTTGGCTGATGGTTTCTTTGGGAAAAATTGGATTGTCATTTGTATCTTTGGCGTTCCACCACTCATTACCAAAGGCTTGTTTTAAAAGACTGGTGATGTCTCGACGTTCTTCAATTGTTTGGATGTAGTCGTTAAAGAAGCTTCCACCTTTTGATAGTAAACCCTTGGCTAATGCTTCTTGATTAGGAAGATAAACTTTTTTATCTGTCTGCACATATTCAAAGGGATTTAATCGAGATACAGATGAACCTATATGCAGAATAGGACTGGTTAACTGTATTCTTTTCGATTGATAAAAGTCAGGTTTTTGGAGATGCGAAGGAAGCGAAGCCACCATATTTTAATTATTCCTTGGCTTTAATTGGCAGACTTAAACTAATACCACTACGGTAAATTTTATGTTTTTTGAGTTTTTCAAATTCATGAGGTGTCACATCTACTAACATTCCTTGTGGTGGTGAGAGGAAAACAGAACCTTCGGCAAACATTCGCACCATTTTGCGCCGTAGTTGACTTTCGGCTATCCAACCACCCCGTTCTTGTATTTCGTAACTGGCATTTTCTAAGCAATCTGCTGTTATTCGAGAATCCCAAAATAAGCTTAAAATGCTGTGATATTTCCTATCTTTAAAGTCAACTACCTGCTTCCAATTTTCAGGTAAATTTAACCAATTAACGTTAAATCTTCCCGCACCACTAGAACGTTCTCCGCCAATTCCTTCTTCTCCTAATAGTTCTAATGCAGCTTGTAATTTATCTGCTAGTTTTTCACCTTCTGGAGATAGTTCTAGGAGAAAGTATAAACCTGCTTTGTCTTTTTCCCAAGCAAATTGTACAAAGCCAGTATGAAAAAGGTTGGTTGCTCTAGTGACTCTATCTACTGCAATCTTAGGAACTTTATCAATTTTAAAAGCCTTTTTATAATCAAATGTACCGAATTTATTTAAGTTTCCATTTCCTTCACCTACTTTGCTATAGTTTTCTAACTCTTGAGTATCGGCTTTTTGATCGAATCCCGTTCCTTGATACCACCTCTGCCAAACTTCTAACGGTAAGCAGTTGAGTTTTTTGTATGCTTTGAAAAAAGCTAGATCGTCGTCAGGGTAGTTAGTAGGCAATTTCAGAGGACGAGGAAGATAATAGATTGTGCGATCGCCTACTTCCCTGTAGACAAATGTAGAACTGATACGGAATGGGGGTGCTAGTTGCGGTTTGTCTTTAGTGGGGAATTACTGTAACAACTCCTCAACCGCTTCTTTACCAAACAACCGTGCGTAAATACTCACCCAAGCACTAAACAAAGCATCAGAACGGACGCGATCGCTTGTTTCTTCCATCCCAATTCCTACTTCGCCAAAGTGCGCCGGACTTCGGCCAAAGTTGAGTTTTACTAATTTCCAAACACTCATGATTCATTTCCTGGCAATAATCTGTTGATGTAATCGCTTAAGTTGGTGAAGTTGTTTAAAAGTTCTTGAGTGTTAGCGATGGGTTCAAATGGCTGTATCCCAGATGCTCCAGGTGTATTTGTAATTTGGCGGTATTGTGCCAAGCTGCGATAGGAAAAATTGAAGTGTTGAAATTTAACTTTCCCGTAACCTCTTGAACCATGTCCGCCGAGTGCGTCATCTTCAAGAATGGCAAGAGCTATGGCAATATTTTGTAAGTCTTCTATGGCTTGGTTAGCATCTTCTACTGTGTAAACCAATTCAAATTTGAATTTTGACCCTGCTGGTACACGTTCTAATTGTCTGGGGTTGGCGGCTGCTGTTACTCTGTCGATACCGTTTTCAAATTTCCACTCAGTCATGTATAAACCAGTATCAACTTGCTTTAACTTTTCTGCTGATTCTGTTACTAAATGACTATCACGGATAATTAATCTAGCTGGTGCATTGCGTCCTCGATTAACTTGGACGCAATTTTGACCTTCAATTGTGCGTGTACGATTCTTGTCTGAAAATAATCCTTCTTCTGTTGCAGTTTCTATTGGCATCCAAAAACCGGAACCACCAGTAGAACCAAATAAGCGACTAACTTGACAGGTTCTAGCACCTTCATAAGCAACAAAATGACCATTTTCTACTTCGGTAAATCCATTTACTAAATCATCACTTTCATAACGCCAAGTACCACTTCCCCCAGTGCGATTTAGAGGCTTATTCAATAACCTTTCTAAAGTAGAACGTAGTTTTCCTTTAATAGATGATCCTGGTAAATAAGGATATTTAGTTAAAGGATCGCGAATTACAGGTTTATCCAATCCACCGATATCTAAATTTTCACCACCACCACCAATATGTAATCCAGTTTCGGCGGAAAGATGACTGGTGAGTGTTAATTTACCAAGCAGAGGTTTTTGTGCGTATGATACTGGCATGATTATTTTCCACCTTCAGCTTTATGATAAGCAATAATTGATTCAATCAGTTGAACTAGACGAGTAAAATCTTCTAAAGAATGTACTTTGTCAATTGCATTTGATATAACTTTACTAAAAGGCTTTAGAGGTTTTGAGGTTTCTTTTCTTCCAGCAGCATAAGCAAGCTTCGGTTGAAGCATAACTACATCAATTTCAATATTAGAGAAATCTTTTTTTTCATCCCCTGTCAAAGTAATGACAGCTAATTTAGCTTTGATTCGATTTATAGCATCAAGAAACTTACGAATTTGGTTAGTTTCTAGTCCTTGTCTTTTCAAGTATTTACCAAAGTTATCAGTATGTTTAACCAGATCCCGAATTGGATAATCTTTGAGATATTTATAGTTACTAAGAGCATTTTGAATATCTTGCTCACTAGTATCTAAACTGGATTGTTGACGAATATCATTATGAGTAATAGATGGTTTTTCTTGATTCGGTAAAGATTGTTGAAGATTATTTTTTCGAGATGGTTGAGGTGATTGCATCATAATATTTATTCTCTTGTAAGTAATTCAATCCAAGTTGCGATCGCCCGAAAATAAGGCGCATTATATGGACTTTTCAAAGAAGTCCTAAAATCAACGTCATCTAATACATTTTTTGGTAATCTTGCTAAAGTATAAGCAATCTTTGGTAGATGCAAATAATAGCGAGTATCTACAACCTCCTTTTCTTTTTGATTATCTTTAAACTTTTTCAGTGCCTCTTCCTGTATCTGTGCAGTTATAAGTAAATTTTGTACAAAACTATGAGCATAATCCGATCCTATATTTTGTTGTTCTAATCTTTTTACAAATGGAAATATACCTAATAAATTTGGTTTAACTTCTTGATATTTATATCTCTCATTTATCTCATCAAACTTCGTATTATCAGGATGTCCTAGCCATTCATTCCATTTAAAAACTTGACTAAATAATCCTAAACTATCTCTACCATTTCCTTTTGCTGCATCTTCAGCTTCTCCCGATGAATCAGCAGCTTGGTACAGTGGAAATTTTATATCTTCAATACTAATACCACCTGATAATGTAATATCACGATTATAACCTGTATAAGCACGGAATGATTGGTAGATATCAAAAGATAATTCTACAATTTCATTCCATGCACCACTTATAAATAAATCATCACCACCAGCATATATAAATAGTAAGTTTAGTCTTCGATCCTTGGGCTTAAGCTGTTTAATATTATCTGGAATATTTGATTCTCTCTGTGCTGCCAAAGTATTGAGATAGACTTTAAAGAAGTAGCTCATTTGGCGTGACAATCCAGCAATTCTTGGTAACGTGCGATTGTTTTTGTCTAATCCTTCTGCAAAAATTCTTCCTAGTCTGTCAACATCCATACGTAAATAACCAACTCTAGGAATTGCACCTAATTTTTTAGCTGCTTGTGCCATTTCTTCAGCACGAATGAATCTCCCTGGTTCTACATCGCTTTCTTTACCATAGTTACCTAATAATAAAAGTAAGGTTTGCTCTGATTGGTAATGGCTTAATTCCCAATCATTAACTAAAAATATCGCTTCATTAGGTTTAGATGATTTTATTGCGAGTTGCCAATCTGTAAAGAAATAATAATAGTAACCAGGAATATAAACTCTACCTACATGATGCTTAATATTTGGTCTTTTAGAACGTAATACAACATTGACATCAAATAAATTATCACCTAGTTCAAACATAGTACGGCAAACCCAGCAAGCTGGAGAAGAATCTAGATTAAGGCGACTTAATGGTTTTAAGCTAGATAAATCATCTCGATGGCAAACTCGGCAAGGTTCATGGCTTGAACTTTCTTTAATAAATAAATTGATATTTTTGCTAAACTTACGTGCTTTTTGATTAGCCAAATTTTTCGTAAGTTTAGTCCAATAATCTGCTATTTTTTTATTTTCTAAATCTTTGGTTGGGATAGATATACAATCGATCGCTAAAAATAGTTTACCTTGAAAATTATTTAACAACCATTTATTAAATTTATGAGATACTCTAACAATACAATCTTTTACTAATTCTAAATTGCCGGAGCTAATTAAGTAAAAATTACCTCCACCTGCATAAATTATATTAGTAATTGGAAGTTTTATCTCTTCGAGTAATTGCTGTACAACTTCCTGTATAACCAGCTCTAAATAAAAACTTCTTGCCCTGAGTGATTTAAGTGCCCCGTCAGAAGAAATAGTATAGATAAATTTTTGAATTCCTGAAATGTCACCAGCAATTAAACTAATATTCTCACCATGAGATTGACCAATTAAAGCGGCTGCAACTGCGGCTGTAGACCTTGCCATGTCTACTAAGGAAACATCAGCTTCACTAAGACTAAGACATGAACCAAATTTTTCTAAAAGTGCTAATAAATATGATAAACTATTCCAATTATTTTGAATATCTTTTGAAATTTCATCCTGAATTTGATTTTTAAAGGATTTAATTTGTTGGTTACTAGGTTCATCAGCTAATGGGTAAGGAATTTTTGGGTATTCCCTATTTTCATTTTTGATTGCTTCCAATGGATGATAATGACGCTTTTCTCTATCTTGTCCTTTTCCATCTGGTAATTTCACGCTATCAAATAGCAAGCGTAATATTCCCACCTCTGTATCTTGTCTCCAACCTAAAATTTCCTTAGCTCTGGTGACTTGTGGATATTCATTATTTAGTTGAGGATGATCAAAATCAGCCCATTTAGCTAAGGCTGCGATCGCCTGTTGAATTACCTGCAATGCAACGTCTTGAGAATTTGTTACCATAAGAAGTTCATCTCCTGAAACTTGAAAATCAACCAATACTCAACCCCACCAACAACCGCGCCAAAGCCTGCACGATTGGACGCTGCGATACATCCTCACCTCGTTGTAATCTATGAACGCTACCGCGCAAGATAGGTGATTCCGACTCAACCACATCATTGTTCCCAAAAAAATCGCTAAAAACGATCGCAATAACCTGCAATTCCAACTCATCACAAAACGCTTTCCAAGGCTCAATCTCCGCCTCATCTTTGACTAAAATTACCACATGGGTAGCTTCCGCCATAATCAAGCGATTCTCGTCGGATATTCTTCCGCCAATATCAAAGACGAATATCGGAGTACTTATCCCTCTAACTTCCTGCGCCTTCAGTTTGGCGAAGTCTTCAGTAAACCCTGCTTTGTATTGTGCTTTTAATTCGGCGGCTAAATCAGGATCGCGTCTAGCTGTTTCGCTGTACCAGGAACCATCGCCATCGGGACAGCCGGAAATAAAGTATGATTCTGGCGCGTTGGAAATCTGCAATAGTGCTTGTTTTAATCCATCTCGAAAGCAAGTCTTTCCAGTGTTAGCAAAACCGCAGAGTACGAGTTTAATATTTGATGGTGATTGCGATCGCATCACATCTAAAGTATCTCCTACTCGATAGTCTGGATGTCTGCTAATGGTCACTACATATCTATCAAGCCCTTTATCTCCAATCTTCGGATCGAAGATGGCGATCGCATCATATACTTTCCCTAACTTATCTCCTAAGACCTGACTAACTAATACAGATATCCGCCCGTTGATTTTAATCAGGGAACCTCCGGGTATCTCTCCCGTAGCAATCATTTCATCTAATTTTGTTGCTACATCGCAGACAATGCGATCGCCTGTAGCTTGCGTATTGCCAAATCCTACTTTAAGAATTTCACCCTGTAACTCTATATGATAAGTAGTCATGATTATTGCAGGTTTACGATCGAACCAATCTACTCCTCCGGCTGCTTCGCCTATCAAATATCAATCAATTAAGTCTCCTAATTTATAACTAGGATTGTGTGTGATAGAAATCACATATTTACCTAACTTAGGATCGTAAAAAGCAACTGCCCCGTATATGTGAGCCAGCTTGTGTGCTAAAACAAATGCTACAGGTATAGAAATCGGCCCGTTAATCTTGAGCAACGGGCCTCCGGCTAATTCACCTGATGCTGCCATTTCCTCTAACCGGGCGGCGGCATCACGTACAATTTGGTCATTTTGGGCAGGTTCGCCAAAACTAACTCGTAATAGGTTATCTTTAATCTCAATTTTGTAAGTAGACATCACCATTGCTTTGATTTGCTTGGTACATCATACACGCCCTTGGAAAAGATGTCTTCCAACAAGCTGTATCTTAAAGAAAGTTATATCTAGAGAAACGCTATAGTGTCTGAACTCGTATTTCAAGAGGTTCCCCACGTTGAATTACTGCAATGGTTAGCACGCGGTTCGCTGAAGCAAAAACTGTTGCGGACGATTCGGTTGTGGGTGTGGTTGCGATCGCTTTATGGCGATCGTCAAGAACGTTTAGCTTTAGACGATTCATTTACTTATGCCGAATGGCGGGACGCATTTTTCAGTTCCACTCACACTAAAGGCGAAGAAGTTCCCAACTTGCACGATCCTGATTGTCCTTGTGCTAAAACAACTCAAGAGTGGTTGTTTAACGAAAAAACAGGTGTTGTTGCTCACCAATGGCAAGAATCGTTGATGGTTTACACTGGGATAACAGATTCTAGAAAAGTATTAAAGCGAAGATTGTTTGGGATAACTCGTCGTTCCTTGCAAGGTGATTTAGAAACCTTAGCAGACTTGGGTTGGTTGGTTTATAAAAACGAAAAATATTATCGGGTTAACGAGTTTCCACAACGTCCACTTACGCCAAAAGATGAAACTGAATCTAACAAACTGAGTATTTATGAATTAAATTTTCTTCACGATGATTTGGTGGGGTTTGCTCAAAATCACTTTCAAAAAATTAACGGGGTACAACGCTTTTTTCTGAAAGTAGACTATGTTGTACCTCGTAGTACTTTGGATGCTGTTGATGATTGGCAGTATCAGTTAAGAGAACTTTGGGCAAAAACTCCAGTCCCACCAATTAGACTAACTTACGCAAGTGCCAAAGTTGCAAATCAGCTTGATTGTATTGTTTATCCAGTCTGTATTTACTATGTACAGAGGGCAGTTTATTTATGTGCTTACGGTGAAAACCCCGATAAACAAACCGAATGGTATAACTTCCGCCTTGACCATATTCAAAAGATGATTGCTTTGAGTTGGGATAACTCCCAGTTGCCTTTAAATTTATGCCAACGCTATCAAAGGCATACTTTACCCAGCCCGGATTATATTGCTTTAGAAATGTCTAAAGCTTGGGGATTCGATTTCTACTTGCCTTCACAACTAACGTTGTTGCGATTTGATAGAGACTTTGGCGATCGCTATGTTAAAGGTACTGAGCGGCATGAAACTTTTGAAGAAATATCTTACCAGCAAGCACAAAAACTAATCAAGCAGAAAATCAAACAACCAGAACAACAGACTTTGCTCAAAATTTTGGCCAATCGCTCACCAGAAGATGCTTATTATCAAGTATTTATTCGCTATCAAGACGAGAAATATAGAGATAACAACGTCATCATGCGCCTACGTGCATGGCGGCCTAAATGCGAAGTTCTCTTTCCTTACGAACTAAGACAAAGTATTGCCGCTGATGTAGCCAAAGAATTTCAGCTTTATCACCAAGATTGAACTTTCTGATGAATACATTACAGTTAACAGCAAAATTTGAAGAAGCATTAGTCTATGCAACTCATCTTCATGCCAACCAAACACGTAAGATTAGCGGCGTTCCTTACATAGCTCACTTGCTGAGTGTGGCGGCACTCGTACTGGAAGCTGGCGGAACCGAAGAAGAAGCGATCGCTGGTCTATTGCACGATGCAGTAGAAGACCAAGGCGGCAAATCTACCCGTGAGGAAATACGCCAGCGTTTTGGTGAGATAGTCGTTGCAATAGTAGATGGCTGCACCGAATCCGACACATACCCAAAACCACCTTGGCTAGAACGCAAGAAAAAGTATTTAGAAAATCTGCGTCATGCTTCAGCCTCAGTTCGGCGGGTGTCTTTGGCAGATAAGCTGCACAATGCTAGGTCATTGCTAGCCGACCTCCGACAACATGGCAGTAGTATTTGGCAACAGTTTAAAACTGGTAGGGAAGGAACTTTATGGTTTTACCAACAGTTGCAGCAGGTCTATAGTGCAACTGGTTGTGACTTTCTGACTCAAGAGTTCTCACGAGTGATTCAAGAACTTTGCAACGAAAGCTAAGAATTTGGTTCGATTTTAATCCCCTAACGGGGGCTTATAGTACTGGCGATCGCATTGAAACTTTCAATTATCAATCCCCTTGCGGGGTAATTGGGTTTGGAAACCAAGAACGGGAGATGTCCGCTTCATCCAATGGCATTACAAGAACGGAATGCTAGACATACCTGGATTGGGCAAAGCAGGTGATTGGAATCGATCGCATCCTTTTCGCGATGGACTATCCGTATGTGTTCGAGCGTGACAGAGAATTTATCGCTGAACAGCGAAGAACGCTCAAAGGTCGCCCACGGCAACTGGGAGCGCCTCATGGCTGCGCGAAAGCATTGAATACTACAGTAAATTCCGTAATTAAACTGTCTCGCCCTCCATTGTATACACAATACGCTGCTTCCTGGCCCAACTGAACCACGTACTGGTATCGAAAGTGAGGTTATTCTTCCCCTGCGCCCCACTCTTGCACGAATTGATAAACAGCCCAGCGGGATTTTCACACCATCCATCCTGCAATGCCTCTTCAACACGAGCAATCGCTCCTTCAAGAAGTGAGATACTGCCCAAGAGATGATTGTTGGCGGCGCAGAGCAGTCATGGCTTGTTGCTGGATTTGACGAACTCTTTCTCTACTAACATTGAGCTTTTCTCCAATCTGAGCCAAGCTTCGTTCTTGATTATCCAACAGCCCAAAGCGTAAGATTAATACTTCACGCTGCACGGGTTTAAGTGACGCTAACAAATCATTTAAATCTTGCCGTAACATTTCTTGAGTGATGAGTTCATTGGGTGAGATACCTTCATCCGCTAGAAGTTCGCTCAATTCTGTATCTTGATTGTCACCTACCCTCAAATCTAGAGAAATTGTTCCACTAGCAACTTTGAGGTATTCTCGAATTTGGCTAGGTTCCAACTCCAATTTTTGAGCAATTTCCGTAACAGTAGCACGACGACCAAGCGTTTGAAACAATTCTCGCTCTTGCTTTTTGATTTGAGCAAGTTTCTCGTTAACGTGAATCGGTAAGCGAACTGTGCGGGATTTCTCGGCGATCGCTCTAGTAATTGCTTGGCTAATCCACCAGTACGCGTAAGTTGATAACTTATAGCCTCGGTTCGGGTCAAACTTTTCTATTCCCCTTTGCAAACCTATTGCTCCTTCTTGAACCAAATCTAAGAATTCTAAATTACGTTTTTGATACTTTTTAGCTATTGAAACCACCAAACGCAGGTTTGCTGTCACCATTTTTTGCTTAGCTCGTCTCCCCTGCTTCAGTATTTGAGTGACTTGGGCTTCACTTAGGTTGACAAAATTAGCTAATTCTGATGCTGTTGGTTGGTGATGCAATTGTTGAGCGAGCTGCTGCTGTTGCTGCTCAAGGGCAATCATTTGCTGTACAAGCTTGCCATAAGTTATTTCTTGGTCGGATGTTAATAAAGGAAACTGACCAATTTCTTGCAAATAAATGCGTACCATGTCAGAACTCAGGCTAGACATACAACTATAGAACTTCTTTAAAATTAGACTAATCTAAAATTATAACCCAAATAGCCTCATCAAAAATATCAATCAGGGGACACAATCTTGTATGGCGATCGCACTTTTTTTTATCGCATCTGGTCGCTCATTCGCGATTGCCAGCATCTTCAACAGAACTCTTGCCTTGAAATGCATGTAGAAGGCATTTTAAAAAAAATTCAGAACACGCTCACACAACAAAAGAACGCTAATTTAAAAAAACTGTTGGTGGTTAGGACTGGGAGTAGAAGCGCGATCGCTCGAATGGCACTAAGATAACGGCAAACCCCTTATATATAAGGCTTTTGGGTGCGGGGTGTAGGGAAAAATCAAGAAAAGTAAATATGAGTACGGACACAAATAAATCTCTAACTCACTACACCCACTCAGCCTACACCCGCTCATCCTTATGAATAGCGGATTTGCCGATAACAAGCGTGCCATTCCCTCTTTAGGTAAGGAAATACCAGACAGAGCGATCGCAAACGTCAATTGAGGGACATCATTACTACTCTTTGCGACGAAGCAGTATCGATTGTAAGTGAATTAGAGTATTAACCACCGAAAAAGTAGTTAATACTATCCAAATACTTAAGTGACATCATAAAGAGTACATAGTTAGTAACTATTAAGATAGCTATTACTAAGTGTGGGGTTTTAACCGATATAACTTTCATAAAATAAATAATTTGTAGATAAAGAAGTGGGTAAATGTTTCACCCACCTCTGGCACACGATTACACTACAATTTGTACTCTGAGCGTTTAGCTCCTGCTTCAGTTTAAACACTGAAAGATTTTCTAATAGCTGTGAAAAATCCGGTATTTTACTGCATTACTTGGGTAGTATATGAATTATCTAAAGTAGTTATTTACGAAAAAAGTTTGGATCTAAATCAATAGGTAACAGTAAAACTTCTTTATCTGCCGAGATTTGATTCTGCACTATAGCAAAGTGCTGAGTCACTGAAGTTTGCCTGGAGGGAAACCCTCCGACGCTTGAGGACTCGCTGAGTGAAAACCCAATTGCTTGGTGGCTTTGAGCTATCAACACTGCCCTAAAGGGTGTGACTACAGCTATATATTTCAATTGCTTTTGTGGCTAACTGTATTTGAATCCTGGGAATGTTGAGGTTCTAGACCTTTAAAAGTGGTATGCGCTATTCAAAAATGAGCCAGTTGCGATCGCTAAAATTGAACACACCTTTTGAATCCCAAATGGATTAAATAGTATACATGTACTAATTGATGGTTTTTAACATGAGAACTGCTGTAATGCTTGAGATATACTTCACCCTAACTGTGAGGCTTAAATTTTTAATACCAAGTCATCCTCTAGGCGTTTAATAAAATACTCTTTTAGTAGATGGTTATAGGTATTAGTTAGTTGTAAATTACAATTATGTAAAGATTATTAAATTGTTTTCTAACTAGGAGTTATCTATGTTATCTGCTGTGGTTCTTTTTGTTGGCTACGCTGCAATATCTACATTGTTTATTTCTAATGTTGAATAGTTGAGTAAAAACTTTTTCAGCAATAGAAAAACTTATACTCCAGTTAAGCTTATCTTTCCATAAAGTAAGTTTTCTGGAGTATTTTGTAACTCAATTGCTAGTACCCTGGTTTGAGAGCGATCGCCACTTACCCCTCTTCTGTCACTTTCCGGAATAAGCAAGTAGTTCAGGAGCTAAATCATCCAGAAGCATAATAGGGTTTAAATTGATTCATTGCGGCAATTAAATGATTGAATCCCAGTAACAAATGTGAATTAGGGAAAATACTTAACCAAGGATAAATTAACCAAAATAGTAAAAGTGGTTGGATAATGAGACGCAGATTATTTAAAGCATTCTTCCATCCAGATTCATGGTTCCATTGCGGATGGTTAGAAAAATCAACATCACTCAGATCTTGTGCCTCAGTCTCAAGTTGACGAGATTGATTTAAGCCTAATAAGACGGAAGAATTTAAACTAATCATCGTGTAAACACAAAAAATAATCTCCCACCACCTCTCAATATGTTGAAAATTGGTGAAACGGTAATCTGTCCAGCCTAGCTCTTGTTTACACTGTCGAAATCCATATTCTACCCAGGTTCTTAATCCATATAAGTCACCTAAAATTTTCTTGAGATTACCTTGCAGATTCGTCATCACGAAGGAGGTAGAATTTTCCGGCATGGTTTCTGGGTCAGTAGTTATTTCCCAGTAAGTTATGGCTCTTTTTTTACCATAAATTATTTCTCGTATATATCTTGTTTCTGATTTTTGATTGCTAAATGTTCTTTCAAACTTACACCACTTATTTGCCCTAACGCTTTGCCCTGAAGGTAGCCAGACTCCATGATTACTTCTAATTGCTACGACGTAAGCTAATTCATGTTCATTCAATTTTTTAATGAATTCGCTACTTTCACCCTTCGGGTTCGCAGTCGCTTCAAGTCGGCAAAGCCGCCCAACGCGCTGCTCACCATATAAACTATCTGCTAGTACTAGTTCAATATTAAAGCCTTTATTTATTAATTCTGTAATAATTTCTGATGCTAACTCTATTTTAGTTTTATATTTATCTCCTTCTTTGAGTGTCCCTTTCGGTTTAAATACCTTAAAACTTAATGGAAATGTTATGTTGTTATAAACTCCATAAGCATTGACTGACACTATTCCATTATCTATTTTTCCTACGCTCCCTAGATATTGTCTTGCTACATAATCTGTCTTTTTACCTTTTTTCCTGTCTCCCGTTTCATCTATTACTACGGTTATGGAATGACCATTTAATGCTTTCTTTAGTTTTTTTAATCTTCGGCTCTTTAATTTCTCTACTGACCAATCTGAATAGGCCTGTC
>NZ_JAECZA010000312.1 GCF_016056275.1 Dendronalium phyllosphericum CENA369 | reverse complement strand
GTGGGGATGGTTAGCGCAGCGCGAATTAGAAGTACACCCAGCAAGTTATAAATCATTGACTAGGCAATACCAACAATCCGCAGCAGTACAATTTGGATTTTCCATAGATCCATTCGTGCGGCTGCACGCCTATTGGCTGTGCGATATCGCCTTGGAGGAGCAACGACTTGAGGCTGTTCTCAAGTCGTTGGTCAACGACGATCAGTTTGCTAAGTACAACCAAGTTTTTGATTTATTCAAATTTGGGCTGAGGATTCGCGCACGCCTCTTGAGTCGCATTTACCCGTTTGAGGCCTTCTTAGTCGATGGCAAACCGCTGATTGAGCGAGAAGTCCGGGAGGTGAAGAAGAAGGAAGTCACCCGCGAAAATGGTAAAGCTGTGGTGAAGTTTCTCCCTGGCGATGTCAAACGAGTGAAACGCAACCGTTCAAGAGATGCTTTCAAGCTCAGGTTAGGTATGGGCACTGTGCTAGAGCAATCCGGCGACAAGCTGGTGGAAAAAGGTAGCGGTTCGGCACTGTGCAGAATGAACTTTTGGCAATATACGATCACGAAAATCGAGATTGACAAACGCTTACCCAATAACCCTATCGGTGAGGAGATTGCTTTGTACAAAGCCGAACTCAAAAAAAATGTTGACGCTTCTGGTAAGCAGCTACTTAACGGCAAGCACTTACAGTCTAAACTCAGTTCCAAGGTTGCCAATATGCTGTTTCGGGAATTAACCAAAGCGATCGCTTTGGCGCGATCGTAAATAAGAGACGCACTTACCCCACTTAATTAAAGTGGGGTTTTAACTCAATTCAGTGAGTTAAAATTTGACCCTCAAAATTTTAATTGAGTAGTGAGACGTTAAAGGAATTATGACAGTTGAGGACTTAATCAAAAAATTAGAATCATTTCCTTTAGAGATGGAAGTAACTATTTGTACTACTGGATATGAGTACCTAGAGATTGAATCTTTCCAGTTTGACGATGTAGGAAAGACAGTAGAAATAGTAGTAAGTGATTTAGATGACGAATATTAAGAGACAAAAAGGGAATTTTGACTAAATAGCTGTATGAGCTACAAATACAAAGGATTCTGGGCAAGTATTCATGCAGTGTGCGAATCAGATAAATCTAGATTAGCCAGAGGTGATTGGCGTTCTCGCATTTTGGGATATAAGTACACGGTTCGCCGTAACGGTAAAGTTTGTTTACGTGTGGGATATGAAGATGAAGAAACGTTACCGCCCACTTATGACGATGCGATTGCTGATTTTCAGCATCGCGTAGATACGATTTTAGAAAGTTTATAACCCTGACAGAGGCGGAAGGTAAACCTTTGCATTTATCAGGGGTAACTTTATCTTAATCCCTATTCGCTATTCCCCAGTCCCCAGTAACTTACTAGAGTGAAGTAGGGAGTAGAGGGAGAGGAGCAGAGGGGCAGAGGTAGAAGAGAGCAGGGGGGGAGATGAGGGGGATGAGGGAGAATAACAACTGACCACTGACCACTGACAACTGACAACTGACTCAGCACTTAATAAATTCAGTCGCCAGCAGGAGGAAACACCAGATAGTACTTTTTAGGCTGATGGTATAGATATCCTCAAGAACTTAAAACATATGCCTCTCTACAAACTGGAACAATTTTACCCAAACTATCGAGAAAGATTTGGTGGTGATGATGTAAAAGCTTTAGATGTTCATACCGAAGGTGGAGTGAGGGTTGGCTCAGTTGCTGACGCTTTAGTTGACCAGGATGGTCGTTTTCGATATCTAGTTATTGACACAAGCGTAGATTCTCTGAGTAAAAAAATATTACTCCCAATTGGCCTTTCACGTATCAACTATCCAGCAAAACGTGTCTATGTTGACGGATTAAGTAAACAGCAAATAGAACATTTACCTGAATATGGAGAAAACATCCCTGTGGATGAAAATTTTGAAGAAAAGGTACGCAGTGTGTTTCGTTCTTCAACAAGTAATCTAATTTACGATCGCGAGACATACAGTTACCAAAAAGAACCAGCTTTATACGATTTGAACGAGCAATATCACCAAACGCTAAGACTTTACGAAGAACGTTTGATTGCTCACAAACATCGAATCAAAACTGGAGAAGTAGCAGTTAGCAAACATGTCGAAACCGAAATCGCAAGGGTTTCAGTACCTGTTGAAAAAGAACGTGTTGTAATTGAGCGAGTTCAGCCTACAGCAGCAACAGTTGTAGATCCAAACGAAGCTAAGTTTCAAGAAGGGCAAGTAGCACGTATAGAAGTATACGAAGAAACGCCCGAAATTTATAAAGAAGCGTTTGTGCGCGAAGAAGTCCGAGTTAAGAAAGTAGTAGATAGAGACACAGTAGAAACGCAAGATACAATTCGTCGAGAAGAGTTAGATATTAATACTGCGGGCGAATTGCATGTGGATGAAACTAGTACAACTAGACATGGAGTTGTTTAAGAGCTAGTTAAGGAATTTGTGAAGATATATTTTAAAAAATAGTACAGGCAGAGATACATATGTACTCTGCCTGTACTTTTGGCATTGCTATTAATTATATTTACCAAAATGTGAAACCTGATATCTAGAGTATAAAAGAGAATACCTATTTCTTTTGATAACCTTATACTGAAACAATTCAGTCGAGAGAAGGAGGAAAGTTCAGGGATAAATTTGTATTCTAATTAATAAGAAGAAGGTATGAAACTACTGAGGTAAAATTTAATGGCTCTTTATAAATTAGAAGATTTCGATCCTGATTACAAAGACACTTTTCAAGGTAATGATGTCAAAGGATTAGGTGTATATACAGAAGGAACTAACGAAAAGATAGGCATGGTCAGCGATGTCTTAGTAGACGAAGAAGGCCATTTTCGTTATCTGGTTGTTGACTTAGGTTTCTGGATTTTTGGCAAAAAAGTATTACTACCTGTTGGTCGTTCTCGCATTGACTATAACAGCGATCGCATCTATGCTGTTGGTCTGACAAGGGAACAAGCAGAAGATTTACCTGAGTTCGACGAACGTAACGCGCTCGATTACGATTATGAAGAAAGAGTACGTGGAATCTATCGCAATCCCAGCTACCAAACCACTGGTTTAGGAACTTCGCCAGTTATAGATACACCAGTTGGTCTAGGAACTCCAGCAATTGTGGATACACCTACACCTTTAGATGCAACCTTAGATACAAGCTATACAACAGCGAATACTCCGACTTACGACCGCGACACCTATAATTACGACCGCGATGATTCTTTGTTTGGGTTAAACGAGCAAAATCATCAAACCTTAAGATTGTACGAAGAACGGCTAATTGCGAACAAGCGACGCATCAAAACTGGAGAAGTTACAATCGGCAAGCATGTAGAAACTGAAACGGCAAGGGTAGCAGTGCCTGTAGAAAGAGAACGCGTTGTGATTGAACGCGTAACTCCCGCAGATGCCGGTAGAGCTGTTGCACCTGGCGAAGCTGACTTCCGTGAAGGCGAAGTTGCTCGCGTAGAACTTCACGAAGAAACTCCTGATATTCGCAAAGAAGCTGTTTTGCGTGAAGAAGTCAGAGTTAAAAAAGTTGTAGAGCATGACACGGTAGAGGCTCAAGAAACTATACGCCGTGAAGAATTAGATGTCAACGCTCCAGGACTGCCAGTTGAAGAGCGCTAATCGACAGAGTTAATTAGTGATTAGCTAATAACTAAGTAGACATAGTACAGGTAAAGCTTTTTTATAAATTAGCTTTACCTGTACTTATAGTTGCTAAATTATGATAAATAATATAATTAGTTTTTTAAATGTATTTCTTAAATCTTGTTTATGAATAGCCAATCAATGGCGGATAAATTCGATAGACACAGCCAGAAAAATAGTATTCGGAACTTACTAGAAATACTGAAAAAAAGAGTAAAATATTTCACTGTCATCGATAGTCAAGGTCAAATTGTCGGCAAAGTTAAAGATTTAATTTTAGATGCTAATCGTCAGATTAACTTCTTAATAGAACGGCAAATAAATGACCAAAATCTACAAACAGAGGAACAATATTTAGATAAACACAGATTCTTCACTTTAAGAAGTCAAAAAATCCAAAAAATTGACGATAAAACTAAATCTGTTTTTTTAGACATGGATCGAGTGCAAATAGAGTATATGCCCGAACATTTAGGAAGAGAAACCCCAGGTGACGAAAAAATGGCGGAGAATTTAACTGAGCAAGCAGGTAACCATCAAATAATAAATGGCCAATTAGAACCAGCCAATTTATCAAAAGCTGAAGAAGAAAAGATTATTCGTTTACTCGAAGAACGACTAGTAATTGACAATAAAAAACGCAAAATTGGCGAGGTAATTGTTCGTAAAGAAATTGAAACTCGGATGATACAAGTTCCTGTCCGACGAGAAAAACTAATTGTAGAACAAGTTAGTCCAGAACACAGACAACTTGCAGAGATTGATTTAGAGGAAGGAGAAATTTCTGGTATCGAGTTAACCGAAGGAGAAATACCCCAAGTCACTAGTTTTGATAATGGTTTAACCGTAACAGGTAACTTTAGCTCTCCTAAAATAGCTAGTTTACTTTTAAATGCGATCGCCTTAGAACGCAATCATGGATGTCAGCAGGTGAAAATAGCAATTACCGTTACAGACGAGTCAACCCAGAAAAAATATCAGGAATGGTTCGATAGGTGTTCTCAAGGACAACAATCCAAGCCGGAAATCTAAACTTTGAGCAGGTAACTTAAACTTAGTAGTGTAGATTTATCTACACTACTTTTTTGCTATTTACTCAAATCAGGTAGATAAACCCTAGTTATAACTACCGCTTACAATTTTTGCTTATAGTAGGCATAGTATCTATTAAACAGGCAGTATTTAAAAACCATTCCAAATTGTAAGCACCTATTGAAGTTGCAATCACAGATATTATGACTACCAAACTAGTAGTCCAAGGCTTCATTTCATGCATAGATTTTCGTTGTTATAGATTGGTGAATAGTATACTAAAATACATTAACTTAATCTGGTTTGAACAAGTCTTGTTCTTAACTATACTAATTTATAGTACCTCATGCATCAATACGGTTCAGTGGAAGAAGGTATTTGTTGAGGCTCTGGAGACAGTCGGAGTCCTTTCTTTCGTACTTGACGAACCAAAAGCTAGATACCAAGGTTGATATGACTGATTTTGTATAATTAAGTTTACCTTTATACAACTTTTGGTATGTACCTTTGGCGAGTAAAAATTGCCAAAAATAATACAAGAAAAGTCAGGATTCCAGCTAAATATAATGGATAGCCATAAGTTTGAGGATTTGATTGATGAATTAACATTCCTGCTATTACGGGGCCAACACCATTGGCAATACTTAAATACGATGCATTCAAACCCATTGCAGTACCTTGGTCTTGTGGTTTAGCGTTAAGAGAAATTAGCGTGTTGATCGCGGGTTGCACTAGAGAATTAAACAGTGAAAATAATATGCTGACAGCCACGAAATAAATTACTATAGGCAACACTGGCATCAGCACAAATGACAAACTGCGGATAAATAACGCTAAAAACAATATATTAACTACACTAAATTTACGTTTCAGGATTGAGACTCCCCAAGTCTGCATAATCGCACCTAGCACACCAAATAAGAGAAACATCGTTGTTAAAGACCGATTATTTTGACCCAACACATTCAGAAAGTAGGGTTGAAAGGCATAGGTAAAAATTGTGAAAGTAGTTCCGATGAAAAAGTTGATAATTAGAAGTACGCCCACTTTTGGCATAAACAAACCTCTAATTAAATTACCTAAACCGAGATCAAAAATATTGTGTGCTTTCTCAGCTCTTGTTTGTAGAGGTTCTGGGACAAAAAAGATTGTAATTAGAAGAGCGACGAGTGCGACTGTACTCGAAACTAAAAACGCAGCACCCAAAGATATCTGCTGTGCCAACAAGCTTGTAGCTGGCCCTAACACGAAGCCTAGACTTAAGCCAGCTCCAAAAATGCCAAATCCCTGAGCGCGGTTTTCAGGACTGGTGACATCTGAAATCATTGCTTGAGCAACAGAAGCATTGCCTCCAGTGATGCCATCTAAAAAGCGAGCTAGAAACAAAACAATTGCTGTTGTCGCAGTTCCAGCGAGTAAATTAGCGATGACAGTCCCAGCCAAACTAATAATCAGTAAAGGCTTACGTCCAAAGCGATCCGAAAGTTTGCCGATGACAGGAGTGGCGAAAAACTGAGCTATGGAATAAATCGAAAACAACAAACTAGTCTGGAAATCGCTCAGTCCAAATCGTTTGCCATAAAGATAGATAATGGGAATTAAAATTGTAAAACTGAGGGAATTAATAAAGGCAATTAAAGCTATAATCCAAAAATTTCGATTCATTTGCGATATTTAACCAGCAGGTTGTAACTTGTTGACAGTTCTGTAACTAAAGCCAGCAACTTTTGAACTCTAGTCATACTAACTACTCGCCGTTCCTTTGGCTACTCCCAATGAAAATTCGACTGAAGCGACTTTCACGGAAGCAACGAAAGCGTCTAATGCCATGCATTCACATTAAAGTCCAAAATGGACATTTCGAGATTGTGGGCTTGGGTGCATGGTATTCCTACTGGCGCGATCCCTACCATCTGCTGCTGACAATTCCCTGGAGCGGTTTTTTGGGGATGATATTTATTTTTTATGTAGCTATTAATACTGTATTTGCCTTAGCTTATTTGGTAGGAGGCGATTGTATTGCCAATGCGGAACCTGGTTCTTTTTTAGATTTCTTTTTCTTCAGCGTGCAAACTTTGGCATCTATTGGCTATGGTGCGATGTATCCTAAAACTATTTACGCCAATACTATTGTCACCATAGAAGCGATGGTGGGTTTGATGGGAATTGCGGTGATGACAGGATTAGCATTTGCTCGTTTTTCTCGACCGACTGCCCGTGTAATGTTTAGCCGTGTTGCAGTAATTACACCACATGAGGGAGTACCGACTCTGATGTTTCGCACTGCTAATCAACGACGCAACACAATTCTAGAAGCACAAATGCGGGTGTATTTGATGCGCGATGAAGTGAGCGCAGAAGGGCATTTTATCCGTCGGTTCCACGAACTCAAACTATTGAGAAACCAGACACCTGGCTTTGCACTAACTTGGTTAGCAATGCATGTAATTGATGAGTCCAGTCCTCTCTATGGAGTGACACCAGAGTTGCTAATCGAGACTCATACTATACTTATGGTTTCTTTAAGTGGCATTGATGAAACGGTTGCACAAGTTGTTAACGCCCGTCACAGTTATGGTACTCATGATATTTTGTGGAACAATCGGTTTGTCGATATCATACATCATAAACCCAATGGCGATCGCTACATTGACTATAAAGACTTTCACGATGTCTTACCTCTAGATTGAAGTAAATTAACTTCAGTCTGTAGGCTCCAACTGAATTGTTATACCTGCTTCACAGTTCAACCACAAAATCAGTGATGAATTTATCGTTTGCAAAAAACCTCGTGGATTGAGTAACGTCTGTAGCGATCGCGAAATACACGTTATATCCAAGTCATGCTTTGCTAGCCCTCCTGTTCTCGAAAAAATACTGTATTATTCAGCTTTTTACCTAGTATCGCCGTCGCCAGTAGTATTAGGACATTAACAGACGCTCGAACCTAGACATAAAAAGACTTTTCACCCAGTCACCAGTACCTAGTCACCAGTCCCCAGTCCCCAGCTATATCGCTAAATAATTCATGAGCAACATCTCTGCATTGCATCAAGCGTTGGTCGAACGGCTAAAACAGGAGGGACTAATCCGGACTCCGCGTGTAGAAGCTGCTTTTCGTGCTGTACCACGCCACCTTTTTTTGCCGGATGTACCACTAGAAAAGGTTTATAAAGATGATGCTATTGTCACTAAATATTTAGATGGTAAGCCTGTAAGTTCTTCGTCACAGCCAGCTGTGATGGCAATTATGTTAGAACAACTCGATTTGCAACCGGGCGATCGCGTTTTGGAAATCGGTGCGGGAACTGGTTATAATGCTGCACTCATGGCCCATATTGTTGGTGAAAGCGGCCAAGTAATTGCAATTGATATTGATGAAGATATTGTCCAAGACGCGCAAATGCATTTAGAAAAGGCTGGCTTTGAGCAAGTAAAAGTTATCTGCGCTGATGGAGGGTTTGGTTATCCTAGCGCCGCACCATACGATCGCATTATCCTCACGGTAGCAGCATGGGATATTGCGATCGCTTGGCAAGAACAATTAAAACCCCAAGGAAGGCTTGTTTTACCCTTAACTCTCAAAGACGATATCCAAATCACTATCGCTTTTGAGTTAGCTGATGGCTATTTAGTTAGTGTCTCAACTAGCAATTGCGGTTTCATGAAACTCCGTGGTGCTTTTGCCGAACCTCAAGAAGTGCAAAAGGCTCAGAAAAATATCTCTTTTCGCCTTAAGAAACTACTTATTCAAGTTGGAACCATGTTGTTATTACCTTTACCGCTGCAATTGCGATTAAAGTTATATAACTTGACGCGGTTTGGTCGTTCTTCTCTTCAGGGTATGCGGATTCGAGTCTATCCACAAAATACACAATACAGACCTGCGGCGAATGAATTGGCGATCGCCAAACGCTGGACGCAAGTTATTTTGGATTGGCAATGATGAGGATAAGGGGGCTGGGGATTAGTTATTTCCCTAGTCTCCTCATCTTCCTCATCGCTTTACATTCCGCTAGAAATTACACTAATGTTGAAAATTAGCCCGTTTTCTAGCTTGATATTCCATTAATGCCCCTGAGGTAACTACAGTTCGTCCATTTTGTCTTCGAGTCGGGATTTGTCCCTTTTGCAAAGCCATATACAAACTACTTTGGTCTACACCCAAAAACCTGGCTGCTTGTACGAGTGAAATGCCTGGTTTGAGCATATTCTGTCTTCTGTGTCTAGTTGATGAGCGGTACAACATGGCGAAATGTAAATCAACTACTACAAAAAATCGCGATCGCACAAATGCAGAACTAGCGATACTTTTTGGATAAGCAATCTTTACTTCCCTGCGCTATGGGAAAGGGTGTTGAGAACCTAACCAGTACAGCACCATTACTGCTTTGGAGAAAACCGCATTCTAATTAAATGCAAATCTAATTAGATTTTCATCTAAATGATAGCAGGTTCTAAAAAATAATTAAGATATTTTCAATATCTTAAAAAAGTGTAATAATTATTTACATAACTTAATAGTTAACTGGTAAATTCGTAACTGTTACATATAGCAATCGAAGCATAGGTTAAGACAGTATTGATTCCTCAAAGCTACCAAACAACTGCATTTATACTCAGCGAGAAGTTGCGAGGAGGGTTTCCCTCCGGGCAAACTTCGGTGACTCAGAACTTTGCTATATAGTTGCGTTTATTGTCTGCTGTTATTTAGTAAAAAATTTTAGATACATAAAAGGCTATTAGTCAGGCAATCAAAACTGCTAACTGCTCAATTTTTCCTAGTTGCGTTATTAGGATTTAATCTAGTTTATTGAAAATGCTTAATTCTTTACTTGCTGACAGTTCTACCTATATTCTTTGCTGCTACGTTAACGTAACTAATCAAATTCAGATTACTCGAATCTCTAATATTCCTGGTTGGTACTTTGAGCGCGTTGTATTTCCAGGACAACGTCTTTATTTTGAAGCACCACAAGAGGCGCACATGGAATTCCATACCTATGTAATGGCTAGTGCTATACTATCAGATCGGATTCCTTGTGAACGCCTGCAAGTTAACTGTGATGTAGACGAGCAGTTCTTAGTCAAACCTCGCCTTTTAGTTGCATCGGCAAAATAGATACAAATCATCCTAAGCCATACGTGCCTGAGCCAAGTCGCGAATTAATGGGACTCTGGAACGAATGTAAGCTTGCATCGTGTTACTTTCTTCACCAGTTAGTAGCTTATCTTGTTCAACTTGTCTTAATAATTGCTGGATCAGTTCCGCATCGCTGAATCCCAGAAGAGTGCTAGTCTGGGTTTCCTCAATTAAAAACCAGAGATGACGTAATGCTGAAGCTTTCACGGTACATACCCTCATTGCAACTGCTCATCGTTGTTGCCCCTTATCATAGTGGAGCATCAAACAATCTAAAGAAAATCTTAAGAGATAAAATCTCAAAAAATCCTAAAATAAGCAAAACTTAACTTATTAGATAGTAATCTACACAGTCTTTGATAAAATGTATAATATATGACCACAATAAATATTTCTAAAGATACTGGCATAGTCAGTCTTTATCTGCTTACATATACATCATCATTTGTGTCTCTAAATTTTCATAGAGTCGCTAGCTACTGAATATCTATGAAATCTCTCACCTAATTTCTGCCTTTGTGAAAGAATTGCCGTACAATTTCACTTGGTTTGCGATCCCAGGTGTCGATATGCTTGTAGATCAAATTATTTTGGTTGAGTTTATACGTGGAATAGCCATTGAAAAACACCTTTGCTTTCCACGGAACGCGCAATACTCCGCGAACTGTCCACTTTGCTAAAATCGTATCTTCGGCTGACTGATAGATTTCATGCACATCAAAGTAAATTTGGCTAAAGAATAGCCCAGCATGAAATCGTAATGTCCAAAATATGATGCGATAGTTAAATTTCCACTTGAATTTGTTTACCGGGTCTTGAAAGTAGATATCTTGCGTGTAGATGTCGTAAGAGATATCTTTCTCAAAAAGTGTCGGTAAATCTTGGTTGAGAGTTTGAATTACCCGATCTACTTGCAATTGAGATTCCATACGCCTAGTTCTTTAGAAAGAATTTTACAACGTTTGCGTAGACTTTTCGCGTCTACGCACTCAAGATTTAATCGCTCGTATTCATGTAACGAGTCAAAATTCTAATGACTTCTCCATTCACAGGCGACGGTAACGGTGGAGTCCATTCGCCTACCTCAGCAAAACCGAGAACATGCAAGTTGCGAACAATACTGTTAACGCTATCTTTAGAGTGCTGAGTGCTGAGTTCTGAGTCCTGAGTAAATAAAGCAAGATTTTTATGCTTCTGTTGCGTTTACAACGGGCATAGGTCTTTATCATGGTATGTATCACCTAATTTTTAGTTGATGAACGCGCGATGTCTGGCGACAAGCCGCAAAGCGTCTACGCTCTCAAGTTTTCCAGGCGAGGGAGCGATCGCTTTGTTATCTGTACATACCTAATATATTGTGAATCGAAAATATTTACAACCGCTCCGGTCTAATAAAAGACTGTAACAGTCTAATAAATCATAATTGCTAAAACAAAGTGTTAGCATCTGCCTTGCTACATCACGGATATTAACTGAGCGTTTTTGTGGTGATTCGATGGAAATTAGCAGTCATAATGGCTGAACGCAATATTAGTAACAAAGAACTGGCTGTTTTAACTGGAATGAATGCTAGATCGATTTCGAGGCTAAAAGTTCGTCGCCACTTCACCAGAATTGACGAATCGACGTTGAATGCACTTTGTAAAGCACTCAAGTGTCAGCCTGGAGACTTATTAGTTTATGAAGAGGATAAGCCTGATTCTAAAGAAAAATAGCTGATAGGCGATCTGAGCAATAAGGCTTGTTGCATTCATAGCTAAAGATTTCTAAAAAACCTCTCTACGCCTTGCCAAATAGAAGATGTTCTCTTGTTACTTGCCCTGGCAACACTCAAATCAGACAAAGTAGGAAAAGAGGCAGACTGAGCATAAGGGCCATTTCGCAGTACCTTAGCTAGAGCGTTGTTATTCTCTCGCAAACCCTCGTAAAAAAAGAATACTTCACCTTGAATGCCTAGCTGGCGATTATATTCAATTGCCTGCACTAGATATTCTGGACTCATACAGTAAGTGCCAAGCTTCATTAAAATTCCTGGCGCTAACCTTGGCAAAGTCGCATCTGTAAACTGCTGATTGACTAATTTATCGGCGATCGCTGTGTAACTATTAAACTCACGGCGATAAATCTGTGGGTGGATAATATCGACTATTCCCTGTTTCAGCCATGTGGGTGAGTCTTGTAGATATTCTTGCAATGCCCATTCATAAATATTAGGAGCCACCGACACCAATAATTCAGAATTAACTGCTTTGACTTCACTGTACAGACGCGCCCAGTAGTCTATGAGAATATTTGCACGCCACTGTAGCCATTGCCGATCTTTGGGGTTCTGTGGCGGATTTTGATGAAACTGTTGGTGATAGCGGGCGATAGTTCCTCGATCGTAGCCACCTTCACAAGGTAAAGCAGGAAAGCGATCGTCTCCTTGAATGCCATCAACATCATAATTATTTACTACTTCCAGCACCAAGTTCAACAGAAATTCTTGCACCTGGGGGTCAAGGGCATTCATCCACTCGAAACCATTTTTCTTCAGTAGATTACCATTGCAGTCAAGGGCTGCCCATTCTGGTTTTTTCTGTAAAATTACGCCACCATTCAAATTGTAGGAACTGGCAAAACCGTACTCAAACCAAGGGATGACTTTTAAGCCAACCCGCCGCGCTTCTGTAATTACTTCTGCTAAAGGATCGCGTCCAACGGACATGGGGTCTATTTCGACCCCAAAAATTTGTTGCATTGTCTGGCTGGGATACAGAGTGACTCCCTTGTTCCAAACCACAGGAAACACCACGTTAAATCCTGTTTCGGCGAGGAAATCCATCGCCTCGGCAATACGTTGCTTTGACCGGAGAACTTTACTGTCGGTAGTGGTCAACCAGATACCACGTATTTCTTTTATGTTCATGGTTTATCTGTTAGGGGACTGGGGACTGGGAAAGAAATAGTGAAGAGTTTCCCAATACTCTATAAATACTTTTATGAGAGTTTCCTGACTTGACGACAACATCTACCCAAGGGTGAGTTACCAGACGACAACTGTCTTTTAACAGATGTTTTGATAGTTAACCTCAACATAATTTAAACAACAGTAAAGTTCTACCAGAAATAAATACAACATATGTCTGTAACACAAAATTCTTGGAAACACGAATATATCACTACTAATGGAGTGAAACTACACTATGTTACCCAAGGCGCAGGCCCCTTGATGGTCATGTTACATGGGTTTCCAGAGTTTTGGTATTCTTGGCGGCATCAAATCCCAGAATTTGCCAAGTATTTCCAAGTAGTTGCTCTTGATTTGCGCGGCTATAACGATAGCGATAAACCAAAAGAACAATCTGCTTATGTCATGGATGAATTTGTTAAAGATATCGAGGGAGTAATTAAAGGATTAGGATACGACAAATGTATTTTAGTTGGACATGATTGGGGAGGAGCGATCGCTTGGTTTTTTGCCTATGCTCATCCGGAAATGGTAGAGCGATTAATCGTACTCAATCTACCTCACCCAGCCAAGTTTGTTCAAGGCTTATCTACTCCCCAACAGTTACTCCGCAGCTGGTACATCTTCTTGTTTCAACTGCCTTTACTACCAGAATTACTTTTACAATCTGCTGATTTTCAATTAATTGAACGGACTATTCAAGGTACAGCCTTTAATAAAAATGCTTTTACTCAAGCAGACCTAGATGCTTATAAAGATGCTGCGGCAAAACGCGGTGCGATCGCTGCAATGTTGAACTATTACCGCAACAGTTTATCGCAATTTATGCCCAATAAAAAATGGGGTATTTTAGATGTGCCAACACTGATGATTTGGGGAGAAAACGATACTGCACTTGGTAAGGAACTCACCTACGACACCACAGCCTATGTCAGAAACCTAAAAATTAGGTATATTCCCCATTGCGGTCACTGGGTGCAGCAAGAACAGCCCGAAAAAGTTAATCAGTATATCAAGGAATTCTTAGTAATCTAGATTACTAATATCAAACCTATCAAGTATTATTTGATAACAGAATAATAATGGTTAAAATCTCATGACAAAACTATTCTGAATAATGTAGTTTCTTAACAAGATTTAACACTTGTTTTATCGTGGTATTTTTGCAGATGATAACGCTCATAAATAGCCAAAACCTATAACCACTAATATTTCTGGCATCCGCACCAAAATATTTCCCAACACAAATAGTTGGTGAGTTAAATTAACACCCTCAAGCAACTTAATGAGATAATAGGAGCGTGTGGGAAAGAACGGATGCAATTTAATTACAAAGGGGACAACTTTATGAAACTCAAGCTATTCGGGGCTTTAGCCTTAGCAACTCCCCTCTTTTTCATTAGCGCGGTCAATGCTGGGAATTCACAAGACTTACAAAAACTATCTTCAACTGGGGAATGCACTGGGTGTAATCTATCAGGCGTGAACCTCAGTGGCGCTCATTTAATTGGCGCTGATTTACGAGGAGCAAATCTCCAAGGTGCTAACCTTTCTGGAGCTAACCTCGAAGGTGCAGATTTTACCAATGCTAATTTGAAAGAGGCTAACTTAACCCAAGCCTTAGTCACCAACGTCAATTTCAAAAAAGCGAATCTCAACGGAGTAAATTTTACTCGCGCTCAAATTGTTGACTCTAATGTGTATGGGGCATCAATGAACAATATGAATATCACTGATGCTGAAATCTATCACACTGGAATCGGTGTCGGTGGAGAAGGTGCGGGTGAAGTTATTCCTGATTGGGACTAACATAAAGCACCTTTAATTAGCATTAATGTTAACTGATGACTAATGACTGATAACTGCTCACTGTCAATAGCTAGCGGTCTAGTTGAGTCGATGTGCTATTTTTTAGGTGTAACAGTTTAGCTTTACTAAGAGGCTAGGGGAGAACTACTAATCTTTTTGATTATCTCCTCAAGCCTTTTCTGATTATTTCAGAACTTCTATGAAATACAATCAAAGCCTTTGGTATAGGGAAAAGTTTAAAGGGAAAGGGGAAGAACTTGTTTAATTCCTTTACCCTTTGCCTTAGGCGAAGCTTGTCCGCCACGCTGCACTAGTTTGAGACGTATATCATAAAGCAATCATTATGTCTAGTCTAAATTAATACGTGAAAACTTTTATTACGGTTTAATATCAAGAACAAATAGCTCAATTGACGAACGCGGCTTAAGATAGCTTTAATATCAGATAAATTCGGCATTTATCCTTATATAAATGAGAAGTGGTCTGATTTTTGCATGATTTGTACTTTAATGAGTACGGTTATGAACAACTGACACGGCATCAGATAATTACAACCTGAGGATTCAGTTGATTCATAAAAATAGAACTCAGAAAGCTGGTTATAACCAATCCTGCCACTTTCTGACTTCTATCCTCCTACTGACTGTCTACCTTGTAGTTGATGCAACGGAGGTTATAGAGCAATTATGGTTGACATTAACCCTTTTATGCTCTAAATCCAGTTGTGGTAATGCACGAGTGTATTACCCGATCAGCAGCCCTTTGGTTGTCATTGTCCAGATTAGAAAAACCCAACTGTCAAATTTATTGGAAGTGAAAATGCAAGAACCGGAATTCACAGAAACCACATCTAAAGAGACAACAGTGCCAGATATCAATAGCCAAACAGGAACTATTACCAAACTCCAACCTCCTGCACAGTCTCAAGAGGAATGGCTAAAATATGGAGAACAAATTTCCAGCTTTTTAGCGACATTACCCGAATATGTAGGAAGCTTGTTCAATCGGTACAAGCAACCATTGGTTAGCGTTGGTTTAATTCTAGGAGCACTTGTTGCGGTTAGAGTACTCTTGGCGATATTAGATGCTTTGAATGATATTCCTTTAGTCGCACCTACCTTCGAGTTGATTGGTATTGGTTACTCTGCTTGGTTTGTTTACCGTTATTTACTGAAAGCTTCAACGAGACGAGAGTTGACTGACGAAATTACAACTCTCAAATCACAAGTCGTCGGCAAAGAAGTTTAATATTTTACCGATGCTATCGTCCAAAAAACTAACCTACGGGCGTAATACTTCGGTTTAAAATTACAGAAGCTTGAGCAGTGAAAGCCACCGCTCAGGCTTTTTTAAATGCTTAAAATTTATCGCAAAAAAAGGGTAATACAAATTCAAAAAATGTTTGCAACAGATCGCCCTACCCGCCCTATCGGGTACTCTCTCCTTGGTAAGGGGAGGGCTGGGGAGGGGTTTGCCCATGTGTTGTATTATTTTTTCAAATAGGTATAAGTTTTTAGTTGTCAAAAGGCAAAATAATTCTTTTTATGCTTCACTGAGGCAGTTGCACAATATTTTCAGACGAAATTTTATCTACTTTTCCAGTTTGCACTAAAGCTTGATGAACCATTGCAGCTACTTCAGCACGGGTAGCTTCTTTATTGGGAGCAAAAACTTTGGGATTGGGATAGTTAATTACAAGACCATTGGCTGTGGCAGTTGCTATCTTACCAGTGGCATATTTAGGAATATCTTTAGCATCTTCGTAAATACTTAAAACTTGAGAAGGAGCAGCTGGTTCTTTGAGATTCAAGCCGCTAACAAGAGCAACCAACACTTGTACGTGCGAAATTTTCTGTTCTGGTTTAAAGACTTTGTTCGGATAACCTTTTAAAAATCCACTATTAATAGCTTGGTTAATAGCTGGTATTGCCCAGAAGTTTGCTGACACATCTTTAAAAGATATGGTGGAGTTATTACCTTCTTTTTCAAAAGCTCGTTGGAGTATAGCAGCAAATTCGGCACGGTTAACAGGCTGATTGGGTCGAAAAGAATAATCTGGAAAGCCTTTAATAATCCCACGAGAAGAAAGAACGTTTATAAAACGACCTGCCCAAAAGTCAGTAGACACATCGTTAAATGCAATTGGTGGGGGAATAGTTGACTTCTGTTCGGTAGGCGAGACTAAAGGTAAAGGTGATGATTGAATTGACGACTCAAAGTTTTTAGCTAGATAAGTAGGCTCCTGTGTGCTTGTTGACTCGATGGGAGGCACTTTACTAAATGGAAGTCTGGGGGTAGGAGTTACCGGGTCAATTGGGGCTGGGGTAATACTAGGTTCAACAACATCATTTGGCGACGATGGCACAGTGTTGAAGTTAGAATCCTTGTTCGGTTCCAACTGAGGAGTCAGTGATGGTGATGGTAGGTTATTAGGTTGAACGCTAGCAGATGGAGTCGGTAAAGGTGACAGTACTCCATTAAAGTTCCAGCCACGATCCTTATGGGAAAATGACCAAAATAGAATTCCACCAATGGTAGTGAAAGCAACGAAAATTCCGATAAATTCATCGAAGCCAAGGGCAGATTTCTCAGATGACTCTGGATCGAAAGGAGGTCTATTTGTCATCGTAATTACCCAGTTAAAAGTTAGGAGTTAGGAGTTAGGAGTTTGTAATTCATAAACTCATAACTATTTCAATTGTTTCACAATACCCGCAGTATGCTAGGAATACTGTCTATTGCCTCTAGATTGCGAATTTCTGCAAGGGCTTGCCGAAAGTTTCCTTCTTGCACATCGTAAGTGACAACAACAATCTCTGCTAGTTCTTCCTGAAAGCCAGTTTGGACGATTGACTCTAAGCTGACACCAAAATTGCCAAAGCAAGTACCTAGTTTACCGATAACTCCAGGTCGATCTTTGGTGAGGAACCGAGCATAAAATCGCGTCACGAGTTCCGCAATTGGAGCAATTTCACAGTAATCTTGATGTCTACACGCTAATAAAGGATTCGGATTAGTTGTACTGGTTTTGAGGGTAGCGACGAGATTTAAGATATCCGCAGATACGGCACTAGCAGTTGCACCAGCACCAGCACCGGGGCCAAAAAACATCACTTGTCCGATGGGTTCCCCTTCTACAAGAATGGCGTTATAAACTCCGTTAATGCTAGCTAAAGGGTGTGCTTTGGGTACTAAAGTGGGATGGACGCGAACGGAAAGAGGAGATGAAGGAGATGAAAAAGTTCTTTTAGCGATCGCCAATAATTTGATCGCGAATCCTAATTTTTCGGCGTAGGCAATATCTGTTTTACTAACTTGCCGAATTCCTTCACAGTAAACATCTTCCAGATGAATGCGCCCACCAAAACCCAATGATGCCAGGATGGCGATTTTATCTGCTGCATCTAAGCCATCAACATCAGCGGTGGGGTCGGCTTCGGCGTAGCCCAACTTTTGGGCATCAGCTAAAACATCGTCGAAGTTACTACCTTCTGTTTGCATCCGCGTCAGGATGTAGTTAGTCGTACCGTTAACAATGCCAGTAACGGCGTTAATTTGATTAACACTTAACGACTGCTTTAAAGGTTGAATTACAGGAATGCCACCGCCAACAGCGGCTTCTAGCATCACATATACTCCGGCTTGATTGGCAGCTGTAAAAATTTCTGCCCCAAAACGAGCGATCGCTGCTTTATTGGCGGTAACTACATGCTTGCCATGACTCAGGGCTTTCAGGATAAGCGATCGCGCTGGTTCCAATCCCCCCATAACTTCAACTACTATATCTACCGTAGGGTCATTGACAATTGCCTCTAAATCTGTGGTAATTATCCCCTCTGGCAATTCTACCGCACGGGGTTTAGAGAGCGATCGTACTCCCACCCGATATATCTCTATTTCCTGTAATAACGGGTGACGACCAACTAAGTCTTGCAGTAACTGCACCGTACCCGTTCCTACAGTTCCTAATCCAAGTATTCCCAGCTTTACACCCACAAACTTGCACCCAATTTCAGTGCTGAGTTCTGAGTGCTGAGTGCTGAGAAGTTAGAAGTACTTAGTACTCTCATATCAGAACTGAGAACTCTTTACTCAGCTATTTACAATCTAAATTTATAACAAAACAATTGTAGGTTAAGCAGTGCCTCTTGAGTGCTGATGAAGTTAGGAGTACTGAGTACTTTAACAGCAGACTCTTTTCTCAACTATTTATATAAAACAGAGTAGGGCGAGCAATACCCACCCTACTCATTCATAACTCAGCACTCAGCACTTAGGACTCAGCACTTTATTAGTATGTTTCTACGTGCCAACGACCAGCTTTCTTGATCTGTTTCTGGTAATCACTCCAGGTTACTCCTTCCTTGGCAGCAGCAGCTGTTAAAGCAGCATCAATGCCATCTTCCATACCTCGCAAACCGCAGATGTATGTGTGGGTTTTTTCTTCTTTAATCAACTGCCACAATTCATCAGCGTGTTCTGCTACGCGGTCTTGGATGTACATTCTGCCACCTTCAGGATTTTTCTGTTCCCGGCTAATGGCGTAAGTGAGGCGGAAATTGTCAGGATATTTCTGTTGGATTTCTTCCAGTTCTTCCTTATATAAGATGTTTGGAGTTGTGGGAACGCCAAATATTAACCAAGAAAATCCTTTAAATTGATATTCTGGGTTAGCTGCTCTTTCCTTATCTTTAAACTGCCGCCACAGGTAAGCCCGCATAGGCGCAATGCCTGTTCCAGTTGCCATCATGATTACTTTGGCATCGGGGTCATCGGGTAATAACATTTCCTTACCCACCGGGCCAGTGATTTTTACTTCTTCCCCAGGTTTAAGGAAACATATATGAGTGGAACAAACACCGTAGACTGTTTCACCTGTTTCTGGGTGCTTATACTCCAACTGACGGACGCACAGCGATATTGTTTTGTCATCTACATCATCACCATGACGAGTCGAGGCAATTGAGTAGAGTCTGAGTTTTTCTGGCTTACCGTTTTTATCTACACCTGGCGGGATAATGCCAATGCTTTGACCTTCTATATACTTCAAATTGCTACCAGTCAGGTCAAACTTGACGTGCTGAACAATACCAATCCCGCCTTCCTTCACCAATGGTTCATTAGAAATCACCTTACCAATAAACGGAGCATTGGGACGGTAGGTGTTGACAGGAACATCAGCGTGTTTGGCTTTCGCTTGAGTCATGGTGTTGCCTTTTTTGTCCTTATTGTTGGGCTGTTCTTCAGCGTTAGCATTCGCAGGTGTGGCTTTACCATTCCCCTTATCGTTAGCAGTTTTCCCACTTGTAAATGAGGCTCTGCCATTGAGTTGTTCTATTGCGCTCAATGGTTGTATGCTAACAATTTTGCCGCCTAGGCGAGTGATACGTCGCATTTCTTGATTCATGCGGTTGTAAGGCACTCTGATGAACACACTGCCACTATTACGAATTGGGTAGTTAGTTTGATCGGTTTCTTCGTTCTGACGCAGACCCACCACTTCGTAAACGAAGACGCGGCTACCTGATTCTATATTGGCAGCACCCTCAACAGCACCTTGATTGTACATTCGTTCTACCACTCCGATATTTACTTAACCGTTTCTCAAAAAAAAACTATTCTCATTACGCGCCAGTTTTAAGTTTATCGGATTTTGAGTTACCGAAACTGGCGCTTTGGGAAAGCGGCATAGGTAAGATAATGCCTTGCTAAGTACACTCACCAAAGACAGCAGGCATAGCAAAAAACACACCTGTTCACCTTCTAAGGTAAAGGATAAGTCTTTTGGAGAATGTTAATAATGAGTCAATTTAATCTTTTTTCCCAAACTATACCCTGATTAGGGAGATAGCATTTTACTACCCAAAAGGCATAGATACTATGACATATGAAATTAGCAGGCTAGTTTGATTGGCACAAGCCATAACTCATTTTGCCTTGACAATCTGCTGCCATACTCCGCTTTTTGGGTTTGACATTAGGTGCAACCAATTGCGGAAGATTTCTTCTAAATTGGTTTAACTTTCCTAAGTGTATACCTCTCCCGCTAACGTTTTTGACTCTGTTTGTTTTTCTGTTGTGGCTAATTCCATAACAGAGGACAGATACAGCAGCAAAACATTAATGACAGAGAAAGATATGATATAAGCAACTATAATAAGTTTTACGTGATGTGAAACATCTGTCAACCTCTATCAGTAAGACCTGATCAAACTTATTAGGTTATTGACTCACAAACGTGCTGAATCTAATAATGTGCGTTTCAGTTACATAATTTAGATTGCCAGAAACACACGGGCAATCAAGGACGCAAATATATAATCTGAGTAATAATGATTAGCTTAATGCTCGCGATCGCATTTGAGCATTTGGGGAAACTTACCGCCCAGGATTTTGTTAAATAACCTACTCGCTCATTCTTGGGATAGATTTTGGCTGGGAATTTCTCAAGCTTTGTCAGAGGGCAAATTCAAATTCAGCAACTGTCAAATTTTACTGCCAAGAGAAATATACCTGATAGACTCGACTAATCGAGATACAAACAAATGACGACGTGACCGCGCTAACTGTGGGTAATGATGACAAGTATTTTAAAATCAATAAATCATCAGAACGATCGGTAAACCACAGGATTCTTCCTGATAGCAAATCTTGTTATGGAATACCCCATTCTGTTAAAATTGTATATATCACTAGGATTAAATACTCACCAGTAGCGAATTAGAGCTAGTCAGACGAGTCACAACTAAAACTTAGTTGTATGCCCGTCTGATATATTGTAGCGCTGCTGGGTAGCGAGAACGCCGGATAAACCAACGGGGTAAACTCTTGGCTTCAGAATCTGCTGTGTGAAAAATTATTGATTGACACATTTAGTATCTAGAGGAAATTTATGACAAGTAAGCCGGAACGCGTGGTACTAATTGGAGTAGCCGGAGACTCCGGGTGCGGTAAATCTACGTTTTTGCGTCGTTTAATAGATTTGTTTGGTGAAGAATTAATGACAGTTATCTGTTTGGATGACTATCATTCTCTAGATCGCAAACAGCGCAAAGAAACAGGGATAACTGCGCTTGACCCCAGAGCCAATAATTTTGACTTAATGTACGAGCAAATTAAAGCGCTCAAAGAAGGTCAAGCGATTGATAAGCCGATTTACAACCACGAAACCGGCGCGATCGATCCCCCAGAAAGGATCGAGCCGAATCACATTATAGTTGTGGAAGGGCTGCATCCTTTATATGATGAGCGGATGCGATCGCTAATCGACTTCAGCGTTTATTTTGACATCAGCGATGAAGTCAAAATTGCTTGGAAAATCCAGCGCGATATGGCAGAAAGGGGTCATCGCTACGAAGACGTTCTAGCGCAAATTAATTCCCGCAAACCTGACTTTGAAAAGTTTATCGAACCACAAAGAGAATTTGCTGACGTGGTTCTTCAGGTATTGCCCACAAACTTGATCAAAAACGATACTGAGCGCAAAGTTCTACGGGTACGGATGCTTCAACAAGAAGGCAAAGAAGGCTTTGAGCCAGCTTACCTCTTCGATGAAGGATCGACAATTACTTGGACTCCCTGCGGACGCAAACTGACCTGTTCTTACCCTGGTATGCAACTTTACTACGGTTCGGATGTTTATTACGGTCGTTACGTTTCCGTATTAGAGGTAGATGGTCAATTTGATAACCTAGAAGAAGTAATTTATATCGAAACCCATCTCAGTAATACATCTACTAAATATGAAGGTGAGTTGACTCACTTGTTACTCCAACACCGTGAGTATCCAGGTTCTAACAATGGTACTGGTTTGTTCCAAGTGCTTACAGGATTAAAAATGCGCGCAGCTTATGAGCGTTTAACAGCAAAGGAAGCAAAACTAGCAGTTCGGGTGTAAAGCAGCAGTGTTTGTGTCAAAGCTTTGGGGGTGCTTTCGGGCGCTCCCTTTTTTTGTGAGTCATTTTTTAATTCATTCAAATTATAAAGAGTAAATATTATTGCTTCAAAAGATACTTAAGGGCATTTAGTGGTTTGTCAAAATCTCATAAGACACTAACTACTGAATGTGTCAATATTATTATGATTCCCAAAATTATTAGCTAGGCTAAATATCAATACGGTTTAGTTAATTTAACCGTATTGGGCTAAATACCAAATATTTAGTCAGCGAAAATTCTCAATAAAGGAGGAATTTTCTTTGTCTCGTCGTTATTTATTTACCTCGGAATCAGTGACCGAAGGTCATCCAGATAAAATCTGCGATCAGATTTCTGATACGATTCTGGATACTTTACTGACACAAGACCCCAGTAGCCGTGTGGCAGCAGAAGTCGTAGTTAATACGGGCTTAGTGCTAATCACAGGTGAAATTACTACTAAAGCTAACGTCAATTATGTCAATATCGCTCGCAAGAAAATTGCCGAAATTGGCTATGTTGATGCTGATAATGGCTTTTCTGCTAACAGTACCAGTGTAATTGTCGCCTTAGACGAACAATCACCTGATATTGCCCAAGGAGTTAACACCGCTCAAGAAACTCGCCAACAGGATAGCGATGAACTATTCGACAAAATTGGCGCGGGCGATCAAGGTATTATGTTTGGTTTTGCCTGCAACGAAACCCCAGAACTAATGCCCTTGCCCATCTGTCTTGCCCACCGCTTTGCTCGTCGATTGGCAGCAGTCCGCAAAACAGGTGAATTGCCATACCTGCGCCCCGATGGCAAAACACAAGTAACTGTGGTCTACGAAGATGGACGGCCTGTAGGTATTGATACTATCCTGATTTCTACCCAACACACAGCCAAGATTGGGGAAATCACAGATGAGGCAGCGGTACAAGCCAAGATTAAAGAAGACCTGTGGAAAACAGTAGTTCTACCTGTTTTTAGCGACATTGATGTTAAGCCGACTCAGGAAACACGCTTTTTAGTCAACCCCACAGGTAAATTTGTTGTTGGTGGGCCGCAGGGAGACTCTGGTCTCACAGGACGGAAGATCATAGTTGATACCTACGGTGGCTATTCACGGCATGGCGGCGGTGCTTTTTCTGGCAAAGATCCTACCAAAGTAGACCGTTCTGCTGCTTATGCTGCTCGCTATGTGGCAAAAAATATTGTCGCCGCAGGGTTAGCAGCCAAAGTTGAAATCCAGCTATCATATGCTATCGGCGTAGCGCGACCAACAAGCATTTTGGTAGAAACCTTTGGTACAGGCAAAGTAGATGACGAACTCTTGCTGGAATTAGTCAAAAAGAACTTTGAATTACGTCCAGCAGGAATTATCCATAGCTTTAACTTACGCAACTTGCCAAATGAACGAGGCGGACGTTTTTATCAGGACGTCGCGGCTTACGGTCATTTTGGGCGCAACGATCTAGATTTGCCATGGGAACGTACCGATAAGGCAGACTTGTTGAAACAGGCGCTAAATCAGTCTTTTTCAGCTGCGATCGCTTAGAGTAAGGGATAAGCGAGCGAGTCAAGGCTTTAACTGCTAACTCCAATCCCTTATTATCTTTAAATACAACTTGTGTATTAAACAGCAAACTCTCTCTGCCTTTATGCTGCTATAGCAACTACAAGGTAGAGATTTTTTATCTCTATTTGTAATCTAAACATTCAGCTATTGTGTCTTTTATTTAGATACATTTAGCAGTCAGTATACCTACAAATAATTTAGTTTTAACAGGATATATAAGAGACAGAGTAAGTTAATATACTATGCAAATAATCCGGCATCATTTTGTTGGAGTAAAGATTTTCCAAGTTTGCTGACTTATAAACATAAGCTGTTTTTCTAAAGTTGAAAGTTTTTCTACAATTAGACAAATGGATGTTAAAATCGGTCATGATATGAGCCGATCTATCAGGAGCAGCTACTTGAATGTTTTTTGGGGAAAATCAATAGTTGTCAGCGCTCTTTGTAGCTTAACCTTAGCTGTCAAGCGTTTTTATCAGACCTACATTTGCTTCTCATAGAGAACGGTAAGGGTCAGGTAAGGCAGTAGTATAGTCGATATAATATTACCGCGATTAACTAAGTATCAAAAACGGTGGTGAGAAGGATCGGCTCCTAAAAAGATATTTATCCTCAAAACTACCAAAATCACCGTGTAAATATTCATATCAAAACTACTCAAACATAATGAAATCGGGGAAATTATCTATAAAGCTATTATTTAAGCTTTTTATAAAAAAAGATAACATAAATGTTAATTTAGCAGTAGCTAACGACCGTCCAAGCAAGACTGATGTGGTGATTTTTACGGGAGGGCAAGGAGATTTGAGGGATGCAAACTCAAAAGCCAATCCCTGTTGACAGCAGTTCGGAAAGCAAAAAAGTGCCAGTTCAAGAACCATCAGACGAACTCCCGACTATAGAATTCCCCTCACGAGGGAAACTAAAAGCCAGTTCCTGGCGCATACATCAAAAAATTGGTTATGGGTACTTTGTAGCAATTGGAATTGGCTTTTTCGGTTCGCTGACTGGATTAGTCATTGCCAACTATTACCGAGGGCGAGAAATCAGGCAATTTAATCAAGCTCAAGAGCAGACACAACTATTAACTGATTATAAAGATGCAGTAGTAGGGGCACAACTACATAGTTCCAACCTCGCTGCATTTCTAGAAGATCCACAGCAGTTGCCAATCAAGAAAGCCGAATTTCTGAAGAATGTTGACAAAGCCAAGAGATTGGAGGGAGAAATTGGCAATTTTATCGATAAGAGACCTCACGATTTAGCAGCAACAAGTGCTAATTTACAGGCTTTATTACAAGATTACGAAATCAACTTAAAATCATACGTTGCCCAAATAGATACTGTTTTGCAGGCAATCGATTCCCAACAAGTGCAGCCACAGCAAATTGACTCAGCACGAGAACAATTGTTGAAAATTATGCGTGGTGAAACAGCCAAGCAATTAGATTATCTCTCACTAAAATTGACTAATATTTTGCAAACTGCTGAAAATCGAGAGCAGAGAAGGCAAACAGATGTAGAGCAAGCCAAAGGAGTTGAGAGATTAATTGTAATGGTGAGTATGTTGGTGTCAGTAGCGATCGCCGCCATTATAGCGTGGCGTACCAGTCGTGCGATCGCCGAACCAGTAATCACCGTCACTCAAGTGGCCGAACAAGTAGCGAGAAAATCTAATTTCGATTTACGCGCGCCAGTCACCACCGAAGATGAAATCGGCTTGCTGGCAAAATCGCTGAATCGATTGATTGAGCGTGTATCCGAACGAACTAAAGAACTAGAACAAGCCAAAGAATTAGCCGAAGCCGCTAGCAAAGCCAAAAGTGTATTTTTAGCAAATGTCAGCCACGAGTTACGCACGCCGTTGAATGCGGTGATTGGTTTGAGCCAACTACTGCAAGACGACGCAACCGATTTAAATTTATCCGGAGACTTTATTACTGACTTGGAAACAATCAACTCTGCTGGAAAGCATTTACTAGAGTTGATTAACGAGATTCTCGACTTGTCAAAAATTGAAGCCGGGAAAATGACGCTTTATCCGGAGACGTTTGAAATTGCCACACTAATTCATAACGTCGTCCTTACCGTCAAGCCGACTATCGAAAAAAATAGCAATATCTTAGAAATAGATTTCGACGAGCAACTTGGTACTATGTATGCCGATCAAATTAGGATGCGGCAAGTGCTGACAAATCTACTAGGCAATGCTGCTAAATTTACGACAAACGGTAAGATAACGTTGACAGTCAAGAGCGAAAAGCAAAGCTTGCTGCGGAATGCTCCTTTTGGCATGATTACTTTCACCGTAACTGACACAGGCATTGGGATGTCTGTGAGTCAACAGCAGCAGTTATTTCAACCCTTCACACAAGGCGATACCTCAACTACAAAAAAGTATGGCGGTACTGGACTGGGATTGGCAATTAGCCGTCACTTTTGCCAGATGATGGGCGGCGAAATTCTTGTCAAAAGTCAGCTAGGAATTGGTTCTACTTTCACCGTCAACTTACCACTCACGTTACAAGAATAAGTAACCTAACCATTCTAAGTAGAGAATTGAACGTAAATCCAGATGATATTTGATAATATACCTCGCTGTTAACGCTTTAGTTAACCCTGCTTAACAAACCATCTTTATTGAGCAACTTTCGGTAGGATATTGTAACCTGGGCAATAGTTACTCTTTATTGATGTGACGCTAGGCGATCGCTCTTTCACATCCATGACCACAACCATAGACTTTCTCAGTCACCTGAATCCCAGCCAACGGCAAGCTGTCGAACACTACTGCGGGCCGTTACTAGTTGTTGCTGGCGCGGGTTCCGGTAAAACGCGAGCGCTGACTTATCGCATCGCTAACTTGATTCTCAAACACCGTGTCGATCCCGAAAATATCTTGGCGGTTACATTCACCAATAAAGCTGCACGGGAGATGAAAGAACGGATTCAAAAGTTGTTCGCCGAACAACTGGCAATGAAAGAACACGGCCAGCGCTTTGATTTATTGACAGAATACGAACAAACGAAACTGCGATCGCAAGTCTGGCGCACCTACATCAAAGACTTGTGGTGTGGCACTTTTCACAGTTTATTTTCTCGGATTCTCCGCTTTGATATCGAGAAATACCAAGATGAAAAAGGACGGCGTTGGAATCGCAATTTCTCCATCTTTGACGAATCGGACGCTCAAAGTTTGGTCAAAGAAATTGTCACTAAACAATTAAATTTAGACGATAAAAAATTTGAACCTCGTTCTGTCCGCTACGCCATTAGTAACGCTAAAAATCAAGGGTTCTCACCCCAAGAATTTGAACGCGAACAACCCAATTATCGCGGACGGGTAATTGCTGATGTCTATAGTCGCTATCAAGATAAGTTAGCTGAAAATAATGCCCTCGACTTTGATGATTTAATTCTGATACCGACCAAATTGTTTCAGCAAAACGAGCAAGTATTAGGTTACTGGCATCGCAAATTCCGTCATATTCTCGTAGATGAATATCAGGATACTAATCGCACTCAATACGATCTGATTCGGCTATTAGTGACAAACGGCGAAGATAGAAAGAGTGAATGGGAATGGCAGAATCGCTCAGTTTTCGTCGTAGGGGACGCGGATCAGTCTATTTACAGTTTCCGCATGGCAGATTTTACCATTTTGTTGGAATTTCAAAATGATTTCGGTGATGGTTTGCCAGATGAAGATACCCGCACCATGGTGAAGCTAGAGGAAAACTATCGCTCTTGTGAAAACATTTTACAAGCCGCTAACGAACTAATCGAAAATAACACCCAACGTATTGATAAAGTCCTCAAACCTACGCGGGGAGCAGGCGAACAAATTTATTGTCACAAAGCAGATGATGAATTAGAAGAAGCTGACTTTGTAATTCGGCAAATTCGCACTTTAGAACACCAAAATCCAGAGGTGAACTGGGGTAGTTTCGCTATTCTTTATCGTACCAACGCCCAATCTCGTCCTTTTGAAGAATTGTTGGTGAAGAATCAAATTCCTTATACAGTTGTAGGAGGAATTAAGTTTTACGATCGCAAAGAAATTAAAGATGTCATCGCTTATTTAAGAGCGATCGCAAATCCAGCTGATACAGTTAGTTTATTACGAGTTATTAATACTCCCCGACGCGGTATTGGCAAAGCCACCATTGATAACTTAATAAATGCAGCCCAACAATTAGGCACAACTTTGTGGGAAATAATCAGCGATGAAACATCAGTTAATACATTAGCTGGACGTTCCGCTAAAGCTGTGAATAACTTTGCAGCTATGATTAGCAACTACCAAGAACAAATTGCCAACCTTCCGGTTTCAGAACTTTTAATGGGACTGTTAGAAGAATCTAGTTACGTGCAAGATTTGCAAAATCAAGGCACAGATGAAGCCGAAGACCGAATACAGAACGTCCAAGAACTTTATAACGCTACACTGCAATTTCAAGAAGAAAATGAAGATGTTTCTCTAACTGCGTTCCTCCAAAGTGCTGCTCTTAGTTCTGATTTGGATAACTTAAAAGAAGGGCAAACAGCTGTTTCTTTAATGACTTTGCACGCTTCCAAAGGTCTAGAATTTCCCGTGGTGTTTTTAGTGGGGTTAGAACAGGGATTATTTCCTAATTACCGTTCGATGAATGACCCAGCAGCTTTAGAAGAAGAACGCCGCTTGTGTTATGTGGGAATTACTCGCGCCCAAGAACGTTTGTACTTATCCTTCGCCCGCGAACGCCGCTTGTATGGTTCGCGCGAACCCGCACTGCGATCGCAATTTCTTGACGAATTACCAGAAGAATTATTAACTACTAAAAGTAAGATTCTTCAGGTTTATACTAAAATACCAGCCACAAGTAATGGCAAGCAAAACACAACACAGAATTGGCAAGTAGGCGATAAAGTATTACACAAAACCTTTGGGATTGGTGAAATAACTCACGTTTTTGGATCTGGTAATAAGATTTCTGTGGCGATTAAATTCTCCAGTCTGGGGCAAAAAATTATTGACCCTAGAGTAGCACAGTTGCAAAAAATAGAGTGATAAATTCGGATGTAGAAATGTATGAATTGTGTATATCCCAAACTGTAGTTAGCTATATTTCTACTTGTTCAAAATGTTCAACATTAGGGAATGGCTCATAAAAATGGTGTAGAAGCTTTTTCCAATCTTGGTACTTGGTAGAGCTTCTAAATCCAATAGTATGAGATTCTAAATTTTCCCATTTAACAAGTAATAAATATTTTCCTGGAACTTCTATACATTTATAGAGTTCATGAGATAAATATCCATTACTAGATGAAATAAAACTAGAAGCTTTTTTGAAAGCAGCTTCAAAATCGGATTCTAAACCCAATTTAACGTGAAGCATTGCTGCCTCAAGAATCATACTATTTTTCCTAATAATTAAGCTAATGTAATTAACTATGGTAAAGCGATCGCTAGCTGGTTATGTTGAAATTGAGAGAAGAGATTAGCCTCTAATACTTAACCAATTTTCAGCAAACCCCAATTAAACCAATTGGACTAAACTGTAATTAGCTAGAATCCTTGTAAAACGGAGAGGGGGGGATTCGAACCCCCGTTGAGTTGCCCCAAAACGCATTTCGAGTGCGTCCACTTAATAAGCTGAAAACCTTGTCTTATATAAATTTTAGAGTTTAGCAAAATAATATTTGCGTTAACTTCAACCAATTATTCAACCAATTAGTATACAATGCTACTAGTTCAACCATCTCAAAAGAGGTTATATGGTAGTGTCAAAGAGCGATTTTAAGCATTTAAGCGTTATGACCATGAAAACAAAGTATGGTGATATGTATCAGCTACGCTTAAGCAGTGCATTAGGTAGAAAAACTATTGGGTTGGGTGGTGACAGAATACAAGCACTGAATCTTGCTTTGTTGGTAGATGATGAAATAACACGGCTAATCGCGTTAGGAGAACCAATAGAACTAGATTCACTTAAAGAAATGGTAAGGAGTGAACAAGAAAAACTTAAGGCTAAAAAAACGGGTGGTATCAGATTAGTAGAAAAAAATGATTTGATTGTTTTGTGGGATAACTACGTCAAATTTCACACAGCATTGGGTGTATGGACTGAAACATATATTACTAGTCATATTGCTTTAATACGTCGATTATTAGACTCTTGCCCTTATCACAAATTAGAAGACAAACAAAGCTTGATAGAATGGTTATTTAATGACACTAATAGAACAAAAAAAACTAGTAAATCTCGATTAATGTTGATAGTAGCGGCTATTGACTGGAATAGCAAACAAGGTAATATTCCTAGAAAATGGGGAATAGAGTATCGTGATGCACTTGAAAGTATTAGTTTCAAAACTGAAAAAAAAAGCAGTTTAATCAATGAAGAAAATGATATTGACATTTTCTCGCTTAAGGAAGTCTATCAAATTATAGAAGCGTTAAAAAAAGAGACACATTCTCGATTTGAAGGAAGACATTATCAGTATTATAAGTATGTTTATTTCTGTTGGTTAACTGGTTGCCGTCCATCTGAAGCAATAGCTTTGAAATGGGAGAATGTTGACTTAGCTAAAAAACGGATAAAATTTTGTGAAGCAGAAATGAATAGAGGAGGATTGATAATTAAGAAGCAAGGTACTAAAACAGTATCTCACCGTTATTTCCCGATTAATCCTGAGTTAATGGAATTATTAACAACCATCCCACACAAAAAAGGATATGTATTCAGAAATATCCAAGGCAACCCAATTAACCATAATGTGTTTTATGGTGTGTGGAAAAACTTGTTAGACGTAATGGGAATTAAATATCGTGTTCCCTATCAGTTAAGACATACAATGATTAGTTATCATGCAAACAATGATTATCCAATTCATAAATTAGCTGAATTGGTTGGGAATAGTGAACAAATTATTAAAGAACATTATTTAAGGTTAGATATTGAAAGAATAAGTTTACCAGATGTAATTAAAAATTACTGAAATAATAGCAATAATCAATTAATAAGCTATTGTAATAAATAGACAAGTAAATAATTAATACTCGGCACTAACAGAAATACCTCTAGAACTTATATCTAGAGGTATTTTTATTTATTAGATAAGTCATTGGATGATTCATTCAATAACTCAGCAATACAAACAGACTCTTTACTTGTCTATCTCAAAACTTAGTTTAAGTAATACTTAAACTCAATTAGAACATTGCTATCTTATGCTGTCATCTAAAAACTGACAGTAAAACTGACAGTAATACTGACAGTTTTTCACAGCACATAAAAAGCATCTCTTAGTGTTCTCAAAATTTGTCTAACAAGTTGTCCAACAAGTTATCTAACAACTTAGCAACATAGACAAATAAAGGAATACAGGCAATAAAAAAGCATCCCCTAAAGGATGCCGTAAACAAAATGGTGATTAAACTACTCTCCTAGTAAGTCCATGACCTGCTCTAGCAGCAATTTAGCCTTGTACAGGTTCAGTAAGCTCTCCTGCTCCCACCTCTCAGGTGATTTCATTCTCCTACCTTCTAACGAGATTTTTATCAGCGCTGACTGTTCGTCAGTAGGCGTACCCATACGGTCTAATGCAGCGCCAATATTCTGAAAGTCCTCAAAAGGCAAGCGTTTTAACCCCCTACCTTCTTGTAACTGGTTAAGCGCGATCGCAGGGAAAGCCATTAGAGATGTAATCCAACTAACCTTATAACCAGCGTTCCCAGTCGGTCTAAGTCCATACCTACGACACAAATCACGTAACTCTGGAATTGTTTTGATTTCCAGTTCCGAACGTGTAAACATAGAATTGCCCTTTTTAAAAGTGGTATCGGTAGGTAACAAGTTTCTCAGACAGATTGCCTACCGATTCATCACTCTATTCGATTGGTTCCCATCGATTCAATCTATATTTACCTTTCTACATAAATGCCGAATCCAAGAGGAACGCCTGAAAATTTAGAACCGGGAAAAAGAAAAGGTGAAGAACCGCTAACAGAGAGAATGAATATACGCATGACCAAAGCCATGAAGGAAGCGGTCAAAGCGCAAGATGACCCTCCTGAATTTTGCAGAGAAGCCATCCAAGAGAAGCTAGACAAGCTTAACCAGTCGGATGATGGGTAACAATGACTCGACCCTTAAAGCCTGCGCTTAATATTCTGTTTTCAATAACGTAGCCTGAATGGAGTCATAAGCTAAGATACAAAATCTATTCAAAACAGCAAATTCTCTTTTTAAACCTACGACTCAGGACTTTTTTCACCAACCATAAATAAAAACTTTTTCCCGAATTGGCTAATGTATATGTTTTCGCTATTCATGTCCGAGTATCTTGGTTTTCCTTGTAGGTTATTTACATCACATAATCCTCTTTCTACTAAATTAGATAAACTATCTCTTACCATTTCTTCTGTAGGATTCTCTATTTTCCTTTGTTGTAACGCTACTTCAATTTCAGAATTCCTCAATCGATTTCCTTCTTTGCGAAAATCAGATATAAATTTCAAAACGTTAGCGTCTATACCATCTAAAAGCCTTAGTGTCTCTATATATATAGGGTGAATTGAATATCCTAATATTGCTGACTCTAATAAATTAATCCATTGTTGTCTAATTACTTCATTTTTATTTCCTATAAGTATATTCTCTAATATTGGCTGCAAGGTTTCATCTTCAATATCTTCTATTTTTTCTATTAATTTTTCAGGTTTTATATCTTTAATATTTGGTTTATTAAGAATTATTTTTAACGTTTCAACTAAATGAGCAGCTTTCTTTCTTGTTAAATTGGAAATCTGGATTATTTCTTTTTCAAAAAGTGCTTTGATTAAAATTCCTATTCCTGCTTTATCAGCATTACCTAAAATTTCAGTAATTATTGGTGTTATATCCATATTTCTATTTTATTTTTGACTTATAGATGATTTCCATAAAAATCTTACCCTATTTACGACAAAGACTGCTAATACAGGGTTTGCAAATGCACAAAATATGTCTCTAGTAGAAAAGTTTTTTCTAACACCTTAAGGTTGTAGAAATAATTTTTTTAATACTGACTAAAAAATATCCGAAAGGTTTAACCCTTCTGGCGAAAGAAACTTAGTAAAAACCATACGGTTTCCGCAAGCATAAAGCCATAAGAATAGTAAAGCTTTTAAAACAAATAATTGAATATTAGCTAATGTGTATTATACATATTACTGTATTATACAGTAGCGCTGTACCTGAAGTGTATTAATACGTATTACTGTACAATACAGTTACATTGCTTCTGCAAGTGTATTAACTGTGTGTAATACGGTACAATACACTTAGGGAATTAGGAAAACGTCAAATGTCAAGTAAAGGAATAGCTACAAGAGAAAAAGTATTTGCTGCTGCTGATGAATTATTTGCTAAAGGAATACTGGTTACTCAAGAAAAGATTAGAAAGGAGATAGGGGGCGGTTCGCATTCCACTATTGGCAAATATATTAGGGAATGGAAAGCGCAAGAAGATGATGATATTCCAGTAAAATCCTATCCCATGCCGGACAAGATAAAAAAAATGTATGAGGAGATGAATGAAGCACACTGGAATACTTTTTGTAGCAAATATGAATTGATAACTGATGATGAAAAAATTGCTGAATTAGAACAAGAAAATGAAACACTTCGAGAAAAGCTAGAGATAGCAAGACAAGATTCTATCCGTTTAGAACAATTAGAAAAAATTAGAAAAGAGGAGAATGAACGGTATGAAAAACTAGTACGGCAACAAAGAGAGGATGCTGTGGAAATACAACATTTGAAAAATCATATTGATAGTTTAATTTCACCTTAATCTCATAATTCAGTTAGGAATAGTAAATGAAAACTCAAACGTTAACACCTGAACAAGTTAAAGAATTGAGAAAAATTAAGCAACGATTAGTTGAATTAGAACAAAGCGGTGAGCAAAGAATTGCAACATTAGAAAGTATGGTGGAGAGCAATAACTTATACTACAAATAGTCCGAGTGTAAATATTGATTCGTAACCCTATTTTTATTAGATAGGGTTTTTATTTATTATTAAAATTATCAATTAATTAGAAGTGATTAATCTTGATGTAATTAATAATGATACTAAAATAAATATCTCTGCAAATCATATTTATGTTTATTTTTTCTTGACATTACCCTTAATAGCTTGGTCTAGCCAGAATTCAGAGGCGAGACTGATAGGGATGATTTTAATCTCGTTTCCACCTCCCCTACCAGAAAAGGTTTTTTCTCTCTCTATTTTTGTGACTCCTATAACTTGTTCCTGACAAGAGTTTGAGCTATTTAAACCCTCAATTTTGTGACTCGTATAATCCTTGTACAGACTACCTTCTAACCACTTCTCTTTCAAAAAACGTGACATCAAAAACTTATGTACATTGATTGCTTTGCCACACTGGGCTTGACTCATCACGTATTCCCCATCTGGTAGCTGAAACACTTCTACCTCAATTCCAGCTTTTTTTATTCCCTTTATCTGTCTATGTTGTAATTTAGTTGGACTAATAGTTGGACTATTAGTTGGACTAAATTTGAGAACACTAAGAGATGAAAGGATATAGTCTTGTTATTTGTCTATGCTGCTAAGTTATTAGATTAGTTATCCAATAAGATATTCAATAACTAGAGATGACACTAAGAGATGAAAAGATTTGTATTTAGCTATAAGTAAATATTATTTAAACGGTAGGAATTTATTAGTTCAACCAATTCAACCAATTGTTCAACCAATTCAACCAATGGAACTAGACTGTAATTAGCTAAAACCCTTGTAAAACGGAGAGGGTGGGATTTGAACCCACGAACTCGTTGCCGAGTTAACGCATTTCGAGTGCGTCGCATTCAACCACTCTGCCACCTCTCCAGCTATTTATTCACAAATTTGAGTACCCATTAAGCATTCAAACTAAGTGAATTTAAGGAATTGCAGTATCTGACGGCAAGTTACGTTAGATTTAAGCATTCCCAGGCCATGATAACAGATACTTGAAGCGATAGCCTGAAACTAAGCTAACAAAGTAATTTTCGCACTTAGGATATCGTCAAGTTTTATGAAAAACCATTACCAATTATAGACAACATCCACCTCACGCTCAGTACAGATAAAATGGCGATCGCAGATGCTAGCCAGAGAGAATAGTTAGAATGCTGGTATGGTAAGAACCGAAATTTACTTGGAGTAATTATTGGAGTACTACTGCTAGGAATTTTGGTGTAAAGATGGTATGGTCAGACTTTAGTATAGCGATAGTACTTTTGTTCTTATCAAAAAAGCTTGCTAATTTACTTTTTTGATTAACAAAAATCATAAATTAGTACATTCGTGGTACTCAAGACTAAAATAAAAGCTAAAAACGTTGAGTTTACGTTGTTATCATGATACCTATCGTTATTGAACAATCGGGTCGAGGCGAACGCGCTTTTGATATTTACTCACGACTGTTACGCGAGCGCATTATCTTCTTAGGTCAACAGATTGATAGCAACTTAGCTAACTTAATTGTTGCCCAACTACTGTTCTTGGATGCTGAAGACTCGGAGAAAGACATTTATATGTACATCAATTCTCCTGGTGGTTCGGTGACGGCTGGTATGGGGATTTTTGACACAATGAAGCACATTCGTCCAGATGTCTGTACAATTTGTACGGGGCTGGCGGCAAGTATGGGTGCTTTTCTACTCAGCGCTGGCACTAAGGGTAAGCGGATGAGTTTACCTCATTCTCGAATTATGATTCACCAACCTCTTGGTGGCGCGCAAGGACAAGCTACTGATATTGAAATTCAGGCGCGGGAAATTCTGTACCACAAGCGGCGGTTAAATGAGTATTTAGCAGATCACACTGGTCAGCCAATTGAACGCATTGCTGAAGATACCGAACGCGACTTCTTCATGTCGCCAGAGGAAGCTAGAGATTATGGCTTAATTGACCAAGTGATTGACCGTCACTCTGCTGGTAGCCGTCCTGCGGTTGCTGTTGTTAATTAATAGATAGTTGTCAGTGGTCAGTTGTCAGTTGTTAGTTGCTGCTGACTACTGACTTTTAATTTATCAAAACTCTGTTACTGGGTCTGGCTGAGATTCGAGATATTTTAAGAAATCTAGCAATTCTTCTTCTGTTATTAAAATACGCGATCGCTTGCCGTAAGCTTTAATTAAATATCCTCGTCCCCACTCTGTTGTCAAACCTAAACGCTCCATTTCAGCATCGGTTTTAGCCAGTATTTGAGAAAAATCTATAGGTTCCATAGCTGTCTCAATGTTTCAATAGTCCATGTCATTTGTCATTAACCTTCACAAATGACAAATGACAACTGACTATTAACTAATTAAAATCCTGCTACTGGATCTGGTTGAGATTCTAGATATCTCAAGAAATCTAGCAATTCTTCTTCACTTAGCAAAGAGCGCCCTAACTTTCCATAGGTTTTTTTGAGATGTTCTTTTCCCTGGTCTTTTGTCCAGCCTAAGCGCTCGATTTGGACATCTGTTTTTGCAAGTATATCGGATAAATTTACTGGTTCAGCTTTCTTCTTTTTCTTGCTAGCTGCTGTCAAATTACTCACATTCTCTGAAGAATTATAACTACGGGGTGTAAACGGTGTGACGTTACTGGCAACAGAACTGGGAAAAAGTGGAGTTTCTAACTGGTTGTCAGCCATCATATCAAAGTTTTCGGCTGGGGGATCGAATTCTAGGTCGCGATCGCTAGTTAAGGAAAAACTTTGATTTAAATCTTGATTGTAGGTATCATTTTTACTAGCGCTTCGTGTGTTACTTGTTACTACATCTGATTTAATATTCTGTTCCTTGACAGGTGGTATGGATATTTCTTGACTCCCGACCTCTGACTCTGACCACTGACCCTTCAAGTGATGCTCGTTCCTCGCTAACGCAGTCGCCCCTTCGGGGTTCGCCAGTCCTTCATCGTGACGGAGACCGCCAATACGAGGGCTAGACTCACCGCGCTGACTCACCTGGGTCGGGAAACCCTCCCGCAGCGCTGTCTCACTACTGCCAAAATCTCTATCTGTTGCAGAGGAATAAGTATTATTTATTCCTACTGTTGTTTTCAAATCAGAATTTGATTGTACTTGCGGCGATACAGTTTTTGGGGAAGATTCTACAGTCGCCTGTGGCGAACTAGTTATACCCAAAACCATCAGCGCCCTTGTTCTGGCTTGGTCTTCTGCCACTTCTACGGTTTCTGCTGCTGCCATACCAGTAGCACGGGTTACACCTTCAATTTGTACGCTTGCCCGAACAATATATTTTCCTTGAAAAATCTGTACTAATTCCGAAATTAGATTGCCGTTGGGATACAAGCTCTGAAATTGAGCCAACATAATACTGCCACCAATGTTAAGTCTGCTGAATAAGGGGGTTGATGCTACCTGTGTCCCAGTTATCTAATCGCCCCTCGTTGATATTTTCTCTTAATCCAAGTTACTAAAAAACTTTGCTAAATTTGAAGCCGTAATAGAGATAAGCTAAAGCGCATTTAACTTTCAGAAATACTTATAGTAGTTGTTGACCGCCGACTGTTGACACTCAACAGTCAACTTTGGTCAATGTGCAATTTAAAAGCGTAACAGCTTAGAGAGGTATTTTAATTCTACGTCTACAACTCTTCTATGGACAGAACAAGACCAAATTTTGGGAGTTTAACTCAAAGCGATCGCTCAAGATTTAAAATTGGCTACATAGGCAAAGGCAAAAATTTCTGATGATCGCATCGCTGCGTTTATGCTATTAGTGTGTCGATTCTGTGTCCCAATTGCAGTAACAGCAATTATTTGAGCCAATTTTTGGCTACTGTTGATTTCTGCTAAGTGGTTTTGCCTTCAATGCTATACTAATTACCCAATTCTATATCCGGAACTATTTCCTGGAAGTGCGCTCTAAATCTACAATAATGGAGATAAGGTTCGCCCTCACTGCTTGTTAAGCTGCTTAACCAATTGTTACCGATTCTACATGTGGGAAAATTGGATTTATTGGCGGTTTCTCCTTGTTAAAAATCAGAGTCTAATGGCGTAAGAGTACCTTTAAGCCAGACAATCAAACACCTGTGGTTTTCCCTGATAACGCTTTTGGGTCGCTTGGAGAGTTACAACAACCAGCCTCTCAAAAACCCGTTGCGTAATGACCAAGTAGGGTAATGCCATCAGGCAGACTTTATGAGTTTGGTTAGGTGAAGAGACTTTAACGCAAGCGAACTCTGAAATTTTCGTGCAATGAGAAGTTCTAGGGTTGCCTTCCTTCCCTAGAATTCAGAACCTTTCGTTTCCAGCTAGTGCAAGAAGGGGAAGTGGGGAGATGAGGAGGATGAGGGAGATGAGGGAGAAATAATAACTGACAACTAACTCTTGTAGAGACGCGATTAATCGCGTCTCTACGACAACTAACTCAGCACTCAGCACTGATGATGCACTAGTGTCTGTAAGCCACACAAGGGAATACAGGAAAGAACCAGATTAAACCATAAATGATGTTTTGACCAAAGGTCGGTTCACTGCATGGAATTTTCAATCGCTACACTCCTTGCCAATTTCACTGATGATAAATTGGTAGCTCGTAAAGTTTTGGAAAAGAAACTTGGTTGTGAGGACGAAGCCAGTTTACAAAAACTTCACATTACCTTGGAAGTACTAGAAAAAATTGGCATTTTGGTGAAAGAACGCGGCAAGTATCGCCGGGTGACAGAAGAAGGAACAATCGAGGCAAAACTGCGTTGTTCTAGCAAAGGCTTTTGCTTTGCCATTCAAGATGTCGAAGGAGCCGAAGATATATATATTCGGGAAAGCCATCTTAGTAATGCCTGGAATGGCGATCGCGTTTTAGTAAGAGTTCTCAAAGAAGGTAGTCGCCGCCGTTCTCCAGAAGGAGAAGTTAAGCTGATTTTAGAACGTTCTAATCACACTTTACTGGCACGGATTAAACAAGTAGAAGGCGGTTTTCGAGCAGTACCTCTGGACGATCGATTGCTGTTTGAATTAAAAATCCAAACAAACGGCATGAAATTGGAAGAAGCACTCGACCACCTGGCCCATGTAGAAGTCCTGCGTTACCCCCTAGCACAATACCCTCCTTTGGGTAGAGTAGTGCAAATCCTTGGTAGCGATGCCGAAGCCGCTGCTGATATCGATTTGGTTACATGTAAGCATGACTTATCCCGTAATTTCCCGGAAGGAGTGCAAGAAGCAGCAGCCCGGTTGCCTAAAAGACTGCTAAAAGCAGACCTCAAGAATAAACTGGATTTACGTAAATTATTTACATTTGCGATCGCTGGTAACAATGGTGATGCCAAAACGATAGAAAATGCTTTGAGCCTAGAAAAAACCGTCACCGGAAATTGGCTTTTGGGCTTTCACGTTGCCGATGTTTCTCACTACGTACAACCTGACGAATCTTTAGATAGAGAAGCACTGAGGCGGGGTAGGTCGGTGTATCTAGGAGAACTAGTGCTGCCGATGTTACCAGATACTGTAGCAGAACGCTGTTCTTTAGTGCCTGGAAGCGATCGCTTGGCTATCTCCTTTTTGATTACAATCGATCCCGATTCGGGACAAGTATTAGATTGGGAAATTCAACCCAGCGTTATCAACGTCAAAACTGCGATCGACAGACAAGATGCAGAAGCAATTCTTTTAGACAAATCTTCGGGAGCATCCCCAGAAGTCGTCGAGCTGTTGCAAGAATTAGATAAATTGCACAAAGCAGTCAAACAGGTACGATTAGCTCGCGGTAGCTTGCAGTTAAATCTGCCTTCTAGCCAAAACCCCTACCATGATGAGGGAATTTTAGGCGCTGTGGTTGTCAATGACTTGCCTGTGCGATCGCTTTTAACAGAGTTAGTGTTGCTAGTCAATGAACTGATGGCAAATCACCTGAGTGCTTTAGGTGTTCCCGCTATTTGGCGAGTTCAAGGCACACCCGATCCTGAAGATGTTCAAGAAATGCTGAAATTGGCGATCAATTTAGGCGTAGAACTGTCATTAGAGCCAGAAGTCGATATTCAACCACTAGATTATCAACATTTAACAAGAGCTTTTGCGGAATCGCCATCAGAGCAAGTTTTAACTTATTTGTTACAGGATACGCTCAAGCCAGCAGCCTACAGCACCACTAAAGGACTGCACTTTGGTTTAGCACTACAGCAATATACTCACTGTAGTTCTCCCTTGCGGCGCTATCCAGATTTGCTCATGCAAAGAGTGTACTATCAACTACTAGAACACGGACGCGATCGCCGCAACACCCGTGTCAAAGAACGAGTTAACCTGCGTCACTCCTCCAGCCACGGGGAAATTAACTGGAATGTTTTACCCCCAGAATTGCAACAAGAATTACAAAGCGATTTGACTAGGGTAATTATCCAGATTAACGACCGAGAAAAAGAAGTTCAAGAAGCCGAAGCCGACTTAGCCGGATTGCAAAAAGCCCAGCTGATGAAACAGCGCATCGGTCAAGTATTTCAGGGCGTAATTACTGGCGTGCAATCCTACGGCTTTTTTGTTGAAATTGAAGTACCAGCAGCAGAGGCGAAAGTCGGTAGCAATCCAGGTATACCTTTACGAGTAGAAGGATTAGTACATGTCAGTTCGCTCAAAGATGATTGGTATGAGTATCGTGCTAGACAACAAGCACTGTTTGGCCGCAAAAATCGTGCTTCTTATAGACTAGGCGATCGCGTAGCCGTACAAGTTAAAAGCGTCGATTACTATCGCCAGCAAATTGATTTAGTCACCGTCGGTAGTGATGGCGTACCCAAAGGATTGGGTATTGGCGATGTCAATGGCGATATATCTGATATTTACCTACCAAACGATATGGAACCTGATGATTTAGATGCTTATGGTGATGATGAATAGGGGAATGGGGGCTAGGGACTGGCGACTGGGAAATGGAAATTAGCAAGGAACTTAGTTCACAAAAATTAGTTTTTTTTACTAATGCTTAATACCCAATCCCCGATCCCCAATAATCGCGTGTCACATCAAACTAAGCCTCTGATAATCGGCATATCGGGTGCATCTGGTCTAATCTACGCCGTTCGCGCTCTCAAATATTTACTCGCAGCGAATTATGAAATTGAATTAGTTGCTTCTAAATCAACATACATGGTTTGGCAAGCGGAACAGGATACTCGGATGCCAGCAGAACCCGCAGGACAAGAGCAATTCTGGCGAGAGCAAGCTGGAGTAGCTCTTGCAGGTAAACTAAGCTGCCATCCTTGGAATAATGTCGGAGCTAATATCGCTAGTGGTTCCTTTCGGACTTTGGGAATGATTATCATGCCATGCAGTATGAGTACAGTGGCAAAGCTAGCAGTTGGTTTGAGTTCCGACTTACTAGAACGAGCAGCAGATGTCCAAATCAAAGAAGGGCGAAAGTTGGTTATCGTTCCTAGGGAAACACCTTTTAGCTTGATTCACCTGCGTAACTTAACTACTTTGGCAGAAGCAGGAGTCAGAATTGTTCCTGCGATTCCCGCTTGGTATCACAATCCTCAAACCGTTGAAGATTTAGTGGATTTTGTAATTGCCCGTGCTTTAGACCAACTAGATATTGACTGCATTCCAATTCAGCGGTGGCAAGGTCATCGTTAAAGTATGAAGTATGAAGTGTGAAGTATAAAGTAGAAATTATTCATGCTTTATTCTTCATCTTTCATCCTTTATCCTACCTTTAGGGAACGGCAAAGCCGTACATCCTTCCTTATGGCTGTAATTCGCTTAATTCTGTTGGTGGCTGTACTGGGAGGACTAACACTGTTGTTAGTTCAAAATTGGTCGCCTGTCCTACCACTAGTATTTTTGGGTATGCGAACTCAACCACTACCACTAGCAATGTGGATTTTGTTCAGTACTGCCGCAGGAGCTTTGACTTCTGTGCTAATAACTGTCTTGTTTAAATTATCAAATTATTTTGGCAGACAACGCCAAACCCCATTCAGGTCAAGAGCGAGTTCACCTCGTACAGCTAACCGTAGAGTAGAACAGACAAACCCGCCTTACACCCCGCCACCGCCAGCTAGTAAAACAAAGGACGCTGACAGGGAAGAGTTTGACGATTGGGAGACAAACAGCAATGCAGATGATGATTGGAACTTTGATGAAAAGCCCAAACAAGCAGCTAACCCCAATCTTAAAACTGAACCGTTTCGAGATTCTCAAACCTACGAACGTCAACAAGAACCTCAAAGCAGTTCTCAATCTGGTTCAGTCTACTCTTACAGTTATCGCCAGCCAAAAAATACTGCGGTAGGAAAAACGGAATCTGTTTACGATGCTGATTACCGAGTAATTATCCCACCTTATCAACCACCGACTAATAATCAAACCGATAATGCTGATGATGATGATTGGTCATTTTTCGAGGACGACGATGAGGGTGAAAACAAGCCCTCACGTCGTTAAGAGATAGGGTATTACGTATCTACTTAATCCCACATTGCTCGCGAGATTGTTGCTTGACTTTACCGTTCATGGCGGCTTCCTGCAAAGTCATGAAAGCATTAAAATCTTCTAGGTCATATCTAGTAGTCAATAGCTGTCGTAGTTGGTTTTCTGCTTCAACCGTTAAATAGCCAGTTGTTAAAGCTTGTCGCACAACGTCACGAATTCGAGTCATGGTTGATGCCTCTTACATACCACATTGATTCATTTGAGCGTATTCGGGTGGGTTATGCAGTAGTTTTTGTGCCTAAACCTTCAAATTTGCAAACCTTTTTTGTACAATGTCAGAAGGTCAGTCATTTTTTACACCTTTAGCTGTAATAGCTATTGATTAAAGCCTGCTATAACTAAATTTTAGAAGTTTCATACTGTGCTGTTATAAACATAGTATTATTCACCACTGAAATCGCTCCACCAGAAAGAGTCTTGCTAGTTTGTGTTGACAGAATTTGTTCTCTTAAAGTTTCAAACAAGCTTTATTAAATTTACGTTAAGCCTAAAGATACCTAACCAACAACTGCCAAGTCACCTAACGCAAGTTATTAAATTCGTTATAAATTCATCTTTTATTTATTCAGACTTCATCGAACAATCGTTAGGATATGACCTGGGTTACAATAAATACATAAATAAGATGGCAGCAAATGATTCAAATCAAGTAGAAGAAGAATTTTTAGAAGCTAAAAGTAATTGGGAGTTAGAAAAATTATACGTAGATTTAGCATCAACAAAAGGAAAAGCTCTAACACCTGTAGAAAAAAAATTCCTTAGAGGTTTGCTTTGTGGCTGTAGTCCTGCGGAAATTGCAAGTATAGTTTATCAAAGTCGCAGTAGCAGCACTGTCAGAGTTTATCTATCTAACGGATTATATAAATATATTGAAGAAATGCTGAGTAACCAAGCAGGATACTCAGTTAAAGTCAAAAATTGGAGTCGCGTTACTCATTTATTAGAAAAAGCAGGGTATAAAAAAGTTAGGTTGCAATTACAACCAACAATTAACGTTAGAAAAGCAGCCAAAGAACAAGAAACTGATTTAGTAAAAATTAAATCAATCCAAATCCCAGATTGGGGTGAAGCAATAGATGTTAGTAGGTTCTACGGACGAACGACAGAACTGGCAAAAACTCAACAATGGATTTTGCAAGAGCGCTGTCGGCTGGTAGTACTCTTGGGTATGGGTGGAATTGGAAAAACTGCTTTTTCTGTCAAACTAGCACAAGAAATTCAAGACCAGTTTGAATATGTTATCTGGCGATCGCTACGTCTTGCCCCCTCCTTAGAGGTAATCTTAGATCGATTAATTCAAATTTTATTTCCAAAGATAGATACAAAAATCACACAAACAGTGGATGTGAAGATTTCGCAATTGATAGATTGTTTGCGCTCTTCACGCTGTCTAATTGTTTTAGATAGTTTTGATTCGATTTTAGTTAGTGGTGAAAAAAATGGAAAAATAGAATATCTTACTACATCTACCACTAATCCCAGTAGTAAAAACGATTCTTTCTCCTACCTTTTATCTCCGATTCAATATCGTCAAGGATACGAGATGTATGGGGAGTTGATTAGACGAATTGGAGAGTCACAACATCAAAGTTGTTTAGTTTTAACTAGTCGTGAAAAAACTCCAGAAATGGCCTCTTTAGAAGGAGAAAAGCTATCTGTTCGTTCCTTAAAATTGACTGGCTTAAGTAAGCCAGAAAGTCTTTTAATTATTGAAGATAAAGGCTTTACTAATATTTCCAAAGATACTAATCAATTTTTATTTAATTGGTACGCAGGTAATCCTTTGTTTATTAAATTAATTGCTACCGCCATTCAAGAATTATTTGGTGGTAATATCGACGAGTTTCTGAAACAGGATACTGTGGTTTTTGGAGACATTCGAGCAACTTTAGACGAGCAATTCAATCGCTTGTCTTACCTAGAAAAGCATATGATGTGCTGGCTAGCTGTCAATCAAGATGCAGTCTCAGTACGAAACCTACAAGAAAAAAGCATACCAGGATTATCGCAACGATTATCGCAAAGATTAATCTTAGAGGCTATGGAGTTATTGCAAAGGCGATCGCTGATTGAAAGTCAAGCAAATCGCTTTCTCCTCAGTCCAGTGTTGATGGAATACACAATTGAACGATTAATAGAGAATAATTATAAATTTAGCGAAGATAAAGCAGAAAATTTATTGATGAGCTACACAACTTTTGCAACGCAACTAAAAGATTATATCGAAGAAAGTCACCTCAAAGGAGGAGATTTAGCGTAGAGTAAGTCCAGATAAATTCTAAATTGATAATTTATATTAAAAATTGATAACAATATTTAGCATTTATATCTAATTTGTAAAAATTAAAATATCCAGATCCCCAACTTATTCAATAAGTTGGGGATCTTAGTTTTACTGTTTTCAATATGGAAGGCTACTTACCAGCAGGTTGTGCAATTTTTTGGTGGGTAGTAGCGTTACCATTTTTCATTTTAGGGTTGCGATCGCTGGGCCTTTTGCTGCTTACTGGACATACCCCTCTTCTGTCACTTTCCGGAATAAGCAAGTAGTTCAGGAGCTAAATCATCCAGAAGCATAATAGGGTTTAAATTGATTCATTGCGGCAATTAAATGATTGAATCCCAGTAACAAATGTGAATTAGGGAAAATACTTAACCAAGGATAAATTAACCAAAATAGTAAAAGTGGTTGGATAATGAGACGCAGATTATTTAAAGCATTCTTCCATCCAGATTCATGGTTCCATTGCGGATGGTTAGAAAAATCAACATCACTCAGATCTTGTGCCTCAGTCTCAAGTTGACGAGATTGATTTAAGCCTAATAAGACG
>NZ_JAECZA010000311.1 GCF_016056275.1 Dendronalium phyllosphericum CENA369 | reverse complement strand
AGTCAAAACCTGTCAATCTTCCCAAGACCACCATCCTGCTAGACCACGGTTATCATCCTGAACATCTCACCGAGGAGTTAGAGAAGGTTTATCCCCAGATCATGACGAAAATCAGATTTGAACTTTCGGCGAAACCATCCAAACAAGAAAACAAAGCGCAAGGGAAATCTGGGTTTATTCCGGTTGCAGCAAGATGGGTAATTGAGCGGTCAAATTCTTGGATGGAAAGATGCAAAATCCTCGTCAAGAACTTTGAGAGAACTTTAACTAATGCGACTGCCAAGGTTAATCTTTGTTTTATTCGGTTGATGATTAAGAGGCTTGCAGCACCTTCTTAGATGTCAAATGGGTTCTATATGATACTTTGACCGAGCGAGCAGCAGTTTAAAAAAGAGCGTAACATATAAACTCAAAATTAAGAAACTATAGTAATTAATTTCTTACCAAGGATTGTCATAGTCTTTGTATGGCTAAGTTCTTAAGAGCCATTACTGCTCAGGCGTATTGCGAAGTCGGGGCTTAAGCAATATTCGGTGTCACGAGTCAACTTGTTGAATATGTTGGATTGCAACTACTAGTGCGTCCATCATCACCTCATAACTAGCATCAGTAGAACGTTCTAATGTCATTAATCCAGCCTGTTCGATCGCAATAAAGCCAGTAATCGCTGCGTTAACCATTCGCATTGCATCAATCAATTTTGTTTCACTGAGATTGTAGGATTGCAGTACGCGCTTAAGAAAGTTGAATACTTCTTGAATCAATAGGGAAGTTTCAGGATCATTGAGATTTAGTTGAAATTGAGTCATAACTCGATAGCGGTTGGGGTGCGAGCGCGCAAAGTCCCGCGTTGCCCGTCCCCCTGCCTGTAGTAATGCTTGGGGTTCTTCCAGTCCGTTGGTTCGTTGACGACACCATTCAACATATTGCTGCCAAATGGTGAGTGCAACTGCCCGTTGCAGCGCTGCATTACCATTCAAATGCTTGTAAATCGCGGGAGGCTTAATACTCAATTCCCGTGCAACCCGATTCACTCCTAAAGCAGCTTCCCCTTCTTTATCGAGACAGGCGATCGCCGCATTAATTACATCCTGCTGCGTCAAGGACTTTTCTTTGACTGGACGACCCATAACTAATTTAGTTAACTATATTAACTAAAAGTGAATATAATTAACTTTATCAAAAACTACCTGTTTGCGCCTATGAATAGCCTGATGTTTGCTCCTGCCTATGAACTGGCACGGATGATTCGCGATCGTACTGTTTCATCCATTGAAGTGGTTGATGCTTACCTTACTCAAATTTCAAACTATAATTCAACTCTTAACGCCATCTGTACCTTAGACGCAGACCACGCCCTTCAATGCGCGAAACAAGCAGATGAAGCGTTGTCAAATAGTGAGAATTGGGGCATCCTACATGGAGTTCCCATTACAATTAAAGACACGTTTGAAACAGCTGGACTGCGAACGACAGCAGGTTCTGAGTCTCTTAAAGATTACATCCCCCAAGACGATGCAACCATTGTCAGTCGTCTTCGTGCTGCGGGAGCGATCATTTTAGGAAAAACGAATCCAGGTGATTTGGCAGGTGGTTATCAGGGACTCAACGATGTATTTCCTCGCGTTAACAATCCCTGGAATCTTGACTACACTCCTGGTGGTACTTCTAGTGGCGGTGCAGCGGCAATCGCAGCAGGGCTTTCTCCTCTAGATATCTGTTCTGACTTTGGTGGGTCAATTCGTCAGCCTGCCCATTTCTGTGGCATTTATGTGTAGTGACCTGCAATTATAAATCCTCCAACCTGCAATCATCGCTGTTTTCAACCAGGATTATTTGCAACTATAATTCCAGTTGAGCCAGGATTAAATGCAACTGAGCCAGGATTATTTGCAACCAGCCTGCAATCATCCGTTTCGACCAGAATTAATTGCAAATAAGCTCAACACTTTACTATGACTAAGTTTTCACTTCTTGACAGAAGTTTGTCAAAAAACTCATTTCAGAATTTGATAAATTAACAATGAATTCTTTACCGAGTTTTTTTACTTGAAAACTAACGCTTTAACGTTCCGAAAGCCTTACTAAGATTGCAGT
>NZ_JAECZA010000310.1 GCF_016056275.1 Dendronalium phyllosphericum CENA369 | reverse complement strand
GATAACAAAGCCTGTGATTCAAATTTACCCAGTGAGTCACGTACTAATACCCAACGAATAGGAACCACAGGTAAACCTGTGTGATACCAAACCGCAGTTCCAGTACAAACTTCTACTTGGCGTTCTCCTTCCCCGTACCAACGGTTAACCTTGATTGTTTGCCATTGAGTTTGTGGATCTACAAGCACTTGCTCAAGATTGGGTAATCTTGCGCCTTTAAGTCGGGGTCGTCCCATCGTATTCGGAGTTCTTTCCGGTGCAGGCTCGTATAAAGCAGCATCCAAACGCAACCGAGTGATTATATGTACTGGCATTACAGCTTGGCTGACTGCGGCAAGGAGTTCCAGTGCAGCAAAACTACTATCTGCGACTACAACTAGTTCCCTTGTTGGTAACCATCTTTTAACTTGAAACATCATCTGTCTGGCCCAATCAATCAGTTTTTTATGCCGAAGTTTATACTGTTGGCTGTAACGTTCTGATGGTGCAAGCACTGTTAGGAAAGGTAATGCCCAGACACGCCCAGCCCAAGAAATTTCAACTAACAGCATCATTGATAACCATCGCAAGCCACTCACCTTCACAACTTGACTGTTACTTGAACGTACTGGGTCTCGATATATTCCTTTTGCCTTAATTTTCTTGCCTTTACGACGTTCAATCGTATCATCTATTCCCATGATGATTCGCCCACTCGGTAAAAGCACTTTTACCATGACCATTAATAAAATTCGGCTTGCTTCTAAACTTGACCATACTGCACGGTTTAAGACGCGATGATAATTTTGAAAGTGTTCCTCTTGATTCAGTCCCATTACTACCAGTACCGAAGTAATGGTACGTTTACCTGTTGTTAAAATCGCTCCCATCAGCAAAGTTTGGACATGACACCAAACTGGCTTGGTAAAAACTGCCGCAAACGGCAGTAGCAGACTAGCGATTTCAACTGGTATTGTTGTATTCATGGAACGATACACACAATTTTCTTGCAGTCTCAGTCTATTGCGCGAGTCACCAGTATTCACCAAGACTGTATTTAAATGTTATGTATGCAGCAAAACCCGCATTTTTTAGCGATCGCCTACCCTTGTGATGACCCGAAGCTAAAAATGGATAAAGTCGAGCTTAGATTTAGCTGCTTCTCTGTATTTCCAAAAGCTATTAATACTCTTTGTACTAGCATCTGAGTGTACAAATGGAAGAAGCACTTTCAAGCCTTTCTCAATTTGCTGAAACATCAATATATTTCGTCCTATTTTTCTTAGGACTTCATCAAATAACTCACGATACTCACTTTTCATTATCAAGGAGAAACTAACGAGCAATAACTAAGTAATTACCTTGGATGAGTAGCATAACATACTTTAATTTATCACAAGCTACTGGAGAAAAAGTTTATATGTAAAGTTAGATACATTAAGTTTTTCTAAAAACCTTTACGTGAGTTCGACGGGTTAAGGGTTCTATCACTACATCGACCAAAAAGCCGCCATAGTAAAGCATTCAGGCTCAGATTAACCCACCGCGCGATCGCCCTCGTTGGCGGGAAAAGAGGTTATGACGACATGAAGGCGGAAGCGGCTACAGTAAAGCGTTCAACCCCTGATTAACCCAAAGTGCTGAAATGTACGGCGTAGCCCACCACAGGCATCGCTCGGCAAAAGCTTTAATAGATTTTGGCTACCATACGCAACTACCATCAGATAGATAGTATTCCCTTGCTAATAGTGAAAAAATTAAATTTAATTGGGACTCAAAAAATACCTATTATACTTAATAATTTTTCTGAATGCGTAGAACTTCAAATAGAAAAATGTTGAATATGGCTTCAAAAACTATGGCTACAACTATTAGCACTATTGCGAGCCTCATAGTTATTGGAATATCTTCAAATCAAACAGCTATTGCCACAACCTTATACCATATTACAGATATTGGTACTTTGAGTGGAACAAGTAGCACAGCCGTTGATATTAATGATTTAGGTCAAGTAGTTGGCACATCAGATACTACATCTGGTGACCTAGGCTATGTTCCTGGAGCTTTCCTTTGGGAAAATGGCATAATTAGAAATTTGGGATTTTCCCGTGCTAACAGCATCAATAACTCAGGTCAGGTGGTTGGTCTATTAGAGAGAGAAAATTCTGGTCTGGGGCGTGCTGTTCTCTGGCAAAACGGCGCGCTCAAAGACATTGGCGCACTGTATCCTAATGGAGAAAGCTTTGCTACCGATATCAATGATACTGGGCAAATAATTGGCTCTTCGGAATCTGATGGTAGTTGCCTTCTAAAAGTAGACTCAAGCGGTAATGTCATCTCAAATAGCATTCCTTTCCCCATAAGAAATACCTTGTTCCAAAGTATTAATAACTCAAGCCAAATAGCTGGAGCGATATCACGCGAAGAATTTAATGCTTTCTTAGCTGAGAACGGTGTATTAACGGAACTAGAACCGCTGCCAAATGATACAAGTAGTTTAGCGCAAAATATCAATAACTTCGGACAAATTGTCGGGTATTCTTATTCAACATCTGGGCCTACTTTCGATCCTAAAGCAGTAGTCTGGAAAAATGGCAAGATAACTCAACTTGAGACCTCTAATAGCTATCTAAGCATTGCTCAAGATATCAGTGATTCTGGTCAGATAGTTGGTTATAATTTTGCGGCTAATAACATATACGGCAATACTTCTGCTTTACTTTGGGTAAATAGCAAAGTACTTAACCTTAACAGTCTAGTAGCACCAAATTCTGACAAGTTTGATGTATTAACAAAAGCAAACGGTATCAATAATGTAGGGCAAATTGTTGGTACAGGTTTAATTAATGGTCAAGAACGTGCTTTCTTAGCAACACCTATTTTTGTCGATGAACCTGCTTCAATATTGGGACTGCTAACTGTAGGTACTTTAGGAGTAAGTTCAGCTTTCAGGTGCAAGCTGAAACAGAGGTGAAAAAGTAGGGCTAGGCAAAGGCAGTTAGGTCAAGGGGGAGTATTAACTTCCGCCAGCCTTCTCATCTCTGCCAACCAATATCGCGCAATAAAGCTGGGCAGCCGAAGCTCTCAAATACCTTGATATCTGTAAGCTGTGGCAACCCTTAGTAAGAAATTAATTACTAGAGTTTCTTAATTTAGAGTTTATTTGTCGCGCTCTTTTTTAAACTGCTGCTCGCTCAGTCAAAGTATTATATAAAGCAAAACTAGTAATTTTTTTCAGCACAAAAGCATCATTCTCCTTAATTAAATCTCCAGTACAAACGACTGGTAGCCTCTGGTGATAAGCAGTTCGGGCCTGATTGTATTCAGATTCACTCAGAGAAAGGTTAATTTGACGAGGCTTGCCGACAACAAAGCCAATAATTGTGACATTACCAGGATGATTTCGTTCTGCTAGTTTAATCACCAACCCCTGAATTTCAGTATTTGGGATTTTTGTAATCAAATCGCTCAAAATGTCTAACTGAGAGCGAACTTCAACTTTTTCTAGAATTGCCAAAATCTCAGCCATCCGTAGCGCATAAGACCTGATTCCAGGATTGAGAGGTAAGGTAATATCAAATTCTTCACCAGAATCAGTTGTTTTAATCCAAACTGATTCTTTATTGTCCACCTGACTCTCTTTCTTCCAACCTTTGGCTTGAAGATAAGATGTTAATATCTGAGGGTCTAAATTAGAGAGAATATCCGGGTCACGCACGGTAACTATCATATTGGTTCTCCTCTAGCAATTCGTTGCATTAGAGCTTGCAAAACTTCAACACTGAAAATATTTTGACGATGTAAATAAACAGTGACAGTGCTTTGATTTTCAGTTGGTGGTTGACCGCGTATAGACACCCAGTAAGCACAACGTTTCAAGCAAAGTTCCGTTGACGATTGTTGTAACCAATCTTCTTGTAAATCAGGAATCAAGACCAATACCGAACGCGACGATTTTCCTTTATTTACTGGCATTTATATACCTCATCCACTAATTGACTATACGCTTTTGCACCCACACTATCTTTGTCGTAATCAAAGATAGATTGTCCGTGCGAAGGTGCTTCCCGAATTCGCACCGATTCAGGAATTACGCTTTTGAACATCTTGTCGCCAAAATGATTCGTGAGTGCATCAAATACTTCTTTACTGAGATTGTTCCTGCGGTCGTACCGAGTCGCCAGCACACCTGCAATCTCGATGGGATGCTCTAGAACACCGATTCAGTAATCAGGATGAAGTAGCAGACTGCTCAGTAGTGTGAGTAAAAATTTTAGCAAGGACATGAAGATTATGAACAACGGCGATACGGCGAAGGTCAAAGAGATTCTTGCGAGAACCAACATAACGAGCTTGATCCCCCTGCCATCGACCAATGTGGGATAATGAATGCTCAACAGCAACACGTTCTCGAAGCTTGGCACGGCCAGCAGGAGTTAATTGACGTTGTTTTAATTCCCAGAATAAAGGCTCGTCAGGATGAATGGAAATACTACGTCCAGTTCGGGAGGTAGTACAACGCTCTCTTAACGGACAAATTGCACAAATATTTTTTGGGAACTGAACTTTGCCACCGACACATATGTATCTTCGACCTTCGACGCTCCCCATAATGGGCTAGAATCTAGTGCTGCCCGTAACTGCTTTGAGCCAAAACCCTTGCTTTGCTCTGCTAGTTCTACTGTTTTCTCAATTAGTCTGCGGTCAAGACCTTGAATAATTAGCGCCGTGCGAAATCTGGCTAGTGTCGCCTGCGAAAAAGGAGGCATTTCGCAATCTATGCAATCGGTCACTAACTGCCAACGCCTGTCCATGCTTAATGCTTCAATCGCTTCCGCATCCGAAGCTCCTGTGTACGCTTGCAAGATGATTACTAACGCCAACTGCGCTGGTGCTACTGGTGGATGGCCTTTTGGGGAATCTGCATAAAGCTTGCTCAGTTGTTCTTGAAATTCTTCATCAAATAATTGATGGCGATGTTGGCGTAAGAACGTAAACAGCTTTGCTCGTTTAATCCGCTTAACAATACTTTGCTCTAATGCTGATAGCTCTATCGGTGGGTTCCAATTTTGGGGTCGCATACGTATATTCTCAGTTGCCAAAGCGCACATTTATTACCTGAATCTACCTCAACTGGGGTTATGCCTCTCCTTGAGATTTTGTTAAATATCGCTTACAACTTGTTTGTCGCTGTAAGATTTGACTGGCAAGCGTTTACTCTGCTTTCTTCTCCATTTTTTACTTCTCTCTGGGCTGATTTTTCCTTTGTTCCCCGATTACTGAATCGGTGTCCTAGTAGAAGGAGTTAGATGGCGCTCGCTACCAGGTGACTTTCCTGCTTGGCAAACGGTGTACACATATTTTCGCAACTGGCGTAAAGACGGGACATGGTTGCACATTCACGATAGTCTGCCAGAGTGGACAAGAATCGAAATTGAGCGTCATCGCAGTCCATCAGAAGCAATCATTGATAGTCAAAGTGTCAAAAGTGCGGCGACGGTGAGCCAACAAGTGGGCTTTGATGAAGGCAAGAAAATTAAAGACCGCAAGCGATTTCTGACAGTCGATACCTTGGGGTTAGTCTTG
>NZ_JAECZA010000043.1:13397-34275 GCF_016056275.1 Dendronalium phyllosphericum CENA369 | reverse complement strand
ACATTGCACTTCGACCCACCCAATTGCCAGTCTTGTCTGCAAAGAATTCACATAACTCTATCAATGTTGCATCTGGATGTGCTTCAACTAATTCCCTTAACTCTACTTCAGCATTTGTTAAATGACTAAATTGTGGTTTCCCTCGCGGCTTGGGTTGTAAATTTCCTTCAAGTTTTTGTTGCTTTACAAGCTTTTGCAATAAACTTTTTGAGACGGAAAATATGTTAGCTACTTTCCTGATTGAGATGTTTTTTTGAAGATGTGCTGCAACTATTTTTTCTCGAAGCTCGACAGAGTATGACTTCATTTAAAGGGATTTATACTTTAATTTAGTGTACCTCATAACAGACGCAAGTGCTGTAACGAGCATAGTGCATTGCTTTTTTGTATGCTAAAGAGCTATCAAAGTCTGATATCACCGCACCCATGGAAGAAGGAACGATTGAGCTATTTCTCAGTATTTTTATATCTGTTTTTTGTAAAGAGCAAAACTTAACAAATTTTGCGATCGCTACAAAATGAATTGTACCTTCTCCTGGTTTTGCAATCACATTGCAATGTATCTCAAGGAATACTAAGTTTTGTATTCCAGAACAATGGAATATTAACAAAGAGCCTTCAATACACAGATATGCTTCCTTATCTTTATAAAAGATTTCTTCTTTAATAAAATTTGCAAAGTAGTCTAAAGCTTCAGCCGTATTAACTGAGCTTACGGTACACAATTTATATTTTGGAATGTTTTCTTCCATAGTAAATAAAAGCAGTCGTAGGGTGTGTTGTCGCGCAGCGCAACGCACCACATTATAATTTAACTATGCTTATAAACTAACTCCATCTTCAATTTATCAACCTCCAACTTCAGCTTTTCATTTTCCATTCTCAACCTTGTATTTTCCTCTTTAATCAACTCAACCTCATTTTTCTTTGTCAAAGCCTGATTAATCGCCAACTTACGCATATCTAGCGAGAACCAACGCTGATAAGTCTGGGTGTGAACTTGCACGCTATGGCCTAAATTATCGGCCGCTGCTTTGATTGGAATTCCTAGAATATGCGCCCGAATTGCCCAAGCGTGACGTAAATCATACGGTTTAAAATCTAAGCCAATTTTACGAAACCACCAACTAACTCGTTGTATTAATGTTGTTATTTCCGCATGATTAGTATTATCTTTTTTACTAATTGCCGTTGCCAACATCTCTAAATATTTGGGATTTCTTAAATCAAAGTCTAAAATCCATTGTTTATGTAAAGGTAAAGCTTGCCTTTCCCCAGTTTTACAATCTTTATGAACTTTCCATGTCAAATCGACATTTTCTTCACTCAACCACCAATCAATATCAGGTTTAATAAACAGTTCTCGCGGACGTAAACCAAAAACTGCTAACATTCCATAAGCCCATCGCCAAAGCTGCCAGCTATCCTTAACATCTGGATTAACTTGATTACCTCTGTTATTTAAATATTCTTCAAATTTACTAATTCCCTCAAATATCTCACCATCAGTCGGAATATTCCGGGAATTTTTCTCTGGCATTTTAGAATATTGAGATAAATCAATGTCGATTTTGAACGCTTGGCAAAATGCAGATATAGCTCTAGCTGCATTATATTTAGCCCATTCCTTATCGATTTTTTCAATAGCACTTGTCAGATTTTCCGAGGTTGCTAAATCTTGAGGATTCGTAAATCGCTTTGTTCGGGAAAAATAATAAAAAAAAGTATGTTCGCTTTTTGTCGTGCGTTTATGAGTTTTAAAATACTCATCTTCAAATTTATTTAGTAGTTCACCCATAGTTTTAAAGTCTTTTTTAATTATTTCATTACCTAAATATTTATCATTCCATTCAAAAGTTTTACGAGCAATTAATTTTCCTAATTCGTAAGCTTCTTCCTCCGCCGTCTTTAAGCCATCTAAATTAGCAGGAATATTCAAACTCAGGTTGTATTGCTTTCTCCCAGTACCGTTTTTATCCCGATCTCCCGGTTTAATTGGTAACGTAGCACGTAATTGCAGACTTCCATTCGATTCTCTAACTGTCACTTTTGTCTTTGCAGACTTCAAACGCAGATTTATTTTTTCTAACTCTAATAGTACTTTTGCTCTCATATGCTCTCTTTGCTGCTGTGCTTGCAGACTTGAACCTAAGAAACTGCCGTCGGTAGATGAAATCGGCTCTAAGTCTGCAAAGGCTTGCTGATACTTGTCTTTACCCTGATTATGCATCACTGTGTTTTTAGCCTAGATTTAGCCTAAAAATAAATGTGTTATCAATGAACAATGTTCGATACAGACATTGCTTAATGCAAACATTAGGCTGTTTCTAAAAATTAAACCATAAAAAGGATTACTCCGGCCCTTATCACGGTTATGACGGATTCGCTATCTTCGCTCGTGACATGGATTTGGCGCTTAACAGCCCAACTTGGGGATTAATTGGCGCTCCCTGGAGCAAGAAAGCTGAAGCTAAAGCTAAAGCTGCCGTATAGGGAAACGGGAAAGTAGGGATAGCCTGGGGCTAAAACCCCAGGGGGAGTTGGGAATTCAAAATTTAAAATTCAAAATTCAAGATTTAGTTTTGCATTTTGAGTTTTGAGCGACATTCCCACCTCCCTAGTACAGACGCGTAGACGCTCGTAAGAGTTTAATCGCGTCTCTTCCGCCAAAAATCCCCAATTTATCGATTAGTAACGACCTCAGTAAGCTTGGAGATCCAGAAATGCCTCAGAATCCAGACAAGATTCAAGACCACGTAGAGTTATTCCACCAACCAGAGTACAAACAATTATTCGAGAACAAAAAGCAATTTGAAAACGGTCACGACCCTGAAGAAGTAAAACGAGTTGCAGAATGGACAAAGGGTTGGGATTATCGTGAAAAGAACTTCGCTCGTGAAGCTTTAACCGTTAACCCTGCTAAAGGTTGCCAACCTTTAGGAGCAATCTTTGCTGCTGTAGGTTTTGAAGGCACTCTTCCTTTCGTACAAGGTTCCCAAGGTTGCGTTGCATACTTCCGCACCCACTTAACCCGTCACTACAAAGAACCGTTCTCTGGTGTGTCTTCTTCAATGACTGAAGATGCAGCGGTGTTCGGTGGTCTACAAAACATGATTGACGGTTTGGCGAACTCTTACCAACTCTACAAGCCCAAGATGATTGCCGTCTGCACCACTTGTATGGCAGAGGTAATTGGTGATGACTTGCAAGCTTTCATCAACAACGCTAAGAATGCAGGTTCGGTTCCTCAAGATTTCCCAGTACCTTACGCTCATACTCCTAGCTTTGTTGGTTCCCACATCACTGGCTACGACAACATGATGAAGGGGATTCTTTCTAACTTGACCGCAGGTCAGAAGAAAGAAACCAGCAACGGCAAGATTAACTTTATCCCAGGTTTTGATACCTATGTAGGCAACAACCGCGAAATTAAGCGGATTGCTTCTCTGTTCGGCTTTGACTACACCATTCTTGCTGATAACAGCGACTACTTGGATTCACCCAACACAGGTGAGTTCAATATGTATCCAGGTGGTACAAAGCTGGAAGATGCAGCAGATTCAATTAATGGTGAAGCCACTGTTTTTCTGCAATCACACTCCACAGTCAAGACCCGCGAGTACATTGAAAAAGAGTGGAAGCAACCGACCGTAGTTTCCCGTCCTTGGGGTATTAAAGCTACTGATGAATTCCTGATGAAACTCAGCGAATTAAGTGGCAAACCTATTCCTGAAGAGTTGGAAATTGAACGCGGTCGTGCGGTTGATGCCATGACTGACTCCCACGCTTGGGTTCATGGCAAGCGCTTTGCTATCTACGGTGAGCCAGATTTAGTGTACAGTGTAGTCGGCTTCATGCTGGAATTGGGCGCTGAACCCGTACATATTCTGGTTCACAACACCAACCCAGAATTTGAAAAAGAACTCAAAGAATTGCTAGATTCTAGTCCTTTTGGCAGGAATGCAACCATCTGGGGTGGTAAAGACCTGTGGCACATGCGTTCTTTGTTGTTCACCGAACCCGTAGACTTATTAATTGGTAACACCTACGGTAAGTACCTGTGGCGCGACACCAAAGTTCCCCTCGTGAGAATCGGCTATCCCATCATGGATCGTCACCACTTACACCGCTACAGTACCATCGGTTACCAAGGTGTAATCAATCTCCTTAACTGGATTGTTAATACAATCTTCGAGGAAATTGATCGCAACACCAACATTCCTTCCAAGACAGACATTTCCTACGACTTGATTCGTTAGAAATTGCATCGATCTGCAGCGTGCTAATGAAAGGTAAGGAAAGGGATTAGGGACTGGGGACTGGGAACTAGGGACTGGGGACTGGGGATTAGGGACTGGGAACTGGGAAAGAGTTTTTCCAATACCCAATATCCAATTCCAAATACCCAAAACCCAAAACCCAATCCCCAGTACCCAGTACCAATTCCCCACCTTACCTTTGCTTTCCTGCATTTACCTAGAGGTATTTATTTATGAAAACTATCAATCACACTCACGCTCATTCTCATACTCATAGTCATGTTAATTATCATCCACCTAACTACAAAAAATCAGGATGGTTTAACAATGTCCTCAATCCATTGCGTAATGTCGTAGATAGATTCGAGGTTAAAAATTATCGACTCGCTCATCTCATTTGCCAAGTAATTCCTTGTTGCTGTCCTTTTGAGCGAAGTATTAATTTATTTGGGCGGACTGTAGATATCCCAGCATTATGCAAACTCAATCCTTTATATGATGAGTTTGTCGGAATGCGTTTTCGTGCTTTATCTTACCTAGCTGACGTGTGTGGAGAAGATGTCACGAAATATATTTGTTAGTTATTAGTCAGTTGTCAGTAGTAAGAACTAACAACTGAGAACTAACCATTGACAAAGAACAATTAAGACCAATTTTCCAACACTTCTCAATTACGAATTACGAATTCGTATAACACCTGCCATCCAGAAAGAGAGAGACATGAAAATTACCCAAAGCAAAATCAACGAGCTGCTCAGTGAGCCAGGATGCGAACATAATCAGCACAAACAGGGAGAAAAGAAAAATAAGTCTTGTACGCAGCAGGCACAACCAGGAACGGCTCAAGGAGGCTGTGCTTTTGATGGCGCGATGATTGCCCTAGTGCCAATTACCGATGCGGCGCATTTAGTCCACGGGCCGATCGCCTGTGCTGGCAATTCTTGGGGTAGTCGTGGTAGTCTCTCATCTGGCCCTCAACTATACAAGATGGGTTTTACCACTGATATGACAGAAAATGATGTCATTTTCGGTGGTGATAAAAAGCTCTATAAAGCAATTCTAGAACTCCAAGAACGCTACAAACCAGCGGCAGTATTTGTTTACGCCACTTGTGTAACTGCTTTGATTGGCGATGATGTCGATGCAGTCTGCAAAGCTGCGGCTGAAAAAACAGGCACTCCCGTTATCCCTGTGATTGCTCCAGGATTCATTGGTAGTAAGAATCTGGGCAACCGTTTTGGTGGTGAATCATTATTGGAATATGTTGTCGGCACAGCAGAACCGGAACAAACAACGCCCTATGATATTAACTTAATCGGTGAGTATAACATTGCCGGAGAAATGTGGGGAGTAACACCACTGCTAGAAAAATTAGGCATTCGCGTTCTATCCAAAATCACGGGCGATGCTCGCTACAATGAAATCCGCTACGCCCACCGCGCCAAGCTGAATGTGATGATTTGCTCGCGGGCGCTGCTCAACATGGCAAGAAAAATGGAGGAACGCTACGGTATTCCTTACATTGAAGAGTCTTTTTACGGCGTTGATGATATGAACCGCTGTCTGCGAAACATTGCCGCTAAATTGGGCGATCGCGATTTGCAAGAACGTACAGAAAAGCTGATTGCCGAAGAAACTGCTGCTTTAGATTTAGCACTGGCTCCTTATCGCACTCGACTCAAAGGTAAGCGAGTTATTCTGTACACTGGCGGTGTCAAGAGTTGGTCGATTATATCGGCGGCTAAGGACTTGGGTATAGAAGTTGTTGCTACCAGCACGAGAAAAAGCACAGAGGAAGATAAAGCCAAGATTAAGAAATTAATCGGCAACGATGGCATCATGCTGGAGAAAGGCAACGCCAAGGAATTACTACAACTGGTTAAAGACACCAAAGCAGATATGTTGATTGCTGGCGGTCGTAACCAATACACAGCCCTAAAAGCTCGGATTCCTTTCTTAGATATTAACCAAGAACGTCACCATCCTTATGCAGGCTATGTAGGGATGATTGAAATGGCCAGAGAACTGTATGAAGCTCTTTACAGCCCGATTTGGGAACAAATACGCAAGCCCGCTCCTTGGGATGAAGACGAAGGAACACTAGAAGCAAGAGATAGCGATCGCTCGATGTTCGCGTCAACGGAGGAGATAATCTAATGGCGATTGTCAACCTTCCTAACAAATCAGTTGCAGTTAATCCCCTGAAGCAAAGCCAAGCCTTGGGTGCATCCCTAGCTTTTTTGGGATTGAAAGGAATGATTCCTTTATTCCACGGTTCCCAAGGATGTACTGCCTTCGCTAAAGTTGTGCTTGTACGGCATTTTCGGGAAGCTATTCCCCTAGCCACTACAGCCATGACGGAAGTAACTACCATTTTAGGTGGTGAAGAGAATTTAGAGCAAGCAATTCTCGCCTTGGTAGAAAAGGTGAATCCTGAAATTATCGGTTTATGCAGCACGGGATTGACGGAAACCAGAGGCGATGATGTAGAAGGCTTTCTCAAGGAAATCCGCGAACGTCACCCCGAACTAGATCGCCTGCCGATTGTTTTTGCTCCTACACCTGATTTTAAAGGTGCGCTGCAAGATGGTTTCGCCGCTGCGGTTGAAAGTATAGTTAAGGAAATTCCCAAAGCAGGTGAAATCAGAAGTGAGCAAGTAACGATTTTAGCGGGTTCTGCTTTTACACCAGGGGATGTACAGGAAATCAAAGAGATTGTCACTGCTTTTGGATTAGTGCCTATCTTCGTACCTAACCTTGGCGCTTCCCTGGACGGACATTTAGAAGATGGCTATAGCGCCATCACAGCCAGTGGTACAACCATCAAACAGTTGCAAGAAGTTGGTAGTTCTGCTTTCACCATTGCTTTAGGTGAAAGTATGCGCGGCGCAGCCAAAATTCTAGAAGAACGATTTGACATTCCCTACGAAGTGTTTGGCGAATTGACTGGTTTGGAACCAGTGGATGAATTTTTGCAAGCATTGGCTATTTTGAGCAGCAACAGCGTCCCCGAAAAATACCGCCGCCAACGCCGCCAGTTGCAGGATGCGATGCTAGACACTCACTTTTACTTCGGTGCGAAACGAGTCTCTCTAGCACTGGAACCAGATTTATTGTGGTCAATAGTGAATTTTCTGCAATCGATGGGAGCGCAAGTTCATGCAGGGGTGACAACTACACGCTCTCCCCTACTAGAACAATTGCCGATTAAAAACGTGACTATCGGCGATTTAGAAGACTTTGAGCAATTAGCAGTTGGCTCGGATCTACTGATTGGCAATTCTAACGTAGCTGCGATCGCAAAACGTCTTTCAATTCCTTTATACCGTCTTGGTATTCCCATTTATGACCGTTTAGGTAATGGGCAATTCACCAAAGTCGGCTATCGCGGCACAATGGAGCTTTTGTTTGGTATCGGCAACCTCTTTTTAGAGGCGGAAGAAGAAAGAGCTAAACACTTTCACGGTGTTTGGAAATAGAGAACGTCAGTTGTCAGTAGTTAGTGGTCAGTAGTGATGAGAAAAGCAACTGACAACAGACAACAGACAACAGACAACAGACAACTGACAAAGGACAACAAACAATGAAAATTGCCTTTACGACAGATGACCGAGTTCATATTAATACTCACTTTGGAGGATCGGAAGAAATTGATGTTTATGAAATTTCAAAGGAAGGATATCAATTTGTAGAAACTCTCAAATTTAATTATGAAATTAAAGAAGAGAATAATGAGAGTAAACTCGCACCAAAAATTGAAGCATTAGCTGATTGTACAATTATTTATGTTTTTGCAATTGGTGGTAGTGCCGCAGCTCGTTTAATCAAGAAAGGTGTCACCCCAGTGAAGGCGAAATCAGAAGAAGAAGAGATTGCTGATGTACTGCATAGATTAGTGCAAACTCTTAAAGGTAATCCTCCACCTTGGTTGCGTAAAGCTTTACAACCGAAAACTTCAAGTTTTACAGATGACGTTGAAAATGAAGCAACCGTATGAGCGAAAACAATAGTGTTAACGGAACGATTACTGCTGAAGTCTTGAATTTTCCTTTTCTCAAGACATTGATACAACAAATCCGGGGTCAAGATACTTACGGATTTTATCGAAATTGGTCAGATGAATTAATTCTCAAACCCTTTGTTGTTACCAAACAAAAGAAACGCGAAATTTCTCTTGAGGGTGAAGTCGACCCGGCTACTATAGCACGAATTATGGTATTTTTTCGTGCTATTGCAGCGAGTATTGAACAAGAAACAGGTTTGATATCTCAAGTAGTAGTTGACTTAAATCATGAAGGATTTGGCTGGGCATTAGTATTTTCTGGTCGTCTTCTACTAGCTGTGAAAACCTTGCGAGATGCTCATCGCTTTGGCTTTGATTCACTAGAAAAATTAGCCGAAGAGGGAGAAAAGTTTGTTCAAAAAGGAATTGATTTAGCGAAGCGCTTCCCCGAAGTTGGCAAACTTTAGGAGTGCTGAGTGCTGAGTAAATAGTGGAAAGTTATGAGTTAGCCGTTATGAATTAAGAATGGCATAACTCACAATTCACAATTGATACTGATAATTCATAATTCAGCACTCATAATCTATAAATCATAACTCAGCACTCAACGAGAAGTTGCGTGCGGAGAGAAGTGCGGTCTTGGGCTTTGCCCCTTCGGGTTCGGAAGTTTCAACTCGACGGGAACCGCCAAGACTTGAACTTCCTCACCAAGTGGAGCAACTTCGGAGGGTTCCCCCCGTTGAGCAAACTTCGGTGACTTCGCACTTAATGAGGATAATTTGATGGTGCAGGCAGGAGAAACAAGTATTGAGGAATTGAAGGGGCAGATTAGAAAGCTTAATAGTAAGGCAGGTCAAATGAAGATGGATCTGCATGATTTAGCGGAAGGGCTGCCAACAGATTATAAACAACTTATGGATGTGGCGGCTGCAACTTATGAAATCTATCGCGAGCTAGATGAACTTAAGCAACAGCTAAAAAAATTGGAGAATGCTAAATGACTGGGACTATTGAAGAATTCAAACAACTCACAGATACAGAAGAATTTTTGCAGTTTTTTAATCTGCCCTACGACCAGAAATTTGTGAATGTAAATCGTCTGCATATTTTGAAGAAATTTTCCCAATACATGAGGGAAATTGATGAGAATTTTCCTAATTTGAGTGCAGAAGAAAAGCTCAAACAATATTCTTTAGCTTTGCAAACAGCTTATGAGGTTTTTCTAGAGTCAACACCCCAAGAACAAAAGCTGTTCAAAGTGTTTAACGAGAAGCCAAAGAATGTAGTCACGCTGACAGAAATCACTTCTGATTAGGAGTTACAAAGTGATAAACCTAACGCCTAAAGAGTTAGAACGCTACAGTCGCCAAATGATGCTTCCGAATTTTGGCGAAGTAGCACAAAAGCGCCTCAAGTCAGCGACGGTTCTGGTTACGGGTGTGGGGGGATTAGGCGGTACGGCGGCGCTTTACTTAGCAGTAGCGGGCGTTGGGCGACTAATCCTAGTCCGGGGTGGTGACTTGCGACAAGATGATATGAATCGTCAAATTCTGATGACGGATGATTGGGTAGGCAAACCAAGGGTATTCAAAGCTAAAGAAACTTTGGAGGCTATCAATCCCGATATCCAGATTGAAGCAGTTCATGATTACATTACCCCGGAAAACGTAGACTCTTTGGTGCAATCCGCTGATATGGCGCTAGACTGCGCGCATAATTTCACGGAACGCGATTTGTTAAATGCAGCTTGCGTGCGTTGGCGCAAACCAATGGTAGAAGCCGCAATGGACGGAATGGAGGCTTATCTGACGACGATTATTCCTGGTGTGACTCCTTGTTTATCGTGTCTGTTTCCAGAAAAACCCGATTGGGATCGGCGCGGCTTTTCAGTTCTGGGCGCTGTTTCTGGAACTTTGGCTTGTTTGACAGCACTGGAGGCGGTGAAGTTAATCACTGGGTTTAGTCAACCTCTTTTGTCGCAATTGCTGACAATTGATTTTAACCGGATGGAGTTTGCCAAACGTCGTTCGGGGCGCGATCGCACTTGTCCAGTATGCGGTAACAACGCACCTTGGAGATACGCGCAAGCTAATTCCATGGAACCCACTAGCAGCAATTGTACGCATTAGTCATTAGTCAGTGGTCAGTGGTCAGTGGTCATTAGTTATTAGACAACTGACAACTGTACGGGCGAACGGCCGTTCGCCCCTACTAACAACCCCACACTCGAAATCAGAACAATTAATCGCTACAAATCAGGAGACTTAATGACCGTTACTTTGACAGAAAAAGCAGAATTTCGTCTGCGGGCATTCCTGCGAGGTTCCACTCCCGATGATAATGGTGCAACAAAAGGTGTCCGCATCTCTGTAAAAGATGGTGGTTGCAGTGGTTATGAATATGCGATCGATATCACTAGCAAACCACAACCAGACGATTTAGTTATTCCGCAAGGCAATGTACTGGTTTATGTGGATGCCAAAAGTGCGCCTTTGTTAGAAGGGGTGGTAGTCGATTTTGTCGAAGGGGTAATAGAAAGCGGCTTTAAGTTTACAAACCCCAATGCAAGTGATACCTGCGGTTGTGGTAAGTCATTCAAAGCAGGTGACTGCACGCCTAACGGTGTACCTTGCAGCTAAATAATTCGTAATTGATAATGCGTAATTCGTAACTATTGCTGCTCAATTAAAATTACGAATTACCCTTCGGGTTCGGCAGTCTCCCATCGACGGAAACCGCCAAGATGGGGGCTGCCTCACGAATTACGAATTACCAATTATTTAAGGCACTCCGCACCTTTTCTCGAAGAGGGGGGAAGGAAGACTAAAAAACTTCGAGAAACCAACCGAATCATAACTTTAGAGGAGAATCGGAAAATGGCTACCTACCAAGTTAGATTAATCAACAAAAAGGAAGACCTCGATACCACAATTGAAGTGGATGAAGATACTAACATTGTGGATGCAGCAGAAGAAGCTGGTATTGACTTACCTTTCTCTTGTCATGCAGGTTCTTGCTCTAGTTGTGTAGGTAAAGTAGTTGAAGGCGAAGTTAATCAAGAAGATCAAAACTTCTTAGATGACGAGCAAATTGAGAAAGGCTTTGCTCTACTTTGTGTTAGCTATCCCCGTTCTAATTGCACGATTAAAACACATCAAGAAGCATACCTCGTGTAAGCGATCGCTTTGGTTGCCATCCTGAGCAACTAAATAAAAAACGAAGCATGAAGTATGAGGGAGAAATATATACTTCATACTTCATACTTCATACTTCAAATGTTTACCTCTTTTAATGCGATCGGCTGCTCGCTAGAATTGCTGAGAATATGAGAAAGAGGTCTCGTCACTTTTCGCAAAGTTCACGATGAAAGAATTCACAAAAAATAATATTAATGAATGTGACAACAAAAGCTATCATCAATTTAGAACAACATTTTCCCTATTTTATTATTAGAGTTATAAATATCTCATTTCATATAGAACGATAAGTAGCCAGCGCTATTTATGTTCGCATTATTGATAGTTAATACAATGATATTTTTTACTTTAATAGACCTCTTGCAAAAGTTCTTTTTGCAAGAGGCAGGAAAAGGAAAAAGGTTAAAGGGGAAAGGGAAAATAACAAACCTTTCCCCCTTTGCCCTTACCCTTTTCCCGACTTCTGCAAGAAGTCTAATGTAAAGAGGGCAGGCTATTTACCCACCCTAAAATACTTAAATGCTCTACAGGCGGTTTGCTTTTTATTGCAAATCGCTTATTTATTAATCAACAGCAACTATCACGTCAGATGATTTAATTACGGCGTAAGCTTGCTTACCCTCTGCAAGTCCCAGCTTTTCTGCTGATGACTTGGTGATGATTGATACTAGTTCTATTCCAGGTGCTATTTCTAAAGTAACTTCGGTATTAACTGAACCGGCTACAACTTTCTTAACTGTGGTTTTGATAGAATTTCGAGCGCTAATTTCCATGCTTTAGTTTCCTGTTAGTTATTGATATTTGCCAAATTAGCAAGCTTTTATAATACAAAGAAAATTATTCAAGATTTCTTAATAATTTTGGAGATGACAAACATTATACAGTATCTAACTTAACCGTGAAACCTCTGTTAGATAGTTAATATAGGAATACTACTTAGTTTGGCTTGGCAGCATTTAAAACAAGATGATTAAATAGAGCTAATTTAGTCTCAACTTATTTTCATTAATTGGGACTTTAAGCTTTTATATCTTTTTTTTGTACAACTTAAACAAAAATTATTCTCATACTATTTTATTTAAGAATGGTGGGCATTACCCAACATTTTATTTGTCAAGTCAATTTACATGAGGCAGCAGTTATGAATCATTTGAGTGAAGAAACTCTGCAATGGTTGCTTGCAAAAAATTACACCCCTAAAGATTTAAATCAGCATGGTGAAAATAGTGACACAGCATTAATGAACGCTACAAGAGAAGGAGTATATGCAGTCGTTAAAGAACTGATTGATGTCGGTGTAAATATTAATGCTAGAAACAATGATGGTAATAATGCTTTGTGGTTTGCTTGTTTTGGTAACTACTACGATTTAATTAATTTGCTGTTAGCTGCAAAAATTGATATTGATAACCAAAATGATAATGGTGCAACTGTTTTAATGTATGCAGCTTCATCTGGAAAAACTGAAGTAGTTAAGTTACTTTTGCAACATTATCCCAATTTATATTTACAAAATTTAGACGACTATAAAGCAATAGATTTTGCTAGCAATGTAGAAGTTTTAAGGTTACTCAAAAATGCCACAAAATCATAACTTAGAGAAAGCTTATCATAATGCAACCAAGCATTCTTACTTATCGGTGCAGACGAATCCAAATTATGTAGATGCATCAACTCAACCGTCTGCATTTAAAGTTTATCCGAAATTTTATAGACGCGTGCAATTAAATCTCAATAATCCCGTTCATTCTTTTATCTGGTTGACTAGTACTGTAACTCTTGAGAAGGTATATAAAGATGTGTCTTATAAACTACGTGTAAATCCTTCAGCAGGCGCTTTATATCCCACAGAAGTTTATGTACAGATTCGCAGCGTGCAAGGAATGATAGATGGTATATATCATCTAGAAGTTGAGAATAATTGTCTAACACTAATCTATGAATTAATTGATGATGGACTAGAGAGTTACGTTATACCGACTAAAAGTATCAGCGGATTCATTTTTTTAATTAGTTGTGTTTATTATAGGTCTAGTTGGAAATATCAAGACCGAAGCATGAGATATTGCTTGTTGGATAGCGGACACCATTTAGGTGCGATCGCAGCTTCAGCATATCTTCATGACAGAGATATCCAGTTAATTTTTGACTTTGATAAACTCGCCCTCAATACAGATTTAGGCTTTGAGAATAAAGAGTTTATTACAGCTTGTGTTATCTCAGGAGAAATGCAAGAGAAGAAAGTCAGACGCTTAAGGCTGAAAGTTCCTTTTGTTTGTGGAACTGATTATTTTGAAGCCAATCAATTTATTGAAGCTAGCTATCAAGTAACAGCTATACAACCAAGTCGCCAACAGAAACTAAAACAGCCTTCGTTTAAGTTTGATCGAGATAAATTTCATCAAACTGTTTGGAACAGACGTTCAACTCGACGTTTCCGGAAACAATTTATTTCCCAAGTAGATTATTTATATATATGGCAGCAACTTCAGCAGCCAATACCAACTGAAAATTACGAGGAAATAGAAATTTACTCGGTTGTGCATCGAGTAGAGGGGATGTCACCAGGGTTATATAAAGACAAGCATCTGCTGAAAGCTGGTGATTTCAGCGAACAGACAGGTTACTTATGCATTAATCAGGTGATCGCCAAAGATTGTGCTGTAACTTTATTTTTTGTGTCTGACTACACAAATTATCAAACTGCTATGCAAATAGCCGGTTTTCTCGGACAAAGAGTTTATCTGGGTAGCAACTATATGGGAATTCAATGTAGTGGAATTAGTGCATACTATGACGATGAAACTCAAAGGTTCTTAGAAACAACTAAAGATGTTCTCTATGCAATGACAATTGGAAACTAAGTAGGAAATTAGAAAAATGGCTAGAAGAAAGTATTCCTTTAATAGCGAAGAATTTCATCCAATGCAGCTGACATCGGCAGATATCATCTTGCGGCAGCAACTAGAGTATTCTATTAGCAGATATTTTTACGAAGCTTGCGATCGCACAATTCAAAATCTTTTATCTAGCTGTCGGTGGTATGTTACAATCCACGCTAGTGCTATGACATTAGTAATTGAATGTCCAGACCAAGTTACTAACTGGCGAATCTTACAAAAAATCGTACCAATGGGGTCATTACTCAACAAAATTGTTAGCAGTGCGAAAATTCGCGTTTGTCCCCCAGAAGGTCAAGGAGTACCGTTTGAAATGAGGGTAGATGAACTCGCTGTCTACCGCGATATGGCTTGAAGAAGAGATGAGGAAGATGAGGAGGATGAGGGAGAAATACCAAGCCAAAATCTCACATCTAATAATCTCAAACACATCAATTTTAAACATTCTGTCTGATAATTGCAGCTACCTCTTCAAAAACCAGGTCAGCAGAATGTTTGACAACAGGACTTAATTCTAGTCCCAAATCAAGATTTGCCGCCTCAATTAAATAAGCTGTCACCTCTTCGGGAAAATCATTCTGAAATATTTTTCGTCCGGCGGCTAAAGCGTTATCCCAACGAAAATCATGCAAGTTATAACTAGGTTCCGGTAAAGCTTCCAATTCTTTACCCGGAACCTTAAATATTGCACCTGGTTCAGAATTAGTATAACTAGCATCAATAATTATTAATTGTTTGCTACCTCTAGCTTGAAACATTACTTCCATACCTGCGGTTCCACAGTCATATATCCGCACATTGGAATGTGGGTTTTCGGCTAGATATTTTTGTAAGCGTTGGGCAATAATTACGCCTACTGCGTCATCACTGCGATTGAGATTACCGCAACCGATAATAGTTAGCATAAGAAAAATTGTCTAAATTATGGAATGTAATCATATTTATAGAAGAGGAATTGTATACTAAATATATATTCTTCAGGTAATTAGGAAGTTGGATGCCTACCAACGCGCAATTGAGGGCTTTATATCGAATCTGTTAACAGTTAACATATCTAATCTTTCAGCCTATTCACCTCATTTGCATTGACGATCGCACTCAGAATTTATACATATTGGCAGGGCAAACTAAGGAGATAGAGTTTAAAATTACTCCAAACGGGGAGGTACTTTAATGAGCCAAATTGATTACTCTGCTATGTCTGACCGAGAGTTAAAAGAGTATTTCATCAAGCATCGGGAAGATACATCTGCACTTCAAGCTTATTTAGAACGTCGTCGAAGGCGATCGCTCGAAGTTATTACTACAGTAAATGATTCTGACTTTGATGCAAAAATCCAGACGGCTATTCACCAGCAGCTAAACGATCGTTAAAATTAAATTTAGCATAATATTGGCAAGTATTCAAGTAAGATGCAACTGTGAGATTATTCGTGTGGCAATCGTATGGATGTGCGCTAATATGATTGCTAGTCCCAAATAAAAATCATCGTGTTAAATTACTCAGGTAAGCACTACAATTTGTGACCAATTATGAGCTTTAGTGATGTAGTTGAGGCAATTAAAGGTCTTTCAATTGAAGAAAAGCAAGAACTTCAAATTTTACTAAAACAGTATTTACGAGAAGAACGTCGAGAAGAAATATATAAAAACTTAAACACAGCACAAATAGAAGAGCAAAAGGGTGAACTTAAGTTTTCCTCTAATATTAACGAATTGAAACAGCTGATAGAAGAGTAATGCTAAAAGTTAGTTTCAGTTCATCATTTCGACGTGCTTTCAAAAAACGAGTTAAGGGAAATGTAGATTTAGAAACAAGGTTTTGGCAAAAGTTAGAGCAGTTTACAATAGACCCATTTGAGCAGAGCTTGAAAACTCACAAATTATCGGGCAAACTCAATAAATTATGGAGTTTTAGCCTAGATTACGACGAAAGGGTATTATTTTACTTCACCGAAGATGGGAATGTAGTATTTGTCGATATTGGCAGTCATGACGAGGTGTATTAAGCAGTTATACGTCTAGTTTATCTGTGAGGCGATTGCTAATTCTTTGAAAAACTTTTTTGGCGTTCAGAAGGCTTTGACTGATGATACAGACAAAGCCTCTGAAGAATAAGTTATCAGTGTAAAACTAGAACTCTACACCATGTTTTCTACCAATTTCAACAAGTTTTTCACACTGATGTTGTCCTGCTTTAGTCAAAATTGCTTCTACTTTTTCTGGAGTATCACCATCTTTAGGAATTAGATACTTCACATAAAGCGATACAAAATCAGCGACGATCGCTAAACCTGATAAAGCATGTTTGTCAGCTTCTTTGCCAGCGATCGCTGCTACTAAACCTGCTTTAATGGGATCGGGTTTAACTTTCATGAACTGATCGACAAGTTTCGGAACATATTCTCCTGGCGGTAAGTTATTTAACTTACTTTTATCTGGAGTAAAGTCACATCCTGCTGCTTTTGCCTGCTCTAAAACACACCATTCTGTAAACTCTTGCAGTGCGGCTTCGGGAAGGCGAGGAAAATATTTATGTAGCGCTATATCAGACACAAGCTTACCGTTTAAATTTCAGTTTTTTTGAAGTTAATTAAGGCAAGCCTAACGCACTGTTTATAAAAGTTTTAGTACATTACGCTACAACTTTTAGCAACAAAATCAATACTAGTTATTCCAACTCATAAAATAGTGAAATTAGCGACAGCTATCTTTAAGTAAAAAATCACAGCTTTGATTTATCTCCAGCGAATAAAAACGATAGTCAATACAGATTTCGAGATTGCGGTTGATTTGGAATAGGAAACTGAGAAGGCAATTTATTACGCCATCTCAGTAAAGGTATACAGAACACCCCTAAAATAATTACTGCTCCAGTCATCAGCCAAATAAGAAATCGATTAGGTTTGTAATTACCTCGTTCAATTTGCCAAAAAACTTGGTTATATCGCCATCCAGCCAAAGCAATAGTCAAAATTCCCAAAATTACTAAAGCCACACCCAAATTTTCAGAATTGATGAATGATTGTACAAAAGATTCTTTTTGAGTAATAGTAATATTAAGCTGCCGTAAAAATATACTAAATCGCGCAATCACAAAACCAAAGCTAATTAATGCAACAGAAGTGCGTAGCCAAGCAAGAAAAGTGCGTTCGTTCGCTTGATGCTCCCTTTGACGGTCAATTTGTGGCAATTTACTCATGAATACTTCTCAATTAATCTGACTCCTAGCAGGGGAGATGAGGGAGATGAGGGGGATGAGGGAGATGAGGGAGAAATAATAACTACTCTTCCTGTTCCCTGTTCCCTTGTTCAACTGACCACTGACAACTGACAACTGACCCCTGAATTCTCACATCACTAATTGTGACTGAGATTTTGCTAATTCACTAGGAGCAAATGCTCCATTTTCTGTAATTATGGCTGTAATTAATGCAGCCGGAGTAACATCAAAAGCTGGATTATAAAAATCAACACCCAACGGTGTGAGGTTAGTATCGCCGACTCGATAAATTTCCTCTGGGTTACGTTCTTCAATGGGAATTTGACTGCCATCGGATAATTCAAAATCAACTGTTGAAAGCGGCGCTGCCACGAAGAAAGGAATATTATGGGCTTTAGCTGCGATCGCTACACTATATGTACCAATTTTATTAGCGGTATCGCCATTGGCAGCAATTCGATCCGCACCCACAACAACAGCATGAATCAAACCTTGCTTCATACAATGGGCTGCCATATTATCAGTAATCAACGTCACCGGAATACCTTCTTGCACGCATTCCCAAGTCGTGAGTTTTGCACCTTGCAGGCGAGGACGAGTTTCATCAGCAAATAGACGGGCTAAACGTCCTGCCCTCCAAGCGGAACGCACAACACCCAAGGCAGTGCCATAACCAGCAGTAGCTAATGCCCCAGCGTTGCAGTGAGTTAACAGCGTCAGCTTTTCTGGAGTTCTGGGTAATATTGCCAAGCCATTGTCGCCGATCGCCTGACAAGTTTGTAAATCTTCAAGATTGATTGCTTGCGCTGTCTCAAACAAAGTTTGTTTGATTTCTTCTACTGTTCCTAGGGTTTCGTAGGCAATTTTCAGCATCCGCCCAATAGCCCAAAATAAATTTACCGCCGTCGGACGAGTGGAACGCAACAACTGAGCGACTTTTTCTAAGCCTTCTAAAAATTCGTGGCGATCGCTTGTCTCTATTTCTCTCGCCCCCAGATACATCCCGTATGCCGCCGCCACACCAATTGCAGGCGCACCGCGCACAATCATGGTTTTAATTGCCTGTGCCATGTCTTCACTGCGGTGAATTTCTACAAAAGTATATTCATTTGGTAAGCGGGTTTGATCGATTAATGATACGGAATTGTTATGCCAAATAACTGGATAAACCTGGTTTGTAGAAGCTGTCATAGATAGAGGTTATATTTTGTTAACTTTAAGTAGAAGGCAGATGGCAAGAGGTAGGAGGCAGAAGGGAAAAGCTAGTTTGTGACAGGGTTTCATAACTTGATATTTTATATTTAATTATGTCCATCTACTTATTAAAATAATAAGCTTTTATAGATTGAAATCAAAGCGGTTATTGTGTTAAACAACCTCTAATCAAGCTGCAAAATTGCAAATGCTCATGATATCAGCATTTGCAATTATAGCGAAATGATGCTAGGCAATCAGACTGAAATCGCTACTACTTAAAGTAATATTAGGATTCCCTAGACTGGCAAACTTAAACACTTTTCCTGCATCCAGAAGATTTCCATCTTGGTTATAGAATAAACTGCCAGTGCTTCTGCTAAAAACAATATGTGCGTTATTGGCGTTGACGAATCGATCTTCACTGACAACTGCAAAGTCTGTTAAAGGCTGCCCAACATTATTACTAACAGCATTAAAGGTGGTTTTACTCAGTAAAATTTTGTCTTGTCCCACTTCAAACTGAGTAATCAAATCAACACCTAAGCTTGTGCTAAAAACCCCATTACCTTGAAATTGATATTTGTCCTTCCCAGCGTTCCCTGTGAGAACATCATTGCCCAATCCTCCCCAGAGAAGATCGTCACCAGTTCCACCTGTAAGAGTATCATTGCCATTACCTCCCTGAAGGTTGTCATTTCCCTCTAACCCTTGGAGTTGATCGTTTCCGTCACCGCCAATTAGAGTGTTATTCAGTGTATTACCAGTAAGACTGTCATTACCTGTGCCACCCGTTGCATTTTCGATAACGTTGTTGGCAGAGAGAATCAGTTTGAGATTGCTATTAACCGTTTGTGAGGTGTTTGAACCGAGATTTAGGTTTACAGCAACTGTAGTACCGCTAAAGTTAATAGTATCAGTACCACCTGTTGTACTTTCTATAATTGTGTCGGTTCCCAAGGCACTATTCGCTAGGAAAGAATAAGTATCATTTCCCGTACCACCAGACAACGTATCATTTCCGCCACCACCAATCAGAGTGTTATTGAGTGTATTACCAGTGAGACTGTCATTACCTGTGCCACCAGTTGCATTTTCGATAACATTGTTGGCAGAGAGAATCAGTTTGAGATTGCTATTAATTGTTTGCAAGGTGGTAACACCCAGATTTAGATTTACAGCACTTGTAGTACCGCTCAAGTTAATAGTATCAGTACCACCTGTTGTGGTTTCTATAATTGTGTCGGTTCCCAAAGCACTATTAGCTAGGAAAGAATAAGTATCATTTCCTGCTAACCCTTGCAGTCGGTCATTTCCGCCACCACCAATCAGAGTATTATTCAGTGTATTACCAGTAAGGCTGTCATTACCTGTGCCACCCGTTGCATTTTCGATAACATTGTTGGCAGAGAGAATCAGTTTGAGATTGCTATTAATTGTTTGCAAGGTGGTAACACCCAGATTTAGATTTACAGCACTTGTAGTACCGCTCAAGTTAATAGTATCAGTACCACCTGTCGTGCTTTCTATAATTGTGTCGGTTCCCAAGGCACTATTCGCTAGGAAAGAATAAGTATCATTACCTGTGCCACCATACAAAGTATCATTGCCCTCACCACCTTCTAAACGGTCATTTCCTTGTTCGCCAAATAAACGATCATTACCGCTATTACCGAGCAGGCTATCGTTACCTAAACCACCAAACAAATCATCATTGTTCGCAGTTCCGCTGATGGTGTCATTTATAACTGCACTATTGAAAATGAAATCACTGGCTTGCAATTGACTTTTACGAATGCCATTGATTTGAAGTCGATAATAATAATCGCCGTTATAGAAGTTATAGCGAGTGCTAATTATCGCATTATTATCTGTATCCTCACTTGTCAGAAGTGAGATCGTATTAAAGTCACTGATGCCAAGAGTTCTCAGATCGATTTTGTCTGCTCCCTTTTGAAAATCTGTGACGATGTCTAGGTTTTTCGCCCCCACAGAACTATTAAAGTTTTCTAAGACAAATAAATCGTTACCAGTACCACCATACAAGGTATCATTTCCATAACCACCAGATAACTTGTCATCTCCTTGTTCGCCAAATAAAC
>NZ_JAECZA010000043.1:0-13297 GCF_016056275.1 Dendronalium phyllosphericum CENA369 | reverse complement strand
AGACAAATAAATCGTTTCCAGTACCACCATACAAAGTATCATTTCCATAACCACCTTCTAAACGATCGTTTCCACCTAGCCCGGAAAGGGTATCATTACCATTTAAACCTTGAATAGTATCATTTCCAGAAGTGCCGACTAAGTTATCGTTATTGTTTGTTCCTTGAATAGCCATAGTTTTGCTGTGCTTTTGTTGGATTTAAGATGTGCAGACATACTTTTATGCATCACGTAATAGATATTACAGTATTTTTTATTATTTCAATATTTCATATAAAAAATTGGAAATCGGTTTTATTTTTGAAAAATACCACGACAAGATATGGGGTTAAACTTCACTCGTTCAACCCATAGAAAATATAGAGCGATCGCACCCTGCTAAATTGATACTCCTACCGAATTGATATTATAAGAATCTTAGTAATTAACAGGATAAAGTATAACGATTATGCAGCGATCGAAGTGAATTTAAGTAATTATTTAATACTTAATGGGTTTCGGTAATTAACTAAGGCTTAACCTAACATCATATTAAGCATATTAAACTTGCCGTTTTCATAAGCGATCGCCCACACCTGAATCACAAGCGTGGGCAATTTATTACTACAAAAAATTAACTAAACAACAGCAGATACTTGCTGCTTACGAAAGCTTGCAAAATTTCTCAGGGTTTCTAGCCTTCTTTCATTAAGCGAATGGAGTAGTCATTGCCCCAAAGTTAGCGCATAGCGATCGCCCCACTGGTATGGTTAATCTTAGTCGCGATCGTGCTTTTGGTAAGCAGGTTTGATCTGTTATGCCAAATAACTGGATAAACCTAGTTTGTTGAAGCTGTCATAGATAGAGATACTTAGTTGTTGGATATTAAATACATAATTGCTGCTTACTAGCAGTTTGCTGTTTATCTTATGTTACACGCGTGACGCTCTTGTCAACGAATCTAGATAATTAGTTGCTTATGTGTACTTCTTTAGATATATGCTGATCGTAATCAACCTACTCGTGCCAATTTGAGATTGGGAATTTTGGATAAAAAGTCTTTATCAAAGGCTGTTTCCAAAATTGCTGATGATATCGCTTATGAAAATATTCGATTAATGCTTTAGTAGCATTCATTGAAAAAAATACTTTTTTGTTAATTAGTGAAAACTATTTTTGCTGTCAAATCATAACAATTGTAGACTGATCGAGAAATAGAAAAATCAACAGCAGAATTATGAAGCACAGGATAGTAACAATGTTATTGCTGTCCCTCGCTACTTTATTGACAACTAAAGTAGTGTATGCAGCACAGTCTAATGGGAGTTATATGTATACCCAAATGAATCAGTTACCCATTGGCTGGCAACTGGGACAGATTCTGCTTTTAATTTTTATCGCAGGTGCTTTTGGTGGCTTTATTTCCTTCTTAATGAACTTCAAGGTAACAGAAGAAGAAATATCTAGACCAATTGAGCAAAAATTATTTCGACTGGAACAAGAACTAGCCAAGCAGAATAAGAATTTAAATAAAGAGGATAGAGCAAGATTAGAAAAGCAAAAGCGCTCTGCTATTCTTAAAAGTTGCATATCCCAATCTATAATCGGTGGAGCAGCATCACCGCCTGTCTTAATGCTTCTCAAACCAGATAATGCTTTTACACTAATTACAATGTCATTGGTTGTAGGCTATATTGGTTCTGCCTTTTTTCGCGCCCTCCAAGAGCGGATGTTGGCATATGTTAGAAGAGAAGAAAGGCTAAAAGAGCAAATTCAAATTCAACTAAAACAGCAGTCGGATAAAATAGGACAGTTAATAGAAGCTCTAGCAAAAGACGATGTGAAAAAGGCAAAATCCCTTGCCGATGAACTAAAAGGATTGTGTGCATCTGGTTCAGCTACATTTGGCAAACAATCTGATAACACCTATTTCATATCAGACATACAGGATACAGTTAAACAACAGAAAAATGGTTATGAAGCACCCGAAGGTAAACCAGTAACTATCAATTAGAGCTTTGATTTTGCATCGTAATTGCTAAGATGCGATCGCGAATATTCTGATGAAATTAACCATCATTTCAAAGTTAATTGTCATCAGAATATCCTTAAGAAAAAGAATTTCTGTCAATATATTTAACATATACGTAAATTTAAAATAAGTAAAATATCTGAATATTGTTATATCTAAGTGTAATTTTTTATAAAAATTTTGAAGAATATACAGATAAGTTAAAAATTACCATCAGTAAATTTAGTGAAATTTTCGAGAGATATATTAAGCTATGGTGAGTTTTGCCAATAAACACACTCTCACCATAGACTTAATTAACTCTGTCCAAGTACGATAATTTACCTGACAAGCTATGTGTCGTAAGATGCAGCGCACTCACTTTTAACATTATCCTCACAGTACACACAATTAAGACATGAATAAAAGTCAGCGGCTTATTCACCTCACCGAGGTATCAGCTATCGATTTCCCAACTTCAAAAGACTATAAATATAAATGCCGCGTACAAGTAATATCCGATGAAGGGCAACCTTTGTTGAACAAGGACCTCTTTGCCAGGATGCAACCTAGTTGGTTGGTAGATTTGAAAAATAAGGGAGACTGTGCGATCGCGATTACCCTATGCTACCGCGAAGGCGATATCACTCATCCTTGGCAGGATATTGAAACAGTGACATTTGCAACTCAAGATTATCTTAATGGCGAGCGTAACGCAGACCTTGAGTTTGCGATCGCAACTTGGAGTTTAGCACCCCAGTTGAAGCTAAAAACTCGGCTGACACAGAGTACCAGCGAAGGCAGTAGCAGCACTGTGACGATTTTGGGGAGTCAAAACGGTACGCGCAGCGCGCACACTCATGGAACTCAGACTAATGGCGTTGAAGTCGAAATTCCAGAAGGCGTACCACTCACGCTGCAAGAAGAAGTGATTGTCAAAGATGTGTGGAACAAATTACGGGCGTGGAAAGAATTGCAAATGGAAAAATTCTTCAAGCGCCTGTTGCTAGAAGAGCCAGAACTAGAGTACGTCTTTGGGGAAGCGATCGATAGCATAGCAGATTACTTTTATGAATTATTTGATTGCTGTATACACAAACTTCAACCCTACACCCAGAACATAATTGGAGAACCCCTAATGGGCGTACCTCCAGACAAAGGTGATGAATTCGATACTATTGAAGACTATGGGGCGCTATTTGCTGATATTGGGATGCGCCCGCAGCATTGGCTGAAAGCACGGCAGGTATGGATGTGGATGTTGCCGTCGATTCCTTACTTAGAAGAATACGATCGCCAAGATTTAGCACAAGGAACAAACTCTGCTCTCTACCGCTTCTTTAACACCCATATAATTGTGCCCATGGTGGAATCCATTAGGCGCTATGAGTCAGCATTGCCCCCAGAAATGTTGCACAAAATGGCAGATTCTTGGGAGGTATTTAACCAGAACAAGCAAGAGATGGGCATGGAGTTTTATCAAATCCTGTTTGAGAGATATCCTTTTGTGCTGCCTATTTTTGGACGGGCTGATATGGATTATCTGTCCTTGCATTTGTTTCAGGCATTAGAATTTCTCATGCGTTGCTTGCGAAGTAACAGCAGTGAGGAAATGCTGCAAGAACTGCGTATGTTAGGTCAGTTTCACGGCAATGTAGGCGTGCCATCCTGTGCCTATCCGGCAATTTCAGATACGATGTTTGTGCTGTTTGAGAAGTACCTGCCCAACTTCACGCCAGAGTTACGCCAAGCGTGGCAGACTTTGTTCGATCGCGTCACCAATGTCATGAAACTGCCCAAACTGAATGAGGAGCGTTTGCTCAAAAAAGCCAAACAGTTCCTAGAAATCATTGCCAACGAGCAAGCTTGGGAACCAGAAGATAAAACGCGGCGTTGGGCAGAAATTCAAGAAGAAGTCAAAGCAACAGGCACTTATACCCATACCTATGAAGAAATAGCTTACGGCGCTCAATTGGCTTGGCGCAATGCCTCCAAGTGTATTGGTCGAATTCAGTGGAATAACATGGTAGTGCGCGATCGCCGCCAGATCGCCGATCCCGATGAGATGTTCCGCGAGTTAGAAGAACACCTGAAATTGGCTACTAACGGCGGTAACATTCAAATCACCATGACAGTTTTCCGTCCCAGGCAACCCAAAGAACGTTGGGGGCTGCGTATTTGGAATCCGCAGCTGATTCGTTATGCAGCATACGAACAGCCCGATGGCAGTGTCATGGGCGATCGCGCCAATTACGAATTAACCAAAGCCATTATGAAGCTGGGCTGGCAACCACCAGAACCGCGCACGCCCTACGATATTTTACCTCTAGCAATTGAAGTGCCAGGGATGGAACCAAAGCTCTACGAATGGAACAAAGACGATGTGTTAGAAGTGGAAATAGAGCATCCCACAATTCCCGAATTCAAATCACTGGGATTTCGCTGGTATGCGGTTCCTGCCATTAGCAACTTCAGCGTCCACATTGGCGGCATCAACTACGGCTGCATTCCCTTCAACGGTTGGTATATGGGTACAGAGGTGGCGCGAGATTTCCTAGAAGATTGGCGCTACGACAAAATGGAAGCAATAGCCCAAGTCCTCCAACTAGATACTAGTTCCGAGCAAACCCTGTGGCGCGATCGCGTCGCCTTGGAACTTAACGTAGCCGTCTTGTACTCCTTCCAAAAAGCCAAGGTAACGATGGTAGATCACCAATCTGCCTCTCGTCAGTTCCTCGCCCACGACTTACGCGAAAAGAAAGCAGGGCGCGAGTGTCCGGGAGATTGGGGGTGGGTTGTACCGCCTGCTGGTGGCAGTGCCTGTCCGGTTTGGCATCACCAAATGCGTGACTTTTACCTAGAGCCTGCCTATCACCATGCGGCGGATCGCTGGGCAGTTGAAGATAGCATTGACTTAGAGAACTTTGTGAGTGTTACCGACGAAGACGATCGCAAACAAGACCGCATCTTAATTCTTTATGCGTCTGAGACGGGTACAGCCGAAAGCTATGCACGCAAAGCTGCTCGTCAACTGCAACGCTATCGCCCGAAAGTCATGGCCTTGGATGAGTACAATACCAATACCTTGGCATCAGAAAAGTTATTGCTGATCGTCACATCCACCTTTGGTAACGGCGAAATGCCCGCAAACGGCAAGCGGTTTCTCCAATGGTTAAAGCAACAGTCTGCTGGTTCCCTCAGTGGCTTAAATTATTCTGTCTTAGGCATTGGCAGCACTGTTTACGAACACTTCTGTGCTGCTGGAATTGCTGTAGATAAAGTTTTAGCAAAAGCAGGAGCAAATAGAATTGTTCCGCTGCACAAAGGCGACGAAATCAAGGGACAAGCAGACACATTCAAACAGTGGCTAGGACTAGTATCTCGTGTATTGGGAGAAGATGTGACCTCCGCCGATGCTACAACCGCAGCCGCTTTGAAGTTGCATGTAACATTTTTGAGTGCCGCAGAAGCAGCCATGACACCTGTGGCAGTAAGTAGCGAACGCGGCATAGAAGTCCCCGTAGTTGCCAATCAAGAACTACTTAAAGAAGTAATTCCCGGCAGTCGTTCTACGCGATACATTGTCTTTGATATCTCCAATACAGAATTGCATTATGAAACAGGCGACCACGTTGCCGTGTATCCCTGCAATCCACCGGAATTAGTGCAGCGATTATGCGATCGCCTTACAATCAACTCCGACACGCACTTTACGGCTGCTTATGTTACAGCTAATGGCCATGTAACGGAAGATAAGCCCCCTGTTGCCGTTCCAACAACAGTAGGTCAAGTCCTCTCGGAAGAACTCGACCTTGCCTTACGCGAACCATTTAACGACTTACTGACTTACCTGTACTCTGCAACACAAAACCCGCAAGAAAAATATCGTCTGGAAACTTGGCTGGAAATTCTTCGGCAAGGAGAAGACCATCCCGACAGCATTGCGCTCAAGAAAACGATCGCAGACAATTTCATGAGCGTCGCCGATTTATTTGATGAGTTTCCCTTAGCCCAAATTACATTAGAAGCGCTACTAGAGTTACTACCGAAGCAAAAGCCACGCCTCTACTCTATTTCCTCATGTCCCCTGCTTTATCCCCAACAAATTCAAATCACAGTTGGAGCGCTGCAAGTCAAAACGGATGCAGGCAAAGTCCGTCAGGGACTCTGTTCTAACTATCTGGCTGGGTTGGATTTGGGGGCAAAGGTTCGCATCTCTGTCCGCACCTCCGACTTCCGCCCGCCCAGCGATCCAGATGCTGTGATGCTCATGGTGGGGCCGGGTACTGGTGTTTCACCCCTAATTGCTTTCCTCCAGTACCGAGAAGCTCTGTTACAACAAGCACAATCATTGAGCGATGCTTGCCTATATTTTGGCTGCCGCAACCACAATGACTTCCTTTATCAAGAGCAGATGCAGACTTGGCTGAATCAAGGTGTCCTCTCTGGGTTAGAGGTAGCATTCTCGCGTCAGGGCGAGCAAAAGATGTATGTGCAAAACTTAATGCAGCAAAAGCCCCAAGATATTTGGAAACTGCTCAATCATCCTAAGTGTCACTACTACGTGTGTGGCGATGCCAAAATGGCGGATGATGTGTTTGAAGTGATGCTGGCGATCGCCAAAACTGAAGGCAATCTCTCTCACCTTGAAGCTGTCCAATTCTTTGAGACAATGAAGCAACAAAAGCGCTTCTTCAGCGATGTTTGGGGCGTGCAGTTGCACTTCAAGCAAGCCATCAAACAGGTACAGAAAGATAACTACTCGAAAGCTGAACGTTGGCTACATCGAGTACAACAGTCTTCTGAGACTCTAGCTGCGATTTCACAGGTGCAATCCTTAGCAGTACCGACCACTTAAGAAGGAGCAAAAGTAAAAGGAGAAAATATCGGTTTTTTCTCCTTTTGCCTAAGGGTTAAATCAATATAAATATTGTGGCTGATAGGTGCGATCGCCATAAAGACTGCTTTGCATCTTAGCTACTCATAATCTCTTAAACTTCAGTAGATAGCTGAGTAATAAATAACATTACAAATAGTTAGCTAAACTCCCATAAGTATTTTATAAATATAAATACTGAATTGCTAGTATTAGTTGTAGACATATTATTTAGCCAGCCCTTAGTATTTATACTTAAATAACGACAGTTGTTTAGGTATTGTCTATCCATCAAATACAATTAATGTTGCTCCGTGGGTCAGAGAGACTCACACTGTTTTATGCGCTTATTTAAAATATCCTGGAAACGAATGAGCAAGAGGTATTATTACCCTTTGCTATCCCTTAGTCTGACCTGCGTTTTGCTGTTTTCTTCAGTAGAGTTAGTCAAAGCACAGGAAACTGCTAGCCCTAGCACTATCCAGCCCAGCAACACCAACTCCGCTACACCATCTAATCAGCAAACTGATAGTAAAGCGCCAACGATACGTAAGATTTCTTCTGTCAAAAGCATCAATCCGAAGAATTTTTACATTAGCATTCCTCAATCGTGGCTGATTCAGGAAGATGTTAGTCGCTATCAAGATGAAAAAGTCGATGTAGTAGTACTGGGAGAAAATTTTCCTCAGCCAGACAATTCGCTAACAAATAAAATCGATATCAAAATTGGTAAGACCCCTAACATTGTCACCACGACTGCAACAGAAGTCACAGAAGATGGAAAAGCAGTTTTTGCGAGCTTTAGTAATAAGCAGCTAAAGCAATTGAGTAGAGGAACGCATCCTGTAAATATTGAAGTGGGAGGTAAGGCAACTAACATTGACCGTCAAGTAGTTGATGACGAACTTCAAGTTAAAGTCATACGTCCTGTAAGCGGGTTGACAACCTTAATTGTGTTGGGTTTAACAACAATTTGTATAGGGGCACTTGTGCTGCTCATCTATTGGCTAACAATGCAGGCAAAAAAAACAAACTTACCCAATACTTTTTCACAAGACAATAGAAATAACTTAAATACGTTTCAGTGGCTAATCCTAGACCGCAAGACAAACACATTGAGTTTAGCTCATGCTCAGTTTGTGTGGTGGTTGACTATTATTGTTTTTGGTTATTTGTTTCTTTTCATCGGACGTGGTGCAACTCAAGGCATGTGGGAATTCGTTCCGCTATCAGGATTCAGTTATACTTTCCTCATTAGTTTAGCAACACTAGTGACGGCGCAAGCAACCTCTGAAATTCGTGGCAGCAAAGGATCTGGAGAAGTTCATCCTGCATGGTCTGACTTAGTGGTACATGGTGGAGTATTAGCCCTAGAGCGAGTTCAGCAGGTGGTTTGGAACATAATTATTGGTATTGCTTTTATAGTTATCCTCTTGGTTACTTATACAACTGCGCTTTCTTTACCAACTATTCCCGCCGAACTCTTAGCATTAATGGGTATCAGTGCTGGCGGCTACATCGGTGGCAAAGCTGTCCGCAAGGCTGGAGCGAATATCAATCAAGTAGTGCTGTACGTTCCTTCTGAAGAGTCTCCCGATTACATCACCATTGCTGGCGCTAATTTTTCCCTAGGAGGGAAGATATTAAATTCTGAGGGGCAAGAAGTAATTAATACGCAAATTAAGGATGCTGGGGTAATCGTTCAATTAGTCTATTTAGACAGTAAAACTAGGGAAGAAATTCCCAACACGCTAGTTGAAGTCAAAAAAGACGACATCATTACCATGAAGACCGATCCCGATGCGCCTATGGAATTTTGTAGAAGGTTAAAAATTCCTTTAAAAAATCTCAACGGACTTCCCACAGAGGACTGGCTAGCGAAATTTACGGCTCATTTTGATAACAGAGAAGTCAAAATCACTATTATTAATGCGGATGGACAACGGGCTGTCTGGGATGGTTCTATTATTGCACCCGAACGGGAAACGCCGCCGCCAGCTGTAGAATCAAACTCAGCAACAGAACTCCAAACATCAGAAAGCTTTAATTGAGGTATAGCTGGGGACTGGTGACTGGTGAGACAGCGCTGCGGGAGGGTTTCCCTCCGCAGGCGACTGCGTTAGCGCTAGCGGTAGCGACGCAGGAGCGTCACCCGAAGGGTGACCGGGTGAAAAGTCTTTTTGTGTCTAGGTTCAATCGTCTGTTGATGTCCTAACACTACTGGCGACGGCTATATTACAAAAATAACCCCTAGAATAGGGGTTATTTTGATAGGACTATATTTGATTACGCCGCTTTTCAAGTAGTTGAACTATTCTACTGTCTACCTCAGCTGCGGCTAAATGCTTAGAACTGCTTAAAGTCTGTACTATTTACTGAGAACTAACTAAACAACAGCAGATACTTGCTGACCAAAGAAAGCTTGCAGTACTCTTTCTGCTATTTGCGGACTAGTTAACCCTAACTCTGCCTTAGATTGATCTGGTTCGGCATGATCTACTAACACATCTGGCACGCCAATACGCTTGACGGGAACCACAATATCGGCATCCAGTAAAGCTTCTGCTACCGCAGAACCAAAGCCACCCATGACACAACCTTCTTCTAAGGTGACGACGCGCCCAATTTTCTTAGCCAAAGGCAAAATCAATTCTGTATCCAAAGGCTTAACAAAACGAGCATTAATTACAGTTGCTTCAATGCCGTGTTCGCTGAGAATTTCTGCAACTTGCATACTTGGATAGACCATTGTGCCGTAGCCAAGAATCAACACATCATCGCCATTGCGAAGGATTTCTCCTTTGCCAATTTCCAAAGGTTCCCAGCCTTCTTCCATCAGGGGAACGCCATAGCCATTGCCACGGGGGAAGCGCATCGCTATGGGGCCACTGGTATGGTCGATCCCAGTCACTATCATCCGTTGCAATTCTGCTTCGTCTTTGGGGGCCATCATTACTATGTTGGGAATGCAACGCAGATAGGCAATGTCATACATACCTTGGTGAGTAGGGCCATCAGCACCGACAATTCCCGCCCTATCTAAGCAGAAGAACACTGGCAGGTTTTGAATGCAAACATCGTGAATTATTTGGTCGTAGGCCCGTTGCAGGAAGGTAGAGTAAATAGCTGCGACGGGGCGCATACCTTCAGATGCAAGTCCCGCAGCTAAGGTGACGGCATGTTGTTCGGCAATACCGACATCAATATATTGATTGGGCAGTTTTGCTTGAAGTTTGTCTAAGCCCGTTCCTGTTGCCATTGCCGCAGTGATGCCGATGATTTTCGGGTTTTGTTCGGCAAGTTTCACCAGAGTGTGCGAAAAAACTTTAGCATAAGCGGGTGGTTTTGGCTTGCTGGAAGGAATAGCTTTACCCGTTGTCAGGTTAAATGGACTTTGGGCGTGGTAGCCTACTCGGTCTTGTTCGGCAATTTCATAACCTTTGCCCTTTACTGTTGCCACATGCACCAAAACTGGCCCTGGTATTTGATGTGCTTGAGAAAAGGCAGCAATCAATTCTTCTAAATTATGTCCATCTACTGGCCCCATGTAGGTAAAGCCTAGTTCTTCAAAGACTGCCCCTACCTTGGGAACGGCTAAACGCTTCATCCCTTCTTTGATGCGTCCGAGTTCGGGAGACAGAGATTCACCAACGAAAGGAATTTGCTTGAATTGTTCCTCAAAATTATCTTTGATGAACTGCACTGGCGGACTGAGGCGCATTTTGTTGAGGTAGCGAGGAATCGCACCCACATTTGGAGATATGGACATCTCGTTGTCGTTGAGAACAACTAGCAAATTTGTTTTGGGCAGGTGTCCGGCATGATTGATAGCTTCTAATGCCATACCTCCAGTCAGCGCCCCGTCACCAATGACGGCGACTGCTTTAAATTTTTCCTCTTTCATGTCTCGCGCTAGTGCCATACCCAGTGCAGCTGAAATACTGGTAGAGGCGTGTCCCGCGCCAAAGTGATCGAACTTGCTTTCACACCGCTTGAGATAACCAGCAACTCCGTCTTTTTGCCTTAAGGTGTGGAAGTCACTGTAGCGTCCGGTAATTAATTTATGGGGATAAGCTTGGTGTCCAACATCCCAAATAACTTTATCCCGATCTAAGTCCAGTGTTTGGTAAAGCCCTAACGTTAACTCTACAACACCCAAACCAGGCCCTAGATGCCCTCCTGTTGCGGCTACCGTTTGCAAGTGTTTATCTCGAATCTGACGAGCAATCTGTTGTAGCTGCCGGATCGATAAACCGTGCAACTGATTGGGATGGGTGATTTCACTCAGATGCATATTATAGGGTGTTCCTCTCTAATTTCTACTTCTGGTATTCTGATTCTCCCACGGTCGTGTTGCCCCCAGAATCATACCAAAACTAAGTTGCAATCCGCAGCACAATTAAGGTAACAGTTATAACACGGTGATAGAACTGTTACTTATTAAACAGTTACGATTGTTACTTTAAAGACTGCTACTAAGTACATTTAGTCCACTTAAAGCAACACGGAAACCTAAGGCGATTCTGGGCTATCGGGAACACGGGGGACTTCCGGGGTTTCCGGTAGTTGCTGCTGTCTCTGTAAATATTTACTTAACAGGTATACCATATCCCCACGGGTCATAGGTCGTAATGGGGAAATATTGTTTTGGGCATCTGTATTGATAAATCCTTCAGAAACTACTGTGGCGATCGCTTTTCTGGCCCAAGTCGGAATAGATGCTGCATCTGGATATGAAGCGAGAATTTCATTGACGCTATCATCCCCAAACTGAAATACACCATAAGCTTGGGCAAAAATTGCCATCCCTTCTGCCCTTGTCACCTTTTGATTGGGAAAAAATAAATTACCCCGGTAGCCTTTCATGATGTCAGTTTTTAAAACTATCTGGATATCATTAAATGCCCAATAGGAAGGTGGGACATCTGGCACAGATATAGACTTTTCTTGTTTAGCCGCTTCTCGTTTATCTAAATGAAATGTTTTCACCAAAATAGAAGCTAATTCTGCACGACTGATCTCTCTTTGCGGGTAAAAGTTCCCATCAGAGTAATTGCTCATCAGCTTAGCTGTAATTACCTGTTTAATTGCTTCTGATGATACGCCTGCGCTTTCTCCTGGCACTTGAGCTTGAACAATTGCTGGAAAATTCTGAAGTAGCAATACTAAAGATAGAGTACCTAGCAACTTTCGCATATTTCTCACAATTTTCAATCGACTATTCTGCATCTTTAACAACTGTACCCCTAACCTAAATTGGTTATGCCCAGCATATAGACTTTTGACTAGAGGGACGTTTTTTAGCTTAACAAAGTTGCCCGCCCTTAATAAAAAGCACAGTTATCAATTATAAATAGCCAAGCAATCATCACTAGTTATGCATCTAGTAATCATACTTGAGTTGACATTTTTAGCAATTTCAATATTAATTTTATTATGGGTTTTTTACTGTCATAATTCAGCAACAAGTAGTAAAAAGTCAGAATGAGGCAAGAAATTCGGTACGATTGTCACATGAAATTTATCAAATATTATCATTTTGAATCTTGAATTATGCTGTAGTAATAAGTTTTTGTGTATTTAAGACTTCAAACTATTTACGGAAATTTCTAGAGAATTTTGCTTGAGTGAATTTTGCAATGCTGAGGATGTAGTATATTCGACCGTGATAGTGCCATCTATTTCAGGAGTTTGGGAATGACCGCAACAGCAGATCCCGTGACGTTGATGAAGCAAGAAGTTGGTAAAGCTGCCGCCGCCCTGGTAAAATCAGGTTCGATTGTTGGATTGGGTACGGGGTCAACCACAGCCTATACAATTCAATTTTTGGGCGATCGCCTCAAGTCTGGCGAAATTAAAGATATCGTCGGCATCCCTACCTCTTTTCAATCAGAAGTGCTAGCTAAACAGTACGGCGTTCCTCTAACTACCTTGGACGCTGTCGACCATATCGATATCGCCATTGATGGGGCAGATGAAGTCGATCCCCAGAAAAATTTAATCAAAGGTGGCGGTGCAGCCCATACCCGCGAAAAAGTAGTCGATTACTTAGCAGAGCAATTCATCGTTGTGGTAGATAGTGGTAAGTTAGTAGACCGTTTGGGTTCTAGTTTCGCCGTGCCGGTGGAAGTCATACCAATGGCAATTACTCCCGTCACAAATGCTATAAAAAAACTTGGTGGCAAACCCGAACTACGTATGGGTGTCAAAAAAGCCGGCCCAGTCATTACCGACCAAGGAAATTTCGTCTTAGATGTCAGATTTGACTCTATTGACGACCCAGTAAATCTAGAAAAAACCCTGAATAATATTCCTGGGGTTCTCGAAAATGGCATCTTCGTCAATTGTGTAGATTTAGTTTTAATTGGCGAAGTCAAAGATGGTCAGCCATTGGTACGGCAACTATAAAAAAGGGGGTGGGGTGTGGGGTG
>NZ_JAECZA010000309.1 GCF_016056275.1 Dendronalium phyllosphericum CENA369 | reverse complement strand
GTGCGACTATCGGTTGCACGACGAGAGTGAGTATCTCAGAAATACTCCTGGCGAGTGTCAATGCCAGTACCCGCCCAAAGGGGCATTACGGGTAACTGTAATGTCTCATAGCTAGAGGGTAAAATGCGCGACATCAGCAAGCCGCATAGTTAGGTGAAGTGCTAGGGTAAAACTAGACAGGGTTAACAGATGTGAATCCTTGCAGAGGCATCGTGAAGAGGAATTACCGAAAACGGCTGAGACGGTAAAAGGGGTAAAGTGATTCTGCCCAATCCTCAGAATCAGGGACACCAGAAACCCCCGGTGTATAGAGGGAACCCAAGCTAGTTGTATCTTTCGCGTGTGATACGTAGGAACCCCAATGGGGTCTTTTGAACTAGGTCGATGTCAAAAGTAGAGATGGGAGTAATCCCGCTTTAATCCCCCAGTGGGTGTAAGATGCCACAAGAAGCGAATGCTGCCACGCCGAAAGGCAACAGGAAATTATAACTGGGTAGATAGGTCAAATGACCAACTTGAAAGAGTGCTAACGTGTGGCAGGTAAATCCCTTGAGTTCAATAGAAAAGGAACCGAACTCTGATGGAAAAGTTAGGTGCAATCTAAATTTGTGAACGTAACACAGAGAACTACCGACTGGAATAGCGTCAACTGGAAAAGCGCATACAGGGTAGTTAGGCGACTCAGACAGAGAATATTCAAGGCGACCAAGGACGGTAGCAACAAAAAGGTTCGCAGCCTTCAAAAGCACTATGAGAGTGCGTATTCTAATATACTACTTTCCGTTAGAAGAGTAACGCAATTAAATCATGGCAGCAAAACAGCAGGGGTAGATAGATTACTGGTAAGAACACCACAAGCTAGAGGATTATTGGTAGATATTTTGACCAACTTTATCCCGTGGAAGCCACTACCAGTTAGACGGGTATATATCCGTAAATCTAATGGAAAGCAAAGACCACTGGGAATACCTTGTATCATCGATAGATGTCTGCAAGCGATTGTAAAAAATGCACTAGAACCGTATTGGGAAGCGCAATTTGAGCGCACATCCTACGGTTTTAGACCAGGTAGGTCATGCCATGATGCTATCGAAAGAATACACACAATGGCAAAAGGCAACTCCACCAAAACATGGGTGGTAGATGCCGACATTCAAGGTTGCTTCGATAACATCGCACATAAACCACTAGTTGAGGCTGTTGGTAATTTTCCAGCCAGAAAATTAATTCAACAATGGCTGAATGCGGGATATGTGGATAAAGGCGTTTTCCATAATACCAATGCTGGAGTACCTCAAGGCGGAATCATCTCGCCGCTGCTGGCAAATATAGCTTTGCATGGTATGGAATCGGCACTAGGCATTCGTTACGATAAGAACGGTCATACGATTGGCGACCGTGGCATTGTACGTTATGCCGATGACCTAGTAGTGTTCTGTAAAAGCCAAGAAGATGCGATTAATGCGCGTGAAACTCTCCAAGAGTTTATGTCGACTCGCGGTTTAACTCTGTCGGAGTCAAAAACCCACATAGTCCGGCTCTGGGACGGCTTCAATTTTCTCGGCTTTAATATTAGACACTATCCAGACTCCACCACCAAAACAGGTAGGAAAGTATTAATTAAACCTAGCAAAGAGTCTTTGCAGAATGTCCGCAACCAAATCAAACAAATATGGCTTGATTATAAAAGTTGTAGCGTTGATTTTGTAATAGACAAGTTAAACCCGATTATTCGTGGTATCGCCAATTATTACCGGACAGTAGTTTCCTCACAAATATTCTCTTGCTTAGATAGATGGATGTTTGTGAGGGAGAAAAGGTACGCCAAAAGAATGCACCCCAAGTTCAATCAACAGCAGCGTTATCACCGCTATTGGGGCAGGTTAAACTTAGACAGAAGTGATTACTGGGTGTTTGGTGACAAGCGCACAGGAAAACATTTGTTGAAATTTAATTGGTTTAAGATTAGACGGCATCCAATGGTTAAGGGTGCTTATTCTCCCGATGACCCACAGCTAACAGCCTATTGGGAAAATCGGCAGAATATTAAATTCAAAAGTCTAATTCCTAGTTATCAAAAGCTTGCCCAAAAACAGGGTTTTATCTGTCCAGTATGTGGAGAATCATTATTCAATGATGAACCCATACAAAAACACCATAAAATACCTTTTTGTGATGGGGGTAACGAAAGTTACGCTAATTTAGAACTAGTGCATTATTACTGTCATCAACAAATACATTCTCATGCACAGAATCACCTTTCTGAAATTGAGAATGAATTGAGTCCTTGGTAGCTCTAGGATTTGCTAAAGCCGGATGCAGGGTGAACTTGCTTGTCCGGTTTGTCGGGGGGAAAGGGATAGCAATATCCCTGCCCTACCCAGTAAACA
>NZ_JAECZA010000308.1 GCF_016056275.1 Dendronalium phyllosphericum CENA369 | reverse complement strand
AGTTAGAGGATGGAGGAACTACCATCGCAACTGTAAAATGAGTGGATCGCGGTTCTCGTTGTACCACATCCAACACAGGGCGTTTAAGGTGTTCAACAGGGAAACTAAACAGAATCGAAATACCAGCAAGAAACTACTGGATAATGCGTTCCCCAAGGTTCCCTACTCCGAAAATCAACATGTTCTAGTCAAAGGTGCAAAATCACCATTTGATGGAGACATTGCCTACTGGAGTAAGCGAAACAGCAAACTCTATGGCATCGAAACCTCTAGAGTCTTAAAACGACAGAACCATACCTGTGCAGCCTGTGGGCTGAAATTCCTGTCAGATGAACTCGTTCATCTACATCACAATGACGGGAACCATACCAACTGGGAAAAAGAAAATCTAATGGCAATCCACCAAAGTTGCCATATTTTCCTGCACATGAGCAAAACCGCAAGGTAAGAACATCGGAAGCTGGGTGCGGGGAAACTCGCACGCCCAGATTTAAATGGGAGGTGCGGGGCATAATAGCCCCCATCGACCCAACCGTGCGATTCGTTGTAAGTGAATCTCGGTATCCAGTCCGTAAATAAACTTACCAATTCTTACGAGTTGAACTCTCAACTAGATGTAGGTGAAAGTCCTATCCGCCAGGTTCAGGCGTGACTCCTTACCTGCCCACAGCGAGTAAGCTCGATTCTTACAGAGTGAAGCTAGGAACAGGACGCAATCAGACACAGCGAACGGGGGCATTATTCCCCAGTCCCCACCCCCCAACTGTCAAAAGTAGAGCAATTTAAGCAAGGCTGGGCAGATGCTCTAGCTCTGCCGGATAATCTCCCAGATTTGGCACTAGATACAGTCGCCTGTGTATCCATTCCCTGTTTACTAAGTAGCTGCTGGGTCATTCTACCCATTCCCGGTTTTATTCGGTTGGCAGTACTGGGAGTATTAATCATCGCGGGAGCTTGGACTTGTTACCTATACCAAGCGATACCCCAAATCAAAGCCATTTTGTTAATCCGTGTTGGCTTAATTCTCTTGGGGGTGTTACTGGGTCTATGAGCGAATTACACCCCTCCCAACTCCACCAACACTTGCAGATGTACACCTGTGCCAAGTGGTCATTTTGGGGTAGTTTAATTATCAGCGTCGGTTTACTGTCCTTGGGTGCTTCCAAGGTCGGTTCGCAAAAACTGTGGATCGTGGGGGCATCGGTCGGCACATTGGAAGTGGGACGGCGACAGCGCCACACAGCCAAGCTACTGCAAGTATCGCTAGGCGACATCGACCGAGCCTCGCG
>NZ_JAECZA010000307.1 GCF_016056275.1 Dendronalium phyllosphericum CENA369 | reverse complement strand
AAAAAATTTGTAACGCAATTGATGTACCATTCAAAACAGAAAAGCTGATCGTGAATGACCCAGATAAACCCAGCACAACAACGGCAACAGCCGGGAAAATCACGATTTTAGGCAAACAAGTACAAAACCGCAGGTACAGACCTGTAGCAGCACTTAGATTCAGAAGTGCTTACATTTCGTTAGGCAATCTCGTACCACCTGTGTTTTTGATAGATACAACAATGAGGAATAAGGGATTAGTCAGTTATCCGTGATGTTAGTTGAGTGACAGAAGGCGACTGCGGCAGAAAATAAAGGTAAAAACCTATTAGGTTTCGCCACAGAATTCTAAGGATTTTAAAGGGTTAGAGTTGACGAACACTGTAACCATCACCAATCAAAATTATGGGGTTTCGAGATTTAAATCGTTATCCAGCACAGAAAGCTCGGTACGACAAATATAAGGAGTGGCTGGAAGCTACTCCCGCAGAGCGCCAAGCGAAATTTGCAGCTATCACTGACGAAACTAAACGGGCCTATGCAGAAAGAGAAAAAGGCTACGTTTCTCCGTTCGGCACGGCTGGCAACACGAAAGTTTATCTTCCCGCTCGATTAATCAAGGATGGACAAACTGGACAAGGGTCTGGAGTTGCTACGGTGCTTCGCGGGCTGCTTGCCAATTACACCACAACTACTACCGAATTTGCTGCCCTAACTACGCCAATTGAGATTGAGGCGAAGAGATTTAAGTTCGCCAAGCTAACGCTGACTTCTGTTGTACCTGGAACCACCAAGAAAAATAGCCGCATTACTGGCGCTGAGTATAAAAAACCCGATGTGGATTCTGTTACTTCTCCTTTTGGTCAAAATGCTGGCGGTCAAGCTTACGATGCTGCTGTTTTGGCTATTCAAGGGGAATCGGCTTATGCCACATTTATGGCAGGAAACGGCGGTAAAAACCGCTCTAGATTCACTCCTGAAGGCTAATGAGCAAGATAGCAGAGCGAACCGGGATTATTTGGACTCCAAACGATCCGCTAGACCTGCTATCCGTTGATGTTGATGGCAACTGCTCTGAAGCTGAATTTCAGGGAATGCTTGCCATTAACCAAGCGGGTAGAGATTGGTTAACTGGGAAGATTGATGTTGTTGAGTACTTGGACAAGCTGGAATATTACGGCATTCCCAATCCGTTTGAAATGTTGGATGAATTTGCAGAACACGTTGATTTTGTAATTTCTCACGGATAGCAACAGTGAGAGTAGTTGAATTAAATAATAGTGATAATTGGCAAAGTATATTTTCTACTAATATTGTTGCCGTTCAAGTTCCAATGCAGAAT
>NZ_JAECZA010000306.1 GCF_016056275.1 Dendronalium phyllosphericum CENA369 | reverse complement strand
GAACGATGATGTATTAAACGGTAGAGGTCATTAATGAAATACTCAATCATTTCTTTTTTGCCCTGATACCTAGCGTCAGACACTTTAATATCAGTGCGTAAATTTCTCAATTCTTCTGTTAGCTGGTCTTTGACATCGTCAATCGATTTTTCAATGTCAGCTTTAGTTTTAGCTATATGGAAGATAATTCCAACAAGAGCAGATACAGACAAAATTACATCTAAACTATCTTTTAAATTAGTCGGCATTTCATGTAGGGGACATAAGCAGCGCTCGTCCAGTGTTAGTAAAAAGTAAAATATTTCCAAATAGCCCAACTTAAAAAGCATTTACTCTCAGTTGTTGAGTAATTGGTCTAACTTAAAGTTAATATTGGCAAACTCCTGAGATAGCAATATCTCCTCAGATGTGTCATCTACTCCCGTGTACTCCCAAACGTTCACCGCAGCACGAGGAAACCACCTTGGCACTTTGATACTGAGAGCATAAGACGTAGATATCTTCTGAAAAATAATCAGATTTATTTGGTCTAAAAATAGCGGACGACCTCTAACAGTAGTCGCATCATGAACGCCACCAATTACAAGCCCAGTACTAATTTTTTGATTGACATACCCGGCAAACTTCCATACTGAATCTGTGGGGACATCAGTCTCTACACTAACCGCAAGAATGAATTTATCCAGTACAAAAGGTACTACTATTTCTGGGATGGGATTAATTAAATACTTCCCATTCTGCATTGGAACTTGAACGGCAACAATATTAGTAGAAAATATACTTTGCCAATTATCACTATTATTTAATTCAACTACTCTCACTGTTGCTATCCGTGAGAAATTACAAAATCAACGTGTTCTGCAAATTCATCCAACATTTCAAACGGATTGGGAATGCCGTAATATTCCAGCTTGTCCAAGTACTCAACAACATCAATCTTCCCAGTTAACCAATCTCTACCCGCTTGGTTAATGGCAAGCATTCCCTGAAATTCAGCTTCAGAGCAGTTGCCATCAACATCAACGGATAGCAGGTCTAGCGGATCGTTTGGAGTCCAAATAATCCCGGTTCGCTCTGCTATCTTGCTCATTATTCGCCTTCAGGAGTGAACCTAGCGCGGTTTTTACCGTTGTTACCTTGAATGAAGGTAGTAAAAGCTGGTATACCTTTGATAGCCAAAACAGCCGCATCGTAAGCTTGCCCGCCGGAACTTTGTCCAAAGGGACTCGTAACCGAATCTACATCGGGTTTTTTATACATTGCCCCAGTAATGCGACTCGCTTTCTTGGTGGTTCCAGCTACGACAGCAGTGAGGGTTAATTTAGCAAATTTAAAATTCTTTGCCTCAACCTCGATTGGTGTGGTCAATGCACCGAATTCAGTGGCAGTAGTCGTATAGCTGGCAAGTAGATCGCGTAGTGAATTGGCCACCCCAGAGCCTTGTCCAGTTTGTCCATCCTTGATTAATCGGGCAGGAAGATAAATTTTGGTACTGCCAGCCGTGCCAAACGGAGAAACGTAGCCTTTTTCTCTTTCTGCATAGGATCGCTTGGTTTCATCGGTGATAGCTGCAAACTTCGTTTGACGTTCTGCGGGAGTAGATTCCAGCCACTCTTTATATTTGTCATACCGAGCTTTCTGTAGTGGATAGCGCTGAAGGTCTCGAAAACCCATAATTTTTATTTGTGATGGTTACAGTGTTCGTCAACTCTAACCCTTTAAAATCCTTAGAATTCTGTGGCGAAACCTAATAGGTTTTTACCTTTATTTTCTGCCGCAGTCGCCTTCTGTCACTCAACTAACATCACGGATAACTGACTAATCCCTTATTCCTCATTGTTGTATCTATCAAAAACACAGGTGGTACGAGATTGCCTAACGAAATGTAAGCACTTCTGAATCTAAGTGCTGCTACAGGTCTGTACCTGCGGTTTTGTACTTGTTTGCCTAAAAT
>NZ_JAECZA010000305.1 GCF_016056275.1 Dendronalium phyllosphericum CENA369 | reverse complement strand
CAATCACAGACTGGTTGAAGTTGAAACCGTTCAGGTTGAACGCCATTGTGCTGACACCCAAAGCGGTGAACCAGATACCGATTACAGGCCAAGCAGCCAGGAAGAAGTGCAAGGAACGGCTGTTATTGAAGGAAGCGTATTGGAAGATTAAGCGACCGAAGTAACCGTGTGCTGCAACGATGTTGTAGGTTTCTTCTTCTTGACCGAACTTGTAACCGTAGTTTTGAGATTCGCTTTCGGTGGTTTCACGAACCAAGGAAGAAGTTACTAGAGAACCGTGCATTGCAGAGAATAAGCTTCCACCGAAGACACCAGCCACACCTAACATGTGGAAGGGGTGCATTAAGATGTTGTGTTCCGCTTGGAAAACAATCATGAAGTTGAAGGTTCCGGAGATACCCAAGGGCATACCGTCAGAGAAGGAACCTTGTCCAATAGGGTAAATCAAGAATACTGCGGTGGCTGCTGCTACGGGTGCGGAGAATGCTAGGCAAATCCAAGGACGCATTCCTAAGCGGTAGCTGAGTTCCCACTCACGTCCTAAGTAGCAGAATACGCCGATGAGGAAGTGGAAGATTACCAGTTGGTAAGGGCCGCCGTTGTACAGCCATTCATCTAAGGATGCTGCTTCCCAAATTGGGTAGAAGTGTAAACCGATGGCGTTGGAGGAAGGTACTACTGCACCGGAGATGATGTTGTTTCCGTAAAGTAAGGAACCTGCTACTGGTTCGCGGATGCCGTCGATGTCAACCGGAGGTGCGGCGATGAAGGCGATGATGAAGCAGGTGGTTGCTGCTAACAGGGTGGGGATCATCAGTACGCCGAACCAGCCGATGTATAGTCTGTTGTTGGTGCTGGTGATCCAGTTGCAGAACTGCTCCCAAATGTTGGCGCTTTGGCGCTGTTGTAAGGTTGCTGTCATGGTTTTATGATTGCGATTTGCTGTTTATGTATTAGGCGTGTTTGTTTTCGCCTGTAAAATTATGTTACGAAATATGTTGAGTTTTGTAAAGT
>NZ_JAECZA010000304.1 GCF_016056275.1 Dendronalium phyllosphericum CENA369 | reverse complement strand
AAACTGAATAAGTATAATCACCATTTTCCCAACTGGAGTTTAGTCTAGTTCGCGGTGCGAAACTGGAAATAAAATAAAACAAAATTAATATTAAATGCTCGATAAAAAATATAATATGCAAAGCGATAATATCAACAATCTGAAACTTAGATAAATTCAAATATCTGGTAAAAGAAAGTAATCTTAATGAAGTGATTTATAGCTGGGTATAAAAATAGTAGTTTAGTTAACATTCCTAGCTTGAGAAACTAAAACTCGACCGATAATAGTCAAATTATGAGCGATTATTCCCCAGCCCACCCACCGTTTAAATCCTATATCTCCTCTATACAAACAACGTTGAAACCCAAAGCATCTTTTCAAAAAACTAATACGTCCTTCTACACCGTTATGCCAATGACGACCCTTTCTAAAATTTCTCTTCCTTTCATGCTGAATTCGTTCCTTACTTCGATAACCTCCTTTCGGCAATATGACTTGTTTTATTCCTAGTGTTTGGGCATAGTTTTCATTACTTTGAGAGTAAACACCTCTATCACTAGAAACTAGTTTCGGGGGATAGCCAAAATTTTTTATATGTTGGTCTAAACTGGAAACTAATTGTTGAGTATCATGAGGGTTTCCCTTTAATACTCGATAATTACTCACAATTCCCCCATCAACTTCATCTAACCAGACTTTCCGCCCAAACTCTACATCTAGGTTAGGTTTGCCCCTACATATAATATCTGTATGCACTTCAAAGATACTGACAATTTTTGACGCAACACTAACTTTTTCTTGATTTAATATCCTGCGGGATGTCTGCTCAACAACTTGTTCTATACGTGGGAGAAAAGTTTCCCATTTTTGTAGTATCTTCTGTGACTTGAGATGCTCCAAACGCTCAAGAAGTGTTTTTACTTTTTGAGCTTGTTTAATTGCAGCTTTGGTGACTTCAATCAATTTTATGTATGCTTGTTTCCTTTTGTGCTTACCAGATTCATTTCTCGTTTTTGATAAACTATCAATCTGTCTAGATATTCTTCTCGCTGTCCGATAACGATTGCGAAAAATTCCTAAGTTAACAGTTGGCGAATTTGCTAAAATAATTGGCTTGGCTTGAGATAAAATGCGGCTAATAACCTTAACTCCATCACATAACAAATTATTATCCGAAGGGAAATGAATATTAGTTGCCACTACTGTACCATCTGTCCTTATCTTTCTCCCCTGAGTTATTTGTAACTGGGTGGCAATTTGAGTCAATCTTTGATTAATCTGTGCCAACGTTTTCTCACTTAAAGTATTTGCCCAACGGATCAGTGTGCTTTTATTTGGCAGAGGATGAAAATATATTCGACAAAACTGCCTTAAAATTAAACTTTCTTTGACATTTTTAATTGTTTTTTCGTAACTTAAGCCGCGTAAATGTTTTAAAGTTAACATCCTGAATATCACTTCTACTGGAGTTGATTTTCTTCCGGTCTTGCTGGAGAGTGGATAACGTTTTGACAAGTCTGCTTCCATTAACTCAAGCAGGTTGTCATCACAGAGCAGATGGTCAATTTGAGTCATTTGCTCATCCATTTCACCAAAAAGGAGCAAGATAATCTTGAACTCTCTGTCAATGTGATATTTTTTCTGTAACACCTATTGTCTGCCTTCCGATTGAGTACATTTTTCTCTATCTCAATCACTGTAAGGCTTTTGGGTTTCGCACCGCGAACTAGTCTAAACTCCAG
>NZ_JAECZA010000042.1 GCF_016056275.1 Dendronalium phyllosphericum CENA369 | reverse complement strand
CCCTCCGCCCCTCCACCCTTCCGCCCTTCTGTCCCTAGTCCTTTTATTTATTAGAACAAGTTGTGCCTGGGCGATTTTCAGTCTTGAATTTGTTACAATTTTTGAGAGTTGTACGTTCTAACGACCAGTCATAGGGCTTGTCAGAAGTGACAGCACCATTTGCTAGAGTTGTCAGTCGGAAGTTAGCTCCTCGAAAATTCGTGAACTGCAACTTGGCATCCTTTAAGTTAGCTGCTTCTAAATTGGCGCTAATGAAACCAGCAAAAGACAAATCGGCATTTTCTAAAGAAGCTGATTTTAAATTTGCTCCTGTAAAGGAAGCACCAGTTAAATTTGCAGAATTCAAAATAGCAATTTCTAGATTAGCTCCAGTCAGGTCTGCATTTGTCAGATTCACTTGAGATAAAGTGGCTCCCCCTAAGTTAGTCCCTCGCAAATTTGCTCCAGTCAGATTTAGTTGAGTTAAATCTGCACCACTCAAATCGCATCGAGGACAGACACCAGTAGCCTTCAACTGCTCCAAGTCTCCCTGGTTAAACGCCAAGGCTTGTTCTGTCAAACTGCAAAAGGCTAACAGAGCAATGCTAGCAACAATCTTGAGTTTCATAGTTTTTTATGGATATTGTTATGGTTGAGAAATTACGCATTTCCTCAGTATCATACTTAACATATGCGCGATTCTCAGTAAATATCAGGGATGAAGCGGTAGTGAAGAAGCTATAAAAATAATATAAATTTTGACGATTACACTACTCAAAACAAAATTTAGACTATAGAATCGATTCGTAAGGAACTATACCGAACCAATTATAGACTACCACATATGCGATCCCCCTGGCTAGATAAAAAACGGCTGGGGGGATCTTAATTTTTGGGTATTTATGGCAGGAGTCAGTTGTCAGTTGTCGTACAGACGCGATTAATCGCGTCTGTACAAGAGTTGTCAGTTGTCAGAAGATAAGAGTAATTATTATTTCTTATCTTCCCTGTCTCCCTCATCTCCCTCATCTCCCTCATCTCCCTCATCTCCCTCATCTCCCTCATCTCCCCCAGTTCCCCCAGCCCCTCATAGCTAACGCCATCCCAAAAAGCGTAATCCGGGCACAATCAGGTAATGACTCACCCCTAACCAAAAGCTCATGAAGATGCCGACAAAACCAAAAAAAGTCAGGGGAAGGAATAATGCCGACCAGAAGGTTGTACCGGAAAATTGAAAGACATTCGTCGGAAATCCTAAATAAATTAAAGCTGTAAAGATGCTTACAGTACCAAATGCAGCAACCACAGCGTAAACTATGTGATGGCTGCGAAAAGCTAAACTGAGCGCGAGCAGAAAAACGGCAACTAAAATCACTGTTACCAGTCCTTCGCTGCTATCTTGGGGAGAGATTAATTGCAAAAATAACCAAGCAAATCCATAAGCGATCGCACCCATCAGCGAAGCTACCAAAAATCGCCGTCGTTGACCAAAACATCCCGATGCTGTCAAACCCCAGGCTGTCCCTAAGCCAGCGGCGGCAAACACTAAACTTTGTGTCCCGACGACAGTTTGAGTATTTTGTACTAATTCGGGTAACTGGCGAAAAATAAATTCGGCAACTCGATCGCCTAAGATTGTTCCTCGTGCCAAGATAAAACCAGCGATCGCACCGACACTAGCGCCAATACCAGTTAGCAGCATCGCCCAAATTGTTGCCAAACATGCCTGTAAGACTTGAATAATCACTTGGGCGATAAAAACAATTGTTTTGCCTAAACTTTGGGTAAAACTGGCTCCAGCTTGTTCTATGGCTTGGATGAATAGGGTAAATTGGGTAGAAGTTTGCGTAGATGCTTGGCGTACAAAGTCTTGAAGTTGAGCAAATAAGCTTGGCTGTGTTGATTTACGGCTAATCTTCGCCAAACGTTTTTGGATAATAGCTGCATTTGCCGGACGCGATCGCACATCTTCTTGCACCATCTCATCAAGTAAATCTGCTAGATGTACGTTCACATTTACCTTAGTTCGCCACATCAATTTGCTAGTGATGGGATCTTCCAAGTTTGGTGGATACTCACCTGTCAGCAATTCAATCATCGTCCGACCGAGGGCATAAAAATCAGTAGCAGGGCTGACATTTCCCCCTGTTACTTGTTCTGGCGGACTGTAACCAGAAGAAAATAATCTTGTGGAACTAGACTCTCGACTTAGCGTTGCTGTCCTAAATTGTTTTGCGCCACCAAAATCAATTAATACCAATTGTTCCCAACCGTTTCTGCCTTGGTTTGAGGCGGTTGCTGTTGCAGGCATCCGCAGCATTAAATTAGAAGGCTTGATGTCACGGTGAATAATTTGGCGTTTGTGCAATTCTTGTAATATCTTTAGCACTTGCGCGAACCAACTTAAAACCATATCTTCAGGACATCCTTGAGGATAATTTTCTAGGAGTTCCTCAAGAGTTTTCCCATTAATTTTTTCCATCACCAAACAAGCTAGTTGGCGAGATTTGGGATTAGTCAAATTTAATTGAAAAAAACCATCGGCATCGACTTTCGGGACACCGGGATGCTGCAATCTAATTAAAACTTCTGCTTCTTGGGCAAATAATTCCAGTGCCTTTGGTGAATCTTCTACTAACACTTTCAAAACTTTCTCGGTTTTGGTCTTTCGATCCCAAACTGTGTAAATTTGGGCAAAACCTCCAGAACCCAAGCGCTGGATTGGGATATAGCGGTCTAACAGCTGTAGCAATGTGCCACAGTTGTTGCAAAACTTGTTTCCCCAAGGCTGAGGATAAGGACGTTGACAGTCAGGATTTATGCAGATAGCCTGATTCATAGCTTGCACCTGGGAAAAAAGCCTTTTTCCATCTTGCCGCGATCGCACTTGAGATAGCATCAAGTCACGGTGACAGGAAACTTCAAATCGAGTCAAGAAGGATGTCCTTGTACTGACAAGAATAATCCCGGCATTGCTTCTAGGTTATACCATTTTGGACTGGGGATTGAGGACTGGTGACTAGGGACTGGGGATTGGGGACTAGGGACTGGGGACTGGGAAATTGTTCTAAAATTTGTCAGTGGGTAAAGTAAAATTCCATAATTTTTCAGTTAAGTAGGTGGACATAATTAAATGTAAAATGCCAACCTGTGAAATCCGCTCAGAATTTGGCTTTTTCTTTCTGCCTCCTGCCTCCTGCCTTCTACTTAATTACCCAATCCCCAATCCCCAGTACCCGATCCCCAATCCCCTGTGCTTCTCCATCCGCTTTCAGATTTTATTGATTCTAATTTTGCTGTCAGTGACTCATCTGTTCTCTATTGGTATGAAGGGCATTGTCCTGAAAGTGGCAAATTACTGAGACTACCGCGCACACCTTTAGCAGAAGCGATCGCCTGTGGTTTGATGCGATACCTTGCCAAAAATGACTGTTATGCTCGTGAAGGCAAGATGTATGGGGTATTGCTGGTAGAATTGCCTACTGGCGAACAAAGAGTCATCAAAGCCTTTTCCGGTCTGATGAATGGTCACAATAGAGTTGAGGGTTGGATACCGCCAATTCCAGGACGAGACGAAGTAGCCCTAGAGGAAGCCTGTACTTTAGCCCAGTTGGATGTTATTAAGCAAGAACTCATTACTTTAAAACAACTCCCAGAACGGCAGCAGTACGAAACATTATCTCGTGAATTTGAGCAGCAGTTGCAAGCAATGAGCGATCGCCATCGCAATTGCAAACAGCAACGACAACAAAAGCGTCGGCTATTGGGTGAAACTCTAAAAGACGAAGCGCTGACTATTGCCCTCGAACACCTTGATGCCGAAAGTCGTCAACATGGAATTGAACGGCGAAAACTCAAACGCCAACGAGATGAAGCGTTACAGCCACTTCAGCAGTCGATCGCAGCAGTTGATGCACGGATGCGCGAACTAAAACAGCAGCGTAAAGAATTGTCCCGACAGTTGCAGGCGCAAATGCACGCTGTTTACAGCCTGACGAACTTTTCCGGGCAATCGCGATCGCTGCAACAATTGATGCCAACAGGTTCTCTACCCACTGGTACAGGGGATTGTTGTGCCCCGAAGTTACTCCACTATGCTGCGACGCATAACTTGAAACCACTAGCGATGGCAGAGTTTTGGTGGGGGCCAGCTTCGGTGAATCAAGATAAAGTCCAAGGAGAATTTTATGGGGCTTGTGCAGAACGGTGTCAGCCGTTAATGGGGTTTTTGCTGTCGGGATTGAAACCTAACCCCCCTACCCCCTTCCCTCGCAGGGAAGGGGGAGTAAGAAGTGGCGGCTTTAGTATCAAAGACGTTGGTTTGACGATTATTTATCAGGACGAGTGGCTGATTGCTGTGGATAAACCTGCTGAGTTACTATCGGTTCCTGGTCGTTATTATGATACCCAAGATAGCGTTCTCAGTCGTTTGCGTCATTTATTGCCTGATGACTCAGGACTTGCGGCTGTGCATCGCTTGGATTTGGAAACTTCTGGCATTCTTTTGCTGGCGCGCGATCGCTTTATTCATCGTCAACTCAATCGGCAGTTTCAAGAACGTCAAGTTCACAAAATTTATGAAGCTGTACTTGCTGGTGATGTCACTACTAACGCAGGTGTAATTGAATTGCCACTGTGGGGAGATCCGCAAAATCGCCCTTATCAAAAAGTTGATTGGCAACGCGGTAAAGCTAGTTTGACAAGCTTTCGAGTGATGGCAAAACAAGGAAATTACACTCGTGTAGAGTTTATACCACTCACAGGACGCACCCACCAACTAAGAGTTCACGCTGCTGATTTGCAAGGACTTGGGGTGAGTATTTTAGGCGATCGCCTTTATGGATGTGGTGCAGTTGCCAATCGATTACATTTACACGCAAGAGAAATTCGCTTTCAGCATCCGCAGTTAGGAGAAACTATTCACCTACATGTAAAGACACCGTTTTGAGAATGTTACACACAGAGGGCGTTGGCGCAGCTCGCCGCAGGCATCGCTTCTTCTCAAACCCTCATCATTCGACTTCTGAACGCGAAGTTTGCACCTCGGAACACAAATTTTCTAGTAAAAAAGGCGATCGCTCCTCCTCCAAGCCTCATCATTGGATTTCCGAACACGAAGCTTGCACATCAGAACACAAATTGTCGAGTAAAAAAGGCGATCGCTCCTCCTCCAAGCCTCATCATTCAACTTCAAAACAAGAATTGTCGAGCAAAAAGGGCGAACATTCCACCTCCAACCTTCATGATTTGACTTGTGAACGCGAAACTTGCACCTTTGAACCCGAAAGTTGCGGGTTTAACCCTGAAATTTGCACCTTTGAACTCGAAACTTGCACCTTTGAACACGAACTGTCGAGCAAAAAAGCCGATGTTTGATGAAAATCTGCTCGTGCTAGTAGCTAGTATGTTGAAAGGAGCGATCGCAGCCTCATCAATTAAGATTGTTTTGTGATGGTATGTTACTTGATAGCTAATATTTCTCGCTTTACTGAGTACCAATCCCCATTTTTCTTGTATAAAAATGCCAGAACTTGAATCAACTCTTCATATACCCGCAGATATCTCAGCCAATGTTGACACCTTAGCTGAAGCTGTTGTTTCCTCATCTGCTCCTACAGCCATATACGATGTTCTGGTGGTTGGCGCTGGGCCTGTGGGGTTAGCAACAGCTGTTGGTTTACGCAAACGTGGTATCGAAAATATCCTTGTAATAGACCAAACTCGTGCCTTTCGTCAAGTTGGGCAAGTATTAGATATTCTCCCCAACGGATTAAAAGCTATCAAATATTTAGATCCTAATGCTTATGAAGAAGTCAAGAAAAATAATCTTGGGTTCTTAAATCCTCAGCAGTCCGATGGTCAGAAAAATGTTGAAACAACTCAGGAAAAAAAACCTGCTCCAACTCAATTAGAATGGGTTTTCAAAAATTTACAGGGACAGCGGATTCGGTCAGTTCCTCTTGGGTTTGATGAGTGGTTTCAAGATTATGGCGAGGGACGAGTTTCACTGTCTTGGTATGAACTGCAAACTACCTTGAGAAACATGTTACCTCAAGACTTAGTTAAAGCTAATCGCCGTTGTATCAATGTTGTAGATGAGCCAGAAAATCAGTGCATCCAGCTCGATTACGTCTCTGACAAAGGTGCAGAAGCTAACCCTTACGCACATTGGACAGATGCAGAGAAATCTAATGAGATGCAGTCTCAAAATTTAGAAATTGCCTACCAAAAATCGGAAACAAAATCAATTAGAGCTAAACTAATTGTTGCAGCAGACGGAATTAATTCTACAATTCGCAGGGTACTGTACTCAGATAATCCTCATGCGCGGCCTGAATATTCTGGGTATGCATCTATATATTGTACGATAACAGAAATACCAAACGAACTGCGGACAGAATTAGAAGATAAATTCTTTGAAGGCTCACCCATTTTGACAATTTGTAGTGATGAAATATCTACAGATCCTACTGATGTGGACGAGCCAAGGATGCTATTATTTCGTAGACCAACTGGTGAAGTTGGATACGCCATACATATAGCTTTGCCTTTGGAGTTGTTGCAAAGTAAGTCTGGAAGTTCCCTAATAGAATTAGCTGTACAGGAATTCGAGAAAGCAGGCTTTCCTGACGAACTTATCCAATTACTGCGGATATCTCCTCCTGATAATATGCAGCAGCGTCCATTTTACATTCATCGCGCTACTAATTCACATCTAACTGACAGTAATAGCGATCGCTCTATCAAACAACCAGCCTGGAGTGTAGGGCGAGTTGTTTTAGCCGGAGATGCAGCACATGGAATGCCTCCTTTTATGGCTCAAGGAGCTAATCAAGGATTGGAAGATGCCCTCGCGATTGTAACTGCGATCGCAAACGTTGCCCAAAACAATAGCTGGGATGACATGCAAACTATGGCTACAGCTTTTGAGAAATATGAGCGTCTTCGTCGGCCATTAATGGCTTATGTGCAAGAGATAACTTTAAAACGCTTACCCTACTCATCAAATGAAAAATGGCAAGAGTATAACGAAAAAGTCTATCTTCGCAATTTTGACCGAGTAATAGAAGCATTATTGTAAGCAACAATTGGGTGAATTATATTCTCTTAGTTAAGTTTTGCCAACTTGGAATTACATCTAATACTTAAAGTGGTGTCAACCAATAGCTAATTCCTCTAACAACTTTGTTTTTAAAACCAAACAGAGGTAAATCTTCTTTAGACAAACCTATATACGTCCAGTGGGGGACATCACTTTCTACAGTCTGAAACCAGCCATTTTGATACAAAGCTTCTCTTTGCTTTTGATTGGCTATGCGTAAATCAATTGCTAACCCCCAGAGATGCTGCGAAGTTCCAGGTGGTGCAACTAAGCCGAGAATTTTTGTTTCTTTACCTTGTTTAACTTTATCTAAAGTTTTGTCATTAGCATATTTATGCCAGAATTTTAAATTTGTGCCAAAACTGCGAGTACAATCACCCTGACCGTAACCTGATTTCAGAGAAATCTTTTGTAATGTTTGAGCCTTATTTAAAGCATCTGCTGCCGATTTTTGTAAATAACAGTCGTTAGTTTCATTAACTTTCTCCATAGTCAGGGTATTTTGAAAATCTTGAGTTTCTTGCTCGTCAGCAAAGATAACTTTTGATGGTAATTTAGTTGCTGTGTCTTGATTTACAAATGCAGCACCATAGGCATGTAGCAAAGTATATTCAAAAGTACCGGGCTGAGGAACGGTTGGTAACTTATTAGCGATCGCAGACAAAAATCGCTCTTGGTTGCTCAGTTTGAGATTAGGATTAGGTGCAGATAATATGGGATATTTAGAAGTATCGTTACAGGATACTGAATCAGTAGGTAAGCACTTATTTACTACTTGAGCATTCGTAACTAATTGATGGTGACTTATTCCATTACTAGCAACTACTGTAAAAATAATAAAAACAACAATAGTGATAAATTTCGTCTTTCTCAGAATTCGTTTCATTTGTATAAAATATACCTAACAATAAAATATAAAGCAAAATTTGCTTTTGGATAAAAGCATCTACAATTTAAATTGTATATATAAAAAACTAAGCTGCAAGTACTATCTAAGACAGAGAAAAAGCTGATTTTTTAAACTTTAAACTCTAGCCTCTAGCCTCTAGCTTCCAGCTTTCTTATACTAGTAATTTTGATAGCTTTTTTATCAGCAAGACACCTCCATGAAAGCACTGGATCGGCTAAAATTATCAATAACTCTAAGTTTGCTGATGCTGTAAGTATGACCATGCACAATTTTGTTGAATTCCAAGACGCTTTTGATGCGATCGTCGTCGGTGCAGGTCACTCCGGTTGTGAAGCAGCGCTTGCTGCGGCGCGCCTCGGCTGTCGGACTCTGCTACTGACACTAAACTTGGATAAAATCGCTTGGCAACCTTGTAATCCCGCCGTGGGCGGCCCTGCTAAATCCCAATTAACTCATGAGGTGGATGCACTCGGCGGAGAAATTGGTAAGATGGCAGACCGCACCTATCTGCAAAAACGCATCCTCAACTCTTCACGCGGGCCGGCGGTATGGGCATTACGCGCCCAGACAGACAAGCGCGAATACGCAGCAGTAATGAAAAATATTGTCGAGAACCAAGAAAATCTGACCATCCGCGAAGGCATGGCTACAAACTTGGTGCTGAATGCGAACGATGAAGTAATTGGCGTTGAAACTTACTTTGGTGTCGCCTTTCAATGTCAAGCGGTAATCTTGACAACCGGCACATTCTTAGGAGGCAAAATCTGGGTTGGGAATAAATCCATGCCAGCCGGACGTGCTGGGGAATTTGCCGCTGAAGGATTGACACAAACTCTCAATCGCCTGGGATTTGAAACTGGACGACTGAAGACAGGTACGCCAGCGCGGGTAGATAAGCGATCGGTTGATTACAGTAAAATGGCAATTCAGCCGGGAGATGAGGAAGTACGCTGGTTTAGCTTCGACCCAGAGGTATGGGTGGAAAGGGAACAGATGCCCTGCTACATTACCCGCACCACCGCCGAAACCCATCGCCTAATTCAGGAAAATTTACACCTGTCGCCTGTTTATGGCGGTTGGGTGGAAGCAAAAGGGCCGCGTTATTGCCCCAGTATTGAAGATAAGATTGTGCGTTTTGCTGATAAAGAAAGCCACCAAATCTTTATAGAACCGGAAGGACGAGATATACCAGAACTATATATCCAAGGGTTTTCCACAGGGTTGCCAGAAAATTTGCAACTGCAAATGTTACGCAGTCTCCCTGGTTTGGAAAACTGCTTCATGTTGCGTCCAGCTTATGCTGTGGAATATGACTATCTACCGGCAACCCAGTGTTACCCCACACTGATGACCAAAAAGATTGCCGGATTATTTTGTGCGGGACAAATTAACGGCACAACAGGTTATGAAGAAGCCGCCGCGCAAGGACTTGTCGCCGGAATTAACGCAGCTCGGTTTGTGCGCGGTCAGGAAATGATAATTTTTCCCCGCGAGCAAAGTTATATCGGGACGCTGGTTGATGACTTGTGTACAAAAGACTTGCGAGAACCTTACCGAATGCTCACCAGCAGGTCAGAATATCGGTTGCTACTGCGTTCTGATAATGCCGACCAACGCTTGACACCCCTAGGGCGGGAAATTGGCTTGATTAATGACCGCCGCTGGCAGATGTTTGTTAACAAACAAGCACAGATTGCCAGCGAAAAAGAACGGCTCTACGCTACAAGAGTCAAAGAACACGATGAAATAGGAATTGCGATCGCAACTGCTTCACAACAAGCAATCAAAGGTTCCATTACCCTAGCTGACTTACTGCGTCGTCCGGGATTTCACTACATAGACCTTGAAAGTTACGGACTAGGTCGCGCCGAACTCCAGCCAGCTGAAAAAGAAGGCGTAGAAATTGACATCAAGTATTCTGGCTATCTGGCTCGCCAACAGAATCAAATCGAGCAGATTGCACGTCAAGCACACCGCCAATTACCTGCCGATTTGGATTACACAACAATTGATACCCTGTCTAAAGAAGCGCGAGAAAAGCTTAGTAAGGTAAAACCGCTGACTATCGGTCAAGCTGCACGTATTGGCGGAGTGAATCCAGCTGATATTAATGCCTTGTTAATATATTTAGAATTGCGTAGAACTAAGCCCCAGTCAGTGTTTACAGCATTAACTTAACTTAAACTTCATGAAGGGTGAGTATAGTAGAAAAGAGGAGAGTTAGTATGATAGATGACATGGATTCAGTACTGGCATCATCATCAGTCTCCGAATTCAACTCGAACTTAATATTACCAAACCATCAGCTCGTCTAAATTGAACGAGCGATTGGATATTTCTTTAAAAATCCTGATTTTCAGGCAGTAGGGGCGGCGTGCCCCGTACTAGCAGCCATAACCCAAAATGCCTATGTTACAAGCAATCAGCACCGATCTCATTATTCCAGAACCATCAGATGACTTGCTCAACAACGAGCCTTGGTCGATAGAAATCTATGCTGATGGTTTGATGGATGAACTCTTTGCCGATATCGACGAAATTTTAGATTTTAGTGGAATGCCTTCCCAAACTTTGAGGTATGGCAGTCGCGGATCGCGTCGTTCCAGAGAAGAAAGCAACTCACGCGATAAGTTTTACAAGTCGGCTAATCCTTCTGCACCAATACCTCCAGATTACGAGCAACTGCAAACAGTTAACGTACCGCAGATTGTTTTGCCAAATGCACTCAACCGCACAGGACAAGCCGTTACGCAACTGCGGCACAAACAAACGAATACGGTAGTAGTTGGCACTCCCACTATGCCATCAGTTAGTCAAAGGCATCAGAAAACTAAACGTGCTGTTGGCAAACTGCTAATTTTGGGAACAACCATAGGTGTGGCGATCGCAGGTACAATTTTTTTCATCCACTCTGGATTACTACTGCTTCTCACTTCCAGATTGACCCAGCCCATTTATACACCACACTCGCAGTTATCAACAACAGATGTTGAAGCTGATTTGGTTGATTACATGCTGGGAGCTTTGACAGTTATAGATAAGCAAGACGCAACAAACAATCAACCCTCTCGTGGCACAGGACTCACTAATCGGGTAGCCTCTAACCCCAACACCATCGCTTTTGCTAGCACTCAACCTGTTGGACAACTACCACCTCCTTTGAATGCCAACAATACACCACTTTCACTCAGTTCTAATCGTTCCTCAAATGTCGTCGAGCGCATTTATATCCCCGTATATCAAGCGCCGTCGCCAATGCGCTACGCGCCCCCACCTATTCTTGGCAGTCCCAGAGTCATAGCACCAGTAGCAGCTAATTTTAAGACATCTCAACCTAATATTGTCAAAACTGCTCTCAATCAGGTAAGACAAGCAGCCAAGCCCGTAAATGTCAACATGCTGGCTGCCGCTGTACGTTCAGAAGTGAAACCTTTAGCCGTGCGAAATGCACCTATCGCTGTCCGACAACCATCTAGCCCTTTACCAGCATTACCAGTTGTCCCATTCGGTGCAGCACCATCAAATCCGGTCGCTACAGCATCGACTCCAGAAACAGCTTTAGTGTCATCAACAGCTAATCAGCAGCAAGAATATTTGTCTGCTACCGCACCTGTGCCCAGCAATACCTTAGAAGGATTGCTAGAGTCAGGTAATAAATCTGTTGCTTTATTTCAAGTCGATGGCGTGACTCGCCGCATCAAAATTGGTGAAGGTATTGGTTCCAGCGGTTGGACATTAGTCGATGTTAGTAATGGTGAAGCTGTAGTTCGCCGTAACGGTGAAGTGCGGTCGATTTATGCAGGACAGAAGTTGTAAAAATTTAAGCGATCGCTTTGAGATTAAGATCGTTAAAGAGCGATCGCTTCTAATCGGATAAAATCACATCACCATTGTTAATAGAATTATGTTTGACAGAATAATAGCAAACTGATTGTTGACTGATAATAAATGACTGCGAACGGTCAATAATCCTGTATGTGAAATGTTTGTAAAAAAGTCAGATTGATAGAAAATTTTCCCAAAATAGCGGCAGTGAACTTGTAGACTAAGGTGTAGACTACCCTCGTCGTTACAAAATGAATGCTGAAGCAGCACTAGCATGGTTAGATACCATAATTCCTGCTCAGACCGGGGAACGGTTGAGCGATTTGCAAAAAGTTATTCTTCAGCAAGTTTGGTTGGGTAGAAAATACTTAGATATCGCTGATTCTTACGGTTGCACAGAAGGACACGCTAAGGATGCGGGTTCCCAGTTATGGAAGTTGCTTTCTCAAGTACTGCGGGAGAAGATTACCAAAAGTAATTGTCGAGCGACTTTAGAACGATATCTCAGGAAAACCAGTGTAATTTCTAATTTGCTCGATTATTCGCGATCGCCTCACAACTCCACGCCAAACCCAGAGGATACGAATTTTATCGGACGACAAGAAGCGATCGCTCACCTCAACACTTTGGTAGATCGGGGTGCTAAAGTCATTGTCATCCAAGGCGAGGGAGGCTTAGGCAAAACTACTCTCGCGCAGCAATACTTGCAAACCCAAGAATTTGAGTTAGTTTTAGAACTGCTGATGGCAAAGGAAACGCAGAATATCACTCCTGCGGAACGTGTAGTAGAAGAGTGGCTCAAACAAGACTTTGACGAAGAACCTGGGGTAGAATTTGGCGTAACATTGGGACGACTCAAGCGCCAACTGCACAGCCGACGGATTGGGGTGTTAATTGACAATCTCGAACCAGCATTAGATCGCCAAGGTAAATTGATTGCTCCTCACCGCAACTATGTAGAATTATTACGAGTTTTGGCTGATGCTAGGGTGCAATCTGTAACGCTGATTACGAGTCGCGATCGCTTTTGCGAACCTGGGTTGAATATAGATCGCTATCGGCTTCCTGGTTTGAGTCGCAGTGCATGGCAACAGTTTTTTCGCGATCGCAGGCTAGCCATCGACTCGCCAACTTTGCAAATCATGCATCGCACCTATGGCGGGAATGCGAAAGCAATGGGTATTCTCTGCGGTTCGATTCAAGAAGATTTTGACAATGATATGGCTGTTTATTGGCAAGAAAATCATGCCGATCCTCTAGCAGCAACTGACTTAAAAAACTTAGTAGTTAGTCAAATTAATCGTTTACAAACTCTCGACCCCCAAGCTTATCGCTTGCTTTGCCGTTTGGGATGTTATCGTTACCAAGATATACCCACTATCTCATCTCAAGCAATGTTTTGTTTGTTGTGGGATGTCTCATCTTGCCAACATCGCCAAATCATTACTTCCTTAAGAAATCGGTCTTTGGTGGAATGTCATAAAGGCGAATACTGGCTGCATCCGGTGATTCGCGCAGAAGCGATCGCGCGTTTACGCAGCAGCGATGAATGGGAAATCGCCAACCACAAAGCCGCAGAATTTTGGACACAAAGCGTCCAAAAAATTGAAACATTTCAAGATGCTTTGCAGGCTTTAGAAGCGTATTATCACTACATAGAAATTAATCAATTTGAATCAGCAGGCAAAGTAATTCTTAAAAGCAGAAATAATCAATGGCAACAGTTTTTACCTCTGGGCAGCACTTTATATCGTATGGGTTTCATTCAACCGATACTTACTGCCATCGAGCGGGTTGTTAGCAATATTCAAGATGATAATAAAATAATTGAAATCTACAACATCTTAGGTGATTTATATTGGATAACTGGCAAAATTCATTCAGCAATTAACTGTCAAGAAAAAACAATTAATTTAGCAACTCAAGCTCTGAAATCGCTTGTGCCACAACCAGAAAATAAACATAAAGTTTACTACCTGCGAATGTTAGAGGTAGATTCCCTCTTAAGCATTGGTCTTTACAAAATAGATTTATGGGAACTAGAGACATCCGCCAAGTTATTCCAACAGATAATTTATTTGGCACAAAATACCGACCACCATCGCTGGGCAGAAAAAGCCTCTGTATGTTTAGCTTTGGTAAATTCTTATCTAGGTTTACATGATGCCGCCTATGCATTAGCAGATATGGTCGATCGCAACATCACAAAAGAAAAAGTCGCGCTCACCGGCAGATTTGCCTATTTTATGCAAATTTTGGGTCAAACCTACGTCAATTTAAAAGATTTTGAAAAAGCAAATGAAATTTTTTGCCAAGCTTTGACATTTGCAGAAGAAAGTCATTACATGCAGGTAAAAGCCAAAACACTTAATAGTTTAGCAGAAATAAATCGACAGCAAGATAACTTTGAATTAGCTCTGACTCATCATTTAGCAGCAATCGAACTTTTGGATAAAATAGGTGCTAAATGTGACTTAGCTGAAGCTTATTTTCAATTAGGTTTGACTTATCAAAAAATGGAAGACCGCGAGCGAAGTCAAATTAATTTTAATCTGGCAATTCAGTTATTCACTGAGATAAAAGCTCCAAAGCAAGTTGAAAGAATAGAAACTAGGCAAGCATTAGATTTATACTCAGCACTCAGCACTTAGCGAGAAGTTGCGTGCGGGGGTTCCCCCCGTTGAGCAAACTTCGGTGACTCAGCACTCAGTTTCAAGGAAAAATACTGTTGCCTCAATTTTGTGTTAGTCAGATTTCAAAGTTGGGAAGAATGAAGTTTGGTGAGACTTTCCAAGCAACAGTAACCTACACGATGAGGCATTAACCTACATGAGTTCTGATTTTCAACCACCACCTAAAAGCTTGTCCGTATTGGCTTCTGTAGGAGGCGTGGTAACTGCTTTAATAGCGATCGCAATTTTAACCTTTTGGTCTAAGCAACTTTCTCATACTTCTCTAAAGGAAATATCAACATCCGAAACTGCTTCCCAGCAGTTGCCACAAGCAGGAGAAACCGCACAAAACACTCCCTTCACTGCTCAAGAAGCTGAAACAATTGCCAGCCTTGACGCTAAATCTGTAGTTTTGCCAGGCGAATCTATTGCTCCTAACCAATTAACAATAGCCATAACTCCTTATGTTGCTCCGGGTGCAGGATCGTTAACTCCAGAGGAAACTAAAATTGCCCGTCAAGCTTGGTTATACTTCCAACGCAACTGGAATGATGAAACCGGCTTGGTTAATTCTGTCGATGGCTTTGCCTCTGTAACTATGTGGGATCAGGCAGCAGCGATCGCCGCTTTAGTCAGTGCTAGAGAACTTAAGATTGTGCCTGTGGCTGAATTTGAAGCCAAAATGAGCAAAATGTTAAAGACACTGGCATCTATGCCTTTATACAAACAAGAACTACCCAACAAAGTCTATAATCCAAAAACCCTCATACCTGTTAATTACGGTCAACTAGAAAAACGCGAAGAAATTGGTTGGTCGGCTCTTGATTTGGGGCGGATGGCAATCTGGTTGAAAATTGTCGGGGCAAAGTATCCTCAGTTGCGATCGCAAACAGAAGATGTTTGGCAACATTGGCAAGTCAAGCGTCTCACCAAAAATGGCCAAATGTACGGTACTAGTGTTATCAAAGGCAAAGAACAGTACAACCAAGAAGGTCGGTTGGGCTATGAGAATTATGCAGCTTATGGTTTAAAGCTTTGGGGTTTGGATGTTAAAAAAGCTTTGGATTATCAATCTCATACAGCTTTTGTTAATCTTTACGGACAAGGGATTCCTTACGACCAACGCGACTATAAAAACTCTGAAGCTAATAACTACGTTCTTAGCGAACCCTATATTTTAGATGGCATTGAAACTGGATTTCAGGCTTTGCCTAAAGCCTACGCCGATCGGATTTTAGCTGCTCAAGAAGGGCGTTATCAAGCTACAAAACAATTAACTGCCCTTACCGAAGACAACTTGGATCGCCCTCCTTACTTTGTTTACAGCAGCTTGTTTGTCAACGGAGAAGCTTGGGCAACGATCGCAGATACCGGACAAAAACACAACGATTTGCGTTTCCTCAGTTCCAAAGCTGCGATCGGCTGGCATGTACTTTACAATACCGCTTATACTCGTCAGTTATTTAATTTTGTCCAAGCTAACCTCAAGTCAAAAGATGGTTGGTATAACGGCTTTTATGAATCTCTGCGTCAGCCAAATAAAACTCTTACCGCCAATAATAATGGTGTGATTTTAGAAAGCTTGCTGTATAAGCAAGTCGGACAGCCACTCACTGTTTGGGCAGGAGTCAGAAGCAGCCAGTTGCGTGCCAAGGTTCCCGCCGTCGAGCAACCTGGCGTTCATAAGTCACCATAAGTTATATCGTGTTCGGTTAAAGACTTATCATCAAGACCGCAGGGGGGCAGAGCAGAGGTGCAGAGGGGAGGGGTTTTCAGGCTTTCTGCATAGATTCGGGAATTATAACTAATTAGCCGAACATGATATTACACCTCAAATTCTAAGGCAATGAAAAAACTGGCATTGCATAATGGAGGGATAAATTGAGGTCATCTACTATGCAATACCAGGGTGTGTATCAACGCATAACCGCAAGGATGGTAAAAAATGTGGTTAATAAAACATATACAGCAGATTTCAAGGTACAGATAATTGTAAGGGCGAACGGCCGTTCGCCCCTACTTTTAAAAAATACTATTCAGATAACCGCCAAATTTTAACGGTTGCGTCCCAACTCCCACTAGCTAAAGTTTTGCCATCAGGGCTAATGGCAACTGACGTTATCAAATCAGAATGACCTTTAAGGGTAGTAATTTCTTGACCAGTTGTCACATCCCAAATCTTGATAGTATTGTCCTCACTAGTACTAGCTAAAGTTTTGCCATCTGGACTAATGGCAACTGAATTAACTTTATAATAACTATTGAGAGTACGGATTTCCTGCCCAGTAGCAAGATCCCATATTTTGATAGTCCAATCACCACCACTAACTAAAATTTTGCCATCTGAGCTAATAGCAATTGATTGAACGTAAGAATTACTTTTGAGAGTACTAATTTCTTCCCAAGTGGCAACATTCCACAATTTGATAGTGCCGTCGCCACTACCGCTAACTAAAGTTTTCCCATCTGGGGTAAAAGCAACCGAACAAAGCACACCAGAATGACCCTTGAGGGTACGAATTTCTTTTCCTGTAGCGATATCCCATATTTTAATTGTTGAATAATCACCGCGACTAGCTAAAGTTTTACCATCTGGACTAAATGCCACTGAGGTAACAGTATCAAGATTACCTTTTAGGGTACGAATTTCTTGTCCTGTGACTAAATTCCATAGTTTGATAGTTTTGTCAAAAATACCACCACCACTAGCTAAAGTTTTACCATCTGGACTAAAAGCAACTGACTCAGCCCAATAAGAATTACTTGCAAGGGTACGAATTTCTTCTCCTGTGGCGACATCCCATATTTTGATAGTCCTGTCCCAGCTACCACTAGCTAAAGTCTTACCATCTGGGCTAAATGCTACTGATGTAACATATCCTTTAATATTGGAACCTATGGCTTTTTCGGAATGCCCAGTAAACGTTTGTAGCAAAGCAAATTTAGCAGATGTATTGTTGGCATTTACAGGGGATGAGCTTTTAACAGGTGGTGGTACTATTGGGGTATTTTGCGGGTTGGGAGTTGGTGCTGTGGCAATTGGTTGTGTAGGCGTATTTTGTGGTTTGGAAGTTGGCGCTGTGGCAATTGGTTGTGTTGATAATGTGGATGGGATAAGACTCAAATAAGTTTTCAGCGGAATCCCAAATACATTAGTAGCACCCGTGTTTGGATAAGTTAAAGCGCGTCCATGAATTGCTACTAATTTTCCTTGCTCATCTAGTATTGCTCCTCCACTCATCCCTGGAAAACCACCCACATCATAAACAAACGCATAACCATCTTTTGGTTTTGTTACCAGACGAGAAATTGCGCCGCTACGAAAATCTATGTCTGATGTTCCTTGAGGATAACCTGCGACATAAATAGTTGTACCCAATTTTACTTGTTCGGAATTTCCTTTTTCTGCAACACGGTAATTTTGGTTGCTACTGAATTGAAATACTGCTAAATCAACATTTGGTAATCGTTTTACTTGGCTGTGGTTGATGGTGTATTGCTTACCATCGGGTGTATAAACTGTGTAGTTACCTTGGAGTTGTACTACATGCCAGCAGGTGAGAATAGTGTAATTATTGCCTTGGCGATCGATAATTACCCCAGAACCTGTATTTGTTCCATCAATACGGACTGTAATTTGTTCGGCAATATAACTAACTTGTGTGGGTGTTAAGGCCGTGGCGACTTGCGGCTGTACGATCGCAATTGCAGCACCGAATAATACTGCCCCAAGTCCATCAGCAAACCTCATGATTTATTCTCCCGATGATTTTGCAACACTAATATCAAATTCATCTACCCTGACTTTCCTAGTTTTCTCAACTATAAAATATTTATTTATTTGGAAGTTCCCTAATAGGTACAGCCATACTAGAGCCTGTAATTAGTTTCTGCAAGCTTTGCTCTGGCTGGGAACCATCTTGATAAACTTCAGGTGTATCCCAAATTGGATCTTTATGTAAGCTATTTATGCCTATTACTTCACCATGTTTATTTAGCAATGGTGCGCCACTCATTCCTTTACGAACATCATTTGTATACCCAATCTGGTAGCCTTGGTCTAAAGCTTTGTTTAGGAGTAAGGAAATACGACCAGAAGTAAACACAAACTGATTGTTGAAAATTTTATTTGTTTGGGTAGACAGCTTTTGAGCGTTCAGATCGGACGTAAATCCACCAACAAAAACTTCATCCCCAACTTGCAAGCTAGACGTATCTTTGACATTAGCAATTGTATAAACTACATCAGGGCTACGAAACTGCAAGGCAGCTAAGTCATTTTTCTGAAATTTTGCAACCTGCAATACAGAAGCTTCGTATACTTGCCCATTTGGTGTTTGAATTTGATAAGGAGGTTTAGCTGCTCTCAGTACGTGAGCATTAGTTACTACTGTATAAATTTGTCCTTTTCGTTGTAGCAAAGTTCCCGAACCTAGTAACTCATTTGCATATATTTTGACAGTGATTGTCTTTGCCAATTGTTGTAATTGCTCTACTGAAAGGGGAGTTGACGATCGCGAAAATTTATTAGATTCACTAGAATTGCTTTGCTTTCTGGGCAGCGCTAACCAAATACTACCAAGACAAACAATCAAACACACTGTATACCCAAGTTTGCTTCTTAGCCATTGCTGATTCATCTGAAAGTAAACTCCCCAAAGAACTGCCAACTAAAAGCGAGGTTCTACAGGTTTTATTTCAGGAGTGTCAGTACTAGAAGTTGATTGACTACACTCCTTGCCATCTACAAGTTGTTTAACATCAAGATATAAATCTCCTTGCTCGTCGTAAGTAAAAGCTTGACATCCACTCAAATTTACAACAGAACTTCCAACACCACGGCGGAAATCAAGTATCTGCTGCAAAACTCTTCCTGTATCAGTTCCTGGTTTGAGGGTGACTAGTACATTCTGCGATGTACAAGGTGCGCCTTTACGATTGACAATACACAAAACAGGATAGTTGTTAAAGTTATCTCTGCTAGTAATTAAAAGCGACCCATTATCGTAATAGCGTTGGAACTTGGCAGAAACAATCTGACAGCGATTTGCAGGTGGAAAATTTTTAAAATCTTGCACTACCCAACGAATGAATGTCTCATTTCCTCTTGAGGTGCGTACCTTGGTGACAGGTATACCGTCTTCCTGGTCGCAAAAAAACTTGTTTCTCAAAGCATAACTCGGCTCGTTGCTTGCGATCGTGGCAACTGCCAAAGCTAAAGCTGAAATCACAGAAGCTGTTGCTACCCCTGTTAATATGTGAGCAAATAACCTCAGTTGCATATATAGGTACTAACGACTAAAAATACTTTACTTTTAATTTGATACTAAAACTAGAGTAAGGTATCATGCCAAATTGCCAATTTTTGTCACGATGCTTAGGTATATGCGTATAAACCAGTTTTTTTGACAAATAAATTACAAATTTAATTGACAAAGTTGCGATCGCAGCTTCGCACTTAGAGGATGTTTTAAAAGTATTTTTGGTAACATTAAAGCTTCAAAAATCTAACCCCTTACCTACGATGCTCTCTTGCAAAAATACATTCGCTGGGGTGAGAAAAGTTATTCACATTTGGATTCACAAAATTTTATCACTTCAGATTGATGTTTAGTTTTAATAAAAGGTTAAGGCTACTTATAAACGATCGCAGCAAGCAAAATACAGGTTGCAATGAAGATATAAGTTAACCTCTGTCTACATTCATTGCTGCTTATATTGTTAGAAAAGGAGTTCAATAGTGGCACATAAAACCATTGTTATTGGTGCGGGACTGGCAGGACTGAGTGCGGCTTATGAACTGGTAAAAGCAGGCTGTGATGTCCGGGTTTTTGAGGCACAAGAGCGTGTGGGCGGTAGAGTTTATACCGCTCAAATGAGTGGTGAACAGTACGGCGAATTAGGTGCTGAGTTTGTTGACGATAACCATACTGCTATTAAGGACTACATAACTAAATTTGACCTCCAACTTGACTTAGCTTGTCAATTTCCTGATGACCTTTACTGGTTTATTGATGGCATACTCCGTAACCGTAACTCTTTGAGTCCAACACAAAGTATTGCTTTAGATAGTCTATATGCTCAACTGCAAACCTTAATCGAGCAGCAACAAGATCCGCCAATTACCCTTGATGAATGGTTAGAAGCAAAAGCATTTGCACCATTTGCCAGCCGAATTGCCAGGTTACAAGCTCACTCGTTATTTGCAACAGACGCAGAAACGATTGGGCCAGGCTTCTTTGCTTATCCTGGTAGTGATAGCAATGTCATTATGCGGATTCGTGGTGGTAGTTCTCGTTTGGTCGATGCCTTAGCTAAACAATTGGGAAAGCGAGTTAACACTGGTAATGCCGTTCGTCGCATTCAGCAAATAGGTAACACTGTGATTGTCAATGTTGAGACAGCAAGCGGTTTTGTTGAAATTGTCGCAGATAGTGCGATCGCCACAATTCCCTGGAACGTGTTACGTCATATTTCATTAGAAATACCAATTGTAGAGGCACAGAAAGAAGCAATTTTTAATTTGCCATATGGTGGTGCAGTCAAGACGCTATTACAATATCCCAAATCTTTTTGGTCACAGCCTAACTTTGGGCTTGTCTTGCTTGAGGGCAATTACCAAGCTATTTGGGAACCAACCTTTGCCCAGATAGGCACAACAAAGATTCTCTCCTGTTTCAGTGGAGGTACTCCCAGTTTAAATCTGGCTCAGTCGGTACGTAGTTTAGCTGAGGAAGCTGTACGTGCAATCTACCCGAATGCGCTTGATACTATCGATTGCGTTTCTTACGACTGGAGTGCTGATGAGTGGATAAGAGGAGCCTACTGCTACTTTGGGCCAGGAGACTTAAATCGCTTTAACCCATATCTGACGTTACCTGCTGGTCGAGTTTTATTTGCTGGAGAACATACTGCCCCTGTAGAGTTCCGTGGTTATATGGAAGGTGCAATCCGCAGCGGACAGCGTGCCGCACAACAAGTTCTGAAGCTGCAACCTACAGAAACAGAGATTGAACGTTCAGATCCTTATTTCCGCAACCGATAAGATTTGAAAGCAGGAGGCGGAGTATTCAAAGATTTTTGTTACTACCCCAGTTGTCAATTCAATATCTATGGTTCCCTCTACTCAAAAGATGGGTAAAAAATAGCTTCAGAACAACAGACAAACGACTGATATTTGCGATTGATAGAACACAATGGCGTTCAGAAAATGTATTTGTAAGTAGGTCGATGTTAAAAATTAGTTTTTGTGGCATCAGCATTTATTTCCACTACACTTACAGCATGAAATCCTGCTTGCTCTAGCCCTAAATCAAGACCAAAAGCTCCTGCAAAGAGTGCAATAGATATTAGTTGCTTATTAATCACTTCTCTCTCATTTTTTATATATTAAATGAAAAAAAAGAAGATAGTACTGTTAGTATTACTTCTTCTTGTGCCAAAAATATGATCTGTTTCAGCCTTTCAACTTGATTTGGCACTTATTTGTTCTAAAAATTGAGCAATTTTTTTAGCTTTAGCTAATTGGCGTTGTTTTTGCAATAGTTCTTGAGCTTTTTGGAGATTATTTTTAGCTTCTTCTCGCTGGTTCTCTTGCATTAAAATGTTTGCCAGACGCAAGTAAGCATCAGGATTTTTGGGGCTGCGTTGAATTACTTCACTAAATAATTCTTTTGCTTCTTGGGCTTTGCCTTGCTGATTTAAAACGTCTCCTAACAACAAGCGAACTACATCATTTGTAGAGTTGATAGAAATCACTTTGCGAAAAGCTGCTTCTGCACCTTCATAGTCTTGTTGCTGATAGAGATTGATGCCTTTTTGATAAAAGTCTGAAGTAATCAAGGTTTTCCAAGCGAAATAGCCGAGAATAGCAATACTGGAAAATACAGCAGCGATCGCCAAAATATCAGTTACTTGAAAAGATTCTAACATTGTGTTAAGCCAATAGACAGGCAGCAGGGAATATTAGATATTCTAGAAAAAATAGTTTCCAGATGAATTGGTAAAATTGAGCGATCGCAGTTTTATCTTGCAAGTCCACTCCTAAACTCTGTGTCCACATCCAACACAGCACTAGCAAATGAGTAATGACGAGAAATGCTGAATTAACTGAAGCTAGATGTATAGCACCAACTAAAATCATTGCTAAATAACAAACAGTTAGCACCCAAAGAGCCAAGTTAAATACGGCTTGCGGGCCGAGTTGGATAGTGAAAGTAGTGATATTATACAAGCGATCGCCTTCCAGATCGGGGATATCTTTAAAGATAGCGATCGCAAATGTAAACACCAAAATAAATATTGTTAGTATCCAAACTGTCAAAGGAATTAGTTGGCTCTTTTGCAACACCCAACTAAAGTGCAAAAACAATCCTAAATTCACAATTGTGCCGCGCACTGAAAAAATACATAAAGCTGCCCAAAAGGGAAACTGCTTCAAGCGAATTGGTGGTAATGAATAAGCCGTACCAATTGCTAAACTCAAAGCTACCATACCAAATAAAAAAGGTCCAGTTAGCCATGCAACAACTAGGGCTAAAATGCCAGTAATAATGACAATTAACTGCCCTTGCGTTCTAGAAAATTCTCCTGATGCTAGCGGTAAATGAGGTTTATTAATTTTGTCAATATCAACATCTTCCAGTTGATTTAACCCCACAATATAAACATTGCCACATAGACAGGCAATCCATGCACCTAAAAGCGAAACTAATTGAATATAAGAAAATTCTGTCCGAGAAAGAGCAATGGCAACTAAATATAAACCTAAGACACTCAGACTCGTGCCAATAATTGTGTGAGGGCGGGAAAACTTCCAAAAAGCATAAAGGTATGATTGCAAGGATTTGCGCGGTAATGGACTGTTATGAGAATGGCTCATGAGTAGCTTAAATCGGTATTCCGGATTGCTGTTACTCATTGTCACAGAATTTGTGCCATTCACCAGAGCTATCAGTCTAAACGCCTGATTCTTCACTGAATGATTACATGCGAGCGCCCAATCTGGGTAAAATATAAAACTGCGTTATTCTATAACTCAGAATCATTGCTGAATTTCTCAAGGAATTCAGGATAATTTTTCAAGTCATCTAAAGACTGTAATGGTGGCATCTCAATCCAGCTTGCCTCTGTATGTAACTTGTCTACATAAGCATAAAATGCTTCTCGATCCTCCCGATGTGCTAAAACATAGGCATGTAGCTCTTTTCTACTCATTGTCTGAAAGTTAGGCTGACTCATACTACATACCTCCATTTGCCATTGGGATATATTTCTATAATATTTTCTTCACCTGCCAAGAGGAACACGTTTCCTGTGCGCTCATCTAACCGTACAAGATTTATAGGCAAATACATCTTTGTCAACCAATAGCACAGTATAAAGCATTGTGTTCTTTGTTCAAGTGTAGGAATAATATACAAACCTCAGTATCTCTTATGGTCAAAAGCATAGCCCAATCTGGGTAAAATTTTGAAGGCTATTGTAATTTCTCAAAGTGCGATCGTGAGCAACATTCCCCAAGCTGGACAAAAAGCGCCTGATTTCTCGATTCCTAATCAAAATGATACCCCAGTCAGTCTGGATGATTTTGGCGGTCAGTGGGTTGTGCTGTACTTCTACCCCAAAGATGACACCCCTGGTTGTACTACAGAAGCCCAAGACTTTACCCAGTTGCATCAAGAATTCAGCGCCCTAGGAGCGACAATTTTAGGTGTGAGTCCAGATTCGGCTAAATCTCATTGTAAATTTATTGACAAACATAATTTATCGATCGCGCTGTTAAGTGACCCAGAACATGTGCTGACAGAAAGTTATGGTGCTTGGCGACTCAAGAAGTTTATGGGAAAAGAATATATGGGTGTTGTTCGTTCAACTTTTCTCATTTCACCCGATCGAATCATCGCTCATGCTTGGCCAAATGTGAAAGCGAAAGGTCATGCTCAAGCAGTTTTAACTAAATTACGCGAATTAGCAGCTGAATAAGCAGACAATCGCTGCAATGCGATGTAGCGAATATCATCCAAGCAGGACTGAAATTAGTCAGTTTCAACAAACCAGTTTAATACTAAACCTCTTAAAAATTTCCACCTTACAATAGTTATATGCATTTTTTGAATGAACTATGGTTCAATTCATCCAAGCACAAAATGTCGGGCTTGCCTATCTGGAAGAAAGATTTAACTTACAGTTATCTGAAGATGAGGCATTTTTTACAGAATGGCTGGAAGGCTTACCAGAAATCACAGATTTAGAAAAACAAGATTTGGACAAAGTAAAACTTCATTTTCTCCGTTTAGTCAAATATCCTCCTTTGTCAGAAGAAACGGTGAAATTAGTTGTTTTATCTCCTTTACTCAATTTAGCTGGATTTTATGATGAGCCTTTTTATATTCGAGGCGAGCAATCAATCGAAATTTCTGCCGAGGATGAAGGAGAAATTATTAGAGGTAGAATTGATATCTTAGTTATTCAAGAGCAATTATGGATATTGGTGATTGAATCTAAAAGGTCTAGTTTTTCTCTCTTAGAAACTATCCCTCAAGCACTTGTTTATATGCTAGCTAATCCTCATCAAGACAAACCTGCTTTTGGATTAGTAACGAATGGTAGTCATTTCATATTTTTAAAACTAGCTAAAGAAAATATACCAAAGTATGCTTTGTCTGATGAATTTACTTTGTTGAGAAGAGGAAATGAATTATATCAAGTTCTCAGAATATTAAAAAAATTGAGTCAAACTTTGAGTTAATTTATGTCTACTCGCCCTATCTATCTCGATTGCCACGCTACCACACCTGTAGATGAACGGGTACTAGCGGCAATGCTACCCTACTTCACAGAACGCTTTGGCAATCCATCTAGTATTAGTCATGTTTACGGCTGGGAAGCAGAAGCTGCTGTGAAACAAACGCGGGAAATATTAGCAACAGCAATTAATGCTACTCCAGAAGAAATTGTTTTTACTAGTGGCGCGACAGAAGCAAATAATTTAGCTATTAAAGGTGTTGCCGAGGCTTACTTTCAAAAAGGACAACATATTATTACTGTTGCCACCGAACATAGCGCAGTTCTTGACCCTTGCAAATATTTAAAAACCCTTGGTTTTGAAATTACTATTCTCCCAGTCCAAAAAGATGGACTGATTGATTTAACAGAGTTAGAAAAAGCTTTTCGTCCTGAGACGGTTTTGGTATCGGTGATGGCTGCAAATAACGAAATTGGTGTATTGCAGCCATTAGCAGAAATCGGGGAAATGTGCCGCGATCGCAATATAATTTTCCACACAGATGCAGCTCAAGCTATCGGCAAAATTCCCCTTGATGTGCAAGCAATGAAAATTGACTTGATGTCGCTGACTGCACATAAAGTATACGGCCCAAAGGGTATCGGGGCGCTGTACGTCCGCAGGCGCAACCCTAGAGTGCAACTTGCTCCCCAACAACATGGTGGCGGACACGAACGGGGGATGCGTTCTGGTACTTTATACACACCGCAAATCGTCGGCTTTGGCAAAGCAACAGAAATAGCTTTGGCAGAACAAATAACAGAAAACCAACGCCTCACTCAACTCAGACAAAGATTGCGATCGCAACTTTCCCAGTTAGAAGGAATTCACTTCAACGGACATCCAACCCAGCGACTCGCAGGAAACTTGAATATCAGCGTTGAGGGAGTGGATGGAGCTGCACTTTTGCTAGGATTACAACCAATCATGGCAGTATCTTCCGGTTCTGCTTGTTCCTCAGCAACCACAGCCCCTTCCCATGTTCTCACAGCACTAGGACACTCAGAAAAACTAGCTTATGCCTCAGTGCGGTTTGGCATCGGACGGTTTAATACCCCAGAAGAGATTGATATTGTAGCAAAACATGCGATCGCTACCATCCAAAGCTTACGCAAGCAGACAACGCTGGTGTAGAAGAGATGAGGGAGTAGGGGGAGATAGGGGAGATGAGGAAGTTTCTTAACAATTACTCTCCCTTATCCCCCTTATCTTCCTCATCCCCCTCATCACTCAATAGGGGTCTGAATCAAACCGTCCCTTCTTGACGCTGCGACGATAGTATCCCGTCGTCGGTCTGTTTCTGAGGTCGAAAGTATCGCCACGCGGAACTCTCCAAATCTTGAAGTCATGAAATGTCAAAGGAGTTCGAGGTTCGCAGACTTCTGGCGGACGATCTCCAAGTACAAAATACGCTGCACCCCTACCTGTAACTTTTGCTAGACCATTTTTATCGACAACAACTGATGTCTCTTCGCTAATAGCTATACCCAAAACGCTGTTAGATACACCATCTTTAATTTGACGGGCAATAAAAGCCATGATTCGACCCATTCTTTTACGCCTGTCGAAGTGGGTATCGACGATGGTTCCGTGCAGATTTCTCCATCTGAAAAAGTTGTAAGTAAAAGTAATGTCTCGGTAGGGATCTTCCAATGCGTCCCTAGTTTCAATGCCTTCTTCAGAAGAAGCACAAGCATCGTAAACATATTCACTTTGAATCATCGCACCTGCACTAGTGCCGCCAATACCACCACCTCTGGCATAAACTGACTTGACAGCTGCCTCCAGTCTGGTATTTTTCCAACTGCGGATGTACTGACATTGGTCGCCCCCAGCGAAGAAAATCACATCAGCATTTGCGACTGTTTCAACAATCTCTGTTTTATTTGCATCATACTGATTGCTAATAATCAGCGTCTTCACAGACTTGACACCCCTCATGTCAGAAATTAGCCGATTGTAATCGTGATTGCCATAAGTGCGGAGAACTACAACATCAACTTTAGTAGGGCTGCGAGTCCCTCCCCTAACCTGGTCAATCATCCACTGGATACCTTCCTCGACATCAGGGCCACCCCCACCTAAGCTAATGACAGGCCCAGCCAAGGTAGGACGAAAAGTTTCAGCTAAGGGATAACGAAAATCAGCAGTGTCGCCCCCCAGAAAGTAGCGTTTCAAGTCTCCTATAAAATCGCCTATGAAGACTACTATCATCCTTAACAACTTGGTTGCGACAGTCTTCAAGCGTTTACCTACATTTGGTAATGCATTTGTCATACTAAACTTCTGGTGCAAACTGCAATTATTGCTAACTTTCGCACCAGATAAGGTAAAATTTCCAGCGTACAGAGTTGGTACTGTTTTTTAACGCAAAATAACGCATAATAATCATTAATTATCTGCGTTATTATGTTAGAATTTTTGGTTTTATTGTAAGTTTTAAAGCCAGACAATTTGCGATCGCTCAAGCACAACTCGCTGATAAACATTTTCTGTTTGCTTGGCTAATTTCGCCCAGCTAAAGCGCCGTTCTAAATCTTCATAGGCATTATCAACTAGCCATTGCCGATAGTCGGGATTTTTCAAAACCTCTAAAATTCCCCAAGCAAGAGAATCAGCATTGTTTGCCCAGGTAACAATACCTGTTTTGGTGTGTTGTACCACTTCTGGAAAACCTCCTGTATTGGAAACCACCACAGGAACGCGAGAAGCAAAGCTTTCTAAAGCCACAATCCCAAAAGGTTCGTAAAGACTGGGAAACACGGCACAGTCAGCCACAGTTTGAAATTTGTCTAAATATTCATCTGAAAGAAAACCAGTAAAATAGCATTTATGCCAAATTCCTAAATCCCAAGCTTGACATTTGAGATGATCGGTATTGCCACCGCCAACAATTACAAATTTAACATTACCTCCCATTTCCCAAAGCACTTTCGGAGCTGCATTCAGTAATAAAGGTACGCCTTTTTCATAGGTCATGCGACCAACATAGTAAACGATTTTTTCATTGTCTTCAGCAAATTGGCGGCGAAAATTTTGAGCGTGAAAATCTTCGTGGTGCTTTTTCTTTTCGGCACGAATGCCGTTATAAATAACATCAATTTTGTTTTCAGGACTGTGTAGCGCTCGCTGTACTTCCTGCCGCATATAGTCGCTACAAACAATAACCCGCCAAGCGTTGTAAGCAAGTAAGTTTTCTTTGTTACTAATATAATATTGAGTATCAGTGTAAATCCCGTTATAACGCCCGTATTCAGTAGCGTGGATAGTGGCGATTAAAGGAATTTTAAAGCTATGCTTGAGAGCGATCGCTGCATCGCCAACTAACCAATCATGAGCATGGATTAAATCAAACGGGCCTTCCTCCAAGATTAACTTGCCGCCCTGATGTCCCATACTCTGGTTGAGATTCACTACCCAGTGAAAAAAATCGTTACCATATCCCACTGGAACCCGATGCACATGTATTCCTTCGACTACCTCATACATCGATGCTTGGCCAAACTCCGCCGTAATCAGGTGGATTTCATGTCCTAGCTTTACTAGTTCTGGGTACAACTCTGACACATGACGCGCAATTCCCCCAACTATCCTTGGTGGAAACTCCCAACTCAGTACTAGTACCTTCATATACTAAATTCTCCACTAGTTTGATAAAAATCTAAAAAACTACATTTATCTAAAAATATAAGGGTGACAATTGCTGTAAGTATATTTACTAAAACTTTTAGATTCTTTAACAGTTTTTTTAATAAAGCTGATTAAAAGGTTATCAAGACTGAGGAAATCAGCAAAGACCATATGAAACATCTCAGAAGATTAACCTAAAAATGCCCAATTTGAAGGAAGTATCATACCCCTCTTTCTAGTGCTGAGTGCGTTGGGAGTGCTGAGGAGCCACTGCGTTGCGGTGAGCAGTCCGTTGGGCGGCTTCGCCGACTTGAAGGAACTGCGAACCCGTTCGACGAAGTCGTTCTCGAAGAGTAGGGGGGTTCCCTCCGTTGAAGCAAGTGGCGTTGCTGAGTAGGGAGTTAAGAGTGAAAAATTATAGCCGTCGCCAGTAGTGTTAGGACATCAACAGACGATCAAACCTAGACATAAAAAGACTTTTCACCCAGTCACCAGTCCCCAGCTATATCTGCTTTGTCTCCTTGTTTCGCCAGCTTCCTCAAATATTAAAATGCAGCCTTCTTACAGAAGACTGCTGTTAATCGAGCAATGTTGCTGCCTTTAGGGTAAGGAAGAGTGTTAAGTATGGAAAATGAGATAAGTAGGTGGACATAATTAAATGTAAAATGCCAACCGATGAAACCCTGTCAGAAGCTGGCATTTACCTTCTGCCTTCTGCCCTCTGCCTTCTGCCTTCTACTTATTTCCCCATTCCTATGAATTAGCCGCGGACAGTGCTTGCTGGAAAATTAGGTTTGATCCAAGCGCAGTACCGCCATAAAGGCTTCTTGGGGTACATCCACCGTTCCTACAGATTTCATCCGTTTTTTACCTTTTGCCTGCTTCTGTAAAAGTTTCTTCTTCCGGCTGATGTCGCCACCGTAGCACTTGGCAAGCACATCTTTCCGTAAGGCGGGGATGTGTTCGCTGGCAATCACTTTACTGCCAATTGATGCTTGAATTGGGACTTTGAATTGATGGCGGGGAATTAGTTCTTTGAGTTTTTCCGCCATTGACCGCCCGACGTTATAAGCTTTATCGCGGTGGACAATCATCGCCAAAGAATCAACGGGATCGCCGTTAATCATAATATCTAGCTTCACCAAAGGATTTTCGCGGTAGCCGATGAGGTGATATTCCATACTGGCATAACCACGCGATCGCGATTTCATTTGATCGAAAAAGTCGGTGACGACTTCCGCCAAAGGTAATTCATAAGTCAGTGTGGTGCGTCCTTGGGTGAGATATTTCATATCTTTGAAGATGCCACGCCGATTCTGCGACAACTCCATCAAAGTGCCCACGTAGGTTTCTGGCGTAATCATCTCTACTTGGACGTAGGGTTCTTCGATTTTCTCGCGATCGTTGGGTGCGGGTAGATGGCTAGGATTATCTATATACAGTTCTTCACCTTTGGTAGTTATGACTTTATAAACCACCGAAGGAGCTGTAATAATTAAATCCAGGTCGTACTCGCGCTCTAAACGTTCTTGGACAATTTCCATATGCAACAAGCCCAAAAATCCGCAACGGAAGCCGAACCCCATCGCGCTAGAAGTTTCCGGCTCGTATTGCAGCGCTGCGTCATTAAGTCTTAACTTTTCTAAAGCTTCCCGCAAGTCTTCAAATTGATCGGCATCAATGGGAAACATCCCACAAAAAACCATTGGGTTGGCTTCTGCGTATCCAGGTAAAGGTTCGGTTGCTTTGGCGTTGGCAAGAGTAATGGTATCCCCCACCCGCGCGTCAGCCACAGCTTTAATTGCTGCTCCCAAATAACCCACTTCCCCAGCGTGTAGTTCTTCTACTTGCTTTTGGGTGGGAGAAAGAACGCCTAACTCGTCAATTTCGTATTCCTTACCTGATGCCATTAAATGCACGCGATCGCCTTTTTTCAAAGTGCCATCCATCACCCGGAAATACACAATCACTCCCCGATAGCTATCGTAGTAGCTATCAAAAATTAATGCCCGTAAGCGCTCCTTTACCGTGTTTTGTGGCGGCGGTACGCGCTCCACAACTGCTTCTAAAATTTCGTCAATGCCTATTCCTTCTTTAGCAGAAGCCAAAATCGCACCGCTGCAATCCAAACCGATAATTTCTTCAATTTCGCCGATGACTCGGTCTGGTTCGGCCCCAGGCAAATCGATTTTATTTAAAACCGGGATAATTTCCAGATTATGTTCGAGAGCTAAATATACATTTGCCAAAGTTTGCGCCTCGACACCTTGAGACGCATCCACTACTAATAATGCTCCTTCACAAGCGACAAGACTGCGCGACACTTCGTAAGAAAAATCTACGTGACCAGGCGTATCAATTAAGTTCAGTACATACTGCTGACCATCTTTAGCTTGATAGTTCATTCGGGCAGCTTGCAGCTTAATTGTAATGCCGCGCTCCCGTTCCAGATCCATATTGTCGAGAAACTGTTCCTTCATCTGCCGCTCGTCCACAGTGCCAGTGGCTTGCAGTAAGCGATCGGCCAAGGTTGATTTCCCATGATCGATGTGAGCAATAATACAAAAATTGCGAATGCGAACTGCGGGAACGTCAGTCATATACTATCTTTGCTGAAGCAGCAACCAAGGTTTAAAGAGCAATTTACTTCATGTATTTTAATGCTTTATTAGCCAACATGCTGCTATTGGGGATTGGGGACTGGGGACTGCTGACCACTAACAACTGACCACTGACAACTAACAACTGACCACCTGAGTGGACTTTTAAAAATATATAAAGTCTATATATAAAGTCTATTTTTACCTGATGGTATTGCTCAAACAGGGGCGTACAATAAATATATATAAGTACATAGTGTAGATATCGTGGATAGTTACACTTCGTAATTGCCCGTAACTACTGATTTACTGACAAAACTTCTAGAGAGCTAGTGTATAGCGAGTTCTATGAAAATTAACACTTGAAACCTGACCTTGTTATTTTGATACGATTTCGGGGAACTATGTAATTGTGACCTTTAAAACTTGTCAGTAAATAAACCCGAATCATGAATAGAACTACTTTACAAAGCTTTTGACAAAGCAACCTCTGAGTATATAAAGCTATGAATATGAGAGAGAAAGCTACCGATGCGGAGCAAAGACGAGCCGATAAGGTAGAAATTGCTGTCCGCCTAGATTCGGAGTTATTGGAGCAAATTCAACATTTAACCAATGACCCCAGTAAAGTGATTGAGGTAGCGATCCGCCAATGGTTACGGGGTGATGTTCCTAGAGATGATGAACTGACACGTACCCCTCACCGTACCCCTATTCCACCCAGAGGAGAATGGAACGATTGACACCGAATAACTAAGCTATCAAAAGAAAATAAACAAATGTGAAGTTTGTCAATCTGGATTCCAAATCAGCCAAAATACCAATGTATGTTTGTCAAAGCTGTAACATTTTATGCAAAACTTTTAACAGCTTTAAAAAAACTGTTTTGAGTTGTCACTTGTATATCCAACTCGATTAATGACTATTACTGCTAATTCCCAATTGCCAAACTTATTTCCCCAAAATCTAGAATATTTCAATCACAAGAGCGATGGCTCGTTATCAACTCTCGGAGCCGAGTTGGTATACACGCAAGATGGGGCTGGACGCTATCTGACCTTTTACTGGCAGCAAAGCGCCCTGTTGGGGTTGAACCCGGAGCAAATAGTTAATGAGGGCGAAGAAAATAAAACTTTTGCCCCAGTGGATAAGGTTGCCTATTTGGAACGTTTGCACCGAATTTTGACCAGTTTGGTGCCGGAAAAGTTTCAGTGCTGGTTTACTTACCACCAAGAGTTATTCGAGTTGGAATTGTTGATTTGCCCGGTAATGCCGCAATTGGGAACAACTGCTACTACAGTTTTAGTAATGGGGCGGTTATTGCAAGCAACAGTCAACAAAAAAGAAGTGAATGTGGTATCAAAACCCTGCACGCATATAGAGTTGGCTTTACGTTCGCAGCAACATCAGAAACTGGTAAATCAAATTACCAGAAATATTCGGCGCACATTGGATTTGGATATTATTTGGCAACAAACAGTAGACAGTTTGGGGAAAGCACTGCGGCTAGAGCGCTGTATTATTTGTCCATACCAGCCTTCTAGCTCAAGAGTGCGAGTGATAGCAGAGTATCACCAACCAGTTTTTAGAAGCTCAATGCTTGGCGAAGAAATAGATATAGCTTCTCAGCCAGCCTTTGCTAAAGCATTGGCAACCCTAGAACCAATAGTGATGGAGATATCTGAGTGTAGTTTGTGTCCCCAGCAGAAAATGTTGGTAGTGGCTACATGCTATAAAGACCAAGCTAATGGATTAATAGCCATAAGTCTGCGAGATGAATGCTGTCCGTTGACAGGTGCAGAATTTGAAATAGCAAAAGAAGTAGCAGATCAGTTAGGAACAGCGATCGCTCATGCTACTTTATATAAAGAATTAGAAGCAGCGCGTCAAAAAGCCGAAGAAGCCTCCCGCTTAAAAAGCGAATTTCTCGCCAATGTGTCTCATGAAATTCGCACTCCTCTCAACGGTATGATCGGATTTTTGAAGTTGATTTTAGAGGGTATGGCAGATGACCCAGAAGAACAAAATCAATTTTTGCTAGAAGCTCACCAATTATCAATACACTTGCTGGATATCGTGAACGATATCTTAGACATAGCTAAAATCGAAGCAGGGAAAATGGAGCTAGCTTGCGCTCCAGTCAAGCTAGATGAATTATTTGGTGATGTAGAAAATTTCATGCGTCCTCAAGCAGAGACCAAAAAACTCAGCTTCCAGATGCAATTGCCTCCCACCTCCGATGAAATCATTGTCCAAGGCAATTACCAACGGCTGCTACAAGTAATGCTCAACTTGGTGAACAATGCCATCAAATTTACTCAAGAAGGCGGTATCACCATCACCGCTGATTTAGTACTGAAAAAAGCAAAATTTCAAGAACAGCAATTTCCAGGAATGGTAAGAGTTAGGGTGGCAGACACAGGTATTGGCGTTTCCTTAGATAAACAAGATAAATTATTTCAATTATTTTCTCAAGTAGATGGCTCTCGCACTCGCCAGTACGGTGGTACGGGTTTAGGACTGGCAATATCCCAGAAGCTAGTAGAAGCAATGGGTGGTGAAGTGCATTTTTATAGTCTTGGTGAAGGACTTGGTTCAACAGTCACATTCTCAGTACCTCTTTATCAACAACCAGTAGTACTGTTATCTAGCGACAACGACTTATCAAACAGTGGTGAGTGCTAATACCAATTAAAAATGAAGCTGCATATAATGGGGAGAAGCAAACTTGGTAGGTTAACAAAACCATGAGCCGCCCATTTAAAATTGCGATCGCCGAGAGTGAAGAGGAACTGAAAAAACGCCTACAAACAGTGTCTTCAGGAAACCAGAAAGAAAAGTTACAGATGTTGTGGTGGCTCAAAAGTGGGCAAGTTAAGGAACAACTTGAAATAGGGCAACGTTTGGGTAGAGATACATCAACGGTGACAAGATGGTTGCAAAAGTATAGAGCCAATGGGCTGTCTGGCCTGCTAGAAATTAAGAAAGCACCCGGAGCAAACCGAAAAATTAATGATCAGGTCCTCGCTGCCCTCAAGCAAGAACTGGAAACAGAGAAAGGGTTTGGTAGTTACGGTGAAATAGTCGAGTGGTTGAAACGCCAACATGGGCTGGAGCTAGAGTATGGAACAGTCTATGGTTGGGTGCGATATCGAT
>NZ_JAECZA010000303.1 GCF_016056275.1 Dendronalium phyllosphericum CENA369 | reverse complement strand
ATGTAAATATTTGAAGCATTCATAATTTCTTACTTCTTTAAACAGGTCTTTGTACTCTGCACAATATGCATCTACGAGCGCAACTGTTGGCTGGGCATCCCTTGGCAGATGTTTCAGGATTTGTAATTCTACATCCATTGCTCTACTTACCTTGTAGAGTTCTATTTTTCCTTTATTCTATTCATTCTATCCGGAAAGTGACAGAAGAGGGGTAAATATTTTAACTCATTAAACACTCAGGGTAAGAGCAACTCAAACACTTGTCGAAATGTATCATCTGAGGGAATACCGTTTGGTAATGCCAGAAACTCCTGTAACCACGTTTGCTTACTTATGCCATAATTCTCGATATCTTCCCACCCTTGCGCTCCGGCAATGATTGCCTGAATTGCAATTACTAAGATGTCTTGGAGTTGATGTTTTTTGGTTCGATATTTACAAGCAATTATTAAACGTTCAATCCGATGGGATTTGCTCAGACAGCAGTACGACCAGATGGTTAAATATGCTACAGCACTGCGATTAGGAATGGCGGAAACCGATGCTATCTTGAAGCGTTTTACTAAAGGTAATTTGTTACATTTTACCTATCAGGCATTAGCGGAATTAGGCAAGGCTGTTAAGACTATTTTCTTGTGTCAATATCTGCATTCGATTGAAGTTCGGCAAGAAATTCATTCTGGGCTAAATGTAGTTGAAAACTGGAATAGTGCTAACAGTTTTATTTTCTATGGAAAAGGTGGAGAGATTGCGACAAATCGCTTGGATGACCAAGAAGTAGCTGTGTTATCTCTGCATTTATTGCAGATATCTTTGGTATATATCAATACTTGGATGATTCAAGAGGTCTTGTCACAACCCCGATGGATGAAGACAATGAAGCAGGCAGATTTACGATCGCTTTCGCCTTTGATTTGGCGACACGTTAATCCATATGGTATTTTCCGTCTAGATATGAATGAACGAATACCAATTGAAAATCCGGCGTAGCTGCTTCAAACATTACCACTTCAATCACGATCAAGTGTCAGTTAGGCTGTAACGCTCTCCATATTTTTAAACGAATCTATTTTCCCTCGAACATTTTGCCCTTGCGTTAGCGAATGAACAGAATTTTACTCTATTGCAACTGAATTTTATCTTGCTAACCGTTATCAACCACTGCATGAGATTCAATCACTAGTTGTTTGAATGAACTCGAAAGAAGTTATTTTTTCTCCTTCGTAAGCTAGGGCTTGGTCGCCTGCTTGGGCAAATGCTTGGGCAAATTCAAGCAGCTTTTGTCGCTCTTGCTCATTAACAATACCAGCCGGAGGTGGCATTCGTTTTTCTTTAATTTGGCGCACCGTTTCGTGTCGTAAGGAGAGCGCTTGATTTGGATAACTCAGCATTAATAAAGGATTCTGTTTAGCTGCGTTATCTGGACTATGACAAACAATACAAGCGTGTTGACGTAGATTAACCTCAAATGCACGATAAGCAGCATCAACTTTAGCGAGGTGTGGGTTCGATGGAGAAAACAAACGGGTATATAGTGTTACATAAGGTTGCTTTTTGCCATGAGCATCATTCCAAACCCACTTACCATCCCATACATGATTTACTACTGGTCTTTGTGAGTCAATCACAGCTGAACGCAGTGCCCCTTTGAGCTTTTTCTGTTCTAGAAACAGAAGTAATTCAGTGCTTTGCTGGTAAGAATTCCACTTTTTCGATGAGTGCCAAAAAGGATAAGGATAAGCACCAATATCAAGCTGATTGCGGAACTGAATGGGAAGGTGAATCACAATTAAATTGTTTACCTGTTCAACTTTTGGTTTACCTTTGAACATAAAAGTGGCTAGGTATATGCGACGCCAAACGAATGGATCAAATACAGTTGTTTGATTATCTTTGAGATTGTAATTACCGACTTTGCTTTGAGCGCCCCACAAGAAGGGTGCATTCATGGTTTCGCGGAGAGTTGTTAGGTTAACGAGTTTGTCAGCGCATGAGTTGAAGGCAGCTAAATTTTTAGCCTCAGAGACAACGGGACAAGCAGCAATAATTTCTTTACCTAATTTCTGAGCTAGTTCTATGTCCGGCGATGCTTGTTGTGCTGATACTGTATTTTTGGGATTGAGTGCTTGTGTTGTAGATATCAAGAGCGCGATCGCTACCGCTATGCTCAATAACATAGATCGCGTAGGCGCAGCCCGCCGCAGGCATCGAGAGTAAAATCTCCGAAGATCAGACATTGTAGAACTCTGAAACTAAATAGGATTTAAGTAAATGTAGAGACGCGAAATATCGTGTCTCTATATTTTCTAAACAGTCAAAGCTTTAAACTGTGATTTTTGTACCATCAAACTTGGTGAAGGTGAAATCTGCAAATTTTTCGCGGAACGTTAGCTTCTCATCTCTGAGAATACCAATTGCGATCGCTTTGCCAAGCACTAAGGAAGCTGCTGCATTTGACTGCTGCTATTCAATGCTTGATCCCCAATTCCTATGCGGTTATGTGAGCAATTCAAAAGGAAAATCAGAGGTTAAAATATTGGGCGTTGCTGCGATCGTCTTCGATGGAGCATAGCCCAAACATTGCTGTCTGCACAACTAAAAATTTACCGCTTATTTTCCGTCAACTCCAATTCGCAGCGGATGCTCGCGGACTCGCTAACGCTGTGCTAACGCAATTCGCAATTAAGACAATTAGTGGGGGCTTGAAACCTGCCACTAATTGAAGACCACCAAATCGAAGATTTGGTGGGGGCTTGTACCCCGTAAGAGCGCTAATTAATCAATTAATAATTCGCAATTCCTTTTAGTCAAAATCTAAAATACAACAAATCTATCGATTTACCGTATTTTATAATTACTAAGTCAGACTTTCTCACAAACAATCATGAAAATCAAGTAGTTTTTACAACAATTTGTCTTTTACATCACAGTCATACATCATTAAAGAATTTATAACCTCAGACCCGCCTGTTTCATCAGAGGTCAGTAGTCAATCAGGCTGCCAAAAATGGAACTCAAACGACTATCAAAATTGGTTACGTCAAGTGGGCGCTACTCCCGATTGTGAGAGAACGCGGCACGTTAGAAAAAGACCTCACCGCCCAAAATATTCAGATTAACTGGGTAGGTCCTTTCCCTAACTTTGCCCCACTCTTAGAAACACTCAACGCGCGGAGTACAGATATTGCTTCAGGTGGAAGTATTCCCGTAATTACAGGGCTAGCAGGTGGTGCAGATATCTGTCTCATCGCATATCGTCCACCAGATATCAAGTCACAAACTATTGTGGTGCCGAAAAATTCTCCGGTTCGCCAGGTTAGCGATTTAGTAGGTAAAAAAGTTGCAGTCAACAAGGGAGGCGCTGGCGAACTTGTAGTTCTGCAAGCATTGAAACAAGCGAAGATACCAGAAAACAAAGTTGAGCGAGTTTATCTAGGGCCAACTGACGCTCTGCCAGCTTTGGTTCAAGGACATGTAGATGCCTGGGCAATTTGGGACCCAGGACTTTCAACAGCAGAAGAGCAGTATGGCGCTCGTCGCCTTGTAGAGAATAATCCTGCTCCTAGCTATGGAGTCTATGTAGTTCGTCGCCCCGTTTTAGCCGAACATCCTCAAGCGGTGAAAGCGATTGTAGACATTCTCAAACAAGAGGGAAATTGGGCAACTAATAATCCCGAAAAGTCTGCCACGATCTTGGAAAAAGCGATGGGGTTATCGCCTGCTGTTATTAAACGAGTGGTAGCTAACCGTCCTCCCGAACAAGTGCTGCCTTTAGAACCGAAGGTAATTGCTGAGATCCAAGAAGTTGCAGATTGGATGGTGGAACAAAAAGTCATTCCCAAACGGGTAGATGTGGCTTCAGCAGTCTGTCCAGCAGCGAATTAGAACAAGAGAGATGGATATGAGAGGAATACATTCATACACTGAAATAGAATTCTTTGTTGGTGATATTCCGTACCAAATGTATGTTCAGCATTACCGCCCAAGGCAAGACCAAAATTCAGTTCCGATTGTGCTTTTACATGGCGGTTTTCATACAGGTGCTTACTTTGTCCAAACACCCGATCGCCGCCCAGGTTGGGCAGTATATCTGGCAGAACAAGGCTATCCAACCTATATTGTTGACTTGCCAGGGCATGGTCGGTCGGGTTTTGTACCAAACTTTTCCGTAATGCCATATCAGAGGGTAATCAATGCTACAGTTGCACTCCTGAAAAAGATTGGCTCATCTGTCATTCTGACTCACAGTATGTCTGGTGCGGTTGGTTGGCAGATAGGAAAAACTCATCCCCAACTTGTTAAAGCTATTATAGGCATTGCACCAGCACCACCAGCCGATCTATTACCAGCGATCGCCAAAGACTCAAAAGAGGCTTTCTCTGAAGATTGTCCACGTATCTACTCGCGCGAAGATACTAAGAAGTACTTCACCAACTCAGATACCTTTCCGCAAGAGGCATTTGAGAATTATTTTCGCAGTTTGGTCGCTGAGAGTGCAAGGATGAGTAACGAACGCAGAAATGTTGAAGGACAAGGGCTTTATATTGGCAACCCTGAGATACTATTTAATATTCCCATATGTGTGATTACAGGCGACCAAGACCCTCGCCATCCTTATAAAGTAGACGCAGAAACTGCAAAATACTTTCGGGGTGATTTTATTTGGCTTCCTGAAGTTGGACTCCCTAATCACGGTCATTTGCCAATGCTGGAACAAGGTAACTTAGCTATTGCTAACTTGTTTATCAATTGGCTAAAAAGTAAAGGTCTATAATGAACCCACCTACAAATTTATTTTTTTTCAGGCTGATTTTCACGCTAGGAAGTTTTTAAATTCTTTAAAAAAAACTCCTCTACAAATGGCTGAAAGAATAATTTGAGTGAGTTTGTGAGAAATCCAGGGTTAGCATGATAAATCTAGCACCGCAGCAGGAGAGCCGCTAGGTTGGGGAAATTTATAATACGGTAAATCTATCAATTTACTGTACAATATTTGCAGTTACGATCGCTGTCTACTCTACCTAACTAATATTGCTCGTTGTGAGTGAATAGTCAGCAGGATACTAAGCAATTATATGAAGGATTAACTAGTGGTCAAACTAATTCTACCTATAGAGCTTGCTGCCGAGATTGAGCCACACCTACCATCGGATACGCAATTTGTGCGGGTAGATAGTGATGGTAATTTTGATGGTGATGCTAGTGATGCAGAAGTTTATCTTAATGGGTTCAAATTGAAGCCGACTACTCTACATAAAGTGCTAGCGGCTGCGCCTGGAATACGTTGGCAACAGACTCCTAGTGCAGGTGTGAATCACATCCTCACACCCATTTTTCTCCAACACGATATTATTCTGACTAATGGCGCGGGGGTTCATGCGATTCCGATTTCGGAATTTGTATTGACTTTGATTCTCTATCACGCCAAGCAGTTACGGCAATTGCAAGCTGCTCACGATCAACGCAGTTGGCGAAAAAGCTGGTTGGTACTGCCAGAGTTGGCAAATTCAACTGTGTTAATTCTCGGTACTGGGAATATTGGTCAGGCGATCGCAGCTCGTACTAAAGCATTTGGGGCAAGAGTTTGGGGTGGTCGCCGTCGTCCTGAACCGTTACCAAATTTCGATAAAATCGTTGGTACAGATGAATGGCACGCATTATTGCCAGAAGTTGACTATGTAGTTGTTGCGACACCTTTGACACCAGAAACTAAAGGCTTAATTGATGAAAAAGTACTGCGATCGCTACCCAGTCATGCTTATTTAATTAATGTGGGTCGCGGTGCGGTTGTAGATGAATCAGCATTAACTAAGGCTCTAACTGAAGGCTGGATTGCAGGTGCGGGATTAGACACAGTTTCTATTGAACCCCTACCGCCAGAAAGTTCTCTGTGGTCGTTACCTAATCTATTTATTACACCTCATACTTCCGCAATTTCCCCAGCATTGAAAGGACGCATCGCCAACTTGTTTCTCGATAATCTAGAGCGCTACCGAGCTGGTCAGCCCTTACAGAATATAGTCAATAAGCAAGCAGGATATTAAATTCAGGAGGCAGGAGGCAGTAGGAACCCACGTTTAAAAACGTAAGATTGAAGCAAGGACGCTTTGTATCTTGTTGCACTCTACTCGATACAATTCTTTTTTTAAACAGGGTTTTATACCCAGAAAAGACAGTTTTTATTCATACTTCTTTCCTCCTGCCTCCTGCCTTCTTTGTAATTCGTAATTAAAATCTAAAATTAGCGATCGCCCTTTTAGATTGAGCTTAAACCGCTAGAGACAATTCAACATGACCATATTCAATAAATTCAGTAGGAGTCCGATTTTTGCTCAGTCGTTGCTTAGTATTTTGTTGCTAACTGCTTGTTCTTCTCCAAATTCTCAATCTCTAACCGCCTCTACTCCAACAGCCGCAAGTAATGCTAGTGCTGCTAGCGATACTTTAAAGCTTCTCTATTGGCAAGCACCAACTATTCTTAATCCGCATCTAGCTCAAGGTAACAAAGACTTTGAAGCCAGTCGAATTACTTACGAACCCTTAGCCAGCTTTGATAAGGATGGTAAACTAGTCACCTTTCTCGCAGCAGAAATCCCCTCCCTAGAAAACGGTGGAGTAGCAAAAGATGGTAAATCAGTGACTTGGAAACTCAAACAAGGAGTCAAATGGTCTGATGGTAAACCATTTACGGCTGCGGATGTAGTATTTACCTACCAATTTGTTAGTAATCCAGCTTTAGGTGCAACCACTGCTGCTAATTATCAAGCTGTCAAGAGCGTTGAAGCCTTGAACGACTATACCGTTAAAATCAATTTCCAAGAACCTAACCCAGCTTGGTCATTGCCGTTTATTAGTTCCAATGGGTCAATCATACCTCGTCATCTATTCGAGAAATACAACGGTAGTAACGCTAGAGAAGCGCCTGCTAATCTACTTCCTGTAGGAACTGGCCCTTATCGAGTGGTGGACTTCAAGCCTGGTGACACTGTTGTTTATGAAGCTAATTCCTTTTTCCGCGAAGCAAATAAACCTTTCTTTAAGCGAGTAGAACTTAAAGGTGGTGGAGATGCAACTTCAGCTGCTAGAGCAGTATTGCAGACTGGAGATGTAGATTTTGCCTGGAACCTCCAAGTAGAAGCTCCCATCCTGAAACAGCTGGAGGCAGCAGGAAAAGGTAGATTAGATATCGTCTTCGGTTCTTATTTGGAACGGATTACTATTAATCAAACTGACCCTAATAAACAAACCAAAGACGGTGAACGCTCCAGCATAGAGTTTCCCCATCCTTTTTTTAAAGACCTGAAAGTGCGTCAAGCGTTTAATTATGCTATTGACCGTGATACTATTAATCAACAGTTATATGGTCAAACTGGTCGTGCTGTGACAAATATCGTGGTAGCACCAGATATTTATAATTCACCTAATACGAAATCTGAATTTGACTTGAAAAAAGCTGCTGCTTTATTGGATGAAGCTGGATGGAAAGATACCAACGGCAACGGCATTCGGGATAAAAATGGTGTAGAACTCAAGGTTTTGTTTCAAACTTCAGTCAACCCAGTCCGTCAGAAAACTCAGGAAATCATTAAACAATCGCTAACTTCTATTGGCGTGGGGGTAGAACTCAAGAGTATCGATTCAAGTATTTTCTTTTCTAGTGACCCTGCTAACCCAGATACTCTTGCTCACTTTCACGCTGATTTACAAATGTTTAGTGGTGGCAATAGTAATCCAGATCCAGGTACTTACCCCTCTTCTGTCAGTCTCCGAAAACATTTGCCATTTCTGAATTCTAGAGCTTTTGTACAGCAAGCGATCGCGCGATTATTTTCTAATAACAAATTCAAGAGCAATTTTTTTCTAATAGTATAGGTTGTATTGATTGCCTCGTGAGACTTCTAGCAATCGCTCTCACGGAGAGTGACAGAAGAGGGTTACAGCACTTGCGTCTGTTATGAGG
>NZ_JAECZA010000302.1 GCF_016056275.1 Dendronalium phyllosphericum CENA369 | reverse complement strand
TATCAAGGTATTCAAAAACTACATAGCAATAGTCAGATTCCTAAGAAAAAACCTAGAGGAGGTAAGTTAACTTGTGAGGATAAAAAGAGCAATCAAGAATTAGCTAAAATCAGAGTTTTAGGTGAGCATGTAAATCGGAAGCTGAAGGTATTTAAAATTTTGTCCTTCACTTATAGAAATCGTCGAAAAAGATTTAGTTTGAGGTTTAATCTGATTGCTGCTCTCTACAATTACGAGCTTCGTCTTCCCCAAACCGAATTTGCTTAAGCGACTTTTGCAAGAGGTCTATTGAACGCAACCCAATTGAGGGCAAAGCTGCAATTGATTATCTGAAAAAAAGTCGCCAGAATTGGGTAGTTCAAATTGCTACAGATGCTCTGCGTTTAAGAAACTGTGCTGATGTAGAAGCTATAAGTCAGGTTCATCACACCATAGTAATTGACGAACTAGAAAATACCAACTATTTGCTACGCATATTTACTCGTATCAGTCAAGATGTAAACGCAGCTTTAGAACAAAGAAGCAATTACAATCAACGTATAGCTCTTAAAGCTGTGGCAGACAATTTAAATGTACAGTTAGAAAATTTCAATCGTAGTAACAATAAATATGCTTCCTTCTTTCTACCTTTTGCTAGAAGATGGCTGAATATAATCAACAGATATCTGGAAGAACTGGCTATTAAGGTTGAACAAAATAAAGAAATTGACAATCCTTATATTATTGGTGTACCTCTGACATTAGAGCAAGCAATTTTTGTTGGACGCGATGATATCGGTCTACGAATTGAGAAATTACTTTTAGACCGCCGCCGTCCTCCTCTACTACTATACGGTCAGCGACGTATGGGCAAAACTTCCCTACTCAACAACATCGGGAAGTTACTCCCCAATTCCATCATTCCCATGTTTGTAGACTTGCAAGGTCCACTCACATCAGCTAGTGACTACACAGGCTTACTCTACAATCTTGCTAGAGGCATGACAACTTCTGCCAAACAACAAAGCGCGTTAACACTACCATCTCTTACACGGGAAATATTAGCCGATGACCCCTTTACAAAATTTGATGAATGGCTAGACGAAGTAGAACAAACCCTGGAACAAAATACAGTTTTGCTGATGTTAGACGAGTTTGAGAGTTTAGACGCTGCTATTAACAAAGGACGCTTTGACGAAGAGGATGTTTTAGGAATGCTGCGTCACTTAATTCAACATCGTCCTCGCTTCAAGATGTTATTAGCAGGCTCCCATACGATTGAAGAATATCAGCGTTGGGCTAGTTATTTAATTAATGTTCAAGTTGTGCATATCTCCTATTTAAAAGAAGAGGAAGCACGAAAATTAATTGCAGAACCAGTCAAAGATTTTACTCTCCGTTATGAACCTGATGCAGTTGAGCGAGTCCTGCAACTTACCCACTGTCACCCATTCTTAGTACAGCTACTCTGCGGGGAAATTACCGTCTTAAAAAATGAGCAAGATCCTTCTGTTCGTCGCTTGGCAACTTTAGCAGATGTGGAAGCAGCAATACCAGAAGCTTTGCAAAGTGGTGGCTTTTTCTTCGCTGATATTCAAAATAACCAAGTAGATGCAAATGGAGGCGATATTTTACGCTTTATCGCGGCTCAAGGGGAAGGGGCAATTGTCAGCAAGCAAATATTATCACAGCAGTTCCCTGATATGTGGGAAACAACAATTCAACTGTTATTACAACGGGAGTTGATTGAGGAAGTTGCAGAGGGTTATCGCTTTCAAGTAGAGTTAATTCGACGGTGGTTTAATAAACCATCATGAATTGCATTATGTAGGGCTTCCCTGTAGCAACTTCCGCCTTCCCAGAAGCAACTTCCGCCTTCACGTTTCGGTGTTTCGCGCACTCTGATACAACTTCTACGTTCCCGGAAGCAACTTCCGCCTTCACATTTGCGTGTTTCGCGCACTCTGAAACAACTTCTGCCTTCCCTGTAGCAACTTCCGCCTTCACGTTTGCGTGTTTCGCGCACTCTGAAGCAACTTCCGCCTTCACGTTTCGGTGTTTCGCGTACTCTGAAACAACTTCCGTCTTTCCGGAAGCAACTTCCGCCTTCACGTTTGCGTGTTTCGCGTACTTTGAAACAACTTCCGTCTTTACGTTATACCAATTCATCATGACGATCGCAGGCCTGTTAACGCTGCGCTAACGTAATGCAGAAAGAGATGGCTGGAGGTACTCGAAAAAGCGATCGCAAGCGTACTGTCCGTCAAGGCGTGGTTTTGCCGAAGTAAGTAGATGCGATTAAACAGTTCAATTAATGCGATCGCATACATCACTTTTATCTGGGAAGCGATCGCATTAAAATCTATGGTGCAGCTTGCTGCTTTGTCTATTAAATTACTGGTTCCTCATCAACAATTTCGATTATTTTCGGAGTAGGGCCTTCCTCCGGTTCAGTAATAACTACTGGGCTAATATGATGTTTCAGTTTGAGTTTTAATTCATCTGTAATGGGCAACTCTTTAATTTCTTTGAGCAGAAATCTTACAGATTCAGTTTTGCTACGTTCTGTATAGATAAGCTTGAGAATGTTTTCAGTTCCAAATGCTGCTAGATATTCTGCTAAAGCACCTACTAGTCCCAGCAAACCCAAACCTCCTAAAAGACCCAAAGGCCCGCCCAGCGATGAAAGCATAGCAACAACTGCCGCGACACTACCCCCTGATGTAGCTGTTGCAATCACAAAAAGTATACCAGGAAGACCTAAACCAGCAATTTTTTTGATGAGTTCATCCATTGTACTTACCTACAATCTTTAATAAAGTGAAAACATGACCGAGAGAGTTATGACTAATTTCTTTTTTGAAGAAATTAAAAATCTCACTTCTTGCACCTAGCATTAGCGATTATAAAATGTCTGCCATTTGCCTGGTGCAAGATATAAGAAATTTGAATTTAACCCACCAAAAGACTACATAATTCATCGATTTGTTGACTTTTTTCAGAAATCAGTCGATGGGCTATAGCTTGTAGTTGACGAGTATTTTGTAGTTTGATGTTATCTATTTTTTCTAGCTCTCCATCTAAGAATGTTTGAAAGCGATAATAAAAACTTTTAGATTCGCGATCGCTAGGTTCAAACAAGCGTTCTAATTCTCCAGATACCACTTCACTACTACCGTCAAACACAATATTTAAAAGTGGTCTTCCCCATTGCAATAGTCCCCAATTTTTGACTTCTTTGTAAGGGTAGGCACTCGTTAGGGAACCCGTACCTAAAGACACTACTAAAATATCTTCTGTATTGAGGACTTGTTTTGCTTTTTGTTTGCTACTAATTTGTGCTTCTAAAATAGCTAAATGTGCTGGATTATTAGCAAATACCCCACCATCAATTAAAGTATAGACATTACCGCTATTGTAGGAATTTATAGCGCGATGGGGAGCAAAATAAGTCGGGGTGGCACTAGTTGCTAATGCTGCATCTAAGAGCGAAAAACCACTACATAAATTACGGAAATTCTTAGATTCTGTTTGCTGTTTATCTAATTGGTTTGTAAAAAATATCGGAATGCGCTGCTCAATATCGTAACTAGTGACAAAAACTTCTTTAAGATTGTTTTCTAATGGGGCGTGACCAAAATATTGCCGGAAAATTTCTTCTCTGCTTTCGGAAGGATACTTTGGCTGGAGAAATATATCCTCTATTGGGCCAAGTAGTCTTTCAAACAATGGCTCATAAAATATTTCCACTCCATACTCCAGAAATAATTGTGCGAGATCCTCAGCCGTGTATTCAGCTAACGGCAAGTTATCAGATACATCAGAAGCTAATCGAGGTTTTGTGAGTCCGAGTGCCAAAATTCCGCCGCTGGAAGTGCCAGCAATTAAATCAAACAAACTGAATATCGGCTTTTGTGTTCGCCTTTCAATTTCTGATAAGAGGAATGCAGGAATAATGCCCCGAATACCACCTCCATCAATGGCAAGTATTTTATATTGGGGACGGGCTTTTGTATTCATGGTTTCTGGCGATTCCTCCTGAGTTAATGTTTGTGGTTGTGGGATATTTTCAGGAACTTCGGTTTCGTCTTCACGTGATTCGAGAGTTACTAGAGTTGGGATAATTTTAGATTCTTCGCTGTTTGCTTCTGGCTGTTGAATTTCTTGTGGTTGGTCTTCGTTGTCGCTTGCTAACAGTACTGTTGCTGCTAATAAACTTGTAGTTAATGTTGAGATATTTTCTTCAGGAGTAACTGCTGTCTCAATTTGAATTTTGTCTGGAATATCTTCTCGATCGGATGATGGTTCTACAAATGGAACTAAATTAGATGGTTGTGTGGCAAAGGGAATTTCTGCTAACTCCCAACTAGGATCGCCACGAAAATTGCCTTGATAGGACTTTCCAGTTTTATTTTTAACTGTTGTTCCTTCCCCATCATCTAATTTCCAGTAAGCTATTAATCCTTCTTCATCTCCAACGATTAAGCCACAACGATGGGTCTGGATTTGTGCATGAGTACAAGGATAATTCCAAACGCTAATGTTGGCTAATTGTCCTTTAAAATATACTTTTTTGTGTAAAGTTGCGCCTAAAGTTACGGAACTTGTTGCTTTGTTTAAAGATGAACCTCTAAGCGAATCGTTATATTCATTATCATCAAGATGTACAGTTACTTGACCGTTATTAAAAACAATAGCAAAAAAGTGCCATTGTTCTATAGTTAGTTCTCCTTGACCGAAGGTTTTGATACCTTTACTAACAGTTTCATCAATAAAAACATCTAGACTACCGGTTTCACTGATCCCAAATTCAAAATTATCGCTGTATCTTTCTGAAGAACGGGCAAAAAATACGTTGCGCGTTCCGTAACTAGTGGCTTTATTTGTGAGTTGATGTGGATTTATCCATCCTGAAACTGTAAAAGCTGAACTCCCTTGAGCGAAAACACCGCCAATATCGTTTCTGCCAAAATCTATGTAATCATCTACTCCATCAAATGTTAAAACTGGTTGTGTATTTACTATGTCTATCACAATCTTTTCATCTCCAAACATCAATAATTTTTAATTTTTAATTTCCGATAAGGCAATGAATATTAATAAAGTTAATCAGTTAATTTTGCCTATAGAAAGCTATTGCAAAGGTATTTTTAATTAACTGGACGGTGGAGGACAATAAAAATACACAACCTCTAATTTTTATTAGTCAGCAATACTTCTGCGATCGCCTGCGAAATGGGGTAGTTTGGTGAATATATCTCCATCCAAAAAAATTCCCCGACTGGGTTAACTTCGAGGAATATGTGACGACCATCGGGGGTGACGATAATATCTATTGCTCCATAGTTTAAGCCAAATTCAGCCATCAATTTCAGCAATTTTTTCTCAATATCTTCTGGCAATTTGTAAGGTTGCCAATTGTTAGCTAAGGCTTTTCCCTCTTTACGCCAATCATAAGTAGCTCCTTGCAAGCGTTGAGAATCTACTGCGGCTGTAAATACGCGGTGTCCGACAATAGTTGTCCGCAACTCCAACGCCTTTGGCACGTTTTCTTGAAACGTCATCGGACAAAAACGCAGTCCTTCCATATTCTCCAGATCGTTAGCTGTAACTGGAGTGGTAAACACAACGTTTTCTCTCCCCTTATCATCATAGATAGCAAAGGAAGAAAGCATTTTGGTGATGATACCTTGCTGACACTCTTGAGCAAATTGCTGGACTGCTTCGGGATTGTTAGAAGTTAGAGTACGTGGAGTTAAAAGTCCAATTTCCTTGGCAACTTTCAACTGTAGTTGTTTATTATTAGCCCGATCCACATTTGCCATTTTATCGAAGTGGAATCCTGGAAGGCTGGCAATCATACCCCTAACAGTAGCGCGACATTCATTAATTGATGCATCTCTGTATTGTTTGTCCATTGAGTCAGGGAGTTTCTGTCCGTAGCGCATCCGCCGATACCAAACTGAGGATACCTCACTCAAATCGAGCTTCTGTTCGCCATCAGTAATAATTACCCGCTCAGTATCGCTAAAGTAAATATCTAATTTGACTTCGGTGGGATATCTGTCTGTGTCAAACCGAAATGCTTTTTCTCCTCTAGCCTCAATTTCTTTAATTACTAGAGGAATGCTTTCGTTGTCTTTGCTAAACGTAACTATTAATACTGTCATAATTGAGTTGCGCCTAAGATACCCTACAGTAATTGGCTTTCTTAATTACGAATTACGAATTACGAATTACGAATTGGTACAAGAGCATCTGCGATCGCACTCGAAATTGGCAAGTTTAAATCTTTTTCTAACATTCCCCATTCTCCCACAGGGTTGACTTCCAAAAAGACATATTCGCCTGATGGTGTGAGGATGAAATCTAACGAGCCAAACAATAGTCCAAATTTCCCCATAAAGGCTTGCAGATAACGAACTACTTCATCAGGAAGCTGGTGGTGTTGCCATCCGCCAACCTCAACACCTGGTTTACGCCAATCAACTTTGGCTGCTGCATACACCTCTGCATTTAGCGCCCCTACAAAAACATTACCATTTACATACACCACCCGTAATTCCTGCTGCTTCGGAATTTGCTCTTGAAAAACCATTGGGCAATAGCGCAGTGACTCGGCATCTTGTAAGTCTTCTTCTTTGACGGTGCTGGTGTAAAGAAAGAAAGATGAGTTAGCTTCCATACTGTAGGAAAGAGTAGTTAAAAGCTTGCTCACCATTTTGCCGTTGACTTGATGGAAAAACTCTCTTGCTGCTTGGGCTTTGTTAGTGACAAGAGTCTGGGGGATCGCAAAACCTACTTCAGACGCTATCCGCAGTTGACGCAGCTTGTTATTTGCATAATTTATCCGCTCTAAATTATCTATCCAACGAGCTTCTTTGAGGCTGTCCCAAAAACCATCTAAAGTTGCTTTTGATTCTCTAATGCAAGCTTCTCGAAACTTGAGAGCTAATTCTTTGCCTAGTTGTGGTTCCCAAATGCGGCGCAGCCACACAGCTTGCACCTGCTCTGTGCTGATAGAGTGGTTGTCATATTCTATGGTGTGGTAGCTTTTAGACTTGTCAAAATATGCTGTTAATTGCACTTCTAGGGGAAACTTATCGGTGTCTAGACGAAATGGTTGCACCCCTTTTTTTGACAAGGCTTGTGCCACTCTATCTATTGTAAAGAAATCACCACTATGGGTGATTAGTAAAACAACATCACGAGACAAGTGCATAAAACATTTTTATTTGAAAGTTTTATATGAGTTTGTTTGGAAAGTGCTTGGCGATGAATTGCTTTTTACATTCTCGACTTATTAAAGAAATCAAGGATGTAAAGGCGATCGCTTTTATGTTATAGATTCAAATAATATGAAAGCGATCGCCTTCCCAAGAGTAGTTTTTAGTTATTAAATAACTGCCACTCTCTTAACTTCAGATGCAGCTAACTAGATTTAGAAAGTCTCTTCCCAATCGGAAGGATACTTCAAAATAGGGACAGAAGCAGTATCAGACACTTCAGCAACTTGCTCTTCTTCAAAAGCGAGCAAAGAATAGTAATGCTTCGACGTTTGCCCCTTTGACTGTGTTTGTAGACATGGTATCATTCCTTGACTTTGAATCTAGGAGTAGCGGTTATTAAATAACTGCTACTCCCTTAGTCTCAAATGCAGAAGACTAAAATTACTTGTCTTCCAAATCTGAAGGATACTTGAAAGTCCAAGGAATAGAAGGAGTTTCTGTTCCTTCAGTAGCTTGTACTTCCAAGAAACGCGCAAAGAATGGTACTACTGCAACATCCACTGTCTTGGCTGTGTTTGTAGACATGGTGTTTTATCTAAAAAAATCGTTTTTGCAATTAAAGATATATCAGTAATTAAATATGTGTGCAAGGACAGTTAAGACAGTTAAGAAGCAATTTTTTTAAGAAAGTTAAGAAAGTTAAGCGGACAAGGAAAAAATATTTAATAATTATTAATATTATGTAACTTATCTAGTAGTTTCGTAGGGTGCGTTATGGACGAAAGTCTTAACGCAGCGAACATCATTGACGGTGTTGTACTCTTGGCGATCGCGCAGCCTACCAAATTGAATTTTAGAGCTTTTCTTTTGTATGTGAAGCGATCGCCAGATTTTTTCCTAATAACAAATACAATTACCAAGTTTTTGTAATAGGATAGCTTGTATTGATTGACTGATAAAACAAAGAGTAGTCTGATTAAACCAGTAATATGGTTTTCACGTTGTAAATACATTGGAGTCAATGAAAGAGGAAAGTTTTTCAGCCTCGCAAATCCTCGTTCCATTAAGTACTCATCTCTATAGACACGAACTGCTTGTTTTAAACTCAATTCAGTGTTAGATACTTCCTTGCTTGTTAAAGGACATAAATAAAAATCTCCGCCTACTACCTTTGAGAAGCTACAAGCTAATCAAGTTACTCAAAATATTTCAGTAATATTATTAACTGCAAAGACCCAGGCTGCTGACCGTCGGCGTTACGCTCACAAAGGGATAACAGCAGCGAAACCATTCAATCCTTTATAATTAGCAGGTCAAATTGCTGTGGCTCTGGGCTGGAGCCTTGACTAAAATAGTGCTGAGTGCTGAGTTTTAGCTAACTGTTAATTAACCCTACAATCCAAAATTCTGACGCGATACGTCGTTGACAATAGACTTGATATAACCTCACAACTTCCTCAAATTGTTGACCTATAACGATAGGTATAGAATTCAGGAGCAACAAGACAGCCCCAGATTTGAAGAATCGCAACAGAATAAAGTTTTCAGATAGAACAAAGAGTAACTATATTTCTGTCAGCCAATGCATTAACAATATAAGTCGATGCAAAAAGTATAACGGGTATCTAGCAACATATTCGTACCGCATAAATACTTAAAAAATTTAAAAAAATGGACTCTCAAACAGTCAGTAAAAAAAATCAATATGCAAAAAGTACGCCCAAAGAGCATCCTAGCGGTGATAAACGCTTCAAAATACTTGATGTAACCATGAAGCGCCATCAATATCAGCAGGATGCACTTATAGAAGTCTTGCATAAAGCACAAGAACTTTTTGGCTATTTAGAAAATGACCTATTACATTACATCGCTCACAACCTAAAACTACCGCCCAGCCGTGTTTATGGTGTAGCAACTTTTTATCATCTCTTTTCCTTAGCACCGAAAGGCGTGCATAGTTGTGTTGTGTGTACGGGTACAGCTTGTTACGTCAAAGGTGCAGCAAATTTACTAACAACTGTAGAAAAGTGCGCCAAAATTCATGCTGGCGAAACAACCCCAAATGGTGAACTTTCAGTTTTAACAGCTAGATGTTTGGGTGCTTGTGGTATTGCACCTGCAATTGTCTTTGATGGTAATGTGTGCGGACACCAGACACCAGAGTTAGTTACCGAACAAATAGAAGGATGGCTCAAACATGGATCTAGCTGAACTACAACAAATAGCTCAGAAAGAACGCGCTAACTCTAAGCCTATTCGCGTTCGTTGCTGTATGGCGGCTGGCTGTTTGTCATCTGGTGCTGTTGCAGTTAAAGAAAGTTTAGAAAAGACAACAGCAGAAGCCGGACTGGCAGATAAAGTAGAAATTTGCAGTGTTGGTTGTATGGGTTTGTGTTGTCAAGGCCCTCTAGTACAAGTTGATAGCCCAGAAGTACAAAACCTTACACCTTTACTATACGAAAAAGTAACTTTAGAAAATGCTTCTGCAATTGTCGCTGAATTAAACGGCGATGAAGCTAAGATTCAACAAGGAAATTTAAACCAGCCATTTTTTACCAAGCAACTACCCATTGTTCTAGAAAATAGCGGTAAAGTCGATCCGGAACGCATTGAATCTTACATTGCTGCTGATGGCTATCAAGCACTTTATCATGTACTACGAGATAAAACACCCACTGAAATAGTAGACGCTATTACTCGTAGTGGGTTACGCGGAAGAGGTGGTGGAGGTTATCCCACGGGGGTAAAATGGGCAACTGTAGCCAAAGCGAGGGGAGAACGCAAGTTTGTCATCTGCAACGCCGACGAAGGCGATCCCGGTGCATTTATGGATCGGAGTGTATTAGAAAGCGATCCGCATCGGGTTTTAGAAGGAATGGCGATCGCAGCTTATGCTGTAGGTGCAAGTCAAGGTTACATTTATATTCGTGCTGAATACCCCATCGCTATCAACCGTTTGCAAATTGCCATTCGCCAAGCCCAACGCCTCGGTTTATTAGGAAGTAATATTTTTGACTCACCTTTTGATTTTAAAATAGATATTCGCATAGGTGCGGGAGCTTATGTTTGTGGGGAAGAAACCGCTTTAATGGCATCTATTGAAGGTAAACGCGGTACACCTCGCCCGCGTCCACCTTATCCAGCGGAGAGTGGTTTGTGGGGATTTCCAACTTTAATTAACAACGTCGAAACATACGCTAACGTCCCTTGGATTATTCGCAAAGGTGCAGATGTATTCGCCAGCATTGGTACAGAAAAAAGCAAAGGTACAAAAGTTTTTGCCCTAGCTGGAAAAATCCAAAACACAGGAATCATAGAAGTGCCAATGGGAACAACCCTGCGGCAAATTGTCGAAGAAATGGGCGGTGGTGTGCCAGATGGCGGTATAGCCAAAGCAGTGCAAACAGGCGGCCCCTCTGGAGGATGCATTCCTGCCTCAGCTTTTGATAGCCCGGTAGATTACGAATCTCTGAGTCAACTAGGTTCCATCATGGGTTCCGGTGGCATGATTGTCATGGACGAAACTACCAACATGGTGGATGTTGCCAAGTTTTTTATGGAATTTTGCATGGATGAGTCTTGCGGTAAGTGCATTCCCTGTCGTGTCGGAACGGTGCAACTGTATCAATTATTAACTAAAATCTGCGAAGGTAAAGCCTCGTTTGCTGACTTAGAACTGCTGGAGGAACTTTGTGACATGGTGAAGCATACAAGTTTGTGCGGTTTGGGACAGTCAGCACCAAATCCAGTATTTAGTACCTTACGTTATTTCCGGGATGAGTATTTAACCTTAATTAAGTAAAAGCTCTGTTTTCAATCGCAGGTAAGCAAGTGTCTGCCAAAATTTTCTTGAGTATTGGGGTATTGCTAGCGATCGCCTTACTCATTTTAGTCATTTTACAAATTTTGTTTATAAATAACCTCATCAGACAACAGTAATGGCAGTAAAAACATTAACAATCAACGAGCAATTAATCAGCGCCCGTGAAGAAGAAACCATTCTCCAAGCAGCGCAAGAGACGGGGATTCACATTCCAACTTTGTGTCACCTGCAAGGAGTTACAGATGTTGGGGCCTGTCGGCTTTGTTTAGTAGAAATTGCTGGTAATAATAAACTTCAACCTGCTTGCGTGACGAAAGTTACTGAAGGTATGGAAGTCCAGACAAATAGCGATCGCCTGCAAAAATATCGTCGCATAATTATCGAAATGCTGTTTGCAGAAGGCAATCACATTTGCTCTGTTTGTGTTGCCAATGGTAATTGCGAATTGCAAGATTTAGCAATTGAAATGGGTATGGATCGCGTGCAGTTGGAGTACCAATTTCCCAATCGCAAAGTCGATGTTTCTCACGATCGCTTTGGCATTGACCACAACCGTTGTGTTCTTTGCACTCGTTGCGTGCGTGTTTGTGATGAAATTGAAGGAGCGCATACTTGGGATATGGCGGGACGCGGTAGCCATTCTCATGTCATCACCGATTTAAATCAGCCTTGGGGAACTTCCGAGACTTGTACTTCCTGCGGCAAATGCGTTAATGCTTGTCCCACAGGTGCGCTTTTTAACCAAGGTTCCGGCGTAGGTGAAATGAAACGCGATCGCGCCAAACTTGATTTTCTAGTGACAGCACGGGAGAAACAACAATGGCTTGTTTAACCATTGTTAGTGAATTAGCATAACAAGCGAGGTAAAGCTAATGTTACGCCGCATCTTCAAAATCTTTTGGTGGCTTTTATTGCTGGGAATATTAACAATATATATATACCTAGGTTTAGCAAGTTTTACATCTCAACAGGTGATTGCTGCTGTTATTCAATTAGAAGAAGGGCCAGGAGAAATCCTTTATCGCTCACAACAAAGATTAAATGATGAATTGGGAAACTATTGGCAGGTTGTCTTGTTTAAGCAAATTCATTCTAATAGCAATAAAATATCTTCAATAAATCTCAGATTAGTAGGATTCCCCGGCTCTCAAGAACTAGTCCATCCTCTACCCCTAAAGATTACTAGCGATACAGGTAAAGTACTGACTGCTCCTGATATTTTTCTAGATGAAGCACCAGCACCAACCATCGGTCAATATGACTTCAAGGATGTTTTGCCTCAATTGCCAACTAAAGATTTGTTGATTGGTATACCTGTAGGTAGACAAAACTTTATCAATCTTTCAATCCCCAAATATGTTGTGCAGGAATGGCAAGAGGTTGCAATAAAGTCCTAAATCCTAATATCAAAATTTATTTGTCTCCATCCATACACTGAGAAAAAAAGAAAATGGCTCGTTTAAAATTAGCAACGGTTTGGCTAGGTGGCTGTTCTGGCTGCCATATGTCTTTTTTGGATTTGGACGAATGGCTGATTTATTTAGCAGAACAAGTGGATTTAGTTTTTAGTCCCTTTGCTGATGCTAAAGAATATCCTCAAGGAGTGGATGTGGTGTTAGTCGAGGGCGCAGTTGCTAATGAAGAACACCTGCAAATGATTCAGACGGTCAGAGAGCGATCGCAAATTCTTGTTTCCTTTGGTGATTGTGCTGTGATTGGTAATGTCACCGCTTTACGCAATCCTTTAGGTAGTGCCGAACCTGTCCTTCAGCGTTGTTACGTAGAAGCAGCAGATATTCACGGCACAATTCCCTATGAACCCGGTATCGTACCAACTTTACTAGATCGGGTAATACCAGTTCATACAGTAGTTCCAGTTGATATTTATTTGCCAGGTTGCCCACCTTCAGCAACTCGGATTAAAGCAGTATTAGAGCCACTGTTAAGAGGAGAAAAACCACAGCTAGAAGGACGTGAATTTATCAAGTTTGGTTAACTTCACTAGTTAATCAAATTCTTTACTTAAGTTTTTTGTAGCAGATTTAGAGGTAATTTATAAAGTGACCCTGAAATTGTCGGGTGCTTATGGCAACGCTTAACGCACCCATAAATTAGAAATTAAATTCATAACTTATCATTTGATTCCTCACAAGTTCCTCAAGTTTTTTTCCTAATTTAAGAGTAGAGCCAAGTGCTTCATTGTCTATTGCCTATTGCCCGATCCCAACAATAATTATTTACGCCCAACGACTAAATACTATTGAGTAATTAGGAGAAAAATTTATGACTACTTTCAAAAGGATACAACATCAACTTCGTCATATCTTCATAGGTTTACAACAAGTGATTCAATACATAGCAAAGGCAGTTACTAGAATTTTTGCTCCAACTGATGACCAATATCCAGGAACAGGGGTTCAACCATTTACAGGAGAACCTGCTGATAAAAAACAAAAGTACTAACATTAGTCATGAGAAAAGTAATTATCGATCCTGTTACCCGAATTGAAGGACATGCCAAAATCACTATTTACCTAGATGATACAGGACAAGTCAGCGATGCTCGCTTTCACGTTACAGAATTTCGGGGATTTGAAAAGTTCTGCGAAGGTCGCCCCCTATGGGAAATGCCAGGAATTACAGCGCGTATTTGTGGCATTTGTCCTGTGAGTCACTTATTAGCTTCTGCCAAAGCAGGCGATCGCATCCTTGCAGTGACAATTCCCAAAGCAGCTGAAAAACTACGCCGTCTAATGAATTTAGGACAAATTATCCAATCCCATGCCTTGAGTTTCTTCCACCTCAGTGCCCCAGATTTATTATTAGGAATGGATAGCGATCCCCAAAAGCGCAATGTATTTGGCTTAATTGCTGCTGAACCGGAACTTGCGCGTGGAGGAATCCGTTTGCGTCAATTTGGACAAGAAATTATTGAACAATTGGGAGGACGGAAAATACACCCAACATGGGCGGTTCCTGGTGGTGTGCGCGAAGCTTTATCTGAAGAAGGACGCACCCATATTCAGAACCGCATCCCAGAAGCACGTACCACAATCTTAGATGCACTGGGTAGATTTAAACGCCTACTTAATGACTACCAAGCAGAAGCGCAAACCTTTGGGAATTTTCCTAGCTTATTTATGGGGTTAGTCACTCCCGATGGTTTGTGGGAGAACTACGACGGACATATTCGTTTTGTAGATAGTGCCGGGAATATCATTGCCGATAAACTCGATCCCACTCATTATCAAGAATTTATCGGTGAAGCAGTTCAACCAGATTCCTATTTAAAATCTCCCTACTATCGTCCTTTAGGTTATCCCGAAGCGAGCGATCGCTGTCGTTTAGATAGTGGTATTTATCGGGTGGGGCCTTTAGCACGTCTGAATATTTGCAGTCACATTGGTACACCTTTAGCTGATGCGGAGTTGAAAGAATTTAGAGACAGAGGTCAAGGCACAGTTACCTCATCATTTTTCTATCACTACGCCCGCTTAATTGAAATTCTGGCATCAATTGAGCGCATTGAAATTTTACTAGATGACTCAGATTTACTATCAAATCGACTGCGTGCTGATGCTGGCATTAATCAATTAGAAGGAGTGGGCGTGAGTGAAGCACCACGCGGGACATTGTTTCACCATTATCAAGTTGATGAAAACGGCTTAATTCAAAAAGTAAATTTAGTAATTGCCACCGGTCAGAATAATTTAGCAATGAATCGTACAGTTGCACAAATTGCACGGCATTTTTTTCATGGTTCAGAAATTCTTGAAGGGATGTTAAATCGAGTTGAAGCAGGAATTCGAGCTTTTGACCCTTGTTTGAGTTGTTCGACTCATGCAGCAGGACAAATGCCGTTGCATATTCAATTAGTAGCAGCAGATGGAAATGTCACTGATGAAGCTTGGCGGGATTAATAATACTAAATCTGCATTTTTGCTGCCAAACTCCACTTTTTTACCACAGTCTTAGCCTTCTTTAGACAAAGCCTTTTCTTCTTTGCCAAATTTTCAGCCCTTCAAACCACAAAATACTAAACAGCCCAGAGGCGAGACTAACTATTAAATCATCAAAATGTAGAAAAGAGAAGCGAAATAGATGTCGCAGCAAAGGAACATAAAGTACCAATCCCAGAAATACCACACCACCACCCAGTACCCACCATAATGCTGGATTTGGGGTACGTAACATTTCAGGGATAGTGCGCGACCAAGAACGATTCGTGAGAATCATACTTAAGTTAGAAACAATTAGAGTCGTAAAAGCAAGGGCACGCGCATCTAGTTCTCCATGTCCAGAGTAAAAAGCAATAGCAAATACTAGCAGCAATACTACCAATACACTTACCCCTTGCAGCAATGCTAATCGCAAAGTGTGACGGTTAAATAATGGTTGTTTGGGATTGCGAGGCGGGCGGTTCATGATATTGCTTTCTTCTGGTTCTGCCTCGAACACCACTGTACAAGCAGGATCGATAATTAAATGTAGGAAGGCTATGTGAATCGGCAACAGCACCAGTGGCCAGTGAAACATCACGGGAATCAGCGACATGCCAGCAATCGGAACGTGAACTGCCAAAGTATAAGCCATACCTTTTTTAAGATTGTCAAATACCCGTCGCCCTAATCGAACCGATCGCACAATAGAAGAAAAGTCATCATTTAAAAGCACTAAGTCCGCAGACTCACGGGCTACATCTGTACCCCGTTCGCCCATTGCAATGCCAATATGAGCTGATTTTAAAGCAGGAGCATCGTTTACTCCATCCCCAGTCATGGCAACAATTTCACCATATCGCTTGAGGGCATTCACAATTAACAATTTTTGCTCAGGAACTACTCGTGCAAATATATTCACAGTTTGAATGCGAGTTAGTAACTCACTCTCTGTCATTTGCTCTAGTTTCGTTCCAGCGATCGCTTCTGTTGATGGTTGCAATCCAATTTGACGAGCAATATTTTGGGCTGTCGCTGGATAATCACCTGTAATCATGACTACGCGAATACCAGCGTGATAACACTCGGCAATTGCCAAAGCAACGGTAGGACGCACTGGATCGGCCATACCTACCAATCCCAAAAATTGAAACTCAAAATCATGTTGTTTGTCTGGGAGGATATTCTGTTGTTTGTCAGATTTATGTCTTCCTATGGCTTTTGCTACACCCAAAACGCGCAAACCTGCGGTAGCCATTGTACTAATATGCTTTTCTAAGTCTTGCATTTGCTGGATATCAAAGTGACAAAGGTCAGCGATCGCTTCTGGTGCGCCTTTGGCAGCAATTATCAATTTCCCCTCTGGAGATTGCCAAACACACGACATCGCTAACAATTTACCTGACAAAGGATACTCGCGCAGTATTTCCCAATCGTAATGTAAATGCTCAGTTTTTGCTAAATAGTCATCGCCAACTTGCTTGAGGGCTTTTTCCATTGGGTCAAAGGGATCTTTGCGACTTGCCAAAATGCCAAACTCTATTAACTCATGAAAGGCTTCGGGAAGGGGTTCTCGTTCATGCAGGGTAACATCATAAAAATGAGGAGATGGCTGATAGACAAACAGCTGTTGAATAGACATGCAATTAAAAGTCAGCGTTCCTGTTTTATCTACACATAGGACAGTAGCTGAACCCAATGTCTCAACTACAGGTATGCGACGAGTCAAAACTTTAGCCAACGAAAATCTCCAAGCACCCAAAGCCAAAAAGATTGCCAGCACTACAGGAATTTCATTAGGTAAAATTGCCATTGCCAATGCCAATCCTGCCAGAAATCCTTGTAGCCAATCACTCCTAGTGATTCCGTAAATAACGATAACCGCAATGCAGATAGCGATCGCCACAATAGTCAGCTTGCCAACAATGCGTCGGGTTTCCTTTTCTAGAACCGTGTCTTCTGGTTCCACTGTTTGCAAGGCTTTGCCAATCTTACCCATTTCTGTACGCAGACCTGTGGCATAGACTTGAGCAATACCTTGACCTTGCACAACTAATGTTCCAGAATACACAAACGGGAAATCGTCACCACCTGGTCGATGCTTTCTGGATGGTTGTGTGGCGAGTTCCAACTCTAAACTATCTTCTACTGCTCGTTTCCGTACAGGTAAAGATTCACCTGTTAGCAAAGACTCATCTACACTCAACTGAGTAGACCATAGCACAACAGCATCAGCAGACACTCTATCGCCTTCAGCAAGAACAACAATATCTCCACTTACAACTTCCCGTCCAGCAATTCGTTGGCGTTCTCCATCTCGAATCACCAACGCACGCGGACTGGAGAGATCGCGTAAAGCTTCCAATGATTTTTCAGTTTTTTGCTCTTGGTATAAGTTTATGCCAACAATCAAGAAAACAAAACCCAGCAGAATTAAGGCTTCTTGAGCATCACCGAGAAACAAATAAATCGCACCACAGCCTACCAGTAGTAAGAAAATTGGCTCTTGTATGCTTTCAAGGGCAATCTTCCACATGCTACGGTTTTGAGTAGATGGCAGTTCGTTATATCCTGCTTGCTTGAGGCGAACAGAGGCTTCTGATTCAGATAACCCAGAAATAGAGTTGATTTCGATTTGATGAGCCATTGAATTTTACCGTTTCGTTATCAGTACGCATTGAAGGCGAAAATTGTCTTCTCCTGAAAGTTTGCAATACTGGGATTGAGATCCCGAACGACGAACTAACTCGAATCTTTGACAAATTCTATCGAATACCTCAAATTGACCGCTGGAGCCAAGGCGGAACAGATCTAGGACTAGCATTAATCAAAAAAAATGACTAGCTTATTTAGGTGGTTCTATTTGGGCGGAAAGTAGCTCAGGGCAAACTTGCTTTACGGTGCAATTACCTTTTATAACTAATCAACCGGATTTGATATCATAGAGCGCTCTCACAACTGAAGCATCAGCAGTGGGACAGATGCAAAAGCTCAACTTTTGGCAGACTCTTTGCATTGCAGAATTTTCAGCTAGGATTTCGGCGCTAATTAGCGTTAACTGTTCATCACGACCAACTTGCAGTAACCTTTTAAGTAACTCGGTTCCTAAACCTTGACATTGGTAGCGATCGCTAACTAACATTGCAAATTCAGCTTCATTTGTACCGTGCAATTTACTTAGCCTACCAATAGCTAAAAGTTCATGTTCTTCAGTTTGTGGATTTTGATAGTCTGCTACCAGCGCCATTTCTCGGTCATACCCCTCTTCTGTCACTTTCCGGATAGAATGAATAGAATAAAGGAAAAATAGAACTCTACAAGGTAAGTAGAGCAATGGATGTAGAATTACAAATCCTGAAACATCTGCCAAGGGATGCCCAGCCAACAGTTGCGCTCGTAGATGCATATTGTGCAGAGTACAAAGACCTGTTTAAAGAAGTAAGAAATTATGAATGCTTCAAATATTTACATTTAGGGATAATTTCACCAATAAAAAGAAAATCATTACCAGAAATAGCGAAAGTAGTAAGTATAAACTCGGCAC
>NZ_JAECZA010000301.1 GCF_016056275.1 Dendronalium phyllosphericum CENA369 | reverse complement strand
AGATATAATATTGCAGCGAATTACTTTTAATATTAGTTGTCTAATCGGCTCTGAAACTCATAAAACTCATCCCATAACTCATAGTAAAACTCATGAAAAATAACATCTTTTAACTAAGTACCTTGAGTCTCAACAATTGCATAGGGTTTCCATAGCAATCGTACTAATTCATATTTTTATTCTGCAACGCCAAATGCTGCTCTTTTTTCCTAAAAAATCGTCGATATAATTCACAACTTGCGATCGCTTGAGATCCAGAAAGTTTAATCAACCCCATACTGCTTAATTTGTGAGTGAGAATGGGATCTAAGAGAATAGCTTCACTAGCATTCAGAACATTATCAAAAGCTTGTGCTAACTCAGGCTGTTTTTGCAAGGTTGCCCAGTGACGCTGCAAGTGATAAGAATAAATTTTGCTAGCAGTGGGAGCAGTTTCTACCAGTTGGGACAGAGTTACCTCCTTTCGACTTAGATGATAGAGAGCTAAATGTACTAGTGCCGGATGTCCCCCGACCATTGCCATTAATTGTTTAGCTCCTTCTCTATCTGTCCAATTGAGTCCATAGCGTTGGGCTAATTGCTGTACCTCTTCTTGGCTAAAGTTGTCTAACTGAATCGGTAAACCTACATTGAAAGGAGACTGATTAAGTTCAAGAGGAACATAAATATCTGTTGAGTGAACCACGAGTAGACGAAGCTTTTGCCAAATGGGCAGTCTTTTCGCTTCTTCATACCAAGAACGCAACAGAGGTAAAAAATCCTTCGCTACTTGGGGATGCTCGAAAATATGGTTTACCTCATCCAACGCCAAGATCAGGGGAGTATTAATTGACTCTAGTAGATATTCTTGGAAATAGAGGGTGCAGCTAATTTTACTTCCTAAATCTTCATCCCAATACTCGTCTAACATTGGTTGAAGCTGAAGCTGGCGGGCGATATTGGCACATAACCAGCGCAAAAGTTGATTCAAGTCGCTCAGAATTGTCTGCTCGACTTGTTCTAGATTCAAGCTGATAGTGCAGTAACCCTGGTACTTCGCATAGTCAAGAATCCTTAGTAGCAGTGAAGTTTTGCCCATTTCTCTGGGAGCTTTGATCCTGATTAACGCTCCTGGTTTCTTAATTTCTTGATAAATTTGCTCCTCAAGGTAAGAACGTTTGAGGTAAAAGGGAGAGGCAAGAGGAACTGAGCCGCTGGGGTAGCAAGGTGACGTATCCTGATTAACTGTAGAGAGAAATTGCGTCAGGTCTGGTTTCAAAAGTTTTGTATTTGGAGCTGCTTTGGTGGTGGCATAAGACTCCAGCAGCACCCGACAGTTTTTTTTGGTCACGCGCTGACCAATGACCTCGGAGAGTCGCCCAAACAACTCTGGGGCAACAACATTGGTAAAGTAGCCAGGACTATAACCTGCCTCTATAGCTATTTGGTTATAAGTTTTATACTGCCAAATCCCACGCAAAATCAGATTTTCTGTGGAATTAAGGGGACGATTGTGGCTCTCAATTAGCAAGCGGTCAACACTCTCAAAGAGACAATCAAGGTTCATAGAGATTACAGACAGATACTACTAAAAATAACAGAATTTACGTTATGATTTACGCAACTAGCACAAGGTGCTGCCATTTTTAGTACAAAAGTATTGTTTAGAAAAACTAAACTCTCCAGAAAAATAGACCTTTTCTGTCATTTTACGGATTAAGCAGTAGTAAATAAACCCTTTTATTCTTCTAAAGAAAAGGATTTCAAGGGAGAGGTTCGTCAAATTAACGTTATTTTAAACGAACAAAAGAAATTTTCGTGAATCAAACAAAGATAGATTCATAAATACGGTTCTGTACTCTCAAAGTTCCCTGTTGCTTGACTACTAGCCCCGACAAAAGCAATTCTCTTTCCTCGGAACTATCAACTGCAAGCATCTCTCCTTGATGCAAAATTTGTTGATAGAGTTCTAGTAGCCGAACGGATTGTTTGCTCTTGAGGAGGCGATCGCGAATGGTTCTAAAATGCTCTGGTTCATCCTGTGATTCCCAATTTTCTATGACTTTTGTTCGCACCAAATTTTCAATCCATTCGGCTTCTCTGTTGGTAGGAATAGAAGATGAAGAATTACGGATGAGTTTACAGAGCTTTTGAGTTAAAAAAGGCTGACCGCTAGTCCAGGCTAACACCTCTTTTAAGACTGTTTGAGGATTACTCACTTTGTCTGCCAATCCCTGAAGTAAAGGTTGCGCTTCATGCTCTTTAAAGCCTTCCAATTGAATAGTCTGACCGATATTAAAGGGCGTTCTTTGGTGGTCAGTAATTAAATCACTGGGGGTAGCGACTCCAAAAAGAGCAAAGGTTAAATATCGATAGTCTGGGTTAATACTACGTTGATTATAGCAGGAGCGAATCAGAGCAAAAAAGTCATTAACTGGAAAATTCAAGCCCAAAAGGTTATCTATTTCATCGATAAAAATTATCAGGTTTTTAGAGATAGTGTCATCATTTTGAGCAACTTCAACTAGCAAAACTTCTTCAATAAATTGACTCAACCTCTGAACCGGAGAAATATCTCCTTGCTCTTGCCACCAAGTTTTTAGATTAACCTTTTTTAATAAACTAAAACTTCGCCATAGCTCTACTGTCAAGCCTTTGTACCATTGGTCAGGCGTGACGTTTTCGCTACCAATCCGGGTCAAATCGATCGCCCCGCAGCTAAATCCCTCATGCTGGAGATGGTGTATCATACGTACCATCAGGCTTGACTTGCCCATCTGCCGAGGATTGAGAATGTAACAAAACTCCCCGCGCTTCAACGCCTTGTAGAGATAACGGTCTGCTGAACGCACAACATAAGTGGGAGCATCCATTGGCAAACTTCCTCCCACTTGATAGTCAAAGGTAGAGGGTTGTTCGCTACTTTTGAGTAACTCGTTTTCAAAAAGTAGTTCGGCTTGGGTAGCTTTGAGAATTTCTAGGGTTTGTGAAAGTTCTTGAGTGCGTTCTTCGACTCTCAACTCTAGATTGCGGTTGTAATCTTCTAACTGTCCGTAGAGACGGGCATTTTCAATGGAGATAGCAGCTTGAGCAGAAAGAATTCTTAAAACTTCAAGGCGATCGCTCGTAAATGCACCTGTGGTTAAATTGTTTTCTAAATATAAAATACCGCTTAGTTTGCCTTGGTTTAATAAAGGAGTACAGAGAATCGATTTTGGTTGAGTGGCGACAATGTAGGGATCGCGGATAAACTGTTCTTCAACGGTTGCGTTACTAAGCACTACATTTTCTTGAGTACGGGCAACATAGTTAACGAGCGCAACTGGTAGGATAGGTGTCTGGCGATCTGCTGAAAGCAGCAGCGCTTCGCTATCGCCATCTATAGAGTCAATGGGAAGCGATCGCAGTAAAGTAACATCATCAGAATCTACTGTACTTTCAGCTGCGATCGCCCATTTACGATCTTTTTCCAGTATCAGAAAGCCTTTTTGAGCGCCTCCATTTTCAATTACAGTTTTCATTAACTTAGCCAGCAGTTGGTCTAGTTTTATTTCGCTAGCTAATATTTGAGAGGCTTTGGTAACTGTGACGATATCAATATCTTGGGGATTTGTACTACCAGTAGATTCAGTTATATTAATGCTTTGGTTTTCTTTTCGGTCATTTATATCCATTAGAAACTGTGGGTACTCCGATTTTAAAGCTTGAAGTTTGGCTTTTGCACCCCAGCGACTATAACAATGATAAGCATTTCTCAGATATAGTCGTCCTATTTCTTCTCTACCAAGAGAGAGATAAAATTCTGCTGCGCGTTCGTAAGCCATGGCTTCTTCGTGGATGTAGTCCTGTTCTTTAGCCCCCTGAATTGCACGATCGTAATACTCCATAGCTGTAGGAATTTGTCCTAAAACACGGGCTTTTTCTGCTTCTACCAATTCGTACTTATGCTGATAATTCATGGGGCAATGGTCTGCCCAATATTTCATTTGTTCCTGATTTTGGGTTACTTGGCTCAAACACTGATACTCTTCACTCTCGTTATTTAGATTTGCTGGCAAATGAGCATAGTGATATTGAGCCAAAACAGCCAGAGAATAATAGAAATTATGTTGAGTAAATATTATTTCGGCTCGCACAAAACCTGAATAATTTGACCCTATTTGAGCAGACTCTAGAGACTTTTTATAATTTTTAAAAAAATAAGAAATGAAACATTTAGCAAAAAATATGCTAAACATAGCTAGCAAATTATTATTTTTTTTTAAATTTAACAAAGTTTCTTCTTCATTAATAAATTCGCCAATTGCAGGTTTTTCTTGAACTGATTTATCTAACAGGCTTGCTACTAATTTATCAAATGTTTTTGCTAAAAATAACTGGTGTAACTGTTTGTTTTTTTGAATTAAATTAATATATTTTTTCTGATTATTCTGTACGTATTGTAAATTATTTGCATTAAAGAATAAATGCAAACAGTAGTAATGAGCAGCATAACAACCAAATTCGATATCACCAACTTCCAAACCACTTTGAATTGCCTGAAAAAGTGGTTCAATAGTTTCTCTAATATGCTTCTTCCAATGGGTGATAGTAATGGAAATTGTAACTGATATTTTAGATTGAAATTCTTTAGCTTCCAACTGAGCTAATACCAGCCAAGCCAATTGAGCAAATTGATATGCAAAATCTATATCTGGTACTAGCCAACTTATAAGAGCAGCGTAATCAGCATAGGCATAAATAGATGGGGAAGAATTTCCATATTGCCTGGAGAGTTCAATCTGAGTATATAACACAGGCAAAGCCAGCGAACTTTCTGCAAAACAGGCTGGTGGATGTATGAGCAACAAAGTTTTGATGGCAGCAAGCTTGTAGGGATCGGTCATTCTTGGCAGTTTAGCTAACTCCTCAAGATTTAATTGTTGAGGTGGTGATTGAGAAAGATTCACTCCCAGGATTTCAAGAATTTGTAGTCCTATTTCTATTGCTAATTGAATCTGATTTTGAGCTAACGCCAGTCTAATTCTAATTTCATATAATTTGACTTTTTCAAGAATAGTCCTAACTTGTTTAATAGCGATATTACACAGCTTTGCAGCCTGGTCGAAATTAGTATTAAGGTATTGTGCCTCTGAAATTTCTAGGTAGATAGCAAAAGTTAAGTCATATTGACGATTCCAGCCATCTGTTCCCAGAAGTTCTAGACCCAAATTTAAATAATTAATAGCCGCTTCATAAGCTGTAGCCGTCTTCGCTTTTTGTCCAGCAATGAAATTTAATTTTGCTAAATTATCTTTTTCTAATTGTGTATTGAGTAAGTCAATGCCGAAATTAAGTTGGTTAACAATGGTAAAAATATTATCTTCTTTCTCTGGTGAATTACTATTTTTTAATAGTGATTTACCAATTTGGTAATGGGTTAATTGTTTCTCAGAATCAGAAATTAAAGAATAAGCAGATTGCTGTACGCGGTCATGCAAAAATCTGTAGTCAGCTTGAACATCATAGACATCTAAATTTTGTATTTCTGATTCAGCAAAAACCAGAGGAATTTTATAACTATCGGATTTGGGTAAAATCAAACCAGCTTGAAGTGCTGGTAACAGTTCTTTAGCTGTAGATAATTTAGATTTTTTATTAATAAGCGCCAGAACTTCCAAATTAAAATAATTTCCAATACAAGCAGCTATTTTTAAAATTCCTTGAGTTTCTGGCGGCAGTTTAAAAATATTTACTGCGATCAGTTCAACAATGTCACGCTCAATAATACCAATTGCTTGAATATGTTCGATATTCCAGTGCCATCTGTCAATATTTGCTTGATAAACTAGCAAGTTTTCTGCGTATATACTAGTGATTAATTGAATCAAGAATAAGGGATTGCCTTGGGTTTTATTGAAAATTAGTTGTACCAAAGGTTTTATTTTATTTGTATCTACATTTCTCCCCAATATCTCCTCAACTAATTGACTAACATAAATATAATCTAAAGATTTAATATTGATATTATTAATAACAGTGCCCGTTGATTTAATTTTTTCTATAATTTGAGTCAATGGATGAGTGGGACTAACTTCGTTATCTCTATACGCCCCAATCATGAACAGATATTTACTACTATCGTTGGTGGTCAAAAGTTGAATTAAATTTAGAGATGCGGCATCTGCCCACTGTAAGTCGTCGATAAAAATGACTAGTGGATGTTCTGGTTGACAAAAAACATTAAGAAATTGTTGAAATACTAGATTAAATCTATTTTGGGATTCTGAGAATCCCAACTGTGGTACTTCCGGCTGCTCACCAAGAATCAATTCAACTTCGGGAATTATATTAATAATTACCTGCGCGTTGGGAGCTAAAGCATTTAATAGTTTCTCTTTCCAAATAGCAATCTTTTCTTCACTTTCTGTTAATAGCTGAAAAATCAAATTTTGAAAAGCCTGAATCAGAGCAAGATAAGGAATATTTCGCTTAAACTGGTCAAATTTACCAGAAATAAAATATCCCCTTGCTTCTACTATAGGTTTATGAATTTTATTAACTATTGAAGTTTTGCCAACTCCTGAGTAACCAGAAACAAGCATTATCTCCGTTGTTCCCTGAGTGACTCTTGCAAAGGCATCCAAGAGGGTTTGCACTTCCCGCTCTCGTCCATAAAGTTTTTGTGGGATAATAAGTTTGTTGCCGCGATCGCGCTGACCTAATGGAAAGTGTTCTATTATCCCTGTGCTTTGCAGTTGCAGCAGACAGCTTTCCAAGTCAAATTTTAGTCCAGCAGCACTTTGATATCTGTCTTCAGCATTTTTGGCTAAAAGTTTCATGACAATATTCGATATTGCTTTGGGAATCTGCCTTTTCTTCGATGGTGGCACAGGTTGTTTTGCAATATGATAGTGAACTAACTCGATTGGATCGGTGCTAGTAAAAGGTACAGTGCCAGTTAGTATTTCATAAAAAGTAACGCCCAAGGAATAAAAGTCGGTACGATAATCAAGAGAACGATTCATTCTCCCGGTTTGCTCTGGTGATATGTAGGCAAGGTAATTTTGTGGCACATTGAAAATAGTAATTATCTGTTGCTCTTGAGTAAAGGTAATAGCATTACTAAATCCAGTCAGTTTTATCTCTTTGTTTTTAGGATCGATCAGAATATTGCTAGTATTAATATTTTTATGAACAATAGAAAGTTTATGTATTTGGATTAAAATTTCTGTCAAAGTAATAGCAATAATCAAAAAATCTCCAAGTGAAAGTTGAGTATATTGAAGTAATAAAGATAGAGGTTGACCTGCAAAATCTTCTAAAACCAGAGCGAAACTGTTTTGATATTTCTCTAACTTATAGGGTTTTATAATTCCTTGGCATTCTATTTTTTTTATCAGGTTATACTCTTGTTCTAAGCTTGTAATCTCTTCGATACTAGGATAATCAGTTTTAAAAGTTTTAATCATAACTGGTTTTTTTTCTAGATTATTTATTCCTCGATAAATAACTATTTTTGCGTCTTCATAGATATTTTCTGTTATTGTGTATCCTGGCAGTATAATCATGATTACTCTTTGAAAATAGAGAACTCATAACCTTATAAGTTACAATTCTATAGTAATACAAACGAAGCCTGACTATGCAGGCTCTTAAAACTATTTTTGTTACATTTGTTTCAAAGCTTGCTTGTTAACTTGCTTGCTATAAATTTAATACGTCTATCTCTGTGGTTATGTCTATTTTCTTTTTCTGTGTAAAAGATGACAAATTTTCCTCCATAAAATCAAGCATTTTTTTTACATACGATTTCCACTTAATGTTATCTTCAGCTTGATAGCTAGCCTCGTGAGAATTAATATTTTTCAACCATGTTGTATGCAATGAAAACCCAAAATTGAGTTCAGGATGATGTAATTTACATAATGGACCTTGCTTCAAATTAGCTGCATCTAAAATCCAGATTTCATTGCGTTTTGGAGTGGAAACTGTGCAGAGAATGTAGCCGTTAGTCGAACTTTCTTCACCTCCACTACGCGGCACAAATTGGGGCGAAAGCGCTATGTGATTGCTAGGAAAAGAAAAATGATCGGCGATTTCCATCGCCTCATTTGATGCAGTATTCAATCTATATAAACAAGATGGTTTAGCGCAGCTTTCCGCTAGTTCAATAACTTTTTCCAGTGGTATGGTTCTATATGGATACTGTTTGTACATTTGACTGATAAATTGGGTCATCAGATCTTTCCATAGCCCGAAAGAAACCCAGTAAATATTATCCAGTTTTTCTGGAATCTGATCCGACGAAGGTAGCCTGTCTAGATAGGCAAACAATCCCGCTCCCCAAGTGCAGGTATCATCATAAATAACTTTCTTATCAATTGTCGGTTGTTGACTACTAACATCTATGACATAACGTCCCATCCAGCTAACATCTGTCTCGCATTGTTGCATTCCATGCAATTGTTGGGGTATTTGATAGCCTGCGTAAGGCGATTGATCGTAACTACGAATCCATTCGGAAACGTTCCAAGCACTAATATGAGCTATGTGAAGTGTTATTTTGTGTTCTGGATTTTTATAATCTGCTAGAAAGTGGCAAGCTTCACGAGGAATTGTCAACTTCTGCACTACAACTGATTCTTCTCCTTCTTTGAGCTGCTCCCGGGGTATGACATATACGATCGAATCAGGTGAAGGAGTGTTTTGTAAAAGTTCTCTAATCTTTTTGGCTAAATCTAAATTTGCTGGCCAAGGATTGTTAATGATCTGACCGATTCCAGTAGTAAATGAAGTGTCTATGAGTATTATATAATCTTCTGTTATTCCTATTTGATGCAAGGTTTGTTTAATACTGACTGGTGTATTATCAGGCTCGATCAGCTTCCATTTTTGGAATCTGCTTTCTCCATCCCAATATAGTAAATGGACGAAATCGTCATTAATAAACACACCAGATAGATCATTAATCAGTAATTCTAAGAATTCAGCATATTCTGGCTGTATTAATTCACGATTTTTACTATCTCTAAGGAGAGTAATGTAATCATTCTTTTTTTCTCCTAAAAGATTATTTAGCGATCTGCCATAATTGACCGTGAACATTTGTTGTGTGTGAGTATCAAATACAGGATGTGCAGTACTAAAAATTGGAGGAAAGCGAAAAGGTACTGTTTCTTTAGTTACTGATTGCCATTCTGCTATTTCTCCAACTGGAGTCACTACATTTAATGTGACTGGATCGATTTCGTAAGGACGACCTGCATCATAAGTTATTAACAGACGCTCATTTTGTCCAGAGAATTTCATGGGTAAGAAAGCTGTGTTCAACTCGTTACGCAAACCTTGAAAAATAGAAAATCTAATAATGCCATGGTTGCGAAATTTCAAATACTCGCTACCTACAGTTTTTTGATCGGCTTCGTAATCTTCGGGTTTAACGATTTCTGTCTTAAAAGTCACTTCATCTTTTCGATCAAAGTCAAGCCGACAAATCATGCCGTCACCATTTAAGTATGTATTTCCATCTTGAGGTGGTAAACCTTCAGATCCGACTGTGCCGACTGGTGCAACAATAAAAACGTGACCTTGCAAATCATGAGGCAGTTCTCCATCGATCTGCATTTTTTTAAGTGGTTCATTATCGTTTTCAGGCACTTCTTTTCTAGTGGCATCTATTATCGAATATGGTACCGAGCAACTTTGATTGTTTGATTTGTCAACCATTTTTTCCTCAAAATTATTTCAATAATTATTTTTTCTGTATAACGAGGAAGCCTCGTTACCGCACCTCAAGCACTCTTGCAAGAGGTAAAAAAATACAATTTGTGTAATTAATTTTGTGTATGCACCAATCATTCACGATTTTTTAGTTCAAAATCCCAAGAAAGTAAGAGAAATCACTCAAAATATGGGTAAATTTTTTGCTCAAACAGACTATTGCATTCCATACAGGTTTTCGTTTAAAGGTTGTTCGAGAAATAATACTCTAATCCAGCTTGGCAAACGACTGTGAGTCTAATTGTTATAGGCGCGGGTAAAAGCGCCAGCAACTTCCGGTTGCATAGTATCAATCGCCCAAAGCCACAATCCATAAGTTGGATAAAGAAATGCCAGATTGATCCCCATCAGCACCATCTCTCGAACGTGAGACTCGACATTGTAGCCTTGGAAATAAGCATTGGGGTGAGCTGACATCATCTGCTTATTGGCCTGATCTCGAACTTGCCTAGAGACTTTTTTTACAATGTCTTCCCCTTGAATTTTCATGTCTGCTGAGGGAGCAAACTGTTTAAATTCTGGTTCGAGATATTCAGCCCACATACTGGGAGGTTCAATTACGTGGGAATCAGCATCAATAATTGAATATCCGTTTAGCATGATCTCTAATCAATCTGGCTCGGAATTGGGAGTTGGCGCGTAACACTACAAGTCTGACTACTACGCTGAAATTTTCTCGTAGCTTCACACATCTTACAGTTTTACGTGTCAGTTGCGTCAGCTCTATTTTTATCAAACAATCGGTGAAAAGAGCTTGATGGTACTAACAACAAGTTTTAAACCATTATTTATTTCTGAAAAAAAATCATTAAGATCCTCAATATTTCCAGCAGACTTATTCAGATGATTTGTAGCTTGCTCAATTTGGAAACGAGGACTGTTAAGATCGTTATTGAGAATATTCTTAATTTTTTCATTAGAAATGCTCTCATTTATCTCACTTTCTATTGTTTCCCATTTTCCCCATTCATCTTTTGCTTTTTGCCATTCTGAATCATTAATCATTCTAGATTCTAAAGCATTGTTAGCCTTTTCTTTAGCAACATCAATTGCTTTAGTTAAAGCTTGAAGCATCTCTTCTAAGTTTTGCTGATTATCCATAATTTACCTTTTATTAATTTTCAAACAATTAGATTATTAATCTTGAATTTCCTGAAGTAGAGGGGTAACTTTGTCAATGTATTTCTTGGTTGCTTTTTTAGCTTGTTTTAACTCTAAGCTAGTAATTTTTTGATTCCAGGAATCATTTTGTCTATCAGTGTTTTGAACATTTTGGCTTTCGGGTTCGGAGCGATACTTCTTACATACTTGAAATTGTTTAGGTGAAATTTCCTTCCGATTTCCATTGAAAATTTGTTTCAATTCGCTGTGAAAATCTGCGGTAGAACGAATAGTTGCTACATATGCTGCACCCTCTTTTTTACGTTCAATAACTTTGTTAATTTCTGCTCGCTCTTGTTCTTCTAATAAAGTTTGTCGTTCTTGAAGTGTGTTAAAATCTTGTGGATTATCATTTGAGCCAGATAATTCTGTTAATCGTCGATTCACCTGACCTACATAGAAACCAAAATGTTCATTAATCTGCTTGATTTCTCTATTAAGTGAATAATCTGTATAAGATGAATCAATAAAATTGGACAGGTTTGTAGAATATTCCTGAATAGCTGGATCTGTGCAGACAATAGCGAGTTTTAAATTACGCCGCCGAAAATCATTAACTAAAAAATTAGTAATAAAGTCAACAATCTGAAACCCTGCTTTACGAGCATTTTCATTAATTTTCTGCCCATTGATGTCAATATTGCCTAAAGTTTCTGAAATCTGCTCGATCTTAGGAGTAAAGCCATTTTCATTTTTGGTCGCTAAATTTCCAACTGCTGCAACATAATTGACTAAAACACTGCCAGCAATTTCAGTATTTTCTGAATTTTGGCGGTACTGTTTATCGCACACATCCAATTGGTCTTGCATATTTTTTCGGCTAGCGGCTGTTCCTAGAGCTTCCCAACTTGCAGATCGAGTGCAGGAAGCATAAATATCAGCCGATATTTGCTTGTTGGCAATTGCTAGGCTTTCGGATAAAGTAGCAAATGACTTAGCTGCTTCTAAATCGTCATTTTTGCAACTACCAAGAAGAAAGTAAATAGGAATTAAAGCCAGTATTACTTTCGGTCGCATAATTTTTCAATGAATCTTTAAAGATTACGGAATACACTAGTCGGTAAATCATCGTTTAGACATTTTCGATACTATTAATGTCTACAATAAATAACTAAACTTAGTAAGGGTTTTCTCAGTTAAGCGAATATTCTACCCTCCGCGAACAGTTACAATAGATGAGATCGAGTGAATTACCTTTGATATTAGTTTTTCTCTGAGTTGTGAAACTCATAAAACTCATCTTAGAACTCATAGAAAAACTCATAAAAAATAACATCATTCAGTAAGGAGAACCTCACATCCACATAGGAAAAGAATTGAGTCGCTCTTCTGTCATTTTCACTGGAACTTCATAAAGCCGTCCGGGTGCTAACCTTTTCCACATATGGCGCATTCCCGGAACGATTACCTTGGCAACATGAAGTCCAATATCGGGACGAGTCTGATCTAAAACCAGCATTTCTAAACCTTTGTTCTCAACGATTTGTTGACAGAGCTTGACATCTTCGAGTAAATCGTCACTTGCAACTTCACGATAATCGCCACTGACTTTAGTAGTAATTCTCTTGTCTGGAACTAAATAAGGTCGATCGCTTAAAGTTGCGGTTTTCCACCAATCTAGAGCCAAGCGATCGGCTGACTGGGGATATTGAGTACTTCCATCAGCTTTGGTAAATAAAACATTAGGTAAAATTTGGTTAAACCTCATCCATATTGAAAACTGGAGTTTTGCCAGAAAAAATATTACTCTCAAGAAGTGGGTGTAGTAGAAAACAAAACGAGGATGCTTAAAGTAGAGTGCGAACGTTGGAATCAAAGTAGCTCAATATTGAGACAAGAGGCGTTAAAAGCAAATCATGCTCGGAAGGAGCGAACGTTTGATGGCACTGTATGAGATATGTAATGGAAAAAGTGCAACACAAGTAGGTCGGGAAACAGGACGCAATCCCCAGACAATCATGGAGTGGGTACATCGTTACAATATTTCAGGTATAGAAGTACTGCGCTATCAACATACAGGTGGTCATCCCCCCGTTTTTCAAAACAGATAGAGAAAGCAGTTGATAGAGAGATTCGTAAAACCTTAGAACTAGCAGCAACAGCACCTCAGCAAAAAAAGCTCAATCTTGAGTTCTTACCTCGTTGGACGTTAAAGCGTTTAGTAGCTTGGATTGACAATCAATTTAATCTCAAATGTTGTCGTGAATCAGTGCGTAAGACTCTCAAGAATTTAGGATTTTCATGGAAGAAAGCGCGGAAACTGTTAAATAAAGCCAACAGCAAAAAACGTGCGCTCGTATTTGGAAAAACTACAGGGTTTACTCGATGATGCTCTGAACAATGGTCACTTACTGGTTTTTATCGATGAGGCACACATTCATCTTGACAGCGATGAAGGTTATGGCTGGTCGATTAAAGGAGAACGTTTTTGGGTTAGTTCCAATTCTCCAGGAAGAACCAAGGTTTCCTTTTATGGGATCTATGTTTACAACTATGCCAAAGTCAAAATTTTTCCTTATTTCAAAGCAGATCAATTCAATTCAATACAATTGATGTTTTAAAACATCTGAGAACTGAGTTTCCGGAACGCGACATGACTCTAATTTGGGATGGTGCTCCTTATCACCGTTCTCAAACTGTCAAAGAAGCATTAGAGATTTTACAAATCAACCTGGAACCTTTACCTGGTTACAGCCCTGACTTTATGCCTGTCGAACACCTTTGGCAATGGTTGCGTGAAGATGTAACTTATCATACATGCTACCAGTCACCTGCTGAATTAATTGAACGGGTTCATTTCTTTGAACAAGATATTAATTCCCGTCCTTTTGAAATTTGCGATCGCTTGTGGGTGAAAAATCACCTTGAAGAAGATGAGGAAAAACTACGGGTTTCAAGATAGACGTGGTTTAGAACACAAAGTTATTGATATTGTTCATCGCCTGTGGAGTCACGTTGTCTAACTGAATAAAGTTTCTAAAAATTGCATCACCAGCCAAACCATCGCGGTCAATTTGCAAGATAGTACTATTAGCTGTTTTTCCTTGTACCAGTCGCACATAACCATCGGCTACGGCATCGCTGCCATTATAGCCACCAGACACAAGGCTATCGAGCAGTTGTGTTAGTACAATTTGGTCGCTACCAACAGTAAAATCGGTAATGCGATGACCTACTTGTGTGAGACTAGTGTAAACAAATTCATCATTTCCAAGACCGCCTGTAATGGTTTTGCTGCCAGTACCCCCCACAATCCGGTCATTGCCAGCAGTACCAATCAAGGGATCGTGACTACCACCGCCGTCGATCGGATTGAACTTGTCAGCGATCGCTACCGTGGCAGTAGTTTGAGATGTATCTATATCGTAATCACTGCCAGTAGCGAGTGTAAGAGTAACAGTTTCGTTACCTTCGGTTATACCATCGTCTTTGGGGTTGATGCTGATATCTACGAAGGATTCACCGACAGCAAGACTAGCAATACCAGTAATTTGAGTGTAGTCGCCACCGTTGCTAGCAGTACCGCCAATAGTATATTTGACAGCAAGGGCAATATTAGTATTGCCAGTACGACTGATGCGGAGGCTGGCTGGGTCAGTCCCAATCTCAGTAGCGTTAGCATCAATGGTAGTAATGCTGACTGTAGGCTTAACTGTGGAAGAATTAGTGTTTAATGCCCACAATTCTTTACCGTGAATGCCATCGTCAGCAGTGAAATATAGGATACCATCGACATTTGTTAGCCTGTCGGGAAATGAACTATTAGCCCCAAAATTGATGTCCTTAACTAAGACGGTACCAGCTTGTGTGCCATCACTCTGCCATAATTCCTCACCATGAATGCCATCGTCCGCTTCAAAGTAAACGATACCATTAACGTTGATCAAGTCAGAGTAACTAGAACTATTAGACCCAGGATTGATGTCCTTAACTAAGACAGTACCAGCTTGTGTGCCATCGCTTTTCCACAACTCTTGACCATGTGTGCTGTCGCTAGCTAAGAAATAGAGAGTGCCGTTGACGTTTGTCCCCTTATATACACTGATATTTTTTTTGACTAAAACAGTACCAGCAGCAGTGCCATTACTCTTCCACAACCCCCTACTAGTGCCGTCGAAAGCTCCGAAATAGAGAGTATCATTGACTTTGATTAAGTCGGAGTCATCATCAATAGAATCCTGAGACCCAGGATTGATGTCTTTGACCAAAACAGTACCTTTTGCGGTGCCATCGCTTTTCCACAATTCTTTACCGTGAGTACCGTCGTTAGCAAAGAAGTAGAGATTACCGTCAATGCTTAAGTTATAGTTACCGCCATAAGACCCAGAACCATTAGACCCAGGATTGATGTCTTTAACCAGGACAGTACCAACCCCTGTACCATTGCTTTTCCACAACTCAAGACCGTGGATATAGTCATCAGCAAAGAAATAAACAATGTTGTTGACATTGGTCAGGTTAAATAGACTGAAACTATTTGAATTGATGTTTTTGACTAAAACAGTGCCAGCAGCAGTGCCATCACTTTTCCACAAACCGCTAGTAGAGGAACTATCATAACCAGAAAAATAGAGGGTGCCATTAACGTTAGTTAGTAAGGAGAGACTGATATCTTTTTTGACTAGGGCAGTACCAGCAGTAGTGCCATCGCTCTTCCACAACCCCCCATTAGTACCGTCGCTAGCTTCAAAATAGAAGATGCCATCGACGTAGGTGAGGTCGTAGGGATAGGAATTACCAGATCCTGGATTGATATCTTTAAACAAGATAGTACCAGTTTCTGTACTATCGCTCGTCCACAATTCTTGGCCGTGGACACCATCATTAGCATTGAAGTAGAGAGTGCCGTTAACGTTGTTTAGGAAATAGTTAGTATCGCCGGAACTACCAGAGCCGGGGTTGATGTCTTTGACCAAGTAAGGCTGAGTCACAATTGCGGTGTTAGCGTTGTCAGCAATGACGACAGTAGCAGCAGTTTGGGAAGGATCTATGTCGTAGTCGGACACGCTAGAAAGACTGACAGTCACAGTTTCGCTGCCTTCGGTAAAGATATCATCAGCTGGAGTGATGGTAATATCGACAAAAGATTCACCTGCGGCAATGGTGATAGTACCGTTAAGTTGGTTGTAATCGCCGCCGTTGGTAGCAGTGCCACCAACTGTATATTTGACAATTAGAGCAGTATCGGTTTCACCAGTACGGCTGATACGAAAAGTACTTGGGTCATTTTCGGCTTCGGCTGCGTTGGTATCAGTAGCAGTAATGCTGACTACATTAAAGGCTTTGTCAGCAATCTTCACGGTGGCAGATGCTTCGGATGCATCTATATCGTAATCACTTCCAGTAGCAAGGGTAAGAGTCAGAGTTTCAATGCCTTCTGTTAATCCGTCATCTGGAGGAGTAATGGTAATATCTACAAAAGATTGACCAACAGCAAAGGCAGCAATACCTGTGAGTTGGTTGTAGTCGCTACCATTGCTGGCTGTACCACCAATAGTATATTTAACAGCTAAGGCAATATCAGTGTTACCAGTGCGACTGATACGGAAGCTGCCTGGGGAGTTGCCATCTTCAATAGCATTCGCATCGGTGGCAATTATACTGACTGTAGAGTTAAATAGGCTTGGGTTGGTATTCAATGCCCATAACTCTCTGCCGTGGATACCGTCATCAGCAGTCAAATAAAGGATGCCATTAACGCTACTCAAATTAGAAGCGTAGATACCAACAGCCCCAGGTATCAAATCTGTGACCAAGACTGTGCCTTGTGCTGTACCATTACTTGCCCACAACTCTGGACCGTGGATACCGTCATCGGCACTAAAGTAAAGAACACCATTGACGTTGGTGAGGTCGGGTTGAAATACATTATAGTTAGAGTCTGGGGAAGGAACTGAACCAAAAGCACCAGGGTCGATGTCTTTGACTAAAACAGTGCCTTGTGCTGTGCCATCGCTTTTCCACAACTCATAGCTGTGTGTGCCGTCGTTAGCATAGAAGTAGAGAGAACCATTAAAGTCGATCAGTTCTGGTTCAAAATCATAATAATCGTCCCCCTTGGGAATAGAATCACTAGAACCAGGGTTGATGTCTTTGACTAGCACAGTGCCCTTAGTAGTGCCATCGCTTTTCCACAACTCATTACCGTGTGTACCGTCGTTAGCAAAGAAGTAGAGAGTACCGTTAAAATTGGTCAGTTTTGGTTTAAAATCCTGATAGTCGTCCCAATCGGGAATGGAATCATTAGTACCAGGGTTGATGTCTTTGACTAGCACAGTGCCCTTAGTAGTGCCATTGCTCTTCCATAACACCCTACCGTGACTATCGTCATTCTCAATAAAATAGAGAGTACCGTTGATATTAACCGCCTCGGACGAACCGAAATCAACAAATCCAAGAGCTTCGACCGGAACGGTGCCTTCTAGTGTGCCATCACTCTTCCATGCAGTACTGTGAGTAATATCGTAAGTATTGAAATATAATGTACCGTTGACATTTGTCAGGTTATATGGGTCTGAACTACCAGATCCAGGAAAAATATCTTTAACTAGAACAGTACCCTGCGGTGTACCATTGCTTTTCCACAACTCATCACCCTGAATACCATCGTTAGCAGTGAAATATAGTGTGCCGTTGACATTTGTCAGGGATGAGATATCAGAGTCACTTGTCCCAGGTAAAATATCCTTGACCAGAACAGTGCCTTGTGGTGTACCATCGCTTTTCCACAACTCATTACCGTGAATACCATCGTTAGCAGTAAAATATAGTGTGCCGTTGACATTTGTCAGATTTGAGATATTGGAACTTTCTCCAAAGCCAGTATTGCCAGGATTGATGTCTTTGACTAAATATAGTTGAGTTGGCACGACTGCGGTATTGGTGTTGTCGGCAATAACGGCAGTGGCAGTAATAAAAGACGTATCTGTAGCGTAGTAAGACTGATTAAACAAGGTAAGAGTGACTGTTTCGCTGCCTTCTTTTAAAATCTCATCTACTGGGGTAATAGTGACATCTACAAATGATTGACCTGCGGCGAGAGTCACAGTACCGTTGAGTTGGTTATAGTCCCTGCCGTTGATGGCAGTACCGGCTATATTGTATTTGACAACTAAGGCAGTACTGGTGTCCCCAGTGCGGCTGATGCGGAATACGGCTGGGTCATTGCTAGCTTCAGCAGCATTGGCATCGATAGCAGTAATGCCGACTATCGGGCTGACTACAGCAGGATTGGTGTTTAATGCCCACAACTCTTTACCGTGGCTGCCGTCATCAGCATTGAAGTAAAGGATTCCATCAACATTAGTCAAGTCGGATGCATTGGAACTACCAGACCCCGGATTAATGTCTTCAACCAGTACAGTACCCTCATTTGTACCGTCGGTTTTCCACAACTCTTTACCATGAGTGCCGTCATCAGCAACAAAATACAGAGTACCTTTGACATCAGTTAGGTTAGAGACACCAGAATCACCAGACCCTGGGTTGATATCTTTAACTAGGACGGTGCCTTCAGTAGTGCCATTGGTTTTCCACAACTCATAGCCGTGGATGCCGTCATTAGCAACGAAGTATAAGGTGTCGTTGACATTGGTCAGGTTAGAGGGAGCAGAATCACCAAACCCTGGGTTGATATCTTTGAATAAAATAGTACCAGCGGCAGTGCCATCACTTATCCACAACTCTGCACCGTTGATGCCATTGTCAGCATTAAAATATAATATCCCGTTGAAGTCAATGGCATTAGAAATAGAGGAATCATTAGACCCTGGATTAATGTCTTTTACTAAAATAGTGCCAGCAACGGTGCCATCGCTTTTCCACAACTCATAGCCGTGGATGTCGTCGTTACCAATGAAATAGAGAGTATCGTTGACAGCAGTTAAGATAGAACTGTAATCAGAAAGCTTGATTGTGCCGTCAGTAGTACCATCACTCTTCCACAAGTCAAAAGTGCCACCTGCGTCGGTATTGACAAGATTGAAAAAGACTGTACCGTTGACGTTGAGGAATGATCCGATCTTAAAGAAATTAGTGAAAGCACCTGTCCGTTCTGGGTAGATATCTTTGACTAAGACAGTACTCTCAGGAGTCCCATTGGTTTTCCATAAATCATTGGTAGTTTCAGATGTTAGATGATTGCCATCATCAAAACCAAAATAGAGAGTGCCGTCAACATTTACTAATAAGCCGATACCAGAGAAATCGGTATAGGAAAGACCTCCAACCAGGACAGGGCCAGCCTCAGTGTCATCGATTTTCCAGAGTTTATCACGGACATAGGGTTCATCTGTGTCGTCGGGAGCAGTAAAATATATGGTGCCATTAACATTAGTCAGTTGGGAAATTATTAAATTCTCAATCCCTGGGTAGATGTCTTTGACTAAGACAGTGCCAGCCTCGGTGCCATCACTTCTCCATAACTCTGAACCATGAGTGCCGTCATCTGCAATGAAATATAGAGTGCCATTGACATTTGTTAGTTCTAAGATGGTGGAACTAGCAGACCCAAGGAAAATATCTTTCACTAGATGGGGTTTAGCCAATACTCCTTTGTATGTTTCCAAAATTATAGGTATAAAGGCAAGAGCAGCAGTAGTATTTACCGTTCTCACTTCTAGTTCCCAATCCCCTCCTAGTACAGCACTGCCTGTCTTACGCTCTGATGCCAGCACCGTTACCCCAGTCAGTTCGCTCAAGCGTTGTACAAATGCTTTGCCTAAAGGAGTTTGAGCAACATTGCAACCATACAGCAATATTTGAGCGTCAGCACTCAAAGCATCAGCCCAGTTCATTAATTGCTCGGTATAGCGATTAAGAGTGTGTTGTCCCAGTTGAGTATTACCTAAATATACGCGTCCCGGCGCGCCGTGAGAGACAAGATGTAAACTAGTGATTCCAGTTCTTTGTGTCAATATTTCGCTAATTTGCTCTACCCCGTCTCGCTCGGTGTTTAAAATCACAACTTCTGTATCCAGTAATACACCTTCTTCTAAGCTTTGGTAGTCTTCAACTGTGGGGTCAATAAATACTAGGCGGCTTGGGAAGCTTGGTTTTTTGAGTAATTGTAATGTTTGAGTGCTTTCCATAATGGTTTTCTCAATTAGTAAGAAAATATTCGATTGATATAGTTTTTCTGAGATAAGTTGAGCTTTTATTTGAAGAGCAAATCACAATTGAATTAGCAAAACTCGATTTGCAGTTATCAACAAAGCTTGTAAATTTGTTTTGGCTTCGTCATAAAATTATTCTTGACAAAACTATAACTAAATAGCAATCAGCTATCAGTTAAATTGCTGATAACTCAGTACTTAAAATAAATCACTAGCACTGAAAAAGCAATGTCAAAATTTTGATGTAGCCAAGATTTATTTCTACTTTACATAGATAAAGTAATGATAAAGATACTGGTAGTAATTTTGTACAACAGGTGAAGCAGTACGGGCAAAAGGGATTTCCACGCCACTTCCGCGCCTGTCGGCACAGCTAGCTGCTCAACGGAGTGTCTGCTCATGAGCAACTGATGCGTTAATAGAAATCTTTCTGTAACAACTCATGTATAAGATATTCATAGTTGTAAGATGTGCCTTTCTACAATTGTATAAATACAAAAATTATCTGGAATATAGCCACTTAAACGGCTATCCTTGTGCAACGAGTCCACGCACACGCCATAACCCAACAAACCGCCCGTGTCAGAAGTATGGATTTCTGACACATAATCAACGCCGAAGCGATCGCATAATGCCTCACCCAATTGAATGCGATGGGTGATGATGAGTACCCGCCGCCCCTGATCGTGGGCTTTGGCCACTTCACCAGACAACCACTCTGTTTTCCCCGTTCCCTTTGCAGGGCTGTTTCATTTTTGGCAATTGGAAACCCACATCCTTCCTTTTGAGTGCTAGGTTGAGGATAAACTTTGCTGGTTCTCTATTGTGTCTGGCATAGATACCGTCGAGCCGTCTATTACTTTGACATTTCGACCACACCATAAATGTGATTCTGTCACTCTCTGTTCTAAATTCTGTGCAGAGTAATTGAAAATCTGCTATAATAATTTCTCTGGTAATCTTGCCCGTGCTTGGCAGTATGCACTCGTATCTGTTGAAGAAATTTCCACTTCTTCGCCTGCTAAATGTGCAACTATTTTACTCAGAGCATTATGACAAGTTTTATCACTATCCAGAACTTGAGATAAAAATGCCCACAACGTTATAAATGGGTCAAATAATCGCTTTTTGTATTTGATTTTTAGCTCAGATATAGCTTGTTTAATTATCGATTCTGGCAATAGTTCTTTAAAAGGTAGCCCTAAACTCTGGCTAAATTATCAAGTGAGGATTTGTACTCGTAGTGTCACAGTAGTAATTATGCTATTGGCTTGCTCGTCTCCATAAAAGTATGGAATGAACGAGTAAGCTTTTTCTACCCCCCAAAAAATTTTTAGACAACTGTACATTATTCTTCCATCAGCGATCGCAGTTACTCATACTTTTACTGCACTCGTAGGGTATTAAAGCTGTAACTCTTACTGGACATAGCTTATAGCTTTTCTTAGTGCCATTCGGCTTTGACAACATGAAGCAGATTCATCAAGGTAAACCAACCGCAGTATTCCTAGATTTGACCACAACTTTAACAATTCCCAATCTAGCCGTTTGGCATTTGCATACTCCTTTTGGACTGGTGGTGGGCTGGAGCGCATCCGTTTCCATGTGTACCCTTTTTTTGACTAATCGGCGCACTTGCTCTTTTCCTACATTGACTCCACAAGCCTGCTGCCATTTCTTTTGAAGTTGAGCCGCACTATAACGCCGAGGTTCTTCGAGCCATTGCTCCATCTGTTGCCAATCGCTATGCGTATATAAAGACATCTATTGCACATCTGCTATGCCCAAACGTCTTTTAATTGTTGAATCCCCTGGTAAAGTCAAAAAACTCAGCCAAATTCTTGGTGTAGATTGGATCGTACGGGCTAGCTGTGGACATATCAGAGAACTGAGCGATAAAGGTGATGATTCACTCGGTTTCAGCATGGAGAACGGTAGTGTACGATGTGATTACGTTGCACGAGATCAGCGTGCCAAAGAAACGATCGGAAAACTAAAATCCGCCGCCAAAGAGGTAGATGAAGTAGTTCTAGCAACCGATCCAGACCGAGAAGGTGAAACTATCGCTTGGCATCTCGCCCAAGTGTTGGGACTCAAAGATCCTAAACGGGTTGTCTACACTGAGATTACAGCATCAGCAGTCACAGGTGCGATCGCTAAAGCAAGGAAACTCGATTTCAACTTAGTTGGTGCAGGGTTGTGCCGAGATTGCCTGGATAAGTTGGTAGGCTACAAAGGCAGTCCCCTGGTATGGGCATTAAACAACGGTGCTAAAAGCGTTGGCAGAGTCCAAAGCGCTACATTACATCTGATTTGCCAACGAGAAAGAGAAATTCAAACATTTGTCCCCCAAGACTATTGGAATGTTTTTGTTGATTACGCTGAAGGTTTCCGGGCTTTTTACAATGGCACAAATAACTCAAACCAAAACACGCAACAGCAAGAAGCCGAAACTAATGATGATGCTTCTGTTAATAAAGAGCAAGTAACAGAAAGTAAGCGTGTTTTAGAAGAAGCCCTTGCAACAAGCTTAGTCCAAGGGGCACGACAGCATCCTCATCAAGTTGTCCAAGTCGAAGGCAAAACTGTTTATCGCCAACCACCCCCACCATTTACCACTTCCACTCTCCAGCAAGCAGCTGGTTCCAAACTGAGATTCTCTCCCGATAAAACCATGCTCTTGGCTCAAAAACTTTATGAGGCAGGGTTAATCACTTATATGCGGACAGACTCAGTAATATTAAGTCCTGAATTTTGTGAGAGTGCGCGTCGGTGGTTAGAGCAAAACGATCCAGCAAATGTGCCACAGCAAGTAGCAAAACACCGCAGTAGCAAAACGGCTCAAGAAGCCCATGAAGCTATTCGCCCTACAGATGTTTTTCGACCGAGCGCCCAGTTAAGGCAGGAAATACCAGATGATGAATTCAATCTGTACGTAATGATTTGGAAACGTGCGATCGCTTCTCAATGCAAGTCTGCCCAACTACGCAAGACTCAAGTGATTACACAATCGGGTAATCTGTTATGGCTTGCTAGAGGACAAGTGATTGAGTTCTACGGTTATGCACGGTACTGGAATAATCTCAGCAAGGATTCTGTTTTGCCTGCTCTACAACAGGGACAAGCTCTAACTTTAAAAAATGCTGCACACGAGAAGAAACAAACCCAACCGCCACCACGCTACAGCGAACCAAAACTTGTACAGCTGATGGAACGCAAGGGAATTGGTCGCCCTAGTACATACGCCCCGACTGTTGCCACTCTCAAAAAGCGCGATTATGTACAGCTAACTAAAGACAGCTTACAACCCACAGCTTTAGGTTTAGAGGTTGATGCTTTTTTACACAAAGCTTTACCCGATCTACTGGAGGCTGAATTTACAGCGAAGATGGAGGATGCTTTAGATGCCATCGCACTTGGCAAAAATTCTTGGCAGCAATATCTCACCACTTGGAATCAAGATTACTTCGTCCCAGCACTCTCCAAAGCCAAAACTCTAGTTACTCCTTCATCTGGTAGCAAGCCTGCTATTGAGCGCAAATTTGAAACTTCTAGAACTAAATGCCCTACATGTAATAATTTGATGTCAAAAATTCCTAGCAGTAAAGTTAAGAAAAAGTACTTCCTCAAATGCACCAAGGGCTGTGAGAATGTCGTACTGTTTTGGAGCGATCGCACCAAGTCTTGGTCTGTACCTCAAAATAAACAAAATGGTGAACAGCAACAGCGTTTAGTTAAGATAACGTCACATTCCTGTCCTGTGTGTAAACAACCCTTAGAGGAGTACAGTTATACAAAGGATGGGCAAGAAAAGATGATGCTGAGGTGTTCCAACCCAAAATCTCGTCAGGATAAAAAACATCAGGATGTGGCTTATTTCAATACAGCCAAGGGTTGGTGGAGTCCGAAGTTTGGAGAGTTAGGTGTTTAACGGGAAATATCGCTATAGAACCCATTTGGGATCTATCTAGGCAGTTGCCAGTCTTCTAAGCATCAGTCGGACAAAACAAAGATTAATCTTGGTAGTAGAATGTTCAAGAGTTCTTTCAAAGTTCTTGACCAAGCTTTTACATCTTTCCATCCAAGAGTTGGTTCTTTCTATGACCCACCTTGCTTTGACTGGAACAAAACCTGTTTTACCCTCTTTTTCTTTTTCGGTTTTGGATGGTTTGGGTGATAGTTTAAATCTAATCTTGGTCATTATCTGGGGATAAACTTTTTTCAATTCTTGCTCCAATTTTTCCGGATGATATCCATTATCAAGAAGGATAGTAATTTTGGGAATATTCACAGGTTTAGATTTGAAATAATCAATATTATCTGAGAGCATTTCAATTAGACCCTGGTCATCGCAAACCGATGCTTTAACGAACGGTGCAGGGCGATCGCACGATTCGATAAGTTTGTATTTGATACCCTGTATCTTGAATTATAATACCGCAGAATCTAAAGATCCCAAATGGGTTCTATAAATGTTTTACTTCTGTGTCTGCAAGTTGGTTATTATTAGTACGCTCAATAAACTCAATGCTGCACTAATGATAAACATAAACGTATATCCCGTAGCACTGGCGATCGCACCGCTAAGAACTGAAGCAGCAATTCCGCCAAGGTATACTACTGACACTTGAAGTGTATAATCAGTAGCGGCTGTTGCTGGTTCGCATTTATCCATCATGGCACTTAGTAATGCAGTATATGCCATACTTTGGGCTGCATTGACTGTGATACTAACAGCATACAACACAGGTAAACTACTAATACCAATTGCAGGTATGATATACAAAAGTGTCATCATGCTTGCAGCCAAACCAAATAGAGTTAGAGAACGTAATCTTCCCAAGTGGGTAATCAAAACTCCTGCAATCAAAGCACTAACAATACGGACACTGTAACTGACAATACCTAACATTAAGCCAATATCTGAGAGCGACAAACCTCTATCAACAAAAAGTGGACGGAGCATTGTAGCTGACATCATTTCACATCCCATATATAGCAATACTACGAAAAGCCACAGTAATGCTTTGGGACGCGAGAGAAAGTTGATAAAAGGTTGAAAATAAGATTTAAAAAAGTTTGATTTCCGAGATTTCTTACTAACTTGTTCTTGATACAAGAGTACTGGAATTAAAGTCAGCAAAATTACAACTGACATGATTATCAAGCTATACCGCCAGCCGATTCTATCTAGTAAAATCAGCGCTCCACCTCCACCAATAATAGCGCCAAAAACATTTCCCCCAGCTTGAATAGCGTTTCCTAACCCTCTTTCTCGCGGTTCGAGTAAATTTACTGCTAACGCATCAGTTGCAATGTCTTGGCTGGCGGAGAATAAAAAAGCGAGAAACATACAAAAAACTAAGATATTAAAATTCTCTTGAATATCAATAAATCCACATCCAAATGTTACAAGTGCTAACAAAAGTTGAAAACAGATAATCCAACCGCGATAATGTCCTAACTTTGGCAAACTGTAGCGGTCAATAAAAGGCGACCACAGAAATTTTAATGCTGAGGGAAGAATGAGAAAACTTAACAACCCGATAGCACCCAGCGACATATTTTGTTGTCGCATAAAAACAGGTACGGTTTGGATAAAAAAGGTTGTAGGAATGAATTGAGTAGTGTAAAGTGCGGCGAGCAGGATTAATTTAGCAAGCATGGCAATGTGCGGAGGATAACAAATCAAAAATAGCGACAGTAAAGATAATTTTTTCCATCGCTACAACAATTCAATTAGAAATTAGCTTTAATTTGCACGCCATAGGTCACGGGATCGCCAAATCCTGCGGTTCCATCTGGTACTGGGAATAAGTATCCAGAGGTGATGTAACGAGTATCAAACAAGTTATTTGCATAAAGGTAAATGCCATATTTCTCAGCTTCGTAACCAATGCGGGCATTTACTAAGGCATAAGGTTCTTGCTTGATTTGGTTAGCATCATCAAAATAAGTAATACCATAACCACGCAATTCCGCACGAGCAAATAAGCCTCCCGGACTGCGATATTGAGCAGCTAAATTGTAGGTAAATTGTGGGGAAAGGGGAACTTGATTATTGCTTAAGTCTACACCTGTATCGGAATTTAGGTAGTTTTTGTATATACTATCTACATAACCAACTGATGCAGTTAAATCGAATCCTTTAGCTGGTTTTGCTTTCAGTTCAAATTCTACTCCAGTGGCTTTGAGGTCAACGTTTTTAACACTCCCAAAAAGACCACTCTCGTCATATTGCAAAACTTGATAATTATTTACATCGTTGTGAAAGATTGATAGGTTAGCAATTAAACGATTATCCAGCCAAGAAGATTTTAAACCGACTTCATAACTCCAGGTTTTTTCTTCTCCAAATCGCAGTTCTGCTTCGCTATTGGCTCGATAGTTTAATCCCCCCGGTCTATAACCTTGGGCAATGGTCACGTATCCCATTAAATTAGGATTGAATTGATATTTCAAACCGAAGCGGGGAATCAAGGCATTATTACTGACTTTTTCATTGTTAAATGCCGGACGCAGTGGAGTTAGCGTTCCATCAGCGTTTACTGAGTCATAAGTACTATCTGAAGATGCATCACTAGATTCGTAACGTAAACCAGCAAATACAGTTAATGGTTCTATCAGCTGATAATCTACTTGTCCAAATACCGCGTAGGTTTGACGATAATCGTCTCCAGTACGTCTAAATTTGCCAAATCCAGGAAAGTCGGTTTGAGCATCGCCAACGTTAAAGTCACGAGATTCGTAGTAAGCACCTAATAACCATTGAAAACGCTTTGCCGTTTCTGGAGATTGGAAACGTAATTCCTGCGTCCATAATGTGGAGTCAATACCATCAATAATTTGTATCGCTCCTGTACTTCCTGGCACAAGGTTTTCTTGATGGGTAAAACGACGTGCGGTGATAGATGTGGCTCGGAAACCTTCACCGTTGTAACCGATTTTTAAAGCTTGGGTATTTGTATCTAGCTTATTGTATCCTTCTGTTTGTAAATTAACCTCGAATGGGTCAGAAGGATTTAGCTTGTTATAAGTCGGATTACCATCATCTGTAAAGCTGTTATAGCTATTAAAAGATACTGTCCAGTCGGGTGTAGGTGTCCACAAAAGTTGCGCTCTTGCAGCTAACCGCGATCGCTCGCCTATTTCGTTACCTGTGGCTAGGTTCTTAATAAATCCATCCTGTCCTCTGTAAGCTCCCGCAATTCTCAGTGATAGTTTATCGTCAACCAAAGCATCGTTAAGAGAAAATTGGAACTCGCGGCTGTTATATCTACCGTAACTTGCACTAACTCGTGTTTCTGGTTCTGGCGTTGCTTGTCTAGAAATGATATTAACGACCCCACCAGAACTATTTCGGCCATATAGCGTACTTTGAGGGCCTCTTAGCACTTCTATTTGTTCTAGATCGAGTAAAGCCAAATCTAGAAAGCCGTTATAGTCAATGGGAACATCATCAATATAAAAGGCTACGCTATCCTGAGCAGTAAGGAAATTTTGATTGTTCAAACCCCGCAAGCTGTAATTACTAAACTCTGTACCGCCGGAAGATGTAGGAAGGAAGTTAAAGTTGGGTGTTTGATTGGCAATATCAATTAAAGAATCGATTTGAGAATCTTCTATTTCTTGACGAGGTATTACCGTAACACTAATGGGTACATTCTGTGCATTTTCCGGTCGTTTTTGTGCGGTAACGACTAGTTCAATATCTGGTTCATTAGGTTTTTGGCTACCGACTGATGGTTGAGTTTCGGGTGTTGTTGGTGTCACCCCTAAAACTAAACCTTCATCGCTGTCATATAGTTCGACTTTTGGAGCTTGTGTTGTCCCCACTACAGTAATCTGGATACTATTTGCATCTTGATTTACCGCCAATACTTCCGTAATTCCCGCAACTGGCTTTTCTTGACGGAAGGTATTACCACTTGCTAAACGCATCTGTGCATTGGGAATATTTGCAATAAAGTTATTACCTTCTATTTTAGTTGTGGCTTGCAGCTTGTCAGATGCAGATGTTTCTAAAACAATTTCCAACCCACTAGCCGTTTGATTCAACTTTATCCCTGTTACTAGAATAGTAGACTGCTCTTGTTGAGCTAGCCACTCCTTGACACTTGTGTGAGTCAGCTTAATATCTGAAAGTTGGGGAATTTGATCTTCTTTTGTGACAGCTAAAGCTTGTTGATTTATAAATATGGTAAGTATGATAGCTAATCCTAAATTTCCCAGTAGATAGAGTTTCCTCATTTAATCCTCACACCAAAAAGTAATCTCAAATTGTCAATAAAATTTGACAAAATTAAAGCTATTAGTAGCAAATAGACGAAAGCGTTTATGTACTAAATTGTTTGGCTTTGTGGTAAATGTGTCAAATGACAAACTGTCAAACTTCTCAATCGCGTTCTAGCTTGAAAATTACTTATTGATTAATTATTCTTATGGTCGAAACAAGTTGATTAATATACTTTCAAAACTCTTAATCAACAAGCCTTTAAGATAAATTTGACTTATTGTCAAATATCAAAATTATTCTATAACAAAATAAAAATATATAAGATTAGTTATCAATAAATACGTTAATGAAAAATAGTATTATTTAATACTATATTTTTTATATACGTATCAAAGCTTGAAAACAGATTACAAACAACGCACCTAATCTCTGAACCTTTTGCTGGACAAGGATATTGATGAAAAAATAGTCTAAATTTTGAACTGCCAAAACCCTTGTTATTAAGGGATTATTATACTTGAGATGCGTTGGACTTGATACTTGGTGAGAGTATATTTTTTAACTTCTAATTAATTGGAAGAAAAAACATTAAATAGTCAAAGCTAATATGTAGTACTTTATACTCATTAAAATAAACAGATTTTAGATTGACAATACTCTAAAATCTGTATTAGCTTAAGCCCTAGTACTTAGTTTTTTTAAATAAAAACTTTCAAGTAATTTCAAATTAATTGATGAAACTTAACCATAAAAATAGGTAATACAAACTTTTTAAAACCGAAAAAAGTGTATAAACTAATGCAATAAAAGAAAGTTGAAAATGCAGAATTTCTCTCAGCCGATTTGCGGAACTTAGTTGAGTATCTGAACAAAAAAAGCAAAATCTTTACTTTATATGGCTGCTAGTAATAGATTCACGTAGCTTGTTACGACTGCACAAAAAAACTGAGCAATTTTCTAAGAAACGTCGATGATGTATAACAGTGAAATAACAACGTTGGCAGATTTACCGCGCGTGCAAGCACGTCAATTTCCAGACGCTAGGGCATTGATATTCAAGGATAAGTCACTTACTTATATACAATTAGATCAAAGAAGTAATCAGGTCGCAAATTCACTTTTAGCAAAAGGAATTCAACCGGGTGCGCGAGTAGCATTTTTAGCTAAAGATTCACTTAAGAGTTATGAAATTTTATTTGCTTGTTGCAAAATAAAAGCTGTTTTTGTACCAATTAATTGGCGTTTAGCTACTGCGGAAATCAGCTATATTCTCAGAGATGCTAATGTTGAAATTCTGTTTGTTGGGGCGGAATTTTATCAGTTAGTAGCATCGATTAGAAATGAGATTGACGGTGTTAAAACCATTATTGCCTTAGAAAAAATTGACGGCAATTGCCTGAGTTACGATATTTGGTCTCAGGAACATAGTGACGATCCACCAAATGTTGCTGTTGCAGCCAATGATGTAGCCGTACAAATGTATACTAGTGGCACCACTGGACGACCGAAAGGTGTCCAACTAGGACATTACAGTTTTTTTGCGATCGCTAAAGAATTTGCTCAACGAGGCGAAACCTGGATAAATTGGAACGAAACTGATAAAAGTTTGCTTACCTTATCTTTATTCCATATCGGCAGTCTCTGGTGGGCTATTCGTGGTTTAGCGTCAGGAGCAGAAAATATTGTCTTAGAAAATTTTATCGGTGATGAGGTTCTCGAAGCGATTGAAAAGTACCGTATCACTAAGACATTTATGGTTCCAGCAATGATTCAAGTTCTGTTGAACGAACCATTATGCCAAAAAACAGATTTTTCATCACTAGAATACATTATTTATGGCGGTTCTCCCATAGCTGAATCATCACTCAAAAGTGCGATCGCCATATTTGGTTGTAATTTTGTGCAGATATATGGAATGACGGAAACTGGCAATTGTGCTGTCTCTTTACCTGCACAAGCTCATACATCTACAAATAAAAACATACTCAAAGCTGCGGGTAAACCCTTTCCTGGTGTATCGGTAGCCATCATCAACAGTGAAGGTAAAGAACTATCTTGTTTTGAAGTGGGTGAAGTTTGTATCAAATCTCCTGCAAATATGATTGGTTATTGGAAATTACCTGAAGCTACAGCAAAAACTTTAGTAGATGGCTGGATTCATACTGGTGATGCTGGTTATTTTGATGAAGAAGGTTACATTTACATTTGCGATCGCTTTAAAGACATGATTCTTTATGGTGGTGAAAATGTCTATCCAGCAGAAATTGAAAATATTTTATACGAACATCCAGCAATTAGGGAGGTAGCAGTCATTGGTGTTCCAGATGAAGATTTTGGAGAAGCAATCAAAGCGATCGTGGTTTTAAAAACAGGAATGAAAGCAACCGCACTAGATATTATTAATTTTGTCCGGGGTAAAATTGCTGATTTTAAGTTACCTAGAAGCGTTGAATTTACTGAATCTTTGCCAAGAACGCCTAGTGGTAAATTGCAAAAGGCCAAGATTCGGGAGAAATATTGGCAAGGGTATGAACGTCGTGTGAATTAAAGGGAGCATCCCAAATATTTGGGTTTGTTTTTAAACGCAGAGTCACGCTGAGGTTTACGCAGAGGAGTGCAGAGGAAGAAATGACTAATGAGTAATTCTAAAGTTACGCTTTGGAAACCGCTAACTGTACGCAACTTCTTACTTCTGTACATCGGTGAGACTGTTTCGCTTCTGGGCGATCAATTTTATATCGTTGCATTGCCTTGGTTAACAATACAGTTAACTAACTCTGGGATCACGCTAGGTACTGTGTTAATGAGTGCAGCGATTCCCCGTGCTGTTTTGATGCTATTTGGTGGTGTGGTGAGCGATCGCTTTTCACCACGATTAGTGATGTTGGTTTCCAATGCTTTACGTGGGTTACTAGTCGTTTTATTTGCAACCATCGTTGCGTTGAAAATGACTCAACTATGGCATATTTACTTTTTTGCTGCGGGCTTCGGCATATTTGATGGCTTTTTTATACCTGCATCTAAATCAATTATCCCCAGTCTGGTATCAAAAGAACAGTTAATAGCAAGTAATACCTTGAGCCAAGGAACTTCCCAACTGATTTTGCTAATTGGGCCGGCTTTGGGTGGTTTGCTGATTGCAACTGCTGGGATTGAAGTAGCATTTGTCATTGATGGGATAACTTTCGCCATCACAACTGTGACGCTTTTGCTGATGAAGGGAACAACAGCAAAAGCAACAGCATTGAATGGGGAATTAAATCAAAATTCTGCTTCAACTAAAAAAACTATGAATTTGATTGCTGGTATGCGTGAGGGATTTTACTACGCATGGCACAATCAGCCTCTGAGAATCTTTTTGCTGGTAATGGTAATCCTCAATTTTCTATTTATTGGGCCATTACAAGTTGGGATGACTTCACTAGCTCATAGTCGCTTCCCAGGTGGTGCAGTGGCTTTAGGAATATTGCAATCAGCTTGGGGTGGTGGTGGGTTAATTGGGACACTCACACCTCAATTTGTCAAAAATCTCCCCAACATCGGAGTTTTATTGTTAACTATTGCGAGTGTTCAAGGCTTTGGTTTATTTTTACTTGGCTTTATTGGCAATATAGTACTAGCTAGTATCACAATTGCAGTGCTGGGATTTTGCAGTTGTATTTTTACTGTGGTAGGAATTACTTGGATTCAGAAACAAACCCAACCGGAAATGTTAGGAAGAGTTATGAGTTTGGGAATGTTTTCTGCTTTTGGTGTTGCTCCTATTTCCTTTGCTTTAGCTGGTTTCTTAGTTAATTTAAATCTGACAATTATGTTTACTGTTGCGGGTAGCATCATGTTAATTACAAGTCTTTGTTTGGCAGCAAATCCATCAGTACGTAAGATTAGTTAACCAGAACTTACGCAAGTGTCACAAAAAACAAAATTTTTTGCTCGTAGTAAGGGCTTCAGCCCTTATTTTGAGGACTAAAGTCCTCACTACAAACTTAAGTTTTATTAACTATAGAAATCCGGTTTGATTTATTAACTTTCCCGTGAAGCGAGTGAGAAAACTATGAAAGTTCAATATCAAGACAATCAGCGAATGGGAGTTGTTGTTTATGACTTTAATCATAAAACTGCTTCAGATGGAGATATTCAGGATATTAAACAACTGATATATGAATACAAAATTGTTGTAATCAAGGAGCAAGATTTATCACCTGATGAGTATTGCGATTTTGGGTATCGTCTTGGGGAGGTAGAAAAATACTATCAGCCAATGTATCACCATCCAGAAAGGGAAGAGATTTTTGTTTCCTCCAATGTCTCTAAGAATGGTCAGCAAGTTGGAGTTCCGAAGACTGGTAAATTTTGGCACGCTGATTATGCATTTATGCCGAGGCCATTTGCATTTTCAATGGTATATCCTCAGATTCTTCCTAGTAAGGAGCGTGGGACTTACTTTATTAATATGTCCAAAGTATATCAAAGTTTACCAGATGACCTGAAATCCGTTGCCAATGAGTCGAGTTGTTATCACAGTGTCAGACGTTTTTTTAAAATTCGTCCTGAAGATGTTTATCGTCCGATTTCGGAAATATTGGACGAGATTGAACGAGTCACTCCTCCCGCAAAGCATCCAACGACTTTTACTCATCCCGTTACAGGAGAAACCATCCTCTACATTACCGAAGGTTTTACCTATCGCATAGATGATTTAGAAGGAAAACCGCGAGATATAAATGTTCTCCAAAAATTGTTAACTCATTCCGGTCAATTAGACAAAACTTTTCAATATCCACTCATCGAACATCATGAATTTGAATTAGGAGATGTGCGGATTTGGGATAATCGCTCTTTAGTTCATTGCGCTCACTATGCAGCAAATTCCGAACCAGCCGTCACATTTCGATTAACTCTACACGATAGTTATCCATTTTATCAAATATAGTTTCAAAAATCTCACCTCTAACTCTCTGCGACTCTGGGTGATTTAAATCCATATCCTCAATCATCACACACCAAAAAAAGTTATTTAACTAAGATAAAATACCATGTTAAAATTTCCAGATTCCAGTCAACAAAGTATCCACTTCAATAATGATGATATCTTACTAACACAAGTCCTCAAACCTTATAAAGCTAATTGTCAATATCTGAAATCTGCTGAAGTAATTAAAGACGGCGATCCTCAACATGGGGGACGTGTAATCGGACGATGTGAGTTCTCGATTCCAGAATCATGTTATATCGATGACACTGGTCATTTTAATTCAGTGGAGTTCAATATTTGCTACAACCAAATGATGTATTATGTCATAGCTAAATCTGTAAAAGAAAGACTGATGGCATCATTTCAGTCGTGGACTATAGCAGATTATTGGAATAAACAGTTACCAGATATTTATATTGTGAATTTTGAAAGTTCCTTCCGCCGTGCTATGGAGTCTTCTCTGTTTTGGGGTGAAATTGAGTTTACTAATATTCGTAGTAGGTCTGGGATGATGTATATAGTTACTAACTGTCGTTATTGGGATGAGAAAGGTGGTAATTGCAGTGGTAATGTGAAGTTGGTGATTGTGAATTCTGCGGGGTAGATTTTTTCACGCAAAGGCGCAAAGACGCAAAGAAGAGAACGCAAGATTTTGCTGGGATAATATGTCTAAAATTGCATTTTTTACAACTTATATTCAAGAAGAAATAGCTAAGGTAATTGGGATAGAGACATCTGATTTGGATGTGGAAATGTCTTTAAATTATTTAGGCATTGATTCATTAATTGCTGTCAAACTGAGAAATAAGTTTAGAAAAGAGTTGGAAGTAGATGTTCCAGCAGTAAAATTTTTAGAGGATAATAATGTTGCAAAATTGGCAATATTAGTCAATGATTTGAGCGAAAATGCTGACTCAAAAATAAAAAATGATGATGAGTGGTTGGAAGGAGAATTATGAATTTAGTTGAGTTTCTCACACAACTCTCGCAACAGAATATAGAATTGTGGGTTGAAGATGATAAACTGCGTTATCGTGGTCGCAAAGAAGGATTAACTTCCACTGTTTTAAATCAAATTAAGCAGCATAAAACAGAAATTATCGATTTGCTGCGCCAAGGTTTTCACACTTCTAAATTATATCCCCTGACTCATGGTCAGCAAGGTCTATGGTTTTTGTATAAGCTTGCACCCACAAGTGCAGCTTATAATGTTGCTTTTACAGCTCGCATCTGCTCCCATTTAAATATTCCGGCTTTACAACAAGCGTTTCAGCAGTTAGTAAATCGTCATCCAACTCTCCGCACAACATTTGCACAAAAGGATGGCGAACCTTTTCAACAGGTTCATGAATACCAAGAAGTTGATTTTGAAAATATTGACGCTTCATCTGGGAATGAAGATGAGTTGACAAGCCAAGTAATAGCAGCATATCAGCGTCCCTTTAATTTGGAAAAGGGTAATTTATTGCGGGTAAACTTATTTACTTATTCTGAAGATAATTATGTAATATTACTAACAATACATCACATTGTTATTGATGGTTTTTCCCTGGGAATTATTCTTGATGAGTTGCGATCGCTCTACGAAGCGGAAAATACAGGTCGAGTCATATCTTTACCTGCTATTAAGTACCAATATCAAGACTTTGTACAGTGGCAGAGGAATATTTTAGCAAGTTCTGTGGGCGATGAACTATGGAATTACTGGCGCGAACAATTAGCGGGTGAGTTACCCATCTTAAAATTACCAACAGACCGACCGCGACCACCAATTCAAAGCTATCGGGGAGCTTCCCATACTTTTGAGTTGAATCAAAAGTTGACTTCTCAGCTGCGAGAAATGGCGAAAGCTCAAGGAGCAACCCTTTATATGACTTTGTTAACCGCCTTTCAAGTGTTACTTTACCGCTTGTCTGGTCAGGAAGATATAATTGTGGGTGCGCCTATTGAGGGGAGAAGTCAGCCGGAATTTGCCGAAACTGTGGGTTTTTTCGTGAATATGCTGGCTTTGCGGGTAAATCTGGCTGGTAATCCGACATTTTCTCAGCTTTTAACTCAAGTACGCCAAACTGTATTGGATGCGATCGCTCATCAAGATTATCCCTCTACTTTATTAATTGAGCGATCGCAACTCAACCGCGATCCGAGTCTTCCTGGTTTGTTTCGCGTTTCTTTTAATTTGTTAAAGCTCAGTGAAATTGCTCAAGATTATGAATTATCTGTATCTGATAAAACTAAAATTCGAGAAAGTTGGGGCGGGTTAACTTTAGAACCTTTTGTGATTCCCCAGCAGGAAGGACAGAATGATTTAGTGTTCGACATGATGGAAACGACTGAATCATTAATTGGTATTTTAAGATACAACACCGATTTATTTGATGCTACGACAATTAGCAGGATAGCAAGTCATTTTCAAACTTTACTCACAGGGATTATTGCTAATCCACAACAGCAAATTGCTTCCTTACCTCTGCTAACGGAAGTTGAAGAAAATCATTTGTTGTGGAAGTGGAACAACAACCAAGTTGATTATCCTCAAGATAGAGTTATTCATCAGTTGTTTGAGAACTGTGTGAAGCAGCAACCAAATGCTGTTGCGGTGGTATTTCAAGAACAGCAACTAACCTATCAACAATTAAACAGCAAAGCGAACCAACTCGCACACTACCTGCGTTCTTTGGGAATAGGTAAAAATCAGCTTGTGGGAATTTGTGTGGAACGTTCCTTAGAAATGATTATTGCATTATTGGCAGTTCTGAAAGCAGGTGGAGCTTATCTACCTTTAGATCCTGCGTATCCCGAAGAACGTTTGAGCTTCATGCTGCGTGATTCTCAAGTATCGATATTGCTGACTCAACAAAGATTAGTAGCGAGTTTAGCAATTGAGGAATTAGCTGTAGTTTGTTTAGATCGAGATTGGGAAGATATTTCTCAGGAAAGTAAAGAGAATTTAGTCATTAATACTACACTTAAAGATTTAGCCTACGTAATTTACACATCAGGTTCTACAGGTAAATCTAAAGGAGTGGCGATCGCTCATCGCAGTTTGGTAAATGCGTTTTATGCTTGGGAAAAAGCTTATCAACTCCAGTCTTTGACTAGTCATTTACAAATGGCGAGTTTTGCTTTTGATGTGTTTTCAGGGGATGTAATTCGCGCTCTTTGTAGTGCTGCTAAGTTGGTTTTATGTCCGCGTGAGTGGCTGCTGGAACCAGACAAGCTGTATAAACTGATGCTTGTGGAGAAAATTGATAGCGCGGAGTTTGTTCCAGCTGTGTTGAGAAACTTGGTTGAGTATTTACAAAGAACTCAGCAAAATCTCCACTTTATGAAATTGTTGGTAGTCGGTTCAGATAGTTTGTATGTGCAAGAATATCAAGAATTTCAGCGTTTTTGTGGTGAGCAGACACGTTTGATTAATTCCTATGGGGTAACGGAAGCGTGTATTGATAGCACGTATTTTGAATTGGGGACTGGGGATTGGGGATTG
>NZ_JAECZA010000300.1:32168-34333 GCF_016056275.1 Dendronalium phyllosphericum CENA369 | reverse complement strand
TGATGGTTACAGTGTTCGTCAACTCTAACCCTTTAAAATCCTTAGAATTCTGTGGCGAAACCTAATAGGTTTTTACCTTTATTTTCTGCCGCAGTCGCCTTCTGTCACTCAACTAACATCACGGATAACTGACTAATCCCTTATTCCTCATTGTTGTATCTATCAAAAACACAGGTGGTACGAGATTGCCTAACGAAATGTAAGCACTTCTGAATCTAAGTGCTGCTACAGGTCTGTACCTGCGGTTTTGTACTTGTTTGCCTAAAATCGTGATTTTCCCGGCTGTTGCCGTTGTTGTGCTGGGTTTATCTGGGTCATTCACGATCAGCTTTTCTGTTTTGAATGGTACATCAATTGCGTTACAAATTTTTTCGTAAATTTCAGTAGCATCAGTACGACTATTAACTAATAAATAATTACCTCTTGCAAAGCCATTCTCCGGGTCAGTATAAGATGCTGACTTATTGCCGCAAGTGTAAGTTATCCCTCTGCTACTTGATAAGAAAAGAGCTTTAACTTCATTCGCTATTTCTGTCATATTCGTTTTAGTAATAGCTGGTTTAGTGCTTCCATCGTCGTCTCCACCTGTACAAGAAAATCTCATCAATCTGACAGATTTTTCATGCTCTATTGGTGATTCTTCGTTAGGTGTTGCTGCCGCATCTTGAGAGAAAACAAGAAATAGTTGCGGATGCCCGGCGACAGGTGGCGCTGTATCGAATTTTGAACCATAAACTATAGCTAGATTTTTCCTGCTGTAGCCAATAACATCAAGAAATAGCGATGTTCTTAAAGCCCACGTCGCTTGGTTATCGCCATCAACTAACCGACAAGCTAATTTTAAAGAAGCCCTAACATTCGACAAATCACCATTGCCTTGAACATCACTAAAAAACTTATCTACTCGCTTGTTGTATTCAAGCATGTATGTGCTTTGTAGATGTTCCCAAGGACTAAAATTATCTGGTAATTCTGTCATGGCTAATCATCTCCATCAAACAAGTCTGTAATATCAAAAGGCAATGCGAAACTAGCTGCTTTAGCTGCTTCTTGGTCTGTTTTGACTTTGGCTGCTTCACCTACATCTAGCCCGTTTTTAGTGTTGGGTTCTTGCTTAACTGCCTTTGCCAAATCTGTGAATGAGTTGTTTAATTCTGTGACAGCATTAACAGTATCCACAGGAATTTGAGTCACCATAGCAACAGTATTAGCACCTGATTGTAATTGCTGAAGCTTGGTAGACCATTTGTTATCAAAGCTTGGCTGTGGATTCATCCATGAATAGGCTTTCTCACCCACAACACCCCATATTCTTAATGCATTTCCTATCTTACCTGTGTAGCTACCAACAACCTCTAATGCATTAGTAATTACACTATTCACGTTCATTAAATTATTCAAAATATTAGTTGAAGCTTGATAAATCCTATTTGCTTTAGCCCAAGCTTCTGAAATAGTGGCATAGTTTTCAGTACCTACTATTCCTTTGACTATATTTTCAACTGTTGAATTAATAATGCTTCCTATGTCATAGGATTGTCCGCTGTCATCTTTTAGCCCAATTAAAGATAAGACATTAGTAAACGCTCCTAGTAATGTTTGCCCAATGTCATTGGAGAGCATTAAATGATTTTGAACTGTTGCTGCAAAAGTTAGAATTGATAATGCTCTATCAAGTTGTAACCATTTAAAGCCAGCTACTAACTTGCCACCGATACCACCGGGAAGTGTTGCACCCAACTTGAGATTAACAAGATTTGATATTCCTAAATTTGCTGTTACCTGCCCTTGAATTTGATTGAGCTTTGAAATAATTGCTGCTAAAGCTGAACTATCCACATCTTTTCCATCCTTTCCGTCTCTGCCATTTCTTCCGTCACGTCCTGGAAATCCTGGGAATCCACGCGGCCCTTGGGGGCCTGGAACACCACCTCTACTTAATGCAAATTGAGCAATTGTTAAAGCCGTACCAGCTAAACCCAAAACCCCAAGGGCAGTAGTTAAGGCATTGCCAGCTGTACCGTTAGCACGATCAGCGGTTAATTGTGCCCGTTGTGCTGTGCCTTGGGCGTTTTCGGCAGTAGTTAAGGCATTGCTAGCTGTACCATTAGCACGATCGGCGGTTAATTGTGCCTGCTGTGCAGCGCCCTGGACATTTTGAGCAG
>NZ_JAECZA010000300.1:0-32068 GCF_016056275.1 Dendronalium phyllosphericum CENA369 | reverse complement strand
TGGTTAGGGCATTGCTAGCTGTACCATTAGCACGGTCAGCGGTTGATTGTGCCTGCTGTGCAGCGCCCTGGACATTTTGAGCAGTGGTTAGGGCATTGCTAGCTGTACCATTAGCACGGTCAGCGGTTGATTGTGCCTGTTGTGCAACGCCTTGTATATTTTGGGCAGTGGTTAAGGCATTGCCAGCTGTGCCATTAGCACGGTCAGCGGTTGATTGTGCCTGTTGTGCAACATCTTGGGCGCTCAAGGCAGTCGATTGCGCGCCGATCGCTCGACCTGTTGCAGATGCTGCGGCTGTAGTTGCTGCATCTGCAAGGCTAAATGAGGATTCTGCACGGTTTATCGCTAAATCTGCTTTCGATTCCGCTCTTTTGGTTTGTTCTTTAATTGGATTAAGTAAACCAATGACTTTTGACAGCCCGTCATCTACAGATTGCACGTGGGACTCTACAGCATCTACTCTGCTTCCTAATGCGTAGATTGTGCCTATTGCTGTGGCAAGGGAAGCCAAGCTTGCCACTAAAGAAAATACTGCTGCTAACCGACCTGCTAAAGCTCCTATTTGGTTCATGGCTGAATTTGATAGACCTAACGCTGAACCAGCAGTTTTTGCCACTCCTTCTACTTTGTTGACAACATTATTAACTCTTACCCCAACGTTGTAGACTTCTCCTTTCAACCCGTAAAAAGCATCATCTAAAACCCCAACAGCTTGCTGTACTGGCTTGAGTTTTTGGACAACTACTCCTAAAGCAATAGTTTGAGCAATGGGATTAAACAGAGGAACTATTGACTGTTCTGAAAGCTTTACTGATTTTTGAATAATTGCGTTTTCATCAACATTTGGAAGATTAGCAATTTGCACTTTTAAATCATTAATTTGTCGCTGCAACTGATTGCAGCAATCGCATTTACCAGCACAGTCTAAGGCTTGCTGTAAGTTTGTAATTGTGCTGGATGCACTCATGTTTAGCTACAACTTCTATCTTTTAATTGATTAGATAAACCTTCAATCTTTGCCCAATCGCTATTACTAATGCATTTCCCACTGCAACCAACACCACAAGCTATCTCACAATCGCTAATGGTTGCGTAAATGCCGGGAGTATTATAAGTACTTTTAGGAATGCAAACGCCATTTAAGCAGTCGTAAGGAACTGCATTACACGCACTGCAATTGCCAAATTTAGTGTAACCAGAGGTAGCGTTGTCATTAGCTACAGAAGTTACTTGTGCTGTAGCGGTTGTATAAAAATAAGTAGTCCCGGCGATATTAACGCCGTCTAAATATAGGTAGACAGTACTTCCATCCCTGGCACGATATTCAGGCGTTGTGCCACAAGCAAAAAATTCGTAATTATTGCCGTCAGTTCCTTTTCCGTAAAACCGAAAACATTGCGCCATTATTAATAACTATCCGGGTCAATTGTGCCTGAAGTGTCAATTTTTGCAAGTGATAGTGTTATTTGGTCTACTCGATAATTGGTAGTCCCGCGAGTAGTAAAAGATGCGTATCCATCTGCCATTAACAGAGATTGGTCTGTATTGGCATCAAAATTTGTTTGGGTTAGGTAAGATTTTGCATTCAATGCAAGTGCAACAAAATGTCCTTCTGCACTGGCAGCTGAAGGCGTAGCTAAACCCGCAGCTTGTAATGCAGTATCGGGGATAAATAAACCGCTTGAAGGTGTCGTAGCACCACTGGCTAATCTTGTTGTACCAGTTCCAAAAATTTGAGTAAGTGTAGGTTCCATCTAACGAATTTTGAGTGAAGTGAATAAATCCGTTTTATCCGGGAATCAAATGAGCGTAAATGTTCCAGTTTTATGTAATTTCGGAAGTAACTTTACTGGGTCTATATCTTGCTGTGTCAGTATTCCAGCGTTAATGCTTATTCAGTAATTCAAAAGTATACCGATTTAACCGTCTACCAGGGTTAAACCGGAACTCATGCAAAGACACAAGAATTTCACCTGAGTAGCTGTACTGAAACTATTAGAGTATTAATTTATTCAAAACTTTAAAATTGATCGGCACGACAAAACTGACTAGGGCGAATACGCTGAAGTCTTAATGCTAAAACTTCCATCTGCGATCGCCCGCTTTAACTCTGGAGGCGATCGCATTTTTCATAGCTTGATGCTATATTGACGGGTGACACATCGATACGAGGTTTTTAACTTCTATTTTTTTCTTTTACCCAAGCGTCAATTTCTAATGCAAAGTAACTCACTAAAGCGACTTCAGTTTCTACCTCCAAGATTGGAATTGAACGCCCGTTTAACTCCACGTATTTGTACAAACGTGAGTGAATATCGGAATATTTTTCTTTGAAGAAATCGTCGTATGGGATAAGGTCGGAATACAATGATTCTCCGCACGGAAAAATCACAACAAATCTTTTGTACGGCAGTCCAAACTTTTCGTTTAACAGACGCATTAATTTGGACTCTGGATATTTAGATACAAACTCAGAAAGTCTTTTTGACGGTTTGTGTTCAGGCAGCAGACAAAACCAATCGCGCCCATACAGGAAGCTGTATCGCTTTTGGACTGCCTCGTTAATGACTTTCAGTCCTTCTAGAGAGTTTTGACGTAAGGCGATGTCAGCAGCGAGAGAGGGGTCAGCGGTGACATATCTGACAAATATTTGCGCTACATAGTTGGCAAAAGCCGGGTCAAGGTAGCTGGCTAAGTGAACTGCTATGACTGGGTGAACCCATGTGATAGCACCATACCCTCTACCAGTTGAGTAAATTAATTCTGTAGTTTTTATACAATAAGTACTGTTTGTATAATTAAATTCCCTAATTTTTAGGGATTCAGTAAGTTCATTTAATCTAGCTTTCGTTTCTGGTAGCTTTTTCCAGTTATCAATTCGGTAGCCAAAATGCTTACACCACTTAGTAGCATTAACGTAGCCATCCTCTCGCTGTGTGGCTTGTATTAACGTACTAAACTGCTCTATCTCTGACATAGCTCAACTGCCCATAAGTAAGTAGACGTGATCGCATTTTATCAATGCTACTATTGGGCTGTCACATGTCAATATAGAGTTTTTAAATGAGCAAAGGTGGTCGGACTAGCGGCACTTGGACAGGCGGCAGTACTTGGCGCAGCGGCCAGACGAAAACAATTAGAGTCCCGGTCGTACTGGAGGCTCAAATCATGGATTATGCTAGAGCAATAGATGGCGCTATTGACGTGTCACACGTCAATACAGCCGATTCGATTTTGAGTGCAATTGACCGTTACATTGCTTGGAGGCATCAAAACTATCGCTCGACTCAAGCAGCTAAGGAACCGGACACCACCAGCCGTACTTGGGACGAGTTGAGGAAGTTTCAAAGGTTACTGCGGGAAAATCCAGCAGTACTGCTCGATGATGATACTTGTCGATAGTTGAGTTGCGGATTAGAATTACTAACCTTTCGTCGCTGCTAGTGATTTATACCATTCGGGATGGCCAACAATAAACAACTCAGACTTGCTACGAGTCAGCGCCACATAAAGCAGATTTTCTTCTTGCTCTAGCTGCCAATCTTGTTGGTCTCTCCAAGTCATCGGCAAATCATTGGGTTTGTAAATAAATATTCTCTCGGACTCTAACCCTTTAGCTTTATGACAAGTACTAAGAGTAATCGGTGAATTGTCGTCACTAAACAGTTGATCGATATAGTATTTTAAATCATCAATTCCAACTGCCTGGGGTTGCGATTGATAAATGGTTGTAATCGCCTGCAATTTGTCTGTTAGATTTTCAATTAATTGTTCTTCATTATCAAGTCCTTGATATTGCTGTACTTTAATTTGTTTGTACGCTTGCACAGCATCATTGAAAGATTTAAAGGTATAACCGCGCATTTTAGCTATCTCATCAAGCTCTTTTTTGAGCGATTCGCCTATGTCCTTACCTTTGACTGTGGCTTTAATTCCTCGACCAATTAATCTAATACAAAGACTGACCAATGGTGCGGTTTTACGACCGATAATCATGTCACCAGGTTGAACCAAGTTTTCAACATCTTTGTTATCGATTTGGGTAATGGTTCCTTCTTCGGCTGTAGGTGATGGCTCAATTGGAATGGAGGGGAAATTCTTTTTAACTAACTCAATATGCAATCTCGGACATCTGTAGCAGATTGAAAGTGGTAATTCTCTAGCATTGGTGCGATTGACTATATTTTGATAGCTTTGGTCATCAGCGCCGGCGAAACCCATTATCGCTTGACGCGGGTCGCCTACTGCTAATATGCGACCTGTATCACCAGCTAGAATAAGAGCTAGTTCCAACTGCGCGGCGTTCAAATCCTGGCACTCATCTACAAGTACAAAACGGTAAGGTTTGAACCATTTAGCTTCGTTCAACTTCCATTTAACAGGTAGCCATACTTGGTCTGTAAAATCGATACATTCCTTTTTAATGGCTTTCTCTTCACCTATTCGCAAGCAATACTCAATCCATCTTGCTATTAGTTCAGGCTTCCAAACATCCTCTATTTCAAAATGTTTGGAAATTGCTTTTATCACCTGCTGTGTTGGTTGCTGATTGGTTAATCGCACGAGATCAACTAATTTGAGAAAATCGTTATCGTTGCCAATAATGCTTTCCCCTCGCAGCCTGCCAACTGGATTGCCACGCTTAGGAATTAGTTCTAAGTCCTGAGCAATACGTTTGTACTTCTGCCCGTTTACATCGATGTCATTTCGCCGCTTGATACCTAATTCTTTTTTCAGCAGCGAGAAACCAGCACTATGCATAGTGCTGATAGATTCCGCCCAGTCCTGACCAAATTTTTTAATCAAGTCTAGGGCGTTAAGCTTGCCAAATACGCAGATTTTAATGTCACTCGGTCTTAAACCTGACTCTGCAAGGGTTTTAGCCACAATTTTTAGTGTGGTTGATTTACCCGAACCCGCAACTGAATTACAGCAGCCGTGTCCCCTTCCTTCTAAAATCCAGTCAACAATAGCCAGTTGGTATTTTGAAGGCACAAAACCAAATTTTGCAGTGTACGCTGCAATTTCAGCTTCAGAAAGATTCGCCTCCTGAATAATTTGAGTTTGTTCGTCCTTGGGATTGCCAGAAATAAGGCTAGCTTCGCGGATAGAATCCCTGTCTAACAAAGATTCTACGGCTAGCTTAATTTGCTCTAGCTCGTCGGGCTTGAGCTTGTCTAAAACGGAGATGACTGCCTCAAATGGGGTACATTGCCCATCTAAAGCTCGGACATATGCTAGCGCTGCTGTCTCAAATATTTCGGGGATTCGCAGAGCTTTAGTTGGTAGATGTTGCCAAGCTGTTTTTTGCTTGGGCAGGTGTTCTATTTTTGGGTTTACGTTGGACATCACTAGAACGACTATCTGTATGCAGTGTACACAGCACAAATCCACGAGGCTCTGTCAAACTATAATGTCTGCCCAACTTTTTTAAGGTGCTCTAGTTGGTAAGGTACGCCGTTGTTACACAGTGGGGGCGAAAATCTCGCTTTACTGGGCTTTTTGAGCCAGATGCCGCCCTCGTGGATACAATCAACTATCAGCACTTGTCCTCGATGTTCGCCCTGCAATACTTCCACTTCATCGCCTAGCCACACCTCATCTCTCCAGTCTGCTAAGTCATGCCATGGCAGGCGCGGTTTCGACTCAAAATCATTCGGCAAGACGACATCAACCTTTTTGACGCTGGGATAAACCTTTGTCACTTTCACTCTTTTAGCTAGCGATCGCGACCAGAAAACAGCACCAACAGTAATTCTAGGCTTTGTCGATGAGTGTTTGGGTTGCGGAGCTTGTACTACAGGCTCAAGCCGATCGCCCTCAAGCTGATCGCCTTCAAGAGCCACCCGATCACCACCCGATCGCCTTGGGCGATCACCTTCTAGAACGCTGACAGTACAATCGTTTTGGGCAAAGGTGATCGGGCGATCGTCATTTTCTTGTGATTTTTTTTCTGATTCGGAATTTTCTAAAAATTCGATTTTTGGCATACTTAGACGATCACCTTCGTTACATTCCCTTGATAGTTCTTGCTGTGTGTGGCTTTCAGAATTGTTAAGAAGGTGATCGCCCAAGGTGATCGGGTGGTGATCGCCAGGTGATCGGGTGTTCTGATACACGTTGTTATTTTCGCTTGTATCGCTTTGGTGGGAATTATCTTGAGTATTTTCAGAGGTGATCCACGCAGACGAGGTTGTTGACTCGGATTGTAACGGAGTGTAAATACTACAATTTTCGGATTCGCGGGTGATGTAATACAACTTTCTCGTACCGCTATTGCTTCTCTCGTCTACGATAATGATGCCGTCTCTGGCTAACTGGTAACAGCAGCGCCGGGTGTTACTGCCAGAGGAGCCGATATGGCGTGCTATCTCCTCAGCCTCAAATTTGATGTTGGCTTTCTGTTGGAGAAATTCCACAATTCGCTGTCTGGTGGAAGTGTCGGGCGAACCCATTTCTTGGCCTACTTCTTCTAAAACGGAGAAACTAAAGTCTTCTTCGTTGAAAAATAGACGGTAGCTAGCCGGGAAGCGCCGCGAACGCGATTTCTCAATTGTGAGGATTTTCTCTTGGACGTTAGCTTGTGGGCTAGTGTCGCGTTCGAGTTTAACTACTTCAGAGACAGCATTTTTAATTGATGTTGCCCCTCTGGCTTGACCTTGCCTGTTAGCGTGGTGGATGATGACGATGTTTTTCCCGGTTTCAGCAACTACTTGGTTTAGCTCCAGGACGGCGCGGGAGTACTCGGTGCTGTTCTCGTCATAAATTGAGTAACGGTTAACGAAGGTGAGCGAGTCGATCATGATGATGGCTGGGTCGAACTCCTCAATATCTCTGTACAGGATGGGTATAGCGTCTGTGTTCCAGCCAAAGCGGACTTGTGTCCTTTGCCGGGCTTCCGTGCCTGGGGTGAATCCGCGCTTGTTCAGCGCCTGGAGCATGTCGTGTTTTGATTCGTCCCCTTGATAAATTAGGACGCGGCGATTGTCGGCGGTGGCAGGGAAGCCGTTCCAGTTTTGACCAGTGGTCAGGCAGTAAAGCAAGTCATAAAGCCATTTGGTTTTACCAACACCGCCATCGGCATAAACAAGCGTTGTAGTCGCTTCGGGAAGTATTCCACCTAATAGCCATTTTCTCCCTTGTGAGCCAATTTCTGATTCTAGTTGGTCTAAGCTAATGCGTGGCTCGACGGTGGCGCATAGCGATTTCATGTAGAGGTTTTCTAAGTCTTTAGGTCGTCTTCCTGGAGTGCGATTAGCTAACTCTTGAAGTGCGTATAATTTCTCACCTGGATCTGAAATTTTCAGATAAATGTGTTGTAATTCTTTTAACAGTCTGTTGTACCGCCAACGTCGATTTTCCTCTTCTGTAGGTGCTAGTGGTGTAGCAGTTATTGCTTGAATTCTATTGAGAATTCTTGTGTCAATATCTGTTATTTCTAACTCAGTGTCATGACTTAAATATTTTATTTCATCGCCTATTTTATCTAAGTCACGACGACGGAATTTATCAATGATTAAATTGGCAAGACTATCGATATTAACTGCGCTAACTGTTCTATCAACCAGCGTCGCCAGCTTGTTTCTACCGCCAATACGAGCTAGTAAATCATGGTCAATTAGCCAGCTAGTAACATGTAGCAAATCTGTTGGTTGACCCTTTTTACAAAGCCTTAGACAAGCTTGGTAAATGTCTTTATGTGCGCCCATGTAGAAGTATTCTGGTTTTAGTCTGTCCTTAACCCGATAAATAGCATCTGGGTCAAGCATGATTCCACCAAGTACTGCTTCTTCTGCTTCAATATTTTGTTGTGGAAGTGCATTTATAGGAGGTCTAAAGCTGTGTTCATCTGTGTAGGAATAAGGAACTGCTACCATTTTTCAGTCCCTCCAAATATGTTAGAATTACTTTTAATGACGGCATAAAAAGTAATCTGAATTACCAGATTGTTTTTCTGTTTGCTGTTACTATTAATTATCATTTTTCAACAAGTAAATAACTACACACTCACTTTCTTGCTGTTGGTGAGTATTTTTTTGCCTTATGGCGATCGCACTACAAGGGAGGGGAGGGGCGAAGGTGTTCCGGCAGCCGCTGCCACCAGCATTTTATTTGCCCGTTCTCGTCGATGATGGCGATGTAATAGTACTGGGGGAAGCCGGGATGCTGGAAGTTAATCCAGTCTGGTGGCTTTAGGTATTCCTCCGCCATTTCAAATAATCCACTGGCATCAGGTAACTGTTCTGGTTTTTGTTCGGTCATGAGTCTTTGGTCAGTTGTTGGTGGTTAGTTGTCAGTGGCGATCGCGTCTCTGGTAACTGAACTCTAGGCGGTCATCAAAGGGAAAACTTAGGAAAGGCGGATCGAGTTGGCGCTCTATCCGCCATGTTCTGTTGAACGGAGATAAACGAAATGAGTATCGAAAGATTTGGGTTAGACCCTGACAGCAAGTTGGGGTTAAGCAATGATGATGTTGTTACGCTTACGGCGAAAGATTTTGGATTGGAGACCATGAGTAAGACTGGTCGCCTCATTCAAGCAATAGAGCAATGGTCGAGAGGCAATAGCAACAACAAGGGTCAGGAGCCTCAGTGGTTTGTGGAGGAAGGATGTAAGTGTGAAATTTTGCGTACTACAGGTGGGGGCTGGCAGAAGGGACGATTTCGTATCAGGCTAGAATTCATCCCTGATGATCCAAACTCTTTTTTCAATCTCCCCCCAGAAGAAGACAAACCACAATCACTGCTGGACGACCTTCGCTCTGAGCTAGATGTCAAATAATTAGCTTCAGCTAGGTATCCACAAATAAAGCCGTCCTCACCCATGCAGGCAGGACGGCTTTATTGTTCATTCTCTTGGGTGATTGACTGAGACTTATCCTCGCTCGAAATTAAGTTATAAATTTCTTCCTCAAGCTCTTGCACCTCTTTTCGGAAGTTTTCTTCTTCCTCTTGGCTGTAATCAAGCTGAGATTTCAGTAGAAGCTGATGTGCTTTGAGATATGAAATATGTTTATCTTCAATACGTTTGAGGCGCTCTGCTATTTTCCCAGCAGAACCGCCTCCATGTTTACTTGTTCTCCTAAAGGTATTTTCCGTTGAGCAATTAACCTGATTAGGTCTGACCTGTTCAGTCCCATTGCTTCGGCTTGGAGTCTGAACTCCTCCCAATCTTTCTGACTTATCAAAAATGTCGCCCGAATCGAGTCTTCTGCTAGCTTCTTGGGTCTGGCCATTTTTTAAAACCACGACAACACCCTCATTTTATTGTATGAATAAAACCTTTTTTGTATGAATAAAACACTTGACTTGTTTCATTCATACAATATACTAACATTAGTTATATATGAAAGAAATTCACGCAAATCCAGTAGAGATGGCAGCCTACCGCCAGTGAGGCAACAGCAAAGACCTGCCAGCGCTGACCACTGACAACTGACACCCCAAACCATGCAGAGATAGCAGCCTGCAAGCCCAAAGACCTGCGAGGGGCGACAACCGAAAACCAACAACAGCCAACCCAATGGGAAAAATCAAACTTCGCATAGAAGGAGAAACCAAAGACGTAAAAGCCTTTTCACGATTCCTGCACCTAATTGCGGCATTCGTCAACGCCGTGTCCATGAAGTCAGAAAGTGTAGATTGCCCTAACCGTAACAACCCAGAAGTACGCCGCTACTTCTATTTCGAGTTTGATAGTGAAGTATTGAGCGGAGGTGAGGAGTAGTAAGAACTAGTGCGATCGCAACAGATAAATGAATAAGGAGATTTATCGCAATGCCACAAAGCATCTCAAAGAAAGATGACCCAGAATTTTTTGAGTGGTGGGTAAACCCAGTAGCAGATGGCGACCCAACGCCAGACCCAAAGGACTTGCAATGCACTCAAGAATACATCGCCAGACATTACACCCCAGAAACTCAAGCCCAAATCAATATCAACGTCAGGGAAGCGAAAGAATAATGACTAACATCCACACCCAGTCCGACTTAGCCAAAGACCTGCAAGGATTAGAAGTCCATCTTCAGCACATTCTCCAGTCGCCAGAGTACGCCAAACTGATTAATTCCGGGTATTACTACCCAGATGTAACCCTAGTTGACGCACTCCACGCCGCCCAGGAAGCATCCATTTGCTTGACGACTGCGACTATTGAACAAACTAATAAACCCGACATGGCAACACTAGCAGCACAGCTAGATCGAGAAGCCGACAACCTCGAAATTGCTTGCCTGCGCTCTCTTTATGGCGAAACAGAATCTGACTGCCTGCTGTTTACGTTTAAAAACTAACTATGGACTTTGGAATTAGAAACCCCGTCGCGGGGCATTCATCCCATGTCGATGACAAAGGGCGACAGTGGGGAGGGGTAGACGCTGACATCTTTTCTTACCTCAGCGACATCTCAAACCTAGAGCAGTTTGCAGACATGGCGCAAAACGCAGATCAGCTAGCTCAGTTTCTCGACCCATTCCTAGACAATGCAGAGACTTACTTTGAGGCGATGCAAAAGCTAGTTGACGGTCAAGTGACCTGGACAGAATTAAGAAAGAAATTTGGGTCTAAAGTCGCTACAGCCATAGCCAAGATTCGCAAACTTAACGGCGAATTCGACGCGGAAATGGATAGAGTTGATGCCCAAGACCGCGCCGACCTCCTGCGGATCGAGCAAAAACGCAAACACGGGCTGACTGAGATAGCATCTCAACTGCACGTTGACTTAGAAACGGAACTGTGGCGACACGAGAACAAAATCGGCACAATCGAGACTCGTAAAGCCACCCAACAAGAGCGGCAGACAATTCAAACCGGATTGCGAAAAAAACGTCAAGAACTTCTCGACCGCGCCAAACATGGAACCGGGAGAACAAACCCAGAAAAAGTACCAGTCCAGACACAAGACAGTTCGCCATCTTCTGGGGTCAGCGCCACAGGAACAAGCCGAGGCTGGGGAGAGAACTTAAATAACCTTTGGGACAGACTCGGCAACAGATAATTAACCAAGTATTAGGAGACTGATGTTAGTACGGAGGAATCAAACACCAACTAACACCAGTCCCTTTCATCATAAGGGACTGGAGCAACAAAACCAACAACCGCAGCGCACACCAGAAACCAACAAGGGGAAGACATTTAGACGAGCTGGTAACGCTTGCGAAATTGTTGCAGGCAGTTGCTTGAATAGCGCGGTGATTTTCACGTTTCACCTACTGCAAGTTCACCCCGCCGGCATGGTCGTTGCCGTCGGCACTGCTCACTTCTATTTCACCGCGACAGCTGCGGGTGAAAGAGATATTAGTCACCTCATGACCGGATTCTCAGCCTCGCTGGCTTTGCTGTGTACACTCTTTGAACCAGTGGGGGAGTGGTGGGAGGCCCAAACCTCAAAAACAGCAGCGCAAGCCGAAATCAGGCAACTGTACCCTCAACCAGTAGAGAAGCATTATCCCAGTTGGTTGAGTGGTTTGGCGATCGCATTTATTTTTTTCGTGCTGAGACTGGCATTTATTCCCAGGAGTCCGAAGAATGGGATATTTAAGTGACGAACATCAGAGATTGAGCAAGTCTCTACACTCGCGGTTAGTGTCCTGGATAGAAGAATTGCCTTTTGACAGGAAAGTAACCGCGATTGCGGCATCCGTGCTGATTGGCACTTTATCGGCTGCTATGGCATGGAACGGGCAAGCCAGCGACCGCGTTTACTTTTGCTTGAGAACACCGACATCTCAATTACGCTGTCAGGACAGGCATAATCGCCCATTTCGGATGACAGCTTGGCATTGGAACCAATGGAAACAAGAGGGGCAACCAGATAATGTAGTCTTTCTAGAGCTAGTCAAAGCTAGCAATCAAAATAAGCCAGTTTTGGCACTACACGCTTTTATTGAGTTTGCGATTGCTGGCTGGCTGTTACGCCATCTGCAAAACGACGAGCGCCAGCTCTCCCAATTCCAGGAAGTTGTAGAGAAGCACAATGTCGCTCAAGCCGAACTGCAAGCCAGAGTAGAACTCGAACTGTCTGCCAATGAGTACACCGTAGATATCCAAAAAGCGGAAATCCTCGCAGAGACTGATATTCAAATCGCTCATCTGGATGCCAAGGAGACACTATTCGAGGCAGAAACCGCTGGCATGACCGAGTCGGAGAAACGCGAGTACGTTGAATTTCTGCGGCGACAGAAAACCCCTTATCTACAGGGTTCCCAGACCTTACAGGGAACAATTGATCCAAAAGATAAAGTAGAGGGTCAACAACAAATGGCAGTCATCAATCCGCATCAGTGGTTCGAGGAAACAATTAACTACTGTTCTGTGCTGGTCTTTGGGGGGCAGAATTCGGGGAAAACAACCTTAGCCAGCCACATCATCAAAGCCAGAAAAGACAGAGGAGACAGAATCATCGTTCTCGACCCCCACGCCGCTAAGGGGCAATGGGAAGGACTAGAAGTGATTGGTGCTGGCATGGACTACAAAGCCATAGATGATGCTTTTCGCTGGTATTACGGCGAGTGCGAAAGTCGCTATAAGTTATTAGCACTAGAGGGAGAGGAGGCTGTCGAAGCGTTAGGCAGAATTTGTATGGTCACAGAGGAACTGACTAACTACGCAGGTCGTTGCAAAAATTCTCACAATTACTTGCAGTCATCTTTGAGCGATAATCGCAAGATTTTTCTGGATAGTCTAGCCATCTCTCACGATCGCACTCTTTCTAAGCTGGGAGGAGCAAAAGATATTGCCCAACTGCGAGATAATGCCATGCTTGAGGTGAAACTCATTCCTCCGACTTTGCATAATCCCAGGCAGGCTTTCATGAAATTGCCGGGACAGGGTTTTGAGCCAGTGCTGCTGCCAAACTGGCAAGTTATTAAAAATTTCGGAGTCACTTACACTTCTCAGCCTGCTATCGACCGAGACACCTTAAAGCGAATTTGGGATTTAGAGTTTAATTTAGACTCCGAAACGACGAAACGACTGGACGGCAACGATTCCAGCCCAAATCCGAAACGAGATGATGACAATCCGAAACGAGACTCCGAAACGACGAAACGACCAGACGGCAACGATTCCAGTCAAAATCCGAAACGAGACTCCGAAACGACGAAACGACCGGATAGCAATGATTCCAGCCCAAATCCGAAACGATTTACCCATTTCGGGTTAGGGCGAAATGAAGCCCGAAAAATGATAATTCATCTCCGAAACGAAATGAAAATGACCCAGACAGAAATCCTCAAAACGCTTTGGAATGTAAGGCCTGGAGACAGCGAAATCTACCGAAACGCCGTTTCGGAGTACAAGGAGTTACTTGGTGAGGGGGGTGACTAAGACAAAGGCGATCGCGTTCGTGCCACAAACGCGATCGCCTTTTTTTAGCTTGAAATGCCGCGTCAGTGCGGCGGGAGTTGCAATCATTGTATTCAGAAAATGTCGATGAGTGAAGACAAATGGATTAGTGTAGATCCGCGTTCCAATAGGCTGGTAATTCGTTTTTGGGTCAAAGGCTTTGACAAACAGTTCTTTGTCTCGACTGGCTTAAGCGATACTCCCAGAAACCGGGAATTAGCAAGACTAAGACGCGATGCCATCGCCACCGATATATTGTTGGAACGATTCGACGCGACGCTTTCTAGCTACCAGCTTCGGCCGACTAGAAATAGCATCATTCAGCCACAGCTAATTTCTGGGTACGCCTACGAACTAGGCGAACTCTGGGAGAAGTTCACCGAATTTAAAAAAGCGCTGCTGGAGCCGACAACAATCGCCGTTCGCTACAAAAGCACCGCTAGATACATTAATAAGCTTCCCACCCAGTCTTTAAGTGCAGCCCCAGAAATTCGAGATTGGCTATTGCAAAATACGACTCACGGTATGGCTTGGGAGTTACTAGTGAGTTTTAGCGAGTGCTGCCAGTGGTCGATAAATTCGGGATTGATTGCTGACAATCCTTTTGAGCGGTTGAAAATCAAAAAGCCCAAACATTCATCCCAACAAGAAGACTCTCGGGCCTACACCCTAGAGCAGCGAGATGCAATCATTCAGGCTTTTGAATCGCACCGGGTACACGCTCATTATGCCGATTTGGTGAAATTTTTGTTTTGGACTGGGGCGCGGTTGGGGGAGGCGTTCGCTCTCACCTGGGGAGATATTCAAGCAAATTCTACCCGCATCCTCATTAGTAAATCGTGTAATTTGTGTGACTACAAAAAAGGAACTAAAAACGGCAAGCGGCGAGTATTCCCGACCAAACAAGGCTCTAGACTGCAACAATTGCTGATTGCGATGCGGCCTGCGCTCAAAGACTACAACCCAAACGACTTAATTTTTCGCTCCAAACAAGGCACGCGAATCAATTCCGCTATCATGCAACGTGTTTGGAACGGACTACCGAGTAAAAGCGGAAATCGCAAGTATTTCTACCCCGGCGTGGTGCGCGAATTAGAAGCGTTGGGCAAACTTCCGTACCTCAAGCCCTACTCAACTCGCCACACTTTTGCTACCTGGGCGATTGCTATGGGTCATAGTCCTGATCGCGTGGCGTTGTGGATTGGGGATGAAGTTTCAACGGTACTCAAGCATTACTGTCACCCGAACGTGGTAGATTCCGAATGCCCCGATTTTTAAGTTACAAAATGCCTTGCTACTCAAATACTCTCAATAAAAAGTTCGATTTTATAGGGGTTTATGTCTGCTGGAAATATTTGTAAGCTGTATATGCCATAGTTACAACCCCGGTGATAATCGCAGCTTCATCAACTTCAAATTCGGGATGGTGTAATGGGTGATTAATAATTCGATCTTTGTAGCCTACACCTAAACGAAACATCGAACCAGGAACATGTTCTAAATAAACAGAAAAATCTTCAGCACCAAGAGAAGGTTCGGGTAAGACTTGGACGCGATCGCTACTCCAAGCTTCTTCTGCTGATGATTGTAATAATTGCGTTAGGGTATAATCGTTTTGCACGCTGGGGACACCTTGCCGATAATTGACTTGATAATGCGCTCCATAGGCATGGCAAACATTAGCCACAATGTTTTCAATCCAGTTCGGAAGCTGGGCACGAGTTTCGGGGTGAAGCGATCGCACGGTTCCTAACAACTGCACCTTATCAGCAATTACATTCGGCGCTCTACCACCACTAATCTTGCCGATACTCAATACTACAGGACGCAAAGGATTTTGCGTGCGACTAATTGCCTGTTGCAGGGCAGTAATCACTTGCGAGGCAATCCAAATTGCATCAACCGCCTCATGGGGACGCGCCCCATGCCCAGATTCTCCAATAATCAGAATCTCTAAATCGTCCGCGGCTGCTGTCAAAGCACCGTAACGCACGCCAATAGAGCCTGCGGGTATGGAAGGGAAAACATGAATCCCTAATACAGCCGAGACTTTTTCTATTGCCCCATCTTTTACCATCCAGCTTGCCCCTTGGGCGATTTCTTCGGCTGGCTGAAATAAAAATCGCACTTTACCACCTAACTCCTCTGCTATCTGGGACAGGATCATTGCTGTTCCCAACCCAACCGTGGTATGAACATCATGTCCGCAGGCGTGCATCATGCCTTCAGCGCGGGAGGTAAATTCCAGCCCAGTGCGTTCGTGAATTGGCAAAGCATCCATGTCAGTGCGAATTGCTAATAAGCGGTCATCTTGACCAGTATTTCGCACTTCTCCAATAACGCCAGTTTTGCCAACTCCCTCTTGCACGTGAAGACCACTGGAAGACAAGACACCAGCAACAAAGGCAGCTGTTTGATACTCTTGACCGCTGAGTTCTGGGTGAGAGTGAATGTGGCGGCGAATTTCGATTAAGCGAGGCGCTAGTTGTGTAGCTAAATCTTTAATACGGGTCAGCATTGCTCATTTTCAGTTTACGGACTTTGTTCCATGATAAGAAAGTGTTAACCAAGAAAATGCTTTTGCTCTACAACTAGAGGCTTGGGGACAAGGAAGATAAGGGATTACATCAAGGCGATCGCCTTTATTAACGTTTTGACGTGTTAGTACATTAATGATATAATAATTGAAAAAAATCTGTAAAGTTTCGCCTTCTTTAGACACATCAACGCGCCAGAAATATATTCAGACGAGTAAATTAAGTTTAGAAAAAATTTTTTAGGTTTTAAAATGCCGAAATACGTTGACCTTTCTCCTTATTGGACAGAAGAAAAGAATATATCAATTCAAAAAGCTAAAGACATGACGGGGTTAGATAAAAGAACCTTGTCATCTGCCAAAAAAGGACAACTAGAACGTTGCCAATTTGAGACTCTTTTTAAACTCAAAGATTTTGCTTCTGAGTTAGCTGGTAAAGCACTAACACTAGAGGAAATTTTTAAAAATGATTGAGTCAAATAAGGCAGGGGTATAAAGGAATAATTTGTATGTTAGAACTTACGCAAAATACCTCTCTAACTCTCATGACTCTGTGTACTCCGATCCCACCGAAGTTTGCAAGGGCGGGGGGAACCCCCGCACGCAACTTCTCTCTGTGGTACTCTGCGAGAAGCCGCTTGCGCGTCTACGATTCTTTCGTAGTTGGTGCGTAAGTTTTATATGTCTTAATTACGAATTACGAATTATGAAAAAGCTAATTAATCAGCCGGAAGACTTTGTACGGGAAAGTATAGAGGGTATGGCAGCAGCCCATGCCGATTTAATTAAAGCGAACTATGACCCGACTTTTGTTTATCGAGCCGACGCACCCGTACAAGGTAAAGTAGCAATTATTTCTGGTGGTGGCAGCGGGCACGAACCAATGCACGCTGGTTTTGTCGGCAGAGGAATGCTAGATGCTGCCTGTCCGGGAGAGGTTTTCACTTCACCGACTCCCGACCAAATGCTGGCAGCTGCCAAGCAGGTAGACGGGGGTGCGGGTATTCTTTATATCGTGAAGAATTACAGCGGCGATGTCATGAACTTTGAGATGGCAACCGAGTTAGCCCGTAGTGAGGGTATCCGAGTGCTGAATATCTTGATTGATGACGATGTGGCTGTGAAAGATAGTCTCTATACCCAAGGAAGGCGGGGTGTGGGAACAACAGTACTTGCAGAAAAAATTTGTGGTGCGGCAGCCGAGCAGGGTTATGATTTGCTACAAATAGCGGATTTGTGCCGTCGAGTAAATTTACACGGGCGGAGTATGGGAATTGCCTTGACTTCTTGCACCGTACCACTAAAAGGAACGCCGACATTTGAATTAAGCGATCGCGAACTCGAAATCGGCATTGGCATTCACGGCGAACCAGGCAGGGAACGCATTACCGTCAAATCAGTAGATGAACTGACTGAGATTTTAGGGCAAACAATTATTGATGATGCATCTTATCACCGTGTAGTTAGAGAGTGGGATGAAAATCAAGGAGAATGGGTAGATTTGGAACTAACAGATCCACCTTTTGAAAAAGGCGATCGCTTGTTAGCTTTCGTCAACGGTATGGGTGGCACTCCTGTTTCTGAACTTTATCTTGTCTATCGCAAACTAGCCCAAATCTGCGAACGGCAAGGACTGCAAATTGTGCGAAACCTCATTGGTTCTTACATCACTTCGCTGGAAATGCAAGGGTGTTCGATAACCTTGTTGAAACTAGATGACGAGATGATTCAGCTATGGGATGCACCCGTAAAAACGGCGAGTTTACGCTGGGGAATTTGATATTTTTGTCAGTTGTCAGTTGTCAGTTGTCAGTTGTCAGTTGTCAGTTGTTAGGAGGCAGAAGGCAGAAGGCAGGAGTAATTGTTCTTCCTTGTCTCCCTCATCTCCCCCATCTCCCCCTGCTCCTCTGCTCCCTCATGCCTTACTGAACCACCGATTGTAAATTTTGCAAATGACACCTGGTTTCAGCTGTACCTAGGCGTTCAATTACTTGTTCGGCACTCATCAAACGCTTCAGCACTACTTGACCGATTGTATCGCTAGAGGCTGCTGATGTTGTTGGTTTTACTTCCACGGTCAAAATAACTTCTTCAACTCGATAAAGCCACAGTAATTCATTACTTTCCACTAAACAAATATTCAGGCGTTGAATATCTGGTTGCCGTCGCCATGCGGTTATCTGCCACAATCCATCAGATGCCCACACTCTGCCAATAGTCCATCCTTCAGAAAGAAAGAAATATTTCACGTTTTTAGTCTCTCACTATTACACTTTCAATCTGCTATCCGCGATCGCACCCTCATCTGAGTCGATGATATATAAAAATGAGTTTGTAAATAAAGCCATGATGGCGATTTCTCTTGCTAAGGATACTGCGTTGAGGAAGCCAGAAGGTAGAAGGCAGAAGGCAGTCCCGATGAAAAAATTTTCATCACCATGCATGAAAAAGGAATATTCCCTACACCCTACACCCTACACCCTTTTTCAAGTCAGGAGGTAAAACATTACTATTCCTAACATCCACGCTTTCAAGATGTTCTAACCTTTAATTCGCTTGCTATACCTACACCCCTGCACCCACTTTCATCTAATTCATCATCAAACATCTGTCTAGCAATTTCTGTTCGTAGCAAATGTTTTTGCTACGGCTTTGAGAAACTTACTCATTAAAAGAAGCAACCCAATAATCGATCGCATTGATTGTAAAAAATTGCGTACTGGAGCCATTAGAGTCAAATATATAGTATAATGACTGACCGCTGATTCCAAAAAGCTGAATAATATGACCTGGTTTTCCTTTTCTGCAAGACGGTGGGTTCGGATTACAAAATTCCTATCTTTGTTTTGTGTATGTTTATTTTTAGTTATTAGTTGCACCGGAGGTGGAAATTCTCCGCCTACGGGAAATAATACAGCATCTACTCCAGCGGGTGATGGTCGCATTACCATAGGTACAACAGCCAAGCCGAGAACTTTAGATCCGGCTGATGCCTATGAATTGGCATCTTTGGGTTTAGTATTTAATATGAGCGATCGCCTCTACACTTACGAACCAGGTAGTACAGTAATTAAGCCGCAATTAGCTACAGCGTTACCTAAAGTCAGTCAAGATGGCTTGACTTATACCATTCCCTTGCGTCAAGGAGTAGTTTTTCACGATGGCACTCCCTTCAACGCTAAAGCAATGGAATTTACTATTAAGCGCTTCATTGAAAATAAAGGTAAACCCTCGTTTTTACTAGGCGATATAGTCAGCTCGGTGCAAGCCACAGGCGACAATGAGTTAACAATCAAGCTGAAAAAACCCTTTGCAGCATTTCCTTCACTGCTAGCATTTTCTGGAGTGTGTGCACTTTCGCCGAAAGCTTACGAAATTGGTGCGGGGAAATTTAAGCCAAATATCTTTGTGGGGACTGGCGCTTATAAATTAGGGTCTTATGGCACTGATTCTCTAAGATTAGATGTATTTGACAAGTATTGGGGAGAAAAACCAGCCAATAAAGGTGTTAACGTCCAAATTCAGACTAGTCCAGTCAACTTGTTTAATGCCTTCCGTACAGGTGCAGTCGATGCAGCTTACCTATCCTTAGAACCAGATCAAATTCGCAGCTTAGAAGACGGTGGCAAAAAAGGAGATTGGCAAGCGATTAGCGCTCAGGGTAGTGTGGTAAGTTATCTGGTATTAAACCGCAATCAAAAGCCTTTAGATAAACCAGAGGTAAGAGCTGCGATCGCGGCAATAGTCGATCGTCCATTAATTATGCAGCGAGTATTATACGGTCAAGCCGATCCGCTGTACAGCATGATTCCCACTACGTTTGATGTTTCCCAGCCATTATTTAAAGATAAATATGGTGATGGTAACTTTGATAAAGCTAAACAAATATTAACTGGGGCTGGTTTTTCCAAAGAAAATCCCGCAAAAATTCAAGTTTGGTATCCTTCGAGTTCGCCTACGCGCAGTTTAGCAGCGCAAACTCTCAAATCTTTAGTTGATACTAAAATGGATGGCATTATCCAGTTTGAAGTTACTACTGTAGAAGGCCCTACCTTCTTTAAAGACATTTCCAGAGGTTTATATCCAGCGGCTTTACTTGATTGGTATCCAGATTTTTTAGACCCAGATAATTACGTTCAGCCATTTTTATCTTGTCAAAAAGGTTCAGTTGCTAAAGGCTGCGAAGATGGCGGCAGTCAAACTCAGGGTTCATTTTACTATAGTGAAGCTGTCAATAAGTTAATTGACCAGCAACGTAAAGAACTAAACCCAGAAGCACGTAAGAAAATTTTTGCAGAAATTCAAACACAAGTAGCTACTGATGTACCTTACGTTCCCTTATGGCAAAACAAAGACTATGTATTTGCCCAAAAAGGTGTGAGCAACGTGCAACTTGACCCCACCCAAAATCTAATTTACAAAAAAATTAAAAAATAGTGAATGTTGACTGACAACTGACAACTGACAATTGTACAGACGCGATTAATCGCGTCTCAACTAACAACTGACAACTAATCTTATGTCTCGCTCAAAAGCTTTACAATATTACATTGTCTCTCGCTTACTCTTAGCGCCACTGCAACTGTTGACGATTATTACAATCGTATTTCTATTACTAAGAGCGACACCAGGAGACCCCGCAGATGCAATTCTCGGCGGACGTGCGCCGGAAGCTGCTAAAGAGGAATTGCGAAAACAACTTGGTTTAAATCTTCCTTTGTGGCTACAGTACCTAAATTATTTGGGAAGTATATTGCGCTTTAATTTAGGTACTTCTTTAACAAGTCGCGGACAAGATGTTTGGGACATAATTGGGCAATATTTTCCAGCGACAGTGGAATTAGCTGTATTTAGTATGGCAGTTGCTCTCATTGTCGGGATGTTGGTTGGTACTCTCTCGGCTTCTCGTCCTGGAACATATTTTGATGTCGGCGGGCGGTTGTTTGGTATCATTACCTACGCACTGCCGATGTTTTGGGCGGGAATGCTTTTGCAGTTAATTTTCTCTGTGCAACTGGGATGGTTTCCTAATTCCAACCGCTTTCCACCAACTTTGGCCGCACCTTCTCAAATTACTGGGCTGTATACAATTGATAGTTTGCTTGGGGGAAACTTCAATCAGTTTTTTGCCTCTTTGCACCATCTGGCCCTTCCTAGCCTCACCCTCGGACTTTTGCTGAGTGGAATTTTTGAGCGCATTGTGCGGGTGAATTTAAAGCAGACACTACGCTCAGACTATGTAGAAGCAGCTAGAGCTAGAGGAATTCCTGAAAAGAAGATTTTAGTCTCTCATGCTTTAAAAAATGCTTTAATTCCAGTAATTACGGTGTTGGGATTAACCTTTGCTTCTCTTTTAGGAGGAGCGATTTTAACCGAGGTGACATTTTCTTGGCCGGGGTTAGCAAATCGACTGTATCAAGCAATCAGCGATCGCGATTATCCCACAGTCCAAGGCGTACTAGTATTTTTTGGGGCGATCGTTGTTAGTGCCAGCATTTTAATTGATATTTTAAATGCTTATGTCGATCCGCGTATTCGCTACTAGTACAACTTGGCAGAAATATAGCTGTGGACTGGGTGAAAAGTCTTTTTGTGTCTAGGTTTGCTCGTCTGTTTATGTCCTAACACTACTAGCGACGGCTATAACTAGCCTGTAGAAAAAGACGTTGTAATGCAACGTCTTTATTTTGCACGTATGAAAAGGATCGCAAACAACTTCAATATATTTGCAAGTGGCGTGGTCTCCCTCCCTTGCAACTTCGGTGACTCAGCACTCAGCATTTTGCTATACGTCTTGCATTATTTTTTTGCCTCACGCAAAGGCGAGGCGCAAAGACTTACTATTAAACTGCCAAAAACCTTTGAATCACATCCTGGCTGAGTTCATTGGTTGAACCAGAAGCAACAATACCGCCTTTTTGCATGGCGTAATAATAATCAGCTTGACGGACAAAGTGTAAGTGTTGCTCTACCAATAAAACAGAAATGCCTGTGGTTTCAACAATGCGACGGACTGCTGCTTCAATTTCTAGGATGATTGAGGGTTGAATACCTTCAGTAGGTTCATCTAATACGAGTAATTGGGGTTGTCCCATTAAAGCACGAGCGATCGCAAGTTGTTGCTGCTGTCCCCCACTCAAATCGCCACCCATGCGCGAAAGCATGGTTTTTAATACAGGAAATAAGCTAAAAACTTCTTCTGTAATTTCTGCTTTTTTTACTGGTTTGCGTCTGGCTTCTAACCCCAGCAACAGATTTTCTTTCACAGTTAAACGAGGAATAATTTCTCGTCCTTGGGGGACATAACCAATTCCTAATTTTGCTCTTTGGTCTGGAGATTTCGAGTTGATTAATTCTTCAGCTAAATTAATTGTGCCGCTACGGGGTTTAAGCAAACCCATAATTGTTTTGAGTAGAGTTGTTTTACCTACACCATTGCGTCCAATTAAGCAGACCATTTGCCCAGTTGGTACGCTCAAATCTACATTGCGGAGAATATGGCTTTCGCCGTAGTAAACGTTAAGGTTAGAGATTTTTAGCATTAGCTCACGCAGAGATCCAGAGAAGAAGATTGAGTTTTTATACTTTTGTACGAGATGGAATTATTTAACAATTGAGCAATGGTAGACAACCATTGAAACACTAGTGGGAACTCCCGCCTGTCTGTTGTAGCGTAGTGTTAGCCTCCTGAACGTAATAAACGAGTGAAACCTTCTTGTTCAAAGTGTTTATCAGTTGTTAACGCCTCTATAATTCCTTGCCTACGCATTAGCACAAAGCTTACAGCGTCACATAACGAGTAGGTTTTATCTTGTCTTGCTAACAATAAATCTATTGCTTCTCGATGTAATGGCCGATCTACCCATACAATTTGAACGTTTGAATTATCAATTAGTTCAAGGCTGTATGAAAGTACGGTTGAACGAGAAAAGCCGCGAACCAATGCTAGGGCCACTAATTCAGCTAGAACATAGTTGTGCGTGAGTCGAGTTCTGCTTGTAGTAGCAATTAGTTCAACTGCCTTTTCATGTTGTGGCTCATCTTTATGGAGAAAGCAGAGTAATCCTGACGTATCAAGCAGTATAATCTACATTGTCAATGCTTAAAAGTCATTGGCGTAAGCTTTTGCCAAGTCAGCATCAATAGCTTTCGTTATCTATACCTGTGGCATAACCCAAGCTAACTGCACCTGCATAATTAAGTAACCGTTGAAGTACTTCTTCTGTGTGAGCTTCTGGTTGTAGGTTAGCACCAGTCAGAAGACCATGCTGTTGAGTAAGAGATGTAACAATTAATTCTGCTACCGAAAGCCCAACCGCATCAGCTTGCTGCTGCAAGGCTGCATAAACATCATCACTTAATTCCAGTGTTAGCAGTTGACTCATAGGAATAAACTATTTTAACTCAAGATAGGGCAATTATATCTTTTCTCCTAACACGACCAGAATCAATCTCCTAAAACAATAGTTTTTACTCTGTTATCTAAATACTGTAAGTAACTAATATTACTAAAATTATGCATAATTTATTTCCGTTAAAACTTGGGAATTATTAATAAAAATTTTTCAAATTCTGCTTTATTTAGTATAGTTTTATACTTTAATATGAAAGTATGGTAAAGGCGATCGCTAAATCCCGCAAAGAAGACAGCCATCGCCTTTATAAAAACCCCAATATCGGAGTATGAATATCATCATGTCACAATTACCAGAATCTGCCCAGTCGAAGTTAGAACAGTTTTTATCTGGGGAAAATTTAGATATACCCACCAGCCATCAACTAACCCGACAGCCATTACCCTGACGAGAACCGATTAAACTACCAATTGATACAGTTCATCTGGATGTAATTTTTGTATTGACTGTTGAACGCCAGGTTGCAAGGGCGAAAACTCTACCAGTAGTTAAACTTTCTTCATACTCGCTCACGCTCAATGTTGGAAAGAAAGCTTGCATAGAGTCGAGATCGCACTTAGACTGCTGATGAGGCAGATTGACTGCTGAGTTTTGATTGCTAATTATTACCCAAAAGGAGGGGCAGAATGTTTATCTGCGTCATTGCAGACTACGGTACAGGAGACCCAGCATTTACTGAAGTCACGCAACGTCTGCTTTTTGCTTTTCCCCATGCCCAAATTCATTTACTTTCGGTTCCGCCATTCAGTACCTTGGCAACAGGTTTCTGGATAGCTCAATTGGGACTCAACCCAGGGCCTAGCGATCGCTTAATTTATCACAACTGTGCGCCTCGTCAGGACGATCCACAAGCCCGTCGAGACAATGAAGGTGAAGGGTTAACCTATGCTCTTTTATCTAATGGTGTCAAAGTAGTAGGTGTCTTTGCAGGCTACACCCTCTCCTTTATCAAAGACCATACCGAGGAGTTGCGAGTAGTCAACGTTTCTCGTGGTGGTTCGCAGTTTCGTTCGCGGGATGTGTTTCCGGCAGCGGCGGCGGCGATCGCGCGTGAAGATTTTAGCCTTCTGGGAGATAATCTAAAAAGCGAGCAAATCCCAGATGTTCCACCAGATCGAATTGCCTGGATTGATGGCTACGGCAATATCAAAACAACTATTGCGGCGCATACAGTTAACTTGCAGCCTCAAACTAAGATTGCGATCCGCATTGGAGATGTAGTCAGTGATGCAGTGTATTCTGATGGCAGCTTCAAAGTGCCTGAAGGAACTCTGGCCTTTGCCCCTGGTAGTTCCGGTTGGTCAGTTGGCGACTCCACACAACCATTACGCTTTTTAGAGCTATTTCTGCGAGGAGGAAGTGCTTGGGAGCGCTTTGCTCGTCCCCGTGTAAATCAGCAAGTAACTCAAATTGTCTAATATAGGCTATTTGGCTTACACCAGCGTCATTTTTAGTGATATCGACGTTGCCCAGGTTTCGTCTTAGACAAGGCTTTGTTTTTAAAAGTGGGAGTCAGGGAGACATTATTATACTGATTTCTAATCTCTACTGAGGTAAATTATTATGGCGATGGTTTTAAATAAAGTAGTCCCTTTTGGGAGGTCAATGGATGAATATGTAAAAATATTCAACTTGACGAATACAGATTTAAATAAAAGAATTATTGGCATTGGAGATGGGCCTGCAAGCTTTAACGCAGAAATGACACGCCAAGGTAAAAGAGTAGTTTCTGTAGATCCGCTGTATCAATTTTCTAGTGCTGAGATTCTCCAAAGATTTAATGAAGTAGTTGACAATATTATTAATCAGATGAAAGCTACACCCAATGATTGGGTATGGAGCTATCATCAGTCTCCAGATGACTTACGAAGCAATCGGATAAAAGTCATTCAAGAATTTATCTCTGATTACGAAAATGGCAAAAAGAGCAATAGATATGTAATTGGTGAATTGCCAAATTTAGAATTCCAAAACCAAGAATTTGAAATAGCGCTTTGTTCGCATTTATTATTTTTATATTCTGACCAATTAAATTATAATTTTCATTTAAAATCAGTTGATGAAATGCTGCGTATTGCTCAAGAAGTTAGAATATTTCCACTTCTGACTTTAATGCTGAAACCTTCTCCACATTTAGATGGAATTATAGAATATTACAAAGCAAAAGATTACAGAGTAAGCATTGAAAAAGTTGAATACGAATTACAACTTGGGGGCAATCAAATGTTGAAGATTGCCAGAGATGTCACTTGAATAATAAATCATATCATGTCCCCCTAAATAGTTACGATAAGAGTGACGCGGTGAGGCAGTCGCAGTCCTGGTGAGTCCACTTGCCGTCTTGGCGCTTTGCGTCGTTAGCGCAGCGTTAGCGAGGTACGAGCGTCACCCGAAGGGAGATGGGGAGATGCGGGGACAAGGGAGAATTTTTAATTGCAAGTCATTTACCAGACATGATATCAAAAGCAACTAAATACTTGAGACTGGGTGCTAGTATTTTTACTCAATACTCAGCACTCAGTACTTTTAAGTCAGCTTGGTTGATTTAATCCCAAAATCTTAATATATGAATAATACTGCCGCAATTTTATATAAAAAAGATGGTTATGATACTTCTGGGAAAAGACTCCTCGGCCGTCAAGCTGCGGGTGAAGGATTTCTCAAAGCTTTAGTCCAACATGGAACGGCTGATTCTCTCTACTGTTACGCAGATAGTCAGACAGAATTCACGGAATTTTGCCAGCGCATTCAACCTTGGATGAAACGTTCTCGTCAAGTGCAATGGCTACCCACCAGCAATCATCAGTTACTTGCACAAGCAGGGACAATTTATCACCCCGATCCTCTACTATCGAAAGTTGCTTGGACTAGAAGATTTGGCGAACAACGGGCATATAGTATCTGTGGAGTGACTCATACTATTGCAAGTACAGGAGTCATGGAAGGCATTGGCGATTTGCTGATTGCACCTGTTCAGTCTTGGGATGCTCTCATTTGTACCTCTGTTGCAGTGAAGACTGCTATTGAACGTCTTTTCAATACTTGGGCTGAATATTTAGCTCAACGCACAGGTGGTAAACCAAATATTGATATTCAACTGCCAATTATCCCTCTGGGCGTTGATTGTGATGCCGTTGACCAGGGCGATAATAGTACGAACATTAAAAGAAGTCTGCGTCAAATTCTCGGCATTCCCCAAGATGAAATTGTTGTGCTGTTTGTCGGCAGATTGTGTTTTTATGCTAAAGCACACCCCGTACCAATGTATTTAGCTTTGGAAAAGGCAGCACAAGCAACCAAAACCAAAATACATTTTGTCCAGGCTGGCTGGTTTGAAGATGAAAGAGAGCAAGTGAGCTTTAAAGAAAGCGCTCAAATGTTTTGTCCCTCGGTCAATTGTATTTTTGTCGATGGACGTAAACCAGAAATTCGTGCAGGAATTTGGTCTACCGCAGATATTTTTATTTCCCTAGTAGATAACATTCAAGAAACTTTTGGACTGACACCAATTGAAGCGATGGCAACCGGTTTACCTGTTATTGTTACAGACTGGAATGGTTATCAAGAATCTGTGCGTCATGAAATTGATGGTTTGCGAGTTCCGACACTAATGCCTGCACCGGGGTTAGGACTAGATTTAGCTTTTGGATATCTTAGCGATAGTTTGAATTACAGCGGCTATATTGCTCATTCATCAATGACAATTGCTGTTGATATCGATGCGGCATCAAGAGCATTAGTGGAGTTGATTGTCAATCCCGAACTGAGAAAGCGCTTAGGAGAGAACGGACGACAGCGGGCGAGGCAAACTTACGATTGGAAAGTTGTAATTGCCAGTTACGAAAATCTCTGGCAAGAATTAGCAGAAATTCGCGCGACTGCATCCATTTCTACACCAGTTCTACCAAATAGTCCGCCTGCACCTTTGTGTGACGATCCTTTTAGGTTGTTTGCCCATTACACCAGTACAACACCCACCCCAAACCTAGTGCTAACACTTGGTAGTATGAGTACACCAGAGCATTGGCAACAACTCCGGCAAAATTGGATTACGAATTTTGGTGCAGATAGAAGAAGCGCAAATTCTAATATAGATGCGGTGTTAGCTGCGATCGCACAACACGGCTCTCTTTCAATTGAAACAATTCTTAGACAACATCCAGATGTCTCACCCACACTCTTACTTCGTACTCTTTTATATCTAATAAAATTTGATGTGCTGCGTGTTGCAGGTTCATCATAATTCTTCTACCTCGGATGCCGATAAACCTGTTAACTGAACGACTTGTTCTAATGCCATACCTTGCTGTAATAAATTGATAGCTACTTGTCTTAATTGAGATTGTGCTTGGTCAGCGCGTTGCTGTGCTTGGTCAGCGCGTTGCTGTGCTTGGTCGGCGCGTTGCCGTTCCTCATCTGCTATTTCTTGGGCAGTTGGCAGTAATTCCCCATCCAAAGTTGCCCAGCGCAACCAAGTAGTATCAATACCTTTGTAGTGACCTTGCCATAGTACTAATGCTAACCCCAATGATTGACTGACAAGTTGATTTTTGGTATTTGGTACTATGGATTGGTAAACTCCGCGATTGAGAAAAAATCCAGCCCAATCTTCAGAGTTGAAAGGGTCGAACCAAAAATATTCCGGGACGCGTAACAGATTTTGATAAATCAACTTTTTCTCATTCTTGTCTTGGGCTGCGGTGCTTTCAGACAACAACTCAATCACTACATCAGGAGGTTTTCCTTCTTCCCACACAACCCAAGAAAGACGTTCTTTTTTGGGTACTCCCAGTACAGCAAAGAAGTCTGGGCCGCGAAAATCTTGGTTTTTGACTTGGGCTAGGCTGAAGTAAACAAACATATTGCCTCCCACGTAACCATCAGACCGTGCTGATAACCAAGGCGATAGGGTATCTATAAGCATGTCCATTTGGACTTTGTGCCGTTGGGTTTCCATCGGTATACCGTCATCGCAAGGAAGGTCTGCCTGGGTTGGGGGCATTGCCACGCTAGGTTTAGCTAAGATAATTTCTGACATGGCTGTGTCTTAGCTTGTGAATTTCTAATACTTATATACTAATTGTTGACTTTTGACCGTTAATAGTCAACAACTACGAGCAAATCAATGAAAAGCTTACCCTGTATTAATTTTTCATTTTTCATTCTGCTCTGGGTTGGTCAAGCTAGCGATCGCTTTTACCAACACTTCTGGATCTACTGGCTTTGATACGTGCAGATGAAATCCGGCTGCTAACGCTTGCTGCTGATTAATTTCTCCAGCGTAAGCTGTCAGGGCGATCGCTGGTATTTGTCCTCCTTGTTGGGGCGATCGCTGTCTGACTTGTCGCATCAACATATAGCCGTCTACTTCTGGCATCCCAATATCACTGATTAACACATCTGGTATTGATTCAGACAGCGATTGTAGTGCTTCTTTGGCTGATGTTACGGCAGTGACTTGTACGCCATACTCTTGCAAAATAAAGGATACTAAGTCTCGGATATCCGGTTCGTCGTCCACTACCAGAATTTGCATATCTGCCAGCAACCGGGGTTGAGGTGCAAAAGGTACAGGTTCTTTCTCTTCATGTCTCACCTGTTCGTTTCTGACCAACAGCGGTAACTTCACCGTGAAAATTGCACCTAGTCCTTCTCCCAAACTTTCTGCTTGAACTGTTCCCCCATGCAGTTCCACTACTTGACGCACAATCGCCAATCCTAAACCTAATCCACCAAATTTGCGAGTAGTAGTACCATCAGCCTGACGAAAGTAATCGAATACATAAGGTAAAAATTCTGGTGTAATTCCCCTACCTGTATCGCTGACAGTAATTTGAGCTTGGCCATCAACTTCTGCGACTCGAATTTCTACTTGTCCTCCTGTGGGTGTAAACTTGACTGCATTAGATAATAGGTTCCAAATCACTTGCTGAAGCCGATTCGGGTCGCCCATAATTTGTCCTAAAGCAGGCTCAATTATGGTTTTAATTTCAATTGACTTGGCTTCTGCTGCCAATCGCACTGTCTCGATTGCCGCTTCTACCACCATTACCAAGCTGACGGGACAGACATTTAAGCTTAATTTGCCTTGGAGGATGCGAGAGACATCTAATAGGTCTTCAATTAATTGAGTTTGTAATTTGGCATTGCGTTCGATAGTTTCCAAGGCTTGGTGAGTAGTTGCCACGTCAAATTTACGAGAGCGTAGTAATTTTGACCAACCCATAATCGGGTTGAGTGGGGTTCGTAGTTCGTGGGAGAGAACAGCTAGAAACTCATCTTTAATTCGGTTGGCAATTTCTGCTTCTTTTCGTGCCGAACGTTCTGCTTGAAGCAAGCGATCGCGTTCTTGTTCGGCTCGTTTGCGTTCGGAAATATCGAGTACAATGGTGACTCCATTTTGTTGGGAATCATTAAGTAGCGCTACTCCCAATACTATAGGCACTCGCTTGCCGTTGCGGTGAACGTACTCTTTTTCATAAATCCGGGAAACTCCAACTGCTTTCGCTTCTGCGATCGCGCGATCGTCCAAATGCTCGTATTCACAAGGAGAAAGTTGTCTCCAACTGATTTTCTCCAAAGCGGCAAATTCATCACGAGTGTAGCCTGCTAGTTGTAAGTAAGCATCATTAGCATCGGTAATGAACCCATCGACTGACCAAAAAGCTATTCCGACTAAGTTAGACTCAAACAAGCGACGAAATTTAGCTTCGCTCTCGCGCAATGACTGTTCTACTCGTTTGCGTTCTGTGATGTCACGAGAGATAATAATCACACCATATATTTGGTCAAAATTTCTTAATGGTGTCAGGATATCTTCATAGAAATGCTTCCCATCAGCTAAAACATATTCCCACTCATCTGTGATTGGTTCTCCAGTTGCCATCACAGCTTGGCGTTGATTCTCAATTCGGTCTATAAAGTCTGGAGGTAAATCCAGTTCTCGCACAGTCTTACCGATAATATCCTCTTGTTTGCAGCCTAGCATGGCGGCTCCACTATGACTGACATACTGATAGCAACCCATGCGATTAAAAATAAAAATTCGATCTACAGATGCCGCAAGTATAGAATTTAAAATATTTGCTTGTTCTTGAACCTTATTAGTTAATTGGCGGGTACTTTCTGTTGCTTGCTTGCGGTCTGTAATGTCCATACAAACCCCAATCATCCGCACCGCCTGTCCTTGCTCGTCATAAAAAAATTGTCCCTTGGCGAAAATCCAACGAACACTTGTGTCTGACCAAACAACGCGAAATTCATCGCTATAATCAGTTTTTTCTTCTAAAGCATGGGTAATAACTTGAATTACAGATTGCCTGTCTTCGGGGTGAACGCAACTTAAAAACGCATCATAAGTACTTGTTAAACTTTTCGATACCAAACCAAAAAGCAGTTCATAATTTTCCGACCAAATCACTTTATTGTTAATGATATTCCAGTCCCAAAAACCCATATGGGCAGCATTGAGCGCTAACCTCAGTTGGTCTTCACTTTCCTGTAGGGCTATTTTTACCTGTTGTCGTTCTACATCACACTCAGCAACTTGAAGATACAAATTTTCGTCTTTTGTTGCGAGTTTGGCTTGGAGTTCGGTGATTTGCTGTTCTAGGGTTGCTTGCCTTCGCTGATACTGTATTTCTGATTGCTCTAACTCGGCAACACGGTGTCGTAGAGATGCTAATTCATCAGTAAGTTCGCAGATAGTTTTATTGATGTCTGGCATCTGAAATACAACTCATAGTAAACAATACCATCTTAAGTGGTATACCGCCCTATATGTCTGACTGAGTATGAAGTTTTTAAAGAGAAAATTCAATCTACCGTGAGATATATAAAAGTTTCATCCAAAAGACAGAACATTTATATTTATATTTATGTCTTAGGATTAATTCATATGCATTTACACTATTAAAATGTAGCAGTAGATAACAAATTGTGGACTGTTAATAACTAGATAAATTCAAGGCAATATTATCTCTTAAGACGCATGAAAGCCATACCAACAAATAATCCGACGATTTGAGTCCAATAGGCAAGACTAGGTGCATTTACACCAGCAGGAGGAATATTTAAACTTCCGATGCCGTAAAATAACTGTTGGATGAACCACCAAAATAAATAGAAAAAAGCTGGCAATTCAATAGGAATATAGACAATAATCAGCGGTAAAATAGTAAGAATTTTAGTTTGGGGAAACTTCATCGCGTATGCGCCGATAATAGCTGCGATCGCGCCATTCGCCCCAATGATTGGTACTGTCAAATTCGGTTCAATCAGAATTTGTGATATTTCTGTCAAAATACCAGCAACCAAGTATAATCCTAAATACTTTCTAGCCCCCAGAAAATTTTCTACAGTTTTACCAAAAACCCATAAAAATAGCAGATTTCCTAAAATTTGACTAAAACTGCCGTGGAGAAACATTGCAAAAAGCAGTGAAAACAAACGCCAGAAAACAACTATCCAAGCTGCGGGATTAAATAATGCATTTGTAATAGCTGCATTAATCTGGGCTGGAATTACACCCCAATTACTAACGAAATAACCTAATTCCTCACTCCGTTCTAGTTTGAGTTCCCATAAGAACGCGGCAATATTAATACCAATCAGCCAGTAATTAATAATTGGTTTGCTACGAGTGCGAATGTTGTCACAAATAGGAATCATGGAAATTAATTGTCAGTTGTCAGTTGTCAGTGGTCAGTGGTCAGTGGTCAGTAATCAGTAATTATTCTCCCTCATCCCCCCTGCTCCCCCTGCTCCCCCTGCTC
>NZ_JAECZA010000299.1 GCF_016056275.1 Dendronalium phyllosphericum CENA369 | reverse complement strand
CCTTTCTCCTGTTGTCGATGGCAAGTGTGGTACTTGCCGCCACAGATTTTCCCATTGGTTACAGAAATCATCTACGTCGCAGAAAATTTGTGTGATATCGAGGCGAGATACAATGGTAGACATAGCCGAGACCTTGATTTTTCTTAGATATTTTTAGTCTCGGCATTTTTTGTCACTTTTTTACCGATTCTCAATCAATCGTCGCGATCGCCTTTTTGTATAATCAGTTGAGTAAATTCATACATAGCAAGCTTTTTGTGCTTTCCTATCCGTCGAACTCACGTTATTTAACTTTATTGCTCGTCATAATTTTCTTAGTCTTTAATAAGTCTCTGGCAAAAAAGTTTTGTAATCAATCGATAAATTTAATAATTTACGCTTAATGTGAATTAAATTAAGTTGAATTTGGAAAGTCATACCAACTCACGAAAATCTTGATACATATACAAGAACTTGTATATGTATCATTTATCAAGTGAATTTGTATCAGTAGGGTGCGTTATGGACGGAATCGTCCTAACGCACCGGAAATCTCTGGTGGTTGGTTAGCGACAAAAGATGATTTAGGGCGATCGAATCATTTGTATGTACGTCGTAGGACAATACCAGAGATGAAAAATGCTTATGGGAGAAGTATTCCTTACACCCCTGCCTTTTCTAATATCAGCTTAGAACGCTTCACCTGTTCGGGAATTGCCACAGGATAATCTCCAGTAAAGCAGGCAGAACAAAAACTGTTGGGGTCTTCTCCTGTTGCTTTTAACATTCCCTCCCAACTGAGATAGGCTAGACTGTCCACCTCCAGTTGCTGGGCAATTTCTGCCACTGATTTAGTGGCAGCAATAAGCTGGTCTTGGCTGTCGGTATCAATGCCGTAGAAGCAGGGGTGAGTCACTGGTGGAGAAGAAATTCGCATATGTACTTCTACTGCACCAGCCTCGCGCAAAGTTTTGACTAGCTTACGACTAGTAGTACCCCGCACAATCGAGTCATCGACAATAATCACTCTTTTACCCACCAGCACATCTTTGAGGGGGTTGAGTTTCATCCGGATACCCGACTCGCGCATAGTTTGTGTCGGCTGAATAAAAGTTCGCCCTACATAGCGATTTTTAATCAATCCTTCACCGTAGGCGACACCAGAAGCTTGGGAAAATCCAATAGCAGCAGGTACACCAGAATCAGGAACACCAAAGACAATATCGGCATCCACAAAAGATTCTGCTGCTAGTTGTCGTCCTAGTCGCATCCGGTAGCTGTACAAACTCTCGTTGTGCATGATGCTATCAGGGCGGGCAAAGTAAATCATTTCAAAGATACACAGCTTGCGTTGCGGCTGTTGACTCCAGTGGTAAGAGGCTAAACCCTCTTCAGTAATCCAAACCAACTCGCCCGGTTCTACATCTCGCAGGTATTCAGCTCCAATAATATCCAAACCACAAGTTTCAGAAGCCAAAACGTAACGGATGGGATTACCAGCCAAAGTCCCGATTACTAGGGGACGAATGCCATTAGGGTCGCGCACGCCCATCACACCAATAGGAGTACCAATGACTAAACTAAAAGCTCCTTGGCAGCGGTTAAATGCTTGAATGCAGCCTTCTAGCCAATCTTTACCAGTGTCGAGCGCCTGAGCGATCGCAAAAGCAATCATTTCTGAGTCTGTGGTCGTAACTAAGTTACATTTGCTCTGAAGTAACTCTTCTCGCAATTGCACAGTATTGACTAAATTCCCATTATGTGCTAGGGCGATTGAACCTAGACGAGTTTCCAGTACAGCGGGTTGGGCATTAACTCTGCGGCTGGAACCAGTGGTGGAATAACGGGTATGACCAACAGCAAGGCTTCCAGGCAGATGCTCTAAGACAGATTCATTGAAGACTTGAGACACCAGACCCATATCTTTATGTAGGTGTACGTGCGTACCCTCAAAGGTAGCAATACCAGCTGATTCTTGACCCCGGTGCTGGAGGGCATACAATCCAAAGTAGGTCAGTTTAGCAACGTCTTCTCCTGGTGCATAGATGCCAAAAACACCGCAAGCTTCTTCTGGCTTGTCAGAACGATTTTCAAAACAATTCGTTGGGTCGTTGGTCTGTCGGGGGTATTCATCCGAAGTGATGGGATGGATAGGAATCATGCGGGCTTTGCTCCTGGTGTTGGTGTCAAGTCACAGGGATATGTCGCTGGATAGTTGGATTCTTAACAAATCTTTAACCATCTATTAAAACAGTACCTTAAGAAGGATGTAGACGTATAGCGACTTGCCGTACCACTTTGTGGAAGCAAGCTACGCGTTAGCGTCTTTGAAGCAGAAGGCTAGGATGAAGTAAAAAATTTTTATCCTTTAACCTTCATCTTCACCCTTACTAAGCGGTGTGGATGGCTAAACGTCTGGCGATCGCATCGGTATAGCGAGCTTTCATCTCTTCAATATTAACTTTGATTACAGTATGGTTGTCAGTGGTCAAAACCGCCAAGCCTGCATCGGAATTTCCAACTTTACCCAATTTTTGCCATTCTTGACCCAAATATTCTTGTAAGTAAGATTCCCAGCTTTCTTGTTGTGCTGGCGCTACAGAAACTAAAATTCTCGCCCCACCTTCGCCAAATAACACTTCATCCCACCGTTGTAACTGAGTTGTCATTTCCAAATTAATTTCAGCTCCTAAGTTGCCAGCAATACAAGATTCTGCAAGGGCAATAGTTACACCTCCTTCCGCACAATCATGGGCCGAACGTATCCAACCCTGACGAATCCCTTCACGACAAACTTGCTGTACGCGGCGTTCCAAGTCAAAATCTACTCGTGGGGGTTTTCCAGCAACAGTCCTGTGGATGGTGGCTAAATACTCAGATGCTCCTAAACTGATTGGGGATGTTAGAGGTAATCCCAAAAGATAAATGATATCGCCTGCTGTTTGCCAACCTTGCCCGCAAATTTTGCTTAGATCGGGAATCAGTCCCACCATACCCACAACAGGGGTGGGATAAATTGGCTGTGGGTTGCCTTGGGAATCGAGAGTTTCATTGTATAAAGAGACATTTCCACCAGTCACAGGTGTTGCTAATTCTTGGCAACCTTCTGCCAAACCTCGACAAGCTTCTGCTAACTGCCAATAACCAATCGGTTTTTCTGGACTGCCAAAATTGAGATTATCTGTTACCGCCAGAGGTTCTGCACCCACACAGCTGAGATTGCGTGCTGCTTCTGCTACTACTGCCTTAGCTCCCTCATAGGGATCGAGATAAACATAGCGAGAATTGCAATCCACTGTAGCTGCAACTCCCAACTTGAGATTTCGGATTTGGGATTTTAGGTTGGGAATTTCTTCAAGCGGACGCAAACGGATAACAGCAGCATCTGCACCACCTGGAAGAATGACAGTATTATTCTGCACTTGATGGTCATACTGGCGATATACCCAGCTTTTAGAAGCGATGGTAGGTGTATCGAGTAAAGTTAACAAAATATCGTTCCAACTTTGCCAATTTCCTTGGATTTCGATGCCAGCAGTTGTGCAATCAGGCAAGGATTCAGGTGTCCATTCCCAAGCTTTGGTGGCATACTCTGGTGGTTCTGCCAATAACTCGCGGTGATAAAGTGGAGTATTTTCCGCTAGAGCTTCAGCAGGAATTTCGGCTGCGACTTCACCTTGGAAGAGAATCCGCACGATGGGTTCAGCAATCACTGTACCTGCGACAACAGCATGAAGTCCCCAGCGGTGGAAAATGTCAATTAGCTCTTGTTCGCGCCCTTTATGAGCAACAAATAACATCCGTTCTTGAGATTCTGAAAGCAAGTATTCATAGGGAACCATTCCTGTTTCTCGCACGGGAATCTTATCTAAATCCAATTCGATACCCACACCGCCTTTAGCTGCCATTTCCGAGGTAGAACAGGTAATCCCAGCTGCACCCATATCTTGAGCAGCGACAACCGCACCTGTTTTGAATGCCTCCAAACAAGCTTCTATCAACGATTTTTCTAAAAAAGGGTCGCCTACTTGCACTGCGGGACGGTCATCTATTGACTCATCACTTAATTCTGCACTGGCAAAACTCGCCCCTCCCATACCATCGCGTCCAGTAGTGGAACCGACATACAGTACGGGATTACCTAAACCAGATGCCCCAGATTTGACAATTTCTGACGTTTCCATCAATCCCAACGCCATAACGTTTACTAGGGGATTACCAGAGTAAGCATAGTCAAAGTAAACTTCGCCGCCAACTGTGGGCACACCAACACAATTACCGTAGTGACTGATACCAGCTACCACACCGCTAAACAGGCGTTGGATTCTGGCATCTTCTAAGGAACCAAAACGCAACGAGTTTAATAGAGCGATGGGACGCGCACCCATTGTAAAAATATCTCTGAGAATGCCTCCGACTCCAGTGGCGGCTCCTTGAAAGGGTTCGACAGCTGAAGGATGGTTATGGGACTCAATTTTAAACGCCAGTTGCAGTCCATCGCCTAAGTCTACGACTCCCGCATTTTCACCAGGCCCTACAAGGATGCGCGACCCAGTAGTGGGAAATTGTTTGAGTAAAGGTCGTGAATTTTTGTAACAGCAATGCTCTGACCACATCACCCCAAACATTCCCAGTTCAGCTTTATTGGGATGACGGCCTAAGCGTCGAACAATTTCTGTGTATTCTTCTGGCTTGATACCTTCGCTAGCAATTTCTTGAGGGGAAAAAGGATCTCTTGAGGTGGCGGTCATGGAAGTAATGCACCAAGGGGACAGAGGATTATTCTATCGATTTACTTGCTCTGTAGGTGTAGTTCTAGAAATTAACATCAGAAGTACCACCAAATCTTTCAATCTGTTCTTCGGGGAGAGTTTGAACTAGGAAGTTAGAGATAGATTAAAGAATCTGCAAGGCGGCGATATCTCTCTTCCCATTTTTGCTCAGAACTTAAGTAAGCCCGCAAACCATCTAGATCGTCAATGGTTAGATTGATACTCTTGTCTGCCATTATCTTTTTAATTTGCTGAATGCGATCTTCAAGTTGATGATATTCGTTTTGTGTAAAGCGTTACAGAGCAGTTTTGCCGATCGCTCTACTTTAGAGCTAATGAATTTATTTCAAAAGAGCGATCGCAATTCGTCAAATAAAGCCATAAAATTATCAAGATGATTCAAATAACCTGATCGTTTCAGAATTTTATATTTGAGTTAAAAGACTCATTTGTATTGGTAAATACATTTAAAATTGAATAATTATGCATGTTTATTTTTAGAAGAATAAATCACTTAAGCAAATGCAGCTTATTGTTAACAAACAAGTGATGAAAATCACATAGGTCAATGATTAAGATCGTCTCTTTTCAATTGGCTTGTTGCCATAATTATACCTAACTGAACTCTAGCCGAGTCATTAATAGGGAACACACTAATTGCCGACAGCCTTTCCTAAAGGACTGTCGGCTTTTTGTAATTGGTTAGCGCTCAGTTGTGCTTTACTTCATAGCCACTAAATCTAGACTATTGCATAAAATATCCCCACTATTTGGTTAGTAACTTGACAGATTAGCCAGAGCCACTACCAAATGTGGGGAAGTTAAGATCAAAATAGAAATCTTATGGATATTGAGTGCTAATATTTTGCACTCACTCTATGGGAGTGGAAACAGACCCCTAGAATCAGTACACACTTGGCATTAAGACATCGCTTGAATGATGTAATCAAAGTAAGGTGCTGCTTCTAAGGCATCTTCTGCACTTAGTAAGTCAAGGGAGGCTTTTTTCAGAGAACTAATGGCTTCTACCATTCCAGGTACAGGAACGCCCAAAGAATTGTACATTTCCCGTACACCAATTAAACCAATTTTTTCAATTGGCTCTTTATCGCCAGCAAGTACACCGTAGGTAATTAGGCGTAAGTACCAGCCAAAGTCCCGAACACATAGAGAACGCTGACGTTCTCCATAGGCATTGCCACCAGGAGCGATAAAGTCAGGACGCTTCTGCCATAGCTGTTTAGTTGCTTGTTGAACAATCTTCTTTTCGTTTTCAGCTAAAGTAGCAGCAATTCGCGTGCGTTGTTCGCCGGTTCGCAAAAAATTCTTGATATTGTTGAGTTCGCCACTACTGGGGTAGCGCAATTCATCATCGGCTTTGAGAATAACTTGGCTAATTACAGTCATGATTATTGCAATCACAAGAAATATTATTTGCTAGTTTAACGAGTCTGAGGTACACAAGTGAAGAGGGCAGGGGACAAGAGAGTGGGGGAGATGAGGGAGTGGGGGGAGTAGGCAGGGCTGTTTCATTCGTTCAGATAACGATTTTGTCAAGAGTATCAGCCAAAAATTTGAGGTAGTTGGTAATTGCAAAATTACTGCTTTAACCACTAAATTTAAGTGCGATCGCTTGGTTTTCGACCCAATTAGATTATTCAACGACCTGATTTTTTTAGCTGATACGCTTGTAAATAAAGGTCTTTTAGGGAATGAAACAGCCCTGGGGGAGTAGGGGGAGCAGAGGAGATAAAACTTTAACTATTGACAACTGACAACTGACCAATGACTAAAACAGCTTGGCAACAGGGTGAATTACTTGAAGTGACGATCGCGGATTTGAGCGATACTGGCGATGGGGTAGGACGTTTTGACGAACGCGTGGTATTTGTCCCAGATACTGTCCCAGACGATCGCGTTATAGTTCGTTTAGTACATGTCAAACCCAAATATGCTCACGGCCAACTTAAGCAGCTATTGCAAGCATCTCCTCACCGGATTCGACCTAATTGCATCGTGGCTGATAAGTGTGGTGGTTGCCAGTGGCAACATATTAATTATGAATATCAACTAAAAGCTAAACAAAATCAAGTTATCCAAGCTTTGCAACGAATTGGCAATTTCAGCGCACCACCAGTAGATCCAGTGCTGAGTGCTGACTCATCTTTGGGCTATCGCAATAAAGCCACCTACCCTCTGGGCATTTCCGCCACAGGTCAGGTACAAGCTGGTTACTACCAAAAAGGTAGCCATCAATTAGTTAACCTGAATCAATGCCCAGTCCAAGATCCAAGATTAAATCCTCTACTTGCTGAAGTTAAGCAAGATATCCAAAAGCAAGGTTGGAAAATTTACGACGAACAGCGTCACCAAGGACAAGTCCGCCATCTGAGTTTACGTATTGGACGGCGCACTGGCGAGATATTGTTGACTTTGGTTGTCAAGGACTGGAATTTACCAGGAATTGAAAAGCAAGCGCAGGAATGGTTACAGCGCTATCCCCAGTTGGTAGGCGTGTCCTTGAATCGTAATAGCGATCGCACCAATACTATATTTGGAACCCAAACCCGTTGCATTGCTGGAGTTGCTTATTTGCGAGAAAAATTTGCTGGATTAGAATTTCAAGTCCGCCCCGATACATTTTTCCAAGTTTATACAGAAACAGCCGAATTACTATTACAAGTCATTCAATCAGAACTAAATTTTCAAGGGCATGAAGTTTTAATTGATGCATATTGTGGTATTGGAACTTTAACGTTGCCTTTAGCTAAACAAGTACGTCAAGCCACAGGATTAGAATTACAACCAGAAGCCGTACAGCAGGCCATTTTGAATGCCCAATGCAATGAGATTAAAAATGTAACATTTCAAGTTGGAGCAGTAGAGAAATTGTTACCGCAGATGGGCATAATACCAAATGTGGTCTTACTAGATCCGCCGCGTAAAGGATGCGATCGCACTGTGATCGAATCTTTAATGAAATCGAAACCTCCGCGCATCGTTTACGTCAGCTGTAAAGTAGCTACTCTTGCTCGTGACTTGAAACTGCTATGCCAAGATGGGCTGTACACTCTCACAAGAGTACAACCTGCTGATTTTTTCCCTCAAACATCTCATGTAGAAGCAGCCGCGTTTCTTGTGTTATCACATTTAAGCAAGGGTTCTGAGTTTTTCTAAAAAACTCAAATTTCAAATTTGTAGTCGAGTGCATCATAAAAATGCTAAAATCGAATTAACCTAGAAATAGAAATGATTTTGTTAAAAAAACTAAAGTTGCATCAGCTCTAAAAAACGTGAATTAGACTTGTCTAAAGTGCGAATCGGCAACACCAAGAGCATCCAATACTCTTTTGCATCTCCAGCATCTTTTACGTTGCTAACTGCGCTAGCAGATTTCCCACAGCCGTTTTATCTATCAGCAATCTAAAGTCATGAATAGAGTCCATGCTCCATAGCATTTTCAAAATTTTAGTATTAAAGACGCAAGTTTGAAGGCAGCATGACCACCTCAAATTTTATCAGGGTGCCTGTAAAAGCAAACTGATGTCTAGCTAACTGAAAGCTACGGGGTTTCTCTTGTGATTACCATTTCCCTCCGTCCGGTTGGACGTTATTGGGGCACAATTAGTTTCGCCTCAACTCTCTATCTTTGTCCTATTTTAGATTTACTGCTGGCGGAAATCCCAGCAAAGTTGCAAGCAGAGCTGCGCCTAGGACTTCAAGAAGCCTTAGTAAATGCAGCCAAACACGGTAATAACCTCGATCCTAGTAAAACAGTTGTAGTTCGTTTTTCCCTTATAGATAATCAATATTGGTGGATCATATCAGACCAAGGTCAAGGCTTTACTCCCTCATCGGCTAGCGAGGATGATGAGCCAACAGACTATCTACCAGCTGATGAAGCAGAAAGCGGTCGCGGTCTATGTCTTCTCCACCAAATTTTCGACCAGGTAGAGTGGAATCGCAAAGGCACAGAACTCAGGCTTTGTAAACAAATGGAAACTCGTCCCCGCTTATCTCTGCGACGATGAGAAGAAGACGCGGAGAGGGAGAGACAGGGAGACGCGGAGAGTTTTTCATTTCTATTCCCCGCGTCACCGCGTCACCGTGTCCCCGCGTCTCCTCATCTCTTCTCGCCATGACTAGGACAGGGAGGTGCGGAAATAGACCTATCTAACCATCCACTTGCTTGTTCTAATCTAGCAAGGGCTTCTTGGGGTTGATTGTTGAGGAGATAGACAAGAGCGGCGGCTATTTGTTCGCTAGCGCGAGAATTGCGGTTAGACTTGAGGCGATGCCAATCGTTAGGGGAAATACTCAGCCTTTCCATCAGAGCTTGAGCTAGTTCCAAAGTAGTAAATTCATTCAGTTGACTGGATTTAGGCAGCTGGGTAAATTGAGACATAAACTATTGGCACAATTGCATTTACCTCTACTGTACTACTTGTAAATGAAGCCGCCAAAACAATCTTCGGGAGCATCTCCAGAGGAAAATCAGGAACCATTTGAAAAAGAACTAGAGGAAGTGGAGCGATCGCTCCTATCCTTAAAAGAACGCTACACTCAAATACAAAGCGATCGCCAACAAAAGGCAGAATGGCAACAAGGCCGCCGCGAATTGCAACAAAATAAACATCAGACACCAGAAATTAAAGCCCAATTGCGGCAAATTCAACAGCGCTTAGAAGTGTTAGAAATAAACTTAGAAAGCCAGTTATTTTCTTGGACGAGTATTAAGAAACCTTTCTGGCAAGTCGTCCGCTTTGGCGGAATGGGCGTTATTATAGGCTGGATATTAAAGTCCTGTGCTGGGTAAATTATGGTAAATCGACGGATTGCAGAAATATTGCGAAGTGGTCAACCCGATGAGTCTCTCCTTATTCAAGGCTGGGTGCGGACGAAACGCGAGTCAAAAGGATTTGCTTTTATTGAAGTTAATGACGGCTCATCACTAGCTAATCTGCAAGTCGTAATTAATCAAGATTTGCCAGATTATGAAACTATTTTGAAAAAACTGAATACAGGTGTAGCAGTCGAGGTGACAGGGGTGCTAGTAGCATCTGTTGGTAAAGGACAGCGCATCGAGTTAAAAGCGGAAGCGGTGAAAATATACGGAGAAGCCGATCCCGATACATATCCCCTGCAAAAGAAACGCCATTCCTTTGAGTTTCTGCGAACCATTGGACATCTGCGATCGCGTACTAATTCCTTTGGTGCAGTTTTCCGCGTTAGAAATGCTTGTTCTACAGCTATTCACCAATTCTTTCAAGAAAGAGGCTTTTTATGGGTACACACACCTATCATTACAGCCAATGATTGCGAAGGTGCGGGTGAATTATTTAGCGTTACTAGTTTGGATCTCAAAAAGATTCCCCGTACAGAAACTCAAGCAATAGATTACACGCAAGACTTCTTTGGTAAGCCTACTTATCTAACAGTTAGCGGTCAATTGGAAGCGGAAGTTATGGCTATGGCGTTTTCTAACGTCTACACCTTTGGCCCTACCTTCCGTGCCGAAAACTCTAACACTTCGCGCCACTTGGCAGAGTTTTGGATGGTTGAGCCAGAAATGGCTTTTTGTGACTTAGAAGGCGATATGGATTTAGCTGAGGCATTTCTCAAACATATATTTAAATATGTTTTGGAAACTTGCCCAGAAGATATGGAATTTTTCAATCAGCGTATTGATAATACCGTATTAGCAACAGCTGACAATATCATTAACAATGAATTTGAACGTTTAACTTATACAGATGCCATTAAACTTTTAGAAAAAGCTGATGTGAAGTTTGAATATCCTGTCAGTTGGGGTTTAGATTTACAATCAGAACACGAACGCTATCTTGCAGAACAACTGTTTAAAAAGCCAGTAATTGTCACAGATTATCCAGCGCAAATCAAAGCCTTTTATATGCGGTTGAGTGAAGATGAAAAAACCGTCCGGGCAATGGATATTCTTGCACCCAAAATTGGTGAAATTATTGGTGGTTCTCAAAGAGAAGAACGCTTAGAAGTTCTAGAACGTCGGATAATAGCGCAAGGAATGAAGCCAGAAGATTTATGGTGGTATTTAGATTTGCGCCGTTATGGTACTGTACCTCACGCAGGCTTTGGATTGGGTTTTGAAAGACTCGTGCAATTTATGACTGGGATGGGAAATATCCGTGACGTAATTCCCTTTCCACGTACACCAGAAAATGCCGAGTTTTAGTCTGAATCTAATGAAATTTTTCATTCCCAGGCTAGAACCTGGGAATGCAAATATAGAGGTTTTATTGAATTGACAGTTTAGTAATTTTAGCTTCGATTACCTGAGATATCTGCATAAATTTTCTTGCCTTTTCTACATAGGATCGCAACGAATTTCAACCATAAAGCCATCAGGATCGTAAAAATATACACCTCTACCAGTAGGACGAGTGACCGGGCCATAAGCGATCGCTATTTGATTTTCTCTGATTACTGCTACTGCGCGATCGAATGACAACGGATCTATATCAAAGGCAAGATGGTATGCTCTAGTAAAATTTCGTTCCGGATCTGGATCGGGTGGTGTTAAATCTGGGGTTCCAAATAAATCCAAAATTGTACCATCGGGGGTAATAAAGTTGGCTACTTTGCCAGTTGCAACAAGTTCTACCAGGGTTGCAGGTACTTCATCGCCAGTGAGTTCGTGCAAACCCAGGATATTGCCGTAAAAGTGCCGAGAAGCTTGCATATCTTTAACATTGAGAGCTATATGATGCACTTTACGCAAATCGCCTGGCACAAGAATACAATTTACAGATTGAGAGCTAGATAGCATATTAAAACAAGATTTCCCTATTGAGATAGAAGCTAAGTTTTTTTCTCAAGTCTATTATTTATAGTAAAAACTTAGCATGGCTTTTGATTACTCTTTAGACTTTAAAAATATCGATTTTCGCCAACATCCCGAACTGTATCGCGTTGGTAAGGGCGAGCAAGGGGTGCTTTTGGTAGAACCGTACAAATCGGAAATTCTTCCTTATTGGCGATTTAAAACCCCTGAGATTGCTAGAGAATCTAGTGAAAAAATCTACCAAATATTTCTTGATTATTTAGAGCAAGATGATTTTGTCGGGGCGGATATGGCGCGGAAATTTATTCAAATGGGCTATACTCGCTCCCGTCGTTATGCTAATCACAAAAGCGGCAGGAAATATAAACAAAACTCACAAGCATCAAATTCTCAAAAAGAGATTTTACCTTATGAAGTAGACCCAGTTAAAGCGGAGTCAGCAGCAATATTTAAAGCTAAATGGATACAAGCAAAGACAAATGAAAAATATCTTCAGCTTTTAGCCAGGCATAAAAAGATGTACGAGGTTTGAGAGAGTTATATCATATCCACCTAAATAGTTACGATAAGAGTGACGCGGTGAGGCAGTCGCAGTCCTGGTGAGTCCACTTGCCGTCTTGGCGCTTTGCGTCGATGGCAAAGTAGCGAACCCGAAGGGCGGTTCCCGTCGGTTGCGAACTGCCGAACCCGAAGGGAGATGGGGAGACGCAACTTCGGGGGACAAGGGAGAATTTTTAATTGTAAGTGATTTACCGGACATGATATTATTCCGTAAATCTTAATATTGTTAAAAAATTGGATTAGTACTATTGAAAGCAAAATTAATATGTACTAGACCAAAAGCGATCGCATTCTAAAAAACTTCATTAATAGCGTAGGTATTAAATTAGCAACCAGCAAAATTATATCTTCATTTTTGGTTGCTTTATTTCTACCAAATACCCCTCTTCTGTCAGTCTCCGAAAACATTTGCCATTTCTGAATTCTAGAGCTTTTGTACAGCAAGCGATCGCGCGATTATTTTCTAATAACAAATTCAAGAGCAATTTTTTTCTAATAGTATAGGTTGTATTGATTGCCTCGTGAGACTTCTAGCAATCGCCCTCACGGAGAGTGACAGAAGAGGGGTAACAATACAGAATTTTTCCTGACCACAGCCTTCGATTGGAGCATTATTTTTGGAAGGCTTCCCAGTATAATAGCCTGGATATTATTTACCAAAATTCGCCGCTCATTACTTCTTGGGCTTTCTTTGCGGTTCGATACTTATAATCATGTCTACCCAACCTACAATCCAAAGCATATACACCGATGGTGCTTGCACTGGCAACCCCGGCCCTGGCGGTTGGGGTGTTGTTGTCTACTTCAACGACGGCTCAATTCATGAAATGGGCGATGCAGCCGCCCGTACAACCAATAATAAAATGGAAATGCAAGCTGCGATCGCAGCCCTAAAATTCCTCCATGCATCGGGACAAACTGAATCCATTACCCTGCATACCGATAGCGAATACTTAATTAATTGCGTCACTAAATGGGTAAAAGGTTGGAAAAGAAAAGGTTGGAAAAAAGCAGACGGTAATCCCGTGCAAAATCAAGACCTTTTGGAAATTTTAGATGAACTTAATACCCGCCAAGTTAATTGGCAACACGTCCGCGGGCATTCTGGTAACATAGGTAACGAACGTTGTGATGCGATCGCTCGCACCTTTGCAAGCGGTAAAATCCCATCTTTACAACAGTTGTCTCTCACAAACGTTAACAAAACTTTACTATCTACAAGTGAAATAAATGTAGTAAAAGTATCTGATTGTGAAACAAACTCTACAATAATTAACAAAAGGAAACAAGAAGTCAGTACTCCTACATTAAAAATAACGTCTATGGAACAACCTACCGCACACGTTGCGGCCGCAACTGAAGAAAAGCTGGCTGAAAACAGGGTAGAGCAACTTCGTAATTTAGTTGAAACTCTGCGTATAGCTGACGAAATTGCCGAACAAGGCTACTTAATTACTAGTTCCGAGCTAGCAGACTTGATGGATGTCCACGCTAGCGCCGTCACCAGTCGAGGGGATGAGTGGCGCTGGCGAAACTGGATTGTGTCAAGGGTACGACGCGAAGGTAATCAAATTCTCTGGGAACTAGAACGAGGCGATCGAGTAAAAGAGGAGAGTGAGGAGTGAAGAATTAAAAATTAAAAACTCTTAACTCGCACTGTACTTGCGTCCCCGCCATTCGCGGGGAGTGTTGAATGCAGATAAAAAAATTCGTAGCACTGCTATGGGATCGGCCAAAGGCGAAAGCCAAAATAACCAGCCACCCTTAGCGCTTTGGCGATCGTATGAAGGTGCGATCGCTAGTAGCATTGCAAAGCGAATTAACAATAGAAATACATTCAGTCCTAATGATAAGAGCAGGGGAGCCACTGCGGTGGACGGGTTTCCCGGCATAAAGTAAGTGGCGTGGAGCAAAAGAGGTGGGGAAAGTAGGGGAAAAACAGATAAATAAATGAGTAGAATTGGCAAAGGTAAACCTTGAACGGCTGAGAGTAACCATAAATCTCCCCAAATTTGAGCAGGTGGAGATGCATCTTTAAGGTCGAGACTGCGTCCCCATTCTTTCCAGGTTTCTATAGCCCCTTCATACATCCGTACTTTCAGCACTTTCGCACCATCTAAAAAGCCTACTTTAAACCCCTGAGCGGCAATATACCGCGCCAAAGTCACATCATCGCAAAAAGAACTCTTGGCACTGGTGTAACCACCCACAGCCGTTAAAACAGAGCGACGGCATAAAAAACATTGTCCATTTGCCATCACCCTTTCTGGCTGCTCTGCTTCGATCCCAGCAGGGTCAAATCGATAAAGCAGAGTCATCAACAATGCCGGTTGTAGCCAGCATTCTCCTGGATATTTGAGAATGAACTGGGGTGACAGGGAAACCAAGTCATACCCTTGCATTTCGGCAGTTTTCACCAAACCAGCAACTAGCCCTGGATGCGGTTGGGTATCAGCATCCATCCCTAAAAACCATTGACTTGCTTCTGAGCTTTGCAAAAAGCCGCTATGTAACGCCCAAGGACGACCTACCCAGCCAGAAGGTAGGGGATCGTCGTTCATTAGGTGAAAGCGGGGATCTTGTTGTTGTGAGGCTTTTACCAAGTCGGGCGTGCCATCTTTAGACTTACTATCTACGACAATAATTTCCCGAACTTCATAGCTTTGTTGGCTCAAACCAGCTAACAAAGGACTAATGCGAAGAGCTTCATTCAGCGTGGGTACTACAACACTGACACTACCCAAAATTTCTAGCGTTGGCTGTTGAGGTTGAATGGGTGGATGACGTGTCGGTCCCTTGACTAGACGTGAGAGCAGAATCGCTGTTGCCGGTAGCTGAATAAGTAACAATAGAAGCGATATGGCACTTTCTACTGTCAAAACATTGTCCATGTTGATAATACTTTGCAATTGATCGGGACTGGAGACTGGGGGACAAAGAGGACAAGAGGACAAAAGTAGTAACTCTAGACTCATGTCTAATTCCTAATACCCAATACCTAATCCCCAATCCCCAATCTTCTTCATTTCAAGGCGACTTTGACGCTGGCTACTGAGACTTCTTGAGCTGCTGGTTCAACAGTAACTTGGGTAGGTGCTGCTGAAGCTTTCAACCAAAATACTACAGCCGGGGCTACACCTAGCAACAAGCCGAGTAACACAGGAATAGAGAACCCAGCCGACAAGCTCATAACTGTAGCAAAGCCAAAGTTGCTGATGTAAACTACCAAGGGTACATTGAGCTGCGATCGCTCTAAATTAATTGGGTTGTTTTTCCACAATAATGCTGCCACAGCCATAAATACTGAGCCAGTACCCAACCAGCCAGCAAAGTTTTGATAGGGCATTCCAAAAAAAGCACCTGGTTGTTGCCAATACCAGAAGGGCAAAGCAGTTTGGCTCATAGCAGGATCGAGGACAAAATCCCAGGAGGTAAGCATCAAAGCACCCAACCCAATTGCACCTATATGTCGCCACAAGCTAGGTTTTTTGTCTACTTCTAAACCAGCCCGCGCCAATAGGTACGAAACACATCCGACATAAAACCACGACAAAGGGATTGTAAATGGCACTAAACCAGCAATTTTATAGCCCAAACCGCTTAGATAGCTGTAGTGACCAAAAGGAAAGCCTGTGCTAGTTCCTAGAAGTTCGCTGGTTAAGGAAATTAGCACTGCGGGCAGCATAAATCCTAAAGTCCGGCTCAAACCCAAAATCCGCAAGCCATATAAAAATACAGCTGCTGTACCCAAAATCATATATACTACACCACCACCAGCCATACTCCACTGCATGGCAGTCTGTCCAATTTCGGATAAGTGGAAAATTACTTCGGCGTTAGGTACAACTAGTAGTATCCCTACCAACCCAAACACCATTGACACAATATGACCAATGAGGCATATACGTTCAGCGATAACCAGTTGTCTCATAGAGAATTCCTTAACAAGATGTGACACATTGCTACTCGGCTGCTAATAGTTTACAAATGTTTACGAAAATATTTAACTAAATTTGTGCAGTAATTCTTTACCAAGTAGTTGAGTTTTCTTGCAAGAGCATAACAGCCTATTGCTGGAATCTAGAAGAAATAGGATGATAGACATATAGTCTAAGCGATCGCAGTCAAAATTTATCTATCTAGATTCGGCTTGCTTCTAGTTAGACGAGGCGCTTGCACTCAGGGTTGAAAGGCTCCCACTATATGAAGATATAGCCCAGAGCAGACAACAGCCATAATTTGAGCAACCTTTTAAATTAAACAAGGCTTTTAGTGGCACTAAATCTTGTTAAGCAATAGATTAAACCGCTAATGGCAACACCGAGCGTCATGTCAATTGTAAAAAAACTTCCCTGGATATCCTTAGTGCTAGTGATACTTAGCTATAGCGCTTTAGGTTGGGTATTAGCTGAATCACGAGTACCTGGGTTTGTATGGTTGATATTTGTTCCTATTGTTTTATTTGTGGTAGGAAGCTTTACCTCTCCTTTGTCATCGGTGACAAAATATTCTAATATTTTATTTCGCTCAAATACCAGAACTTTTGCTGTTGCCGTTTTAGGTGCATTCTTATTTTTTGCAATGCTTGCTTGGTTCCAGCTATTTCTTGATTGCTTGCTGATCGTTTCTGCGGCTATATTAGCGAGAATTGACTTTCAGGTATCTGGTTTCACAGAATGGCAAGCTTTTTGGATTACTTTTGCTATTTCTTTGATAGGTATAGCCTGTGGTGCAGCTATGCACCAAGTTTTTTTACATTACATATCTTTACATGTCTTTGTAGATACTTAACACCACTAAAAGGACGCGGGGAATTGATGGCCAATTCTCTCCACGTCTTTTGCAATCATTTTTAAGTTTTATGGGTGGGCATTACCACCCAATCACTTTAACTAGCTGTTGCCTCAACTGCGGCAGCAGGGGCATAAACGCTAATTTTTTTGCGGGTTCTGCCCTTTCTTTCAAAAGTCACTATCCCGTCGATTAAAGCAAACAAAGTGTCGTCACTGCCGATACCAACGTTGTTGCCAGGATGAAATTTAGTACCACGCTGACGCACGAGGATGTTTCCCGCACGTACAACTTGACCACCATAGCGCTTGACACCTAGACGTTGGGCATTAGAATCGCGACCGTTGCGCGTACTGCCTGTTCCTTTCTTATGAGCCATAATTTCCTCTTGTGTCTGTTTTTTCTTCTCTATTATTCAGCAGTTGCTTCCGCAGGAGAATCCTCGGCAACCGGAGTTTCAGCAGTTGCAGCTTCTTGAGCAACCAGTACCGTACCGTTGAGGGTGATGGAATTAATCATCAATCGAGTAATTTCCTGGCGATGCCCCCGCTTTTTGCGGGTTTTCTTTTTCGGCTTCATTTTGTAGACCAGGACTTTGCGACCTCTCAGATTTCGCAGCACCGTACCTTCTACTGTCGCCCCTGCTACTAGCGGCTGTCCAATGGTAACTTCACCGTCGTGCTGAACTAGTAATACAGATTCTATTGTAACTTTTTCGTCTGCTTCAACTGGAAGCAGTTCGATGTCATAAAAGCGTCCCGGCTCAACTCGCAGTTGTTTGCCGCCAGTTTCAATAATTGCGTAAGTCATGGAATTGTCCTTGAAGTTGCCGTACAGGTAGCTAGCTTCGATCTCTTGTAGAGACGCTACTTATCTGGTTTTGATAATTCGCTGTGGCTAGCTTTTGTGATATATCTACCCGATCCGAGCAGGAATTAGACAGACAATCTAAGATCATATTTGATTAACTAGTGGTAAGTCAACTAAAGTAGACTTTTAACTTTTGGCTTACTGAGAACTTTCATTAAATACTGTGTTAATGTAAACGCATCTACACCTAACTCAGTGCGTTCTTGAGCTGCTAAAATACCCGCTTGCGAATGCCACCACGCCGCAGTTGCCACAATATCTTCTACAGCAATTTGTTTAGTTGCTGCTTGTGCTAGCAATCCACCAAGTAGCCCTGTCAACACATCACCACTACCGCCACGCGCTAAAGCTGGGGTACTTTCGGGATTAATCCAAACTAAACCTTGGGGACTAGCGATCGCCGTCCTCGCCCCTTTCAATAAAACTACAGCCCTAGTTTGCGCCGCAGCTTCCCTAACAGCTAGCACCCTGTCGTGCTTGGGATCGGGCATATCGGGAAATAACCGCTGAAATTCACCAGTATGAGGTGTGAGTACCGTTGTTGCTTGCCGCTTTTGTAATGTGGCAATGGTTCCCATCTGCGCCAGGATATTTAAAGCATCCGCATCGAGAATTAAAGGGCGATCGCTGGCTATAACTTCTTGCACAATGGCCGTAGCATCTTTTGTGAGACCAGGGCCACAGGCGATCGCATGAAAAGAACTTAAATCAGTTTTTTCTGGTAATTGTAACTGAGCGATCGCTCCAGTTTGGGTTTCTGGACAACCTACTATTAACGCTTCTGGCAAATGCGACACCAAAATGGGTTTCAAAGATTCTGGAACTGCAATTGAAAGCATTCCTACACCACTTGCCCGCGCTCCCAAAGCTGTTAAAATTGCCCCACCAGCATAGCGGCGCGAACCGCAAATCATTAGTAAATGACCTTCCTTATACTTGTGGGTAACTTGTGGACGAGGTAGCGGTAAAGTGGAAAGTACCGTTGCTGGCGTAATGCGTTTGATTTTGGATGTATCCCCCACAACAGCTTGCACATCAGCCAAAGGAATATCAAAATCGATTAACTCAGCTTTGCCGACATACTCTAAAGCTTGGTCTTGCAGCAAACCCGACTTCCATAAACCCAGGCAAAAAGTGTGAGTAGCACGAATGGCAGTTCCCAATACCTCACCAGTATCGGTGTGCAAACCCGAAGGCAAATCGATACTAATAATTGGCTTATTCCATTCATTTAAGCGATCGATTGCAGCTGCAATGAAATCGGTGAGCATTCTTTCCAAGCCAAATCCAAACAACCCATCAATCAAAAAATCACAATCTTGTAGTTGCGATATCTCCTGATAACATGGAATTCCCAAACTCTGGGCATATTGTAAGTGTTGTGCAGTTAATTCCTTCAACTTAGAAAAAGCACAATAAATCCAAACCTCATACCCGCGAAAGTATAATTCACGGGCTACCACCAAAGCATCACCCCCATTATGACCAGGCCCGACAAGAATTCCGACACGGGTAGTTATTGGAGATACACGCCAAGATGCGAACAATTCTTTCCCGGCATCTTTTTCTTGCTTTTGTCCAAAGTTGGGGTATATCTCGTGAATTCGATGAGCAATGAGTCCTGCTACCTTTTCCATTAAAGCCGCTACAGGCATTCCCGCTGCAAAGATCCGCTCTTCAATATCCCGCATTTGCTCAGAGGTAACTACGACTTGGGAAATTTGTTCTTGCCTATTCTGCATCAGTTTTGAATCGTAAGTTGGGAGTTATGAATTAGGAGTTATGAATTTCTCACTCACAACTCCTCACTCTTAACTTTTAACTCCAAACTCAGCACTTATTTACCTTCCGTAGTAAACTCTCGCATCGCCAAATCCCAAATTTTGCAGGCGGTTATTCCATTCTTCGGCTTCTGTGCGCCGAGCAAAAGGCCCTACTGCTACATGTGGCCCTCGCGGCGATTGTCTTTGAAATATAAAGCCAGCTAGCCCTGTATTTTGTCTAATTCTTTCAGCAATTGAGGGTAAGTCTTGTGATTTAGCGGGAATAGCGACATAGTATCTAGAATCTCCCCTAGAAACATTTACGTTGCGATCGCCCGTATAAGTAGGAGAAGAAGAATAAGAAGCAGGAACTTCTCGTCCGTCTGCGAAGCCGACAATTTGTGCGCCATAAATTCGGTAGGACTCAAGTTGTCTGACTCGCTCTTGGGCGTTAGATAGTCTACTAAAGACTCCTGACTGAATAATAGAACGCCCTTGGTACTGACGAATATAAGCTCCAGGTTCAATCTGACGCACTTGTTGCAGCGTCTGGTAATTATAATTATCAACGTACACTAAGTAGCGTTGAAAGTTCTGGCTATATTGATTAAATTCCACTGATTGAGTGGGCTGATAGTTCGGCTGAGGCCGATTAAATTCCACTGATTGAGTGGGTTGATATTGCCCGTACTGACCTGGTTGTACCTGGGGTAATGGCGACTGACCAAAGGGAACCGGTGAAATTTCTGGCGGTGGTGGTAAAGTGTCAATTACTGTCTGTTGAGCAAGCAAAACTTGATTTGTGTTGATTTGGGCTTGTACGGGATTCACATAGGAAGTCAGCGTCAACCAACCTCCTAACAACAAAAAAATCATCCGAAATGTGATAAATTCACCTGATATTTGACTGCACATAGTGGTAACAAGATTTGTAGAGAATTTCTTTCAGGAACTAACGAACGCACTTTTGTAGCAACTATATAGTGTCAGCTTAGAATTAGTATGCCCAGGTTGCAATGAATACATCTGAAAAAAATTCAGTAGCTGTTAGCAATGGCATAGCTGATTGAGTTTGCGGCAATATCTGAGTGAGTAGCCTACAAACTGAAGTGCCTCTCTACCAAGGCTTTGAAGAGATATATGCTAGAATTGGACAGTTACGAAGCTCCTGTGTAGAGCTTGGATGAAAAGCCCTACTTGCATACAAAGTACAGCGTCATCGCTACAAAAGATTTTTGAATTTTGAATTTTTAATTCTAAAAAGGATACTAGCCTAGCAAGATTTAGAGATATGAAAAAAGTCGTAGTTGGTCTTTCTGGTGGCGTTGACAGTTCTACCGCCGCTGCTATCCTGCACAATCAGGGCTATGAAGTGATTGGTTTGACTCTTTGGCTAATGAAAGGCAAAGGGCAATGTTGCTCTGAGGGAATGATCGACGCGGCTTATATCTGCGAACAACTGGGCATTCCTCATCAGGTTGTGGATATTCGAGATGTCTTTCAGACAAATATTGTCGATTATCTGGTGGCTGGTTACAGCGCTGGAATTACGCCTTTACCTTGCTCCCAGTGCAATAAAACCGTGAAGTTTGGCCCAATGGTGCAGTATGCCCGCGAACAGTTAGGATGCGATCGCATCGCTACAGGTCATTATGCCCAAATTCGCTATGACGAAGCTACAGGACGCTATCAATTATTAAGGGCAGTTGACCGCAACAAAGACCAATCATACTTTCTCTATGACTTGTCTCAGGAATTACTTGCAGCCTCCGTGTTTCCTTTAGGCGAACTGCAAAAAGCCGATACGCGCCGCATCGCTGCTGACTACGGACTGAAAACTGCCGACAAGCCAGAAAGTCAGGATTTGTGCTTGGTAGAAAGTAACGGTTCCATGCGGGCATTTCTCGATAAGTATCTCGCCCCTAAAAAAGGCGATATTGTGGATACTACAGGCAAAGTTTTAGGACAGCATGATGGCGTTCATCACTACACTATTGGGCAGCGTAAAGGTTTGGGTGTTGCTGCACCGGAACCGCTGTATGTAATTGAATTAGATGCAGTGAATAATAAGGTAATAGTAGGCGATCGCACCAAAGCACGAGCGCCGGAATGTATGGTAAATCGAGTTAACTGGGTTTCCATCGCCGAACCATCAACCCCAATTCATACCGAAGTGCAAATTCGCTATCGTTCCACTCCTACACCAGCTACGGTGATTCCCTTAGAAAACTCCCGCGTCCGCCTGGTATTTGATGAATCCCAGTTCAGCATCACCCCCGGACAAGCTGCGGTGTGGTATGACGGCGATAAAGTTTTGGGTGGCGGAATTATTGAACAGTTTAGTTAAAAAAGGCAGAAGGCAGAAGGCAGAAGGCAGGAGGCAGGAGGCAGGAGGCAGGAGGCAGAAGTAATTATTATTTCTTCCTCATCCTCCTCATCTTCCTCATCTCCCTCATCCCCCTGCTCTCTTGTTTCTCTGCCTTTATTAATAAAGTATGTTTCAAGCTACTCGTCGCCGTCTTGCTCTTTGGTACACCGCTATCACCGCTGTGTTGTTACTGCTATTCGCCAGTGGAGTTTATTTATATGTCCGCAGTACATTAGTCGAGCGGATTGACGATACCCTCAATCATGTGGTGGAAATAGTAGAGCGATCGCTTGTAATTGAAACAGTTAACAGCGACGTAGATCAATTCCGCATTAATGTAGAAGCGAGTTTTCGCAATAATGCTGAAACTGTAGAAGATGACCACATAGATTTAGAATGGTTTAACTCAACTGGTGAATTACTCTGGTCAACTATTTCCGAACCCCTAAATATTCCCATTCATGCCAACCGCACTGGTGAAACTGTGCGCGTTGTTAAAGGAGAGAATGGAACTTGGGGAGACTCAGGGCTATTATTGCGACAAATCACACAACGGGTAGAAATGGGGCGGCAAGTATTAGGATATTTGCGTGTCAGTCATCCTTGGTTTGAAGTTACTAAACCTAGTCGCCAATTCATGGTTGATTTAGCACTAGGTATTTTCTTCATGGTGCTTTCTGTGGCTGCAAGTGGTTGGTTTCTCTCAGGTAAAGCGATGGAACCTGTGGGCGAATCTTACCAACGTCTCAAACAATTTACGGCTGATGCTTCGCACGAACTCAGAAGTCCCATTACTTTGATTCAAACTAATGTCCAAGTTGCCCTTGCTGATTTGGAGTGGAGAGAGGTAGAAGCCACCAATTCTTCAAACTATCGCCAACAGTTAAAGGTGGTGGAACGATTAACACAGCGTTTGGGTAAGTTAGTTAATGATTTACTTTTTCTGGCAAGGCAAGACAGTGGTAGTAGCAAAGATATCTTTTCACCTTGTCCTCTGGATGCCTTGCTGATAGAAGTGGTTGAAGAACAACAATTATTAGCTACAGAAAAAGGCATTACTCTAACTCTAGAGTTGGTCGATCCTCCCGCCTCAGAAACTAGCCCGGAATTACTAGAAAATTGGTTCGCGCTTGTCGGCAAATGGGATCAATTAGTGCGGTTATTTACAAATTTGATTAGCAACGCTTTGCAATACACTCCAACAGGTGGACGAGTCAATGTGGAATTGCTGCGTTTAGAAGCAAGCAATCGTGTCTCTAGAATTCGTTACAGTACTCCTCAGTTGCAAATCAAAGTCAGTGATACCGGGATTGGTATTCCTACAGAGGCACTACCGCGATTATTTGACCGCTTTTATCGGGTAGATCCCGCACGTACCCACACGCCTGAAAACGCGGCTACAGAAAGTACCACAGGTTCGGGATTAGGACTAGCGATCGCTCAAGCTATTGTCGAACATCACGAAGGTCAGATTCAAGTTGAAAGTACTGTGGGCGAAGGAACTACTTTTATTGTCACTTTACCAATAAATCTTGAGTCTTAATTAAATACCCAAAATTTGCTTCTTGTGATAGATGAATAATCATAACTTGAGCTTTAAACTTAATATTTGTAAGCATTGTTTTGTATTTCAAGTAACAAATAAAAGCACAATATAACTCCAAAGAAGCTGTTTAAGCTATATTTTCTGTTAATAATAAATTATTATCATAACGAAATTCAAGTAATTGCTAGCTGGTTGCCTAATAGAGTTTGCCAAGGTTGACAGGAAAATTAATAATCTACAATTTTAGATAACATTATTAATTTATGAAATTTATATAATTGAATCTTCAACTTAAATTCAAAAAACTCCTTTCTTATTTTATATCTGAAGTTAGATAAAATATCAAACTGATATTGTTAAACTGAAAAGGCTCCATCACAGATTGATAAAATATTACTAGCAATCAAAATAATTATTTATAGAGTTGCTTTTATATTTAATTCAATCTGCTAAATATGGGAATTGAAAGAAATTAATTTAAAAAAACTCAAATAAACCTTTGATATTTTTTTAGGAGTTGATATATGAACGTAGATTTTCAAAAACTTAGCAAGTACACTAACCTATTTGGTGTAGTTTGTGGCGGGTTACTCATAAGTTTGCCTGTTATCCCTAGAGCAGTAGTAGCACAGGAAACTATTTCTCCTAAAGCTAACCCTTGCCCTAGTATTTATTACGAAGAGCCTTTCAACAGCAGAAATATAGTCCCTCAAGGATGTCCCTCTAATTCTTTTACCCAACAACAGCGAGCACTGAACCCAACTTCTAAACCAGTCACTCCTGTTACACCGTCAGTTTCTCCAACTGAACCGAATCAACCAGCTTTATTATCACCGCACCAAACTCCCAATGCTACGATCGCCCTAACTAATGGCAAAGTTAATATCAGGTTAGTAAATAACACTGCGGCAAATATAACTTACCAAGTAATTGGCGATACTGGATCGCGATCGCTGCAAGGTAAATCAAATGTGACACTACAAGGTTTAAAAGCACCAGTAACAGTAACATTCCAACGTGACGACAAAGGACTACTTTTAGTAACGCCACAACCCTCTTCGGAACCAGGTGTTTTGGAAGTAACATTTAAGGAAGCTACAAATGTAAATGCAGATAGAAGTGCATTAAGAGTCGATCCAAACGGTTCAGTATTTTTGAATTAAAAAGTAGGTAAGAGTTAGGAGTTAAAAATAAAATTCCAAATCCTAACTCTTGTACAGACGCGATTAATCGCGTCTCTATTTCCGTTTCAGCATTTGAGTCAATCTATCAATTAATCGCACTTCCTGTTTGTTATCTTCCAGGGTTCGTGCCACTGTAATTGCTCTTTCATAAAAATTACGGGCAGTTGGGTAATTACCTAACTGCTCGTATAACTTTGCATAGGATTCAAAAGAGTTCAATTCTTCTCGCAGATTTTGTAATTCGTTAGCCAATGTTAAGCGCTGCGATAATAAATCAAATGCCCGTTCGTAGCGTCCTACGGCACTGTGAGCCGTTACTAGACCATCAATTGCTCGTAGTTGGTTGGAGCGATCGCGAGTTGTTTTCGCAATCCGCATTGCTGCCCCATAAGAGCCAATGGTATCTTGATAATTTCCGGCTGCTAGATAAGCATCACCCAAATTATTAAGAGTATTTGCCTCGCCGATAGTATCGCCAGTTTGACGGCGGAAAGTCAAAGCAGTTTCATAGAGTTTAATTGCTTTGTTATAATCTCCTAGCCTAGCTGTCACCAATCCCAAATTACTCAAAGATAATCCTTCACCTTCAGTACTTTGGATGTTTTGAGCAATTGCCAGTCCTTCTTGAACTGTTTTGCCAGCAGCGGCGGTTTCTCCGGCTTGGAGTAATAAACTAGCAATATTATTGAGCGCAAAAATCTGTGCTTGAAAGTCTTTGGTATCGCGAGCGATCGCTAATCGTCGGCGTAATGCATCTTCTCCTTCTTTGAAACGACCTAATTGGATATAAGCTTTTGCTAATAAATCATAAGTTAGACCTTGTGCCTTAATATCACCAATCGAGTGATAAATATCTAGTGCCTGCAAGCAAGATTCTATTGTTTTTTCAAAATACCCAGAGGCGTTTTGTTGTTCGCCAATACGCACTAAACTATCTGCCTCATCTCTAGATTGTTGCCAACTCGAATCACTTAAAGGACGATGGAGTTGTTGAGTAATATCCACAGCACTTGCTGTTACAGGACTTAGCAAAAAAGTAAAAACTAAAAAGTAAAAACTAAAAAACTTGAATTTGTTAGCTCTGCTGAACCTTGGAGCTAAGTTCAAAATAGTATGCCCTGGGAATAAATGCTGTTGTTTCATAAAACTTACCCGTGAAATTTCGGGTTTCAGTATAAGATTAAAGTAAAAGTTTTATTTTTTAGCACAAATACCATCAGCATACGCGTTAATACTTAAACTATGATTGAGCCGAATCTTCCCCCAAGTAGATAGCGCGGATATCTGGCGGTAATTTGTCCTCTAGCATAAGATAGCCTTCTTGGAGAAAATTGGCTACTTCGAGAGGCGATATCTTTTCTCCTTCGGCTTGCAAATAGGCTGCAATTCGAGTTTCGCTCCAGTGGAAAGTTTGAGCCATTAAGACCATCAAACGCAAAATAGGTGGTAATTGGTCTAAAGCCTGTTCTACGTAGCACCATAGCGGTGGTGAAGTCGCTTGCAGAGAATAATGAATTGCTTCGGTTGGGGGTAGCTTAATTTCGTTGATACAGAAAGCCGTAATGTTAATGAGCCAATTTTGCAAAGTTAAGGCTTCTTGTTCTGGTTGAGGATTGGTTAAATTGAGTCCGCCAAGTTCGTAATAGATATGTCGCCAAGTCAAGGCAAACAGATAATCTGCCTGTACGGGCGATCGCGCTGAATGCTGAATCAAGGTGTAAACTATGGGGCTGTAGCGACAAAAAATCACTGTAAAGTACTTTCCAGCCTCTGGATGACTCTGAAACAGACTTAGCAATTCTTGGTCGCTATGATGAAACAACGACTTGACTAGTGGGTGGTTAGCTTCGTGAAAATGAGGAATTTGCATAGGTTTAGCAGTTGATAGTTAAAATAATATTGGGAATAGGGGTTTTGTCGTCAGCAACATCATATTTTTACAATGGGTCTGTTTATTGTGAAGACTCAAACACTTTAGTATTGATACACTAGAAACAAGGACTTAAATTTCAGTCTTTATCGACAATAATAAAAGCGGTTCCTTATACAATCTTTAAATTTGTTCATGGTTATAGCAGCTAGTGTCATGCCTTTTCTGCTCGCTCCGTTGACTTTAGGCTCTTTTTTGCCTTCCCTGCCTTTGGATAGCTTATTCTCCACCCAAGGCATTATGGTGATGCTGCTGGCGGCATACGCTGGCGCTATGTGGATGTTCCTCACCAGTGCCCCAAAAGTACATACTGTGATGGTGTCCGATTTGGATATTGCCCGACAGTTGTATGAAGGGCTGCTAGATTTGCCAGCAGCTGAAGTGCCGTTGCACTACTACTACAACTACGAACAAACCTTGGGCACAACCGGGATCGATCCGCTATATATGTCCACAAGTCCTAGCTGGTCAGGCAAAACTATGAGCAATGCCAACGAGGGACTGTGGTATCAGATCAAGAAAAATACCCAGTTACACGTCATCACTGGGGCGAGTTTGGGCAGCAAAAATCAGCAACGCCACGTTTGTTTCGATCGCGATTGCCTGGATATGATTTTAATGCGAGTAGAAATGCGCGGTTTAAAGTTCAAGATTCGCAACCAAAAGCCCCTCAACTTTCTAGTCAAGGACTATGAAGGGCGCGTTATTGAATTAGCCGAAGTAGCGAATTAGTTATTTAATGATTTAATTTTAGATTGGGTGGTGCGTAGCTTGCCGCCGTAGGCATCGTATCACTCAAATTTTTTAGCAAATAAATATTCTCTCTACAATAATTAAATCAGGTTGATGAGCCAGTAGAATAATTACTCTCACTACCAGCATTGTCATCATCGTAAACCTTGGCAAATGAAAGCAGCCCAATAGCGAGGGTGTGAAAATGGGAATTGCTTTTTGGAATTTTCTATCACTTCAATCTGATTTTTAAGCTTCTGGTAATTTATGTATTTCTGAGTCCATTTTAACCGCTCTGCTGAACCTCGCTCGTATTGGGATCTTTTATTCTGGGCTTCTTCAAATTCAGTTTTTGCGTGATTGTATAGTTTTTTAATATCCTCGCATCTCAAGAACTCCTCTTTTCTAAGTTCGCGTAGTTTGATTTGGGCTTGCTTTAATGCTTTAGGACGGTTTTTACCTTCTTGTCGCTCCTGATAGTAAAAAATAGAAAATAATGCTGTAGCTAAATCATTAACTGACCACAAAGTACTAACTACACTTCTAGCACCAGCACACAAAAATCCTGTGGAAAGGGTAAGAATATCATCAGTTAACGAAGGAGTACCTAAATTAGTTTCGCAGCAAGAGAGAAACACTTCTACAAGTTGAGGTAAACGCCAGCTTGGTGTCATTAATTGCCCCAACGTGATATTACCATCAGCTAATTTTAGCTGTGATTCTAAAGGATTATCGAGGCGAGAGACTGCATGGTGGGAGGAATGAAGTACTTGAACTTGTTGTGCTAAGTGTCGATAGTTTTTACAGGTAGCTTGACTGCTGCCGATTAATCTGTTTTCTGTTGGAATGTTGTACATTTGGGCGAGTTTTTCGCCTTCAAATCTGGCGCAGGGAAGGTTATCTTCTGCATCTTCCACAATGCCATATTGTAGAGATACTTCATTAAATGTCCCTACAGTATCACGTTGTTGACAAAATTCTAATATTTGGCAGCTTGGGGTGTAACGAATGAGATATTTATCTCCTAAATATTCTTGATATTCTCCTGTAGGCAAAGCAGTGAAGGGCATCTGATGCAGTAACAGGTGAGGTACTAAAATTAACTCTTCTATTGCTTCAAGATGTTGGGATATGAGTTCAGGTATTTGTAGGCGTTCAGCTAGTTCGCGGAGAATATTGTTAATTTGAGTTTCCCATTTTTTGAAATCCTGCATATAAGGCAATAACCAATTCTGGTTAATCCAGCCTTGCAACGTATCTAATCCTTGTCCTGTGCAGGTATGGACAGTAATTTTGCTTTGCTGCGCGACAAAAATATGGGTGTCGCTGTTTGTAGTGTAGAAACTGAGAATAGCTGTATTAGGCTGGTTGATTAGTAGTTTTTGAATTTCTGACAAGCTGAGGGAATTTACTTGAATTTCTCCAGCTAATACCGGATCTTCACGTCTGAGATTTTCCCAAACTTGTTGTTTTTGGGCTTCCAAAGATGCGATCGCTTCATTATAAGCTTCCCAAACAGCACGTGTTTCACTACGATTCTTTTCAGATTTATGGCGTTGGCGTTCTCGATCAATTTGCTGTTGCAGTTCTTCGTATTGCTGCAATAATTCTTGAACTTTTGGATGGATTTCTTCGCCTTGGAAAAGGTTGTAGCTTGCCATTAAGTCTACCAAGCGTTTGGAACGCGATCGCTCTGAATATTCAAAGGCTTTTTCTATTTGTCCAGCGTTGATGCAAGCTTGCACCATGTTTTGGTACAGACCTAAAAATATTTCTACAATTTTCTGGCGATGTGACTCGCAAATTACCGATATACGAAGCTGTTCTAATGCATTAATAGCAGATGTGTAACCTTGAATAGCCTCCAACCATAGTCCATGACAAAAAGCTAGATTGCCCAATATCCTCCCTATTTTCAAGGATTCTTGAGTAAAGGTAATGGGTTTGTAGAATTCCAATGCAGACTGGAAGGACTTTACTGCTTCTAAAATTTGTTGTCTTTCTTTATAGGCTCTGCCAAGACTTATATAAATTCCTGCCCATTGTTCTGGAAATATTTCATGTGAAGAAACTTGTAAGGCTTGCTCATAACATTTTATGGCTATAAGTAGATTTTCGACTTGAGTATCATCAATACAAGTTTCCCATTCTTCATCAGTTAAAATAGCATTACTTACTGCTTCTATTAGAGGTTGTGGTATTTCAAAAATTTCATCAAAAGTTTCAGGGTTAAAAAATCTAATGGCCTTTATATGATAGTCAATAGCTTGTTCTAATACTTCACCATCAGACTTATTTAGTTTATTTTTTTGTCGATAAGTTGTACCTAAATTAACTTGAGCTTTAGCCCACTCTTCTGGAAAAATTTTTGGATTAATATAATCTAATACCTCTTGGTAGTAGGCAATAGCCTGTTCAATATTATCTACTACCTCGCCTTGTTTCCGATCTCGGTAAGCATTTGCTATATTTATTGTAGTTTTTGCCCAACCTTGTAGATAATTATCGCGGGTATGAACCAGCAAAGCATTCTTACAATAATTGATTGCTAGTTCCAAATTCTCTGTTTTATCGCCCTCTATACGCTGATAATAAGCAAGTGCTAAATTATTTTGCAGTTTTGCCCAATCTGTAGGAAATACCTCATAGCTATAAACCAGCAAAGCATTTTTAGAAGAGATAATAGATTTCTCAATATTCTCTGATTTACTACCATGAATACGCTGGCCATAAGCAATTGAAAGAGTGAAGTGGGTTGATGCCCATGCTTGTGGTACATTCTCATATTTATAACCTTTTAAAGCATTCTCAGCATAATAAATTACTTTTTCTAAGTTCTCTGCTCTTTCGCCATTAATGCGATCAAGATAAGCATTAGCTAAAATAGCTTGAGTAGGTGCAGTTAGGTTTTTTAATATAAACTCAGTTTCTGTTGAAAAAAAATCAGATTTTAAAATTTTAATCACACATTCACAAGCATTGATAGCTATATCCTGATTATTCGTCAGGCTTCCGTTCGCAAAAGCATAAAGAATTTCACTGAAAATAGGAACTGAAGCTAGAGTTAACAAAGCTTGACTTGGCTCTGCCTTAGATACGAGATCTGTTATTAATTTGGATACTAACTGAGCAAAATAATTATTGAGTTTATCAAGATTTCCAGCTAATAATAATTCAATATTTTTTTGATCATTACTTAGAGATACATTTAATAAATTAACTAAAAATTCAAGATAATTTTTATCTTGTTGTTCGTCAAGTTTGTAGTTTACATTACCCAATTCTTTTTTCATCTGAGTTTAACTAATATTTATTTGTATTTACCTAATAAATCTGCCAATTTTTCTAACAATTCTTCAGCTAAATATAACAACTCAATTTCATCAATTTCATTACTGGCTCCGCGATTACTTTCTACAACTGGCACATTACCAACTAACACATTTTTTACAGCAAAAATTCTATATTCTTCCTCTAAGATACTCAGACATTTTTCCAACTCTACAGCAATTTCTTGAATTGTCCTTGAACCTAAACGCGCTCTTACTTTCACTGCTACTGAATCGTCACTTTCGAGCAGTTTTACCAAAGCTGTTCTCAGTCCATCATCCTCGCTGGAAAACTTCTCAACAGCTACACGAACATATTCGCGGACGCTCATGTTTGCCGCTAATGCCTTTTGAAAAACTACATTTGGTACATCTACCAGCAATACACCTTCGTTATCGCTGGCTTGATATAATTCATCCCCTTTTTTTACGGCTACCAGCAAATCTGCACCCAAGGCATGTAAATAGTGCAACACTGATTCCAACTCATGTTCCTTTAACGCCGATTCCAATTTAGACACCGCCGCTTGCTGCACTCCTAGTTTTTCCGCTAGCTGCGCCTGAGTCAATCCCGCTTTGTTACGTATTTCCCGCATCGCATCGGTCAAATATAGGCGTAAGTACTCTAACTTTCCCGCCAAAATCACCTCTGGGTCGTCGCTTACCTTTTGCTGCAACCAAGCTTGAAAATTAGGCTTTTTCATGACTGTTCCCTCTGCTGCAATTCACGCAATCTCACTCTTGCAGGTTCTTTGTCTCTATCTTTGATCGCGCCGTCGTATTTTTTCATAAAGGCGTGCAACACTACAAACCGTTGAGGTGTAGCAGCCGTTAAAATAAACCGTGGATTATGTTCGCTCTTGGTCATACGTAACTCATACAGGTCATCTTCTAACTTCTCAAAGATGTCACTGGTGAGTGATGCGAGTCCTTTATTGCACAGGTAGCCAAGACTAACTTGCAAACGCCTGGTTTCGGAAGCACTCAGTAATGGCTTTGGTGGATTTTCTGGTTGTTCCTCTTCAGGAATCATCCTGACGAAAAAAGCAAGTAAATCTTTAGGGATTTCCCCATTGACATCTTGATAAAGTTCCCAAGTCCAAGTCACTTCCTACCTCACAATATAGTATTCCTTATAAAGAATGTCAATCATAGTATTCTTTATAAGGAATATCATATAGAATACGTGAGTGCAACTTAGATAATCAAAGTCTGAGTTATAAAAATGGTGCGTTAGGCAAAGCCATAACACACCTTGCTATTTCTATACAATTGCCAGTGTTTATTAAGTTTCTGATTCTGGTAATGCTTCTGCTTTCTCTGGCTTGAGTAAGGGGAAAGCGATCGCATCCCGAATACTAGCACAATCAGTTAATAACATCACTAGGCGATCGATTCCAATCCCTAAACCACCAGTAGGCGGCATACCGTATTCCAAAGCTGTCAAAAAGTCTTCATCTACACCTTGCGCTTCTAAGTCGCCAGCGGCTTTCCGGGCGGCTTGTTCTTCTAAACGTTCTCTTTGGTCGATGGGATCGGTAAGTTCTGAGAAGCTGTTAGCTGTCTCTCGCCCTACTATAAATAACTCAAATCGTTCTACCAAACCAGGTTGCGAACGGTGAGGTTTGGCTAACGGCGAAATTTCCACAGGATAGTCAATTACAAAGGTAGGTTGAATTAAATTTTCTTCTACCTTTTGTTCAAAAGCTTCATTCAAAAGTTTGCCAATTGATGCCACATCTTCAATATTTTCCAGTCCAGCATTTTTACTTGCTGCTTTTGCTTCTTCTAAAGTTTGGAATGAGTTGAAATCTAAACCCGTATATTCTTTCACCAAATCGTGCATCGTCACCCGCCGCCAAGGAGGTGTTAAATCTACAGGCTTCTCTTGGTAGGTAATTTGCAGCGTTCCCAGTACCTCTTGGGCGACGGTGGTAATTATTCCCTCCGTCAGCGCCATCATATCGTTATAGTCGGCGTAGGCTTGGTAAACTTCAATCGTTGTAAATTCTGGATTGTGACGAGTTGAAATTCCCTCATTGCGGAAAATTCGCCCCAATTCAAATACCTTTTCAAAACCACCGACAATCAACCGCTTGAGATGGAGTTCTGTAGCAATTCGCAGATACAACTCCATTTCTAAGGTGTTGTGGTAAGTGATGAACGGACGTGCATCAGCACCGCCTGCTTCACTTTGCAAAACTGGCGTTTCAATTTCGAGAAAATCCCGTTCTTCCAAATAACGACGAATCCCGGCAGTAATTTGGGCCCGGCGGCGGAAAGTTTGCCGGACTTCTGGGTTAACAATCAAGTCAACATAGCGTTGACGGTAGCGCTTGGCAATATCCGTTAACCCATGCCTTTTGTCAGGTAAGGGCAACAGAGATTTTGTCAGAATACTGTATTGTTTGACGTAAATAGATAATTCGCCCTTTTCAGTCCGTTTGATAGTGCCTTGAACGCCGAGGATATCGCCAATATCTGTGAGTTTATCGAGTTGTTTGAAAGCATTGGCCACAATATCTGCCATACTTTCGTCAATGCGCTTTTTTTCTAGGTAAAGCTGAATCGTGCCTGTTTCATCTTGCAAGGTGACGAAGGCTAGTTTACCCATAAAACGACGCAACATGATGCGTCCGGCGATCGCTACTTCTAAATCAACTTCTTCACCGTTGGGTAAATCAGCAAATTGTGCTTGCAATTGCGCCGCGTGATGGCTAGATTCCCAACGATAGGCGTAGGGATTCATTCCTAGCTGCTTTAGCTGTTCTACTTTCTCCAGCCGCGTGGCACGAATATCTTCTTCAGACATATTTACGAACTTTCAGGGGGCAAAGATAATTATAAATGCTGCAAAAGTTTAGAGTGAGAGATGTTGGTACTTTCTGGGCTACCTGATATTGCTATTATCCGCATTGATGCGCGAAAATACATCGACTGCCATCCTGCACCGAAATATTTTTTTGATTGAGGTAGCACATAGCACACTATAAATAGATCGTAAACAAAAAGTGTCTCTCTATGCCAAAGTTAGTTTCATTTGTTGATTAACCCAGCCATCGGTCTTGACCATAATTAATCCATTGTTCAAATAAGGCAATGGCTGAAATTAGTATGAAGCAAAATAGAATAGTATATGCTTTTTTACCAGAAAAACAGCAATATAAATAACCAGTAGCCATAAAAAAGAAAGGCACTGCAAATATAAATCTTGCCAAGCTAAAAAGACGGTCTTGGGTGAAAAATATAATTACAGAATGAATAAAACTAAAATAGATACAAAACCAAAAAATATAGTTTTTCCTGAGAGTATAAATATATTTATTTATTGCCAGTTTAGTTAATTTAGCTTGCTTCTGATATCTTATGTAATTGAATATATACAATAAAATCAATAAAGGTGGATAAATTAATAATAAGTTCCATAATTGAGATTGAGGCATAAATATGTAGAAGTCATGCCTAATCAACTTAAAATAAACTAAAGCAACAGCCAAAAATAAAATTATCGCAGGCAGGTAAAGCCCTAACAGATCGAATAGTGGTGATTTTGGTGTCAACAATAGTTCTAAATGTAATCCTAACTTTTTCCCCCACAACTTTTGGTCGTGAAAAGAGGCAAAGAAATCACCTCTTGTTATCAAACATAAATTGCCATAAATCGAGTAACCTAGTAAAGCTGACACGCAGATAGTAATAGTAGTTTTAATTTCAGATATATATTTAGTAAATATGGCTAATAAATTATGATGAGTAAATCTTGCTTTTAGCAAGCTTTGAAAATAAAATATAGTCCCTAAGCTTGTGATAGCAGAGAATAGTATTTGGATTAACACTGGTCGAGTTAAAGCCATTAAAAAGGTAATAACAAAAATCAAACATAATTTCAGATTTTCATTGAGTTTCAATTTAGGTAAGCAAATCCAAATAAATAAAGTACTCAGGAATGCAAACAAGCTTTCTGTATAACCTATAACTCGGAATATAGCCATAGGATTTACAGAATAAGCAAGAACTAACCAAAAAGCTAAATCTACGCGTTGTAAACCTATTTGAAAAACCCAAAATAGCAAAAATGTGCCAAGAAAAAATAGAGCAGTTGCTACCACAGAAAAGTAGTGTGCAGCCTGCTCTATACTTTGAGGATGAAATACAATACGAATGATAAAAGGCCAGAGAGGGTAAAAGGCGTTACAACTAGGACTTAAAGCTAATTTAGCGTAATGTTCTACATCCCAGTAGTAACTTTTATGAGGTAACTGTGGAGGAATATCGCGTACTAATTGTGTTGCTGAAAAGAATTTATAAAAAGTTTCTGGATATAGTAACATTGCCATTGCAGTGCAAAAAATAAATGCGCTGCATATAATCAAAGGTAAGAAAATTACCTCAACAATTCTTCTTTTATTCATTAGAAGTGAAATTATTTTTGAGTATAAGAAGTTAATAAATTTGTGGGGTGAGTATTTCGCTTCTCCTGAAGAAGAGTGTAAAATCCGATTTTATTTCAAGCAATTTCTGATATGGCCGTAGCCACACCCTTTAGGACATTTGTGATTGCTCAAAGCCTTAAAATAACTGGGTTTTTACTCAGCACTCAGCACTTTGCTATATTAGCTACTGTCCCTACTTGGCTGCTACCCTACCCAACGCTCTTGAGCAAATCCAATAGCTATCTTAGTAAGTAAAGTTACAAATAAACCTAAGCTTAAATATCCCTGACAAGAATGGCGAGACAATAATACACCAATACCGACACTCAAAGGTACAATACCGTAAGCAAGGCGGCTCAAAGATATCGTGCCTCCAGAAGCTAGCAGTAAAGCGATACCGCAAAAGCCATAGCTTGTAGTCACTGGGGTTAGTTGCTTACGCGAATACCATAAAAGGTAGCTGCCACCTAAAACCATACATGTATTAAGTAAGTTATTAATCAGCTGTTCGTTGGCGAGTATTAATAAAAATACGACTACAGCGTAAAAGCCATAGATTACCTTGATAGAACTCCAATTTTTACGGAAACGCCATAACATATAACCGCTGGTAACAATCATGGTAAACAGCAGCGGATACCAAGGGTCTTTAATCCCGCCAGATGCATCTTGAATCCAACCAAATAACCAATTGTTTGGCCCAACTACAATTTGCATTAACATGTTTAACCAACCTTGCCAATCAAACCCCAGAGATGGTCGCCATCCCCGTTGTGCTGCGATAAAAGCTAAGGGATCGTGAAAACGAATTGCACAGTACAAACTGAAGATAAGTAACCCTGTAGCGCTAGTAAAGGCTGCAATATAGGCAATGGGCGGTCTGCGTTCTTTCCAAGATGCGATCGCAAATGCTGCAATCAATGCCATCCCTGTAGGACGAGTTGCTGTGGCCATTGCACCCCAAATAGCAGTCCAGCGATATTGCTGTCGATCGAAGGCCAGCAAAGCGGCTGTACTCAAAAATAAATACAGTCCTTCTGTGTAAATCACTCCTGTAAACATGGACGCTGGATACAAGGACACCACAGCAGTAGCCCACTGACCGATTCTGATGCCACAATGCTCCTTAACCCAAAAGTACAAACAGCAAAGTGCCGCTAAAAATGCCAAGTTGTTTACTAATAGACCTGCGACTTCAAACGTCAAACCCAGCTTCATCAAAACCCAGATGCTTAAAGGGAATAAGGGAAAAAAAGCCAAATTATGTTGTTTGCCGTCATTGACAAATTCATAACCAGTAGTGGCGATCGCGCGATAATGAATACTATCCCATGCGTCAAAAACTTCCCAGCCAAAGTGCGGTTTAATTCCTGTTGAGGGTGACGGCAAGTTAGGAGCAATTATTAACATGGCTGTCCAAATTAATATTCGGCTGAGACACCATATTATTGCGGGAAACAGGAAATCATTTTTCCATAAAAATTTTGTGATGACTATCCAAGCTTTATCCATAGGTCTAGGCGTTTACACAGGCTCCTTGATGCATCCTTTTACCTATGGTTGCGACACTGCCATTTTTGAGTAACATTCCGCACGTCCATTTCATATGAAAATTAGCAACTAACTAAAAATCTCCATAACTATCACACAGTTAGAGGTCACTATCTAGTAGTTACTATTGAGCTTTTATTGCCAAAGTATTCAGCATTCACAATTATATATATAGTATCTGTATACACATTTTTATATAAATAAATCTAATAGATACTTATCATTAGTCAGTTGTCGTAGAGACGTGACGCCAGTCGCTACAACGGGGGGAACCCCCCCAACGCACTGGCTCATTAATCGCGTCTGAACAAGAGTCTTTGCCCCCCTACCTACCATAATGTGGCGATCGCTGTGATGAATGAGTCCTAAGCAATTTATAGTGGGAGTTATCAGTAAATCCTTAAGTAATTGTGAAAGCTATAAATCTTCTTGGTTCCACTGGTTCAATTGGTACTCAGACTTTAGATATCGTTACTCATCACCCAGATCGGTTTCGGATTGTAGGATTAGCCGCTGGGAACAATGTAAAAATGTTGGCAGCCCAGATTCGGCAGTTTCGACCGAAAATAGCAGCGATTTGCTCCCAAGAGAAATTGCCAGCTCTCCAAGAAGCTGTCAAAGACCTCGATCCTCAACCGATTTTACTGGCTGGGGAAGCTGGAGTCATAGAAGTCGCCCGTTATGGCGATGCTGAAACGGTTGTCACCGGTATCGTTGGTTGCGCTGGGTTATTACCTACTATCGCTGCGATTGAAGCTGGTAAAGATATTGCTTTAGCAAATAAAGAAACCTTAATCGCTGGCGGCCCTGTGGTTCTACCCTTAGTCAACAAATACGGTGTAAAACTACTACCAGCCGATTCAGAACATTCAGCAATATTTCAGTGTCTCCAAGGTGTTCCCAAAGGCGGCTTGCGGCGAATTTTACTCACTGCTTCTGGTGGCGCTTTCCGAGATTGGGATGTAGAAAAGTTAGCAGAAGTGACAGTTGCTGATGCCCTCAAGCATCCGAATTGGTCAATGGGGCGGAAAATTACAGTTGATTCCGCTACTTTGATGAACAAGGGGCTGGAAGTAATTGAAGCTCACTTTTTATTTGACTTGGATTACAAAGATATCGATATTGTCATTCATCCTCAAAGTATTATTCACTCACTCATCGAGCTGCAAGATACTTCTGTTTTAGCCCAACTCGGCTGGCCTGATATGCGCCTACCACTACTGTATGCTTTATCTTGGCCTGACCGCATCTATACTGAGTGGGAACAACTTGATTTGGTGAAAGCTGGAAATTTAACATTCCGCGAACCAGATCATCAGAAGTATCCTTGTATGCAGTTGGCTTATGCTGCGGGTAAGGCTGGCGGTTCTATGCCGGCAGTGTTAAATGCTGCTAACGAACAAGCTGTGGCGTTATTTTTAGAAGAGAAAATTCAATTTTTAGATATTCCCCGATGTATCGAATCGGTATGCGATCGCCATCAAAATGATAACTGTACAAATCCCTCTTTAGATGACATTTTGGCAGCAGATCGATGGGCTAGACAAGAAGTTTTAAATGCAACTAAAAAATTAGCAACTTCTTCGCGTATTATTTCTGTACGCTAAGGAGCTAGATAACAATAAACAATTGTGAGGATGGTGATTTATACTACACTATCCTCATTATTCTTAATAGACTCATAATTATTGTATGTTCAGTAATATATCTTAAAAGATTTATAAACCACAAACTATTGTGTCAATTTATGGTATATTGGAAAAGCGGCAATTACTTAAAATAACCTACCATATTTTCCAATACTATAGCATCTATTATAACTGGGGTAAGCTCGCTTTCGCAATAGTAATTGTTAAGTGTATGAAAGTATCCTTTTTTAAATAAAACTCCTCTTAGCAAGAGCGATTCTAAAGGAATTTGGTATTTATGATTCCTACCCTGATTGTTGCTTGGATAATATTTGTCGTTTTGTGGAAGATAATCAAAACTACTGTGAGCAATGCCTTGACTATTGCTGCAATACTGATTCTATTAAATATTGGTTTTGGCATTACACCCCAAGATATTTGGCATCAGATAATACAGTTTGCTCAAACTGTGTCGCAGATAAGCACTGGTAAATAAAAAGGTGAAGTCTGAAAATATTAGTGTTTCATCCCTAAAAAAATAGGTATGCAACAATTAACAAGTTAATTCAAACTTCAACCTTTTCGATCAATTTTTATATAATGCGGAAACTTTTGCTAATGCATCTTTAACATTTGCAGGTAACTGACGCATAATTTTACCTCTTTCGCGATCTAATGCTACTAATGTCACCTTGGCTGTGGCATATAATTGCTGTACATCTGGCGACACGAGTGCATAGTCCCAGTTAATGCGGACACCAGTTACTTCAGTCATACGCGTTTTTACCACCACTGGCATACCTAACTGAATTGAACGGTGATATCTTACTGAAAGTTCTACAACTGGTAGATCGCAACCTAACACTACTAAATCAGCAAATTCAATACCTATCGATCGCAAGCATTCTACACGTGCTTCTTCCATCCAAGCTAGATAAACACCATGCCAAGCAATACCTGCATAGTCTGTATGATGAGGTTGGACTCTCACAGGATATTCAAACCAACCTTCAAAAGTCTGATTTGATGGAATGTCGATAGCACTAGTTGGTGGTAGTTGTACCGGGCTTGTTTGTTCTTCAGACATATTCAAGTTTATTGGCAACTATGAATTGTTCCTATTTGGAATAACACAAAAAGGACTTGCATTGTAAAATTTTTTAAAAAATCGATTTTTCATAGGAAAATAATTCAGAATATAGAACATTCTAAATTATAAACATAATAGTTATTAAACAGTATTTGTGGTAGGTCAACCAGAAGATTCGTTTATTTTATTTAGAAATGGCGATCGCATTTACTTGAGAAAAATCGCTACTTGGTCGCTTATTCATGTAAATTACAATCAGCAGTCAGCGCTAGCCTCAATCACTCCTACAATTAAGCATTCCTCATCTTTATTGGCAATGGTTTGTAAGGACTGTGTCTATTTTATATTTTTCCTAATCCAAAAATTGTTCAACTGTTGATTGGCTCTAACCGCAACAGTGAATAGGTAATGGGGAATTATAGACTAATCTACAATTACCTATTACCAATTATTAGCAAGCGATTTCCAATAAGAAATCGATTACTAAACCTTTGTTGAAAGTACCTCATTAAATACAGGAATCCTTAACACTTTTTCACCAACGCTTTATCACTCGAACAAGGTGGTGTAGATTGCTTAATCAGATTAGCCAGTTCCTGTAACTGACTAATTGCCTCAGCACCTTCCAACTTCATCAATTCGCGGTCATCCCGCATTTCTGTCCAAGTAATCCCGTAATCCGATACTAAGAACCGAATTAGGTGGTTGTCTCCCAAGCTGACCATAAATGAAGCACTATTCATTTGGTCGCCGCAAGTATAACAGGACGCAAGATACCCACGCCGTTCAAGCACAATCGCCAAGGCTTGCAGATTCATAACCAAGTCTTGAACGAATTGCCGATGTTGATGCGCTAGTCTTAGAAACACGTTTGTCCTCCAGACACCACAGTCATTTTAGTTTCTTTTATATTTTCTTTAGATTTTCCCACCCATTGGTATTGTAAACTATCCATTACAATTACCAGACATCTTGAGAGTTGTTAATTAACTACCTTGCTTAGGGTAGTGGATAATTGTTAAGCTTGCCGTATCAAACTATTCAGTTTACAGATTCGATTTATCAGACAGAATTGCTAAATTTAATCTTTTCTTTATACTATTCCGTCTGAGTAGATGCCTAGTGGAAGAGATCCGCTTTAAGAGTAACCCAATTTTGGCATCATTCAACCATAGAGAAGCTACGGATCTATTTGTTCTCAAGTTTGTATAGCAAAACTTATTAATGACAAAGGCTGTAAAGCCTTATTTATATTGTTTGTATCCTTTGTCTGATGGTGAGATCGTATATTCTCCAATTGAGCTATATTCTTGGCAAATGTTAGGTATATCAGGTTAATTTTCCAAATCTATGGATTTTGGTAGATGACTGTGTAAATTTTAGATTTCAAATACGGGATTATTGACAAAAATCTAAAATATTTTATACACAGTACGTATTTAGAGAATAATGCCAAATTTACAACCCCAATAGTTTCAGGCTTAAGACTGAGAATAACTAAACTCAGAACGTGCATGTTGCCATTTCGGCAATATTTTCTGTCTTTGAGAGATTATGCAGGGCAACTTGCCTAAAAGACGAAAAATCTTATTAAGATGAAAAATAACGGTTGATTAAACTACAAAAAGTTAAGTTTGCTCTGAAGATATTCAAGTGCAAATGCTCGGTTTTTCATTGTTTTAAAAACTAAGATGGCCTAGTTTTTAGCAAATTCTGTCAAGCAATAACATTGAGGCTTAAAGTTTGTGACTTTAGCGAGAGTTATAAATAGCAGCTTGAATTGATAAAAATACGAAAACTGAGAAAAACTATGAGATTTCTAAGTCTTACCAACACCAGCTCGTTTTTTGAAATTGAGTAACAACCTATGATTTAACATTTCAATATGATTAATAATAGGCTATTTCTCCATTAAAAAATCATTATAGACAGTTACAGTTACCGATCTGTTGCATAAAATCGTCAAAAGCTAGATATAAACTTTTGAAAAATGCTCCAAATTTCAATTAGATTATTTCTAGCTTTCTACGTTTGTATGCTATCTCAAATCATCTATCAGAAGAGAGACCGAATTATTTTTGATTATGCGACTATTTTACTCACCTAGTAAAAACTAGATTAGCTAATTAACACCTACTTTATTTTTTAAAGTTTATATCCACTTCAGGATTGAACCTAGATTAGAGTTTACTAGCTTAATAGTCTACATAATAGATAAAAATTGTTACAAACACGGCACATTTAAGACACAACTTGCCACCAACCGAAAGCTGGGCCGATAAAACGAATAGTCACCCATGCTACAACCATAATGCCAATGCCTATCCAAGCACCGCGAGTAGTCCAAGCAACAAACTGTTCAGCCTGGGTTTTGGTGATGGGAACCCAAGAGAAAATACGAGTATCTTGACCGTATTGTTCTCCAAGTGTGGTTTTACGACGTTTTGCTTCACCCATAATCAGCAATTCAAAATTCAACTTAGTTTTGCAGTTAATACTAGCAGTCATATTAGTTACGCAAGAGACGCAATTGCTAGCATCACTAGTGCAAATAACAAGTATGACAGTTTCAGAAGCTTAGAATGCTCGAACCAGCTGATGATAGCGCTTGCCAGGAGACGATCGCCTTTCAGTTGACAAAACGTAAATAGTTAGCGATCGCTGGCAAATAACAACCAACAACTGACTTATGCAGAATTTTCCTCATTAGCATTGGAAAAGAGACTGGGGTCGAGATAGTTAATACGTGCTAGAGGACTTAAAGCAGCAAGAATTTGCGCGCCGTAGCTACGATTTACTACACGACTATCGAGCAAAGCAATAATACCTTGGTTTTCTCCTCGCACTGGAGCGATCGCCCGCTGCAATTCATTCAAAGCAGTTGGCAATAAGTATAAACGAAACCAATCTTGATGCGATCGCTTGTAATGAGCTACTCTTCCAGCTACGAGGGGATTTTCTAAAGATGGTAGAGGCAAAGTGGCTATCACAAGTAGATGGGGCGCTGGTAAGACGCTTTGATGTTCTCGCCAAAATTCCCAACCGCTGACCAAAATACCATTTTCATCCAAACAAGTTTTTTCTACTTGCACTCGCGAACCAAATTCCGAAGCCAGAATTGTTCCAACTTGAGCTTTGAGTGGTACATCGCCCACCAAAATAACTGTTAATCCTGGTGCAGTGGCACTAAGACACAGTAGTGTACGAACTTTGTGAATAAATGCTGCTTGAAATTCTGGTGTGTTAGGTAGCGGCAATTTATGAGGTAAATACAATTGAATTGCTTCCGCTTGGGTATCTGAGGAAAACTTCAAACAAGTTACATCATCCAACCCGAAGCGCTGACGGAATAGAGGAGCCTCAGTTTCAGATTCTAAGGCACTGCCAATTAACACTACTGGTTGTCGTTGCCAAATGGGGGAAAGTATTTTCCCTAACTCAATCGGGGCATAATGCAAAGAAAATAAACCTTGACGACGGGCAATAGTCGCCCAGAACAGAGACGGGGGGGATGAGGGAGAAAGATTTTCATTAATATTTTGAAATTGCTGCCAGAACAGCTGCCAAGGTTCTGGCAATCCTTTTACCGACTCTAAAACAGAATAGAGATGGTTTAAAATCTCTATTTCTGGTTGGGAAATCAAATAGCATTCATAAGGATTCGCAGGATGTTGGAATAGTTCTTTTGTGAGTTGCACTCTTGCAGAGCGAATTGCCTCAGCTTGGTTGGGACAAGCTAGCATGAGTCCATCCCAATCGTGGGGTTGAATATCCTGAGTCACCTGATGACGTACCCAATCTTCGAGATCGTCCACACCATCAATAATGGTGGGAATATTTAAAGGAAAATGACCTGAAGATGCCAACTGCCCTTTTAACCACGCGGCGGGGGAGGTAAGGAGTAGCCCTTGGAACTCAGCACTAGGCCAAGCGTCACCTGTTCTGATAGGTTTGTCAGCTTGTAGCCACTGCTGTAGTCGCGGAATTTCGACATGCAGCAGCCGTTGCTGTACCTCTTCCGGGGCAACAATAATTACAGGTCCGTGCCACATTAAAGCTGATGCTACGAAACTAGTGCGATAGCGCCCTTGATAGCCAGAAACTGCCCCAACTTGAATTAAGGCGCTACGTCCTAAGCGCAAGGCGCGTGCTACCAACCTTGCCATCGTCAAATGATGGGGCCAGGAAGGGAAACCCGCCTGCGATCGCAGGAAGTTATGTAGTGATAAATGGACTTCTGCCTCAATCACACGCTTTAAATCCCATAAAAAGTGACTTTTACTTCCAACAGCCCCATTTCTATTATGTTGTCAGTTGATAGTTGTCAGTTGTTATTTGTTTTTCTACTGACCACTGACGACTGACCACTGACCATTAACCAATTATTTAATTATGCCAACCTATACAGGAATTTCTAGTGAAGCCTTCAGGCATCCACTGGATAGCCAAGCCGAGCAAGCTTTACGCAATTTACCAGGATTTGATTTTTTCGCCCGTAAATTTGTGGAATTTTTTGCCGAACGCCCTCAATTAGTTTATTTAATGGGCAACACCATCCAAGTCGGGCCGCGCCAATATTCCACTATTTACCAGATTTTTCGAGAATGCGTGCGAGATTTGGACATTTATCCAGAACCAGCACTGTTTGTTGAGCAAAATGCCCAAGCTAATAGCTATGCACTTGGACAAGAGCATCCTTACATAGTCATAAATACAGGGATATTGGACTTACTAAACGAAGCCGAAATTAGGGCGGTGCTAGCCCATGAATTAGGGCACATTAAGTGTGGTCATACTATTTTAATTCAAATGGCGATATGGGCGAGGAGTGTCGCTTCTAGAGTTGGTGAATTGACCTTTGGCATTGGTGATTTCGTCAGTCAAGGTTTGTTACTTGCCTTTTATGAATGGCGACGTAAAGCTGAGTTATCCTCCGATCGCGCTGCTTTGTTGGTAATGGATGATTTAAATCCAGTAATTTCTTCAATGATGAAAGTAACGGGAGGTAGTATCAAATATGCCAATGAATGCAGTTTACAAGAATTTATTAAGCAGTCTGAAAATTATCAGGCACTCGATCGAGATGGACTGAACCAAATGTATAAGTTCTTGATGTACACTGGGTTTCAAGGTGCAATGCTTACCCATCCTTTTCCTGTGGAACGCTTGCATTACTTACAAGAGTGGGTAGTATCAGAAGAATATCAGCAAATTCGCAGAGGAAATTATCAGCGATCGCCTGCTTCTGGAGCAGTAAATGTTACAGCAGAAAATCTCGAAAATGAAGCAGAAAATTTACGTCAGCAAGTTGAAGAATTACAACGAGAAATTAACAGAATGAAAAGGTCTGAATAAGATTTGAGTGCTGAGTAGCCACTCTTACGAGCGTCTACGCGTCTGTACAGGAATTAGTTATCAGTTGCTATTTTCCTTATCTCTTCTACTGCTCTCATAACGTTTATCCCACGCATAATTTAATTTTGTGATTCCCTCAGATTAGATAATAGATGTAGATGGATTACCTCCTGTTAGACAGGAGGTAGAGAACCACAGGTAAAGAAAGCATCAAAGCTACTATCCCCTTGAAATAGGACAAAATTAAATCTGATGTAGGCTCTCAATATGGCAATTCACCTTACAAAACGGATGTTTGTGTTCGCTAATATTCTTGCTTTTCTTATCTTAATGCCGGGAATTGCCTTGGCAACACCAGTTGAATTCTATGCTAGTTCTGATGTTATTTTTGCCCAAGTTACCAATGCTGCTAAGTACTCCACCTCGTTTTCAGAAATTGAATTAACTCCTTTACAGCACCAACAACTCCAAGCTGTACGCCAGAGAAGAAATAAAGAAATTGCCGCAGTATTGAACTCATCCCAACGTACACAACTCGTTCAAAACTTACGTGTTGGTAATAACATAAATCAAGCCCTAGAAACACTGAAATTACAACCAGATCAGCAAGACTTGGTAAAAGCGATCGTGCAATTTACTAATTTGAAAATGAAAGCTATCTTATCTCGTCATTCACTAACAGTAGGACAAAAATAAAGGACTCGGAAAATGAACAAATTAATTAGTTAGTGGTGAAATTAAAGTAAATCCTTCAGTTCTACCGATAGCTTTACTACCAGTTAATTTTATTGTTTTTAAAGTGGTATTATCTAATAGTAGATAATATTGCTCGCTCCACATTTGTTGTAAAACAGGCATGGTTGCTGGAATGACTTTGCAATCGCAGTAAAAGTCTAAACTAGGACGACCATAAGGAAAAGAGGTATAAACTTTTGTTCCTGGTAAAACATGGGATTGAATTAGTGCGGCAACTGGCTTAACTGCAAAAGCTTCATTTAATTCCCAAATCCACGATCGCGAACTCATCAACAGTACTAAAACTAAGTACATCCCAGAAAAGAGAACAGGAATAAAACGCCGATCGTGCTGTTGAATTAGCCATACGACGATGCCCATACTAATTGCCAAAATCACACTCATGACAATTAATATAGTTTCTTGCTTGGTAATGGCGAAGTAAATACCCCCTGCCAAACCTGCGATCGCGATAACAGCAAATAATACTGCCCACCATGCCTTAAAATAACGATGCTGCCAAACTTCGCTGAGTTTAGCACCGATTGCTAAAGCTAAAAAAGGATAAACAGGCATGATATACCAGGGAAGTTTAGTTCTCATCAAAGAAATAGTTACTAAATAAACAATTGTACCGATCAGAACTAGACAACCCCAGGTATTCTGACGCTTTTTCCAAGCTAGAGAAAATCCACCTGGCAAAAATATCAGCCAGGGAAAACCATATTTAAGTAACTCAATAAAATAGTACCAGGGTGGCCCGCTATGACCTTCTACTGGTTGTACGAGGCGGCTAAAGGTTTGAGCTTGAAAATTTATTTGTAAGAAACCACTACCATAATGTTGCCATTGAGCGGCATACCAAGCGATCGCTGGAGCATTTCCGAAAAATATTCCTACCCATAAATAAGGATTTCTTAACAAAGCTAGTTGTCTAGTTGCTAGAAGAAATAAACAAGCAATTCCTCCTAGCAACATAACTATCATGCCTTTTGTCAGAGCGATTAATCCTAAACAAATTCCTACACCAATGGCATAAAATTGGTTTTGTCGTGCTTTTAGAAGAAAAAATAACAATAAAAGAAAAAAAGTAATAATTGCACCATCTAACATTGCCAGTCGCCCGTGACGTACCACAGGCAACATTGTCAAGAACACCAAAGCCGCAAGCAAAGCTGGCAATCTTTGGTTAAAAATCATATAGCCAACTAAATATAATAAAGGCACTCCTAAGGCTGTTAAAACTGCACTAGGTAAGCGTGTTGTCCACTCATTTACCCCTGCTAAGGAATAAGTCCAAGCTATAAGCAAGTGAATCAAAGGCGGTTTGTTATAGTACGGTTCACCTCCTAAAGTGGGATAAAGCCAACGCATTGAACCGACTGGGGCACGCCAAATTTCCCGCGCAACTTGTGCCACTGTACCTTCATCCCAATCTCGTAAGGGAGAGTCGCCCAAAAAGATCAGCCACAGAACTAGAGATGCCACAAGTAGGCCAAATAGGCATTTTTTTGCTTGAATAGAATAATTCACTTCCCCTACCCTCTAGCCCAATCTGGTACTGATAGGCGATTTTTTGTATTAATAACTACTTTATTATCTGGTTGTAATACGTCAATCAATTCTCCGCAGAGCATCTTAACATCTTTAGTTTATAAAGGTGCGGTTAATTTCAGTGTTTATACTGTAACCAAGTATCTTGAATTTTAATATTAATGGTGTAAGAATTATCTTTTACTTACAACTAAGGTTAGCAAGCAAAAAGCTGATAGTATTTTAAACTAACTATAAATACTTCATAGCTAAAGCATCAGTAGCCAAACCTAAACTCAGGTGATGGTAACATTATTTGAACTCAATGAGTAAAAAGTATACAGATTAACTACTAAAAGTTCCTTAGCAATGAGAAACTATATTCTGTTGATTGTCGTCTACCTGTTTCTAAGAAAACAAAAAGCGGAATTTAGTAAGTCGAAAACTTAACTTTTTTTTAAAAAGGAAGTCAGGACTATAGGCAGTAGAATATACCTTATCACCTATAAAATATATAGTTAGTGAGATTTATTTTGGGTAGATAATATAACTATCAGTAAAATAATTCACTAGCCCACCTCTTGAAGCAATATAAATAATATAAAAGCCTTAGTAAATATAAATAGGAGATAGCAATGAACTGAGAGCATCTAGGACTACTAGTAACACGCTCGATGTGCAGTCAATAACTTGATTGTACTACATAGTACAATTATACAGAAGGATAGAAAAATTGAAGCCATATCCTGACAAATCAAATAGTTGATATTGAGTATTACCAATATTACATAGACTGCGATCGTCCAAAACCTAATTATTTAGGTTGCTATTGAAATCTTATAAGCATAGCTCAGATTTTTTGAGTTTCTGTAAATTTGTGTATACAATTTTAGATTTATCAAAAAGTAACTGAGTATTTAATATTTTAGAAAAAATTTGCTATATACTCCGTCAAAACCGTGACGGATGGTTTGACTTTGAAGGAGCTATGAAGTGGAAAATAATAAGTTATTTCTTTGGCCGCAAGGAATATTAGTTGCGTTACTTTTATTAAGTGCTAGTTTGAGCGTTGGTTTGATGATGTTGATCAAACCTAATGCTTCTGAGGCCCAGAGTAGACAAAATATAGATACTAATCATGTACCTGCTAAAGTAGGAACTCAACAGCGGATTGAGGGATTAAAGACGACAATGCTCACAACTTGGCAACGGGAGGCACAAGCCAAGGGTCTTTCCTACGCTGTATCATCGCACTTCCAAGGAGCAACAATTAACGCCGCAAAACTTTCTCAAGGCGAGAAAGTAATTGCTCTGACTTTTGATGATGGACCTTGGCCTGAAAGTACACTGCAAGTCCTAGATATCCTTAAACAAAATAATATTAAAGCAACATTTTTTGTCATTGGGCAAAACGTCAAAAATTATCCAGACTTATTGAAACGGGTAGTTGCTGAAGGTCATATTATCGGCAACCATACTTGGCATCATTGGTATCATTTTATGAATCCACAGGCAGCTGCTTATGAAATTGACCACACAACAAACTTAATTTATCAAACGACAGGTGTTAAAACTAATTTGTTTCGACCACCTGGGGGAATCATGCACAACGGCGTGGCTGCTTACGCTAGAAATAATAAGTATGCCCTCATCATGTGGTCTTCGGACTCGGTAGACTACTCGCATCCTACTGTGCCCAAGTTAATAAATAATGTATTCAGACAGGCAAAACCTGGTGGTATTGTGCTGATGCATGATGGTGGCGGTAATCGTTCTAGAACTGTGCAAGCTTTACCAGAAATTATTGCTAGCTTTCGCAAGCAAGGCTATAGCTTTGTTACCATCCCAGAACTTTTAGAGCTACAAGATAAAGACCAAAAATTGATTGCAAATAAAAAGTAATAATTTACACTAATTCCTAATTTTTAGTTTTAACACTTAGTACGTTGATAACGGCTACGGCGTACACACAAGTATTGTAAAGTTACCTAACAGCGTTTCGATCCCCCCACTAGCCACGCCAGTCGCTCTACTTGGGGAGACCCCCTTCGGGTGAATCCTTCGGATACGCTCTTGCTAGCGCCACTTTGCTATCGACGCAAAACGCCAAGACCGCAAGTGGACTCATCAAGACCGCGCTGGCTCCCCTTGAAAAGGGTGGAAAATTTCTTAAAGTCCCCCTTTTTAAGGGAAGCCACTGCGTTGGGCGGGCAGTGCCCGACTTGTAGACGCTTCTGCGGCTTTCGCAGGGTAGTATGTGGTGTGGATAATGGGGGATCGGATGATTTAGTGTGTACACCATAGGTTGATAACGGGGAGAGCCAAGGTAATACAATAGCTCTCCGCCATCACTACATTAAACAGGACTTAGCTGTTTGTCTGTTAAAGGAGGGTTAGCTTCCGGGCCATCAGCTTCAGAAGGCGGAACTAATTGCCAAAACTTAGGTAAGTATTCTTTCCAGTTTTGCAAAATCATCTTCGCTTTCGGCGAACCTGTGCGATCGCAATGAGTTTGAATTAATTCTTGTAATTGATTCTCGCCTGCTTCAGTAATTACGCGCTGGATTTTGACAATTTCTTGATTAACCAACTCCGGGAAAGAGTCACTTTCATCTAAGAAGTATGCCAGTCCGCCAGTCATTCCCGCAGCTACGTTGCGTCCGACTTTACCAAGGACGACAATTGTGCCACCAGTCATGTACTCGCAACAGTGATCCCCAGCACCTTCAATCACTGCTACACCTTTGGAGTTTCGCACTCCGAAGCGTTCTCCTGCTAAACCGTTAGCAAACAATACGCCACCAGTAGCACCGTAGAGACAGGTATTGCCAACTATGACATTTTGTGCAGAGTCATAAGTAGCATCAGCTGGCGGTTTAATGATGATTTCGCCGCCATGCATTCCTTTACCGACATAATCGTTAGCTTCTCCTTGTAGGGTGAGTGTAATACCGGGAAGGTTAAAAGCGCCAAAGCTTTGTCCGACACTGCCTTGGAAGTTGAGATTAATTTGTCCGGCAAAACCGCTATCGCCATATTCAGAAGCGATCGCGCCTGCTAACCTTGCGCCTACTGTTCTGTCGGTGTTGACTATTGGTAAAGTCTTAGTAACAGTGGTCTGGTGGCGAATGGCTGCTTGAATATCGGGATCGGCAAGCAATTGGTCGTCTAAAACTGCACCGTTGCTGTGAACTTCTTCATGCACTAACCAGCTACGATTTTCTTTGGTTTCTGGTAGCTGAAGCAAGCAATTTAGATTCAACCCTTGAGTTTTGCTCAGTTGCACCTCTGGGCGCACTTTCAACAAATCTGCACGTCCAATAATTTCCGACAAAGAACGATAGCCGAGTCGTGCTAAAAGACTCCGCACTTCTTCTGCAATGAAGTAGAAGAAATTGACGACATGTTCCGGCATTCCTGCAAACCGCTTGCGGAGTTCTTCTTTTTGGGAAGCGACACCCACAGGGCAGTTATTTGTGTGGCAGATTCTTGCCATGATACAGCCTTCAGCAATCATAGCGATGGAACCAAAACCAAATTCTTCACCGCCCATCAAGGCAGCTGTTAGCACATCCCAGCCGCTCTTCAGTCCGCCATCAACGCGTAAAATCACGCGATCGCGTAACTTATTCTGCATCAAAACGCGATGCACTTCACTTAAGCCGAGTTCCCAAGGCGAACCGGCATGTTTAATCGAACTGAGTGGCGATGCACCTGTACCCCCATCGTGACCAGAAATTTGGATGATATCGGCGTTGGCCTTGGCTACACCAGCAGCAATAGTGCCAATGCCGACTTCTGCCACTAGCTTCACCGATACCTGTGCTTTCGGGTTAATCTGGTGCAGGTCGAAGATTAGCTGTGCTAAGTCTTCAATGGAATAAATATCGTGGTGCGGTGGCGGTGAAATCAGCGTTACACCTGGCTTAGAACGCCTTAACATGGCAATGTATTGGCTTACCTTTGGCCCTGGTAGTTGTCCACCTTCTCCAGGTTTTGCACCTTGGGCTATTTTAATTTCGATTTGTCTAGCGCTGCTAAGATATCCTGGCGTGACACCAAAGCGTCCCGATGCAACTTGCTTGATCGCACTAGAAGCAGTATCGCCGTTTTGCAATCCTTTCAAATGAGGCAGAGTTAGCGAGTAGCCATCTTGAACATCATTTAAAATTGTGTAGCGTACTGGATCTTCGCCACCTTCCCCAGAGTTGGATTTACCACCAATGCGGTTCATGGCGATCGCTAAAACTTCGTGGGCTTCCCGTGACAAAGCGCCCAAGGACATACCACCCGTGCAGAAGCGTTTGACAATCTCACTCACCGATTCTACTTCTTCTAAAGGAATCGACTGGCGATCGCTTCCAAAGTCTAGCAAGTCACGCAAGGCTGTAACTGGTCGATTTTCCAGATGCTTTTTGTAAACTTCGTAGTGGTCGTATTTCTTGCCATCTACAGCTTTATGCAGCGCCTTGGCTAGTTCGGGATTGTTCATATGGTACTCGCCCTTGGGAAAGTACTGTACAAAGCCCAGGTTTTCTAACTTCTTGACTGTCAAATCGGGGAAAGCCTTGCTATGGAAAGAAAGCACCTCTTGTGCCAGTTCGCTGACACTCAAACCGCCGATACGGGAAGTCGTACCCTGAAATCCCAGTTCTAATAAATCGCTACCAATACCGATAGCTTCAAAGATTTGCGCTGCTTGATAGCTGGAGAGTAAGGAAATTCCCATCTTGGAGAGAATTTTCAGCAAACCTGATTGTATGGCTTTGCGATAGTTGGCGATCGCTTGCTCTAAAGATATGGCAGGAATTTTTCCCCGCTCCATAAATTGCTGGGTTTTGGTGTCGAACCACCAATCGCGTACAGTGTCCAAAGCCATATATGGGCAAATAGCACCAGCACCATAACCAATCAAACAAGCAAAGTGGTGGGTACTCCAACATTGAGCGGTATTCACAACTATGGAGGTTTTCATCCGCAAACCTTCCCGAATCAGGTGATGGTGTACTGCTCCCACTGCTAATAAAGGAGGAATATAAGTGTATTCAGTGCCGATACCCTCACCTGCTCTGTCGCTCAATATTAGAATCCTCGCACCTGCGCGCACTGATTCTGCCGCTTGTGCTTGTAAAGATTGCACGGCTGCTTTCAATCCTTCCGGGCCGTTGTCAATGGCGAATAGAGTTGATAACTCAACTGTGGCAAATCCTGAAAGCTCAATAGCTTCCAATTCGGCCTGTGTCAATACAGGCGATTCCAGCTTCAGCCTCTTGGCATATTCTGCTTTTGGTTCTAATAAGTTCCCTCGTTCGCCTAGTTCGACTTTTAAGGACATCACTAGCTTTTCCCGTAAGGGGTCAATAGCTGGGTTCGTCACTTGAGCAAAGCGCTGTTTGAAATAGTCGTAAAGCAAGTGGGGTTTTTCTGATAGTACGGCTAGAGGAATATCATCACCCATGCAGAAAGTCGGCTCAGAACCTGTACTTGCCATTGGTTGAATCACCATTTCTACATCTTCTGTGGTGTAACCAAAGGCAAGTTGATGTTGCAACCAAGTTTGTCTGTCAATTTTGTCAGTTGTAGAGATGCGATTAATTGCGTCTGTTGTCTTATGTCCATTGCCATTGACAGATGATAACTGGGCATGACCATTATCAGTTGCTTTATGTCCGTTGCCATTAGAGGACGACTGACCCTTTTGTTTGAGTTCTTGACGATGCTGTTGCAGCCATTCTCCATAAGGTTGCTGCTTGGCAATGCGCTGCTTAATTTCCCAATTTTTCAGCACTTCATGGTTTACTAAATCCACGGCAATCATCTGTCCAGGGCCGAGTCTACCTTTCTCAACAATGTCGGCTTCTGGAAAGTCAACTACACCTGCTTCGGAAGCTACAACGATGTAATCATCTTTGGTGATGGCGTAGCGAGCTGGTCTTAAGCCATTGCGGTCTAGTGTTGCGCCAACTTTTTTGCCATCGCTAAAGACTAAAAGTGCTGGCCCATCCCAGGCTTCTTGTAGACCGCTGTAATATTCGTAAAAATCGACGATTTCTGGATAGTCACGCAAAGATGGCTGATTTTGATAAGCCTCTGGAACCATAATCATTAAGGCTTCCAAGGGGCTGCGTCCAGAACGTACCAGTAATTCGAGTACGTTGTCTAAAGTCGCTGAGTCGCTGTTATCAATGTGAACTATGGGCTTGAGTTCGTTGATGCGATCGCCCCATACTGGATGATTCAGGCTAGCTTCTCTGGCCATCATCCAGTTGATGTTGCCCAACAGAGTATTTATTTCCCCGTTGTGACCTAAAAGCCGCATCGGTTGCGCTAGAGGCCACTTAGGCATTGTGTTCGTACTAAAACGGCGATGATAGACTGCAAAGGCGCTCTGATAAGCGGGATTTTTTAAATCTTCATAAAATTCTCCTAAAACAGCCGAACGCACCATACCTTTATAGACAATTGTCCGGCTTGACAAGGAGCAAATATAAAACTCTTCTGAGATATTGAATGCAGCTTGACCTATGCGGCGGCGAGTAATATACAATTGCCGTTCTAGTTCATCGCCACTTTGCTCGGCTGCTAGAAAAACTTGTTCTATTTGGGGTTGATTTTCTCTTGCTTGAACTCCTAACAAGTTAGGCTGCACTGGCACTACTCGCCAGCCCAGTACAGTCAATTTTTCTTCTTTTGCTACTTGCTCAACTGTTTGCTTAATTCTTTGAGCTACTTCTTTTTCTGGTGGCAAAAATATCATTCCTACAGCTAAATTGCTGCTGGATAAATCTGTTAAATTTCCTAGCGAATAGTCTTTATGAAACAAATCCCAAGGAATAGCTGTCAGTATGCCTGCACCATCACCAGAGTCTTGGTCTGCACTACAACCACCCCGGTGTTCTAAACAAGTCAAAGCAGCTAAAGCTTTTGTCACTATTTCGTGGCTGGCTTGATTCTGACGATGAGCAATAAAACCCACACCACAAGCATCTCTTTCCTCTACTAACCACCTTTGTCCTTGGTATGTATCTGAAAATGTCATAGTTTGCAATTGATTCATCGTTTTATCGTTCATAGCCAATTCCTGAAATGTTGAGTCACAAATTTTGCCACTAATTCTGAGGAAAAATTTCTAAATTACGTTTTAGAAAATACATACATGACCGAAATTTATGGAAAAAAATTTTAACTTCGGTTTTTCTTTTTGGTTTGCCCGTGTTAAAATAACTGCGTTATTTATTTCTGTATTTCTGCTGTGTTAGACAAATTACTTTTGCTCTAACAATCTTTGTATTTATATCTGTGGGGTAAGTTTTTTTTCAATTCTTTTTTCCCAGATGAAAGCTACCCTTAGCTAAAGCAGGTTCTTGCTTACTGCAAAAAAATTCAAACTGAAAGTTTAATGTTTTGAGAGCCGAAATCATCCTGATTTTGCTACAAAATCAGCGTATTACAATATATACCCATTTGACAATTCCTAAATATCCCTGTTGTCGTCTGTATTTTCTTAATTAGTTGTTGCCACTTGTGTTACTACCAGTTCAACCTCACTTAAGTAGCAACAATAGCAACCATCGGTGAGGATGGAATAAATATCTTAATCTAGTTTTGCTCAACAAGACTACTATGTATCCTCTAGTTGAGGCTAGTATTATATAAAACACTTATTTTTGGCGCTTTGGGAAAAAACTGCTTGTTAGATTCTACAAGAGATAACAAGCCAATATATAGATTATCATGTTTATTCAAAAGTTAAATCACTATTTTTTAAGATTTCCCAATAATTAGTTAATTTGTGCGTTGGATGATAGTTTTCAAAAGTACTTAGTAAATTATGGTAAAAATGACGAATTGTTGCTGCCAAAAAAACTATAGTACTGTTGCTAATCAGTCTAACCACAGGTGTTTTCGGATGACTGTATCGCCATTTATCGCAACATTACTGTACTTGTCTGCTACTTATGCTGCCATTGCTCAACAGTCTCCAACAAATACCAAACCAGTTCCAAGGCTGGCTCCACAATCCCCAGGATCTCCGGCGATCGCGGTATCATCTTCTGGTAGTCAAATTTCCCTTAACGGTCGCACCCTACCAGGAACTTGGTTGCAGAAACCCACTAAGGCAGGCCAAGTTATTACTTACCTCAGTGACGGCTCTTTCCGGCAATTAATCGGCGTAGATTTCTTAAACAGTAACAACCCAGCCAGACAACCAATAGCATGGTTTTCGTTGGTTACTAAGCCAGTAATTTTAGCCACTCAGCTATCAAATGGATATCGCTATCTAAATATTACAAATTTTGCTCGAACCGCAGGATGGCAGTTGCAAGTTAATGGCAATACTTTAATCATCGCCACTCCCAAAGCGCAAATCACAAATATTGTGCAAAATCTGCAACCTGCCGATGCAAATATTGCAACTTTACAGTTGGCTCGCGTTGTTGTTGATTTAGATCGTCCGACTCCTTGGCAAGTTACGCAAGGATTACCCATTAAAAAACTTCCAACTCCTACCGCTGATCCTGATACAGTAATTCCTAAATCCTCTACACAACCAAATAGAGAGTGGACAATTACTCTGGATGGAATAGCCGAGCCTCAGCTAATTCAGCGTTATACTCCCCTACCACCTGCACCGCCACCAACATCATTACCAGATGTCGTACCGCCACCAACATCATCACCAGACCCGCTCAAACAATTACCATCAACACTAGATCCCGAACAACTCATTCAAAAAGTCGAAGTAGTTAATAACCAAACGATTGTTACTCTTAGCGTTCCCTTTGGTCTGTCTCCTCAGGTAAACACCGTAGCTAACCCCAATCGTCTAATTATTGATATTCGACCTGATGCAATGGTATCGCGGAATATTGCTTGGGCATCGGGATTGCGCTGGCGACAGCAATATGTAAATTTAGGCACAGAACGTTTTCCTGTAGTCTTGGTAGAAGTTAATCCCCGCACTGTTGGGCTACAGGTGAAACCTATATGGGCAAACCCTGACACCCTTATAGGTACTGCTCCAATAATTCAAACAGCACAGCGTTACTTAGCTGTAGCAGCAATCAATGGTGGTTATTTTAACCGCAATAATAGATTACCCTTGGGAGCAATTCGGCGGGATGGTCAGTGGTTGTCTAGTCCAATTCTCAACCGAGGAGCGATCGCTTGGAATGATTCTGGACAATTTTACTTTGGCCGCCTCACCTTGGAGGAGACTTTAATTGCTCCTAATAACCTACGGTTGCCAATTATGTTTCTGAACAGTGGTTACGTGCAGAATGGTATTGCACGTTACACTCCAAGCTGGGGAACTAGCTATACTCCTCTGACCGACAACGAAGTTATCCTGATTATTCAAAACAACCAAGTAACCAATCAATTTCTAGGAGGCAAAGCTAATCAAACTGCCGTTCCCATTCCTCAAGATGGCTACTTATTAACTTTACGTGGAAATGCTGTTAGTAATGCATCGCAGTTGCCCATCGGTACAGCACTAAGTATTTCTACAGCAACGAATCCTACTAATTTTAACAGTTACCCTCACATTGTGGGAGCCGGGCCGCTATTAGTACAAAATAGTCAAGTTGTCCTTGATGCTAAAGCTGAAAAATTTAGTAATGCCTTTATTGCAGAAAAGGCTATTCGCAGCGGCATTTGCACAACTACAACAGGTACGCTAATGATTGCTGCCGTGCATAATCGGGCTGGCGGTCCAGGCCCTACCTTAGCAGAACACGCCCAGTTGATGAAGCTTCTCGGATGTGTTAATGCTCTAAATTTAGATGGCGGTAGCTCAACTAGTCTTTATTTAGGAGGACAGCTACTCGACCGTTCTCCTAGTACTGCTGCCCGCGTGCATAACGGAATTGGAATCTTTCTCCAAAAATAATAAATGAGGGAGACAACGGGGATAAGAAAGATGAGGAAGAATAAGGAACTTGCAAATAAATATCTCATTGCTGTTGAAGCTGGGGAAACGGCACAGAAGAATTAATAGTATTGGACTCACAAATTGAATAATTTATTTGTTGGAGTTCGCTAATAAAAAAATTTGTTTTATTATCTCCTTCATCTTCGCTATTTCCTTCACTTCCCCAGTCCTCAGTTTCTTTTTAAAGTTCAGAACAAGTTACCATTCGACTTGATGAAGACTTAGTGTAGAGGCAATAGTTTTTGTAGTAATTGTTTACACCGTAAAGTTTGATTTTGCTATCTTTAGCAAGGTGGAACTGAATTGCTAATTTTCACGGTTGCAAGATTGCGCCAGATTTTTCCATCAATGGTTAAGAGTAATGACGGTTTGTTATGTCACCAAATGAGGTAACTATGGCTCAATATCAAGAAACCACACCAATTAATACTTTGCCCCTCTCCGCTGCGATCGTTACTAGAGGGATCGCTGCAACGGAACTGCGTCCTTGGGGTTCTTTTACTATTCTAGAAGAAGGACGCGGCTACAAAATCAAGCGCATCGAAGTTAAGCCCGGACATCGCCTCAGTCTACAAATGCATCATCACCGCAGCGAACACTGGATTGTCGTTTCTGGTACAGCTAGGGTAACTTGCGGCGATCGAGAAGTACTGCTAGGCAATAATCAGTCAACCTATGTACCTCAATGTACATCTCATCGTTTAGAGAATCCTGGTGTAATTCCTTTGGTATTAATTGAAGTGCAAAATGGTGAATACTTAGGAGAAGATGATATTATTCGCTACCAAGATGACTATGCACGTACTGCGAATTAACACTCAAACAAAACTAATCTGGAATAATTAAGACTGTGAAGCTGAAAGTCAAAAATTAAATATTTTATAGTACAAGCCGTTTAAGGTAATAACTGCGCGCTGAACATCCCTGCCTACTTTTGGTGGGGATATTTTAGTGTGATGAACAAAGGCAGGAAACGAAGGCAAAAGGCAGTAGGCAGAAGTGGAAGAGTGGAAGTCAGGAATCAGTAATTATTCTCCCTCACACCTTCTTTCTTTGCGTCTTTGCGTCTGCTTGTCCCCCTCATCCCCCTCATTCCCCTCATCAAAATCTCAAATTTGGTATAACTTTAGTAGCCAACCTATCTGTAATATTTAAGATGGGTTTTCTATTGCCAAAACGAATTCCATGATTCATTTGAGTCCAGCAGCCGCAATTGAAATAGGGCGATTAAAGTTAAAGCAGCCACATGCCTTGTTTAGATTAGCAGTTAAACCCGGTGGTTGTTCGGGTTGGTTTTATGATATGTCTTTTGATGAAGCGGTAGAGGTTGGCGATCGCTTGCTTGAGTTGAACGGCATTCAAGTAGTCGTAGATGCCGAAAGCTTAAATCACATTCACGGTTTGGCGTTAGATTATTCAGAAGATTTGATGGGCGGAGGTTTTCGCTTCCATAACCCCCAGGCGATCGCTACCTGTGGTTGTGGTAATTCCTTCTCTATTTAGTCAATAGTCAGGAGTTTTTTACCACTGATAAAAAACTCCTGACAACTGACAATTGACATAAAACCATGAAAAAAGCTATAATCAGGATTTGTTAAAACTTAGACCTCTAAGCAGCTTCACGCGCTGTGACTCATGCCAACAATACAGCAACTCATACGTAATGAACGCGAAAAAGCGCGTCAGAAAACCAAGTCCCCAGCTCTGAAGCAATGCCCACAACGTCGGGGTGTTTGTACAAGAGTATACACAACTACACCTAAAAAGCCTAACTCAGCTCTCCGCAAAGTAGCAAGGGTAAGACTTACTTCTGGATTTGAAGTTACAGCTTACATCCCAGGAATTGGTCACAACTTGCAAGAGCATTCTGTGGTGATGATCCGTGGCGGTCGGGTTAAGGATTTGCCAGGCGTAAGATATCACATTATCCGTGGCACCTTGGATACAGCGGGAGTTAAAGATCGCAAACAAGGTCGTTCCAAATATGGAACTAAGCGCCCGAAAGAAGCGGCTAAAAAATAGAGCAGAGGCGATTAATCGTGTTTGATGCGATTAACCGTCTCCTCCAGAAGTGCCGAAGAACAGAAAAACAAGCTGTGCTGGCTTTTTCAAGAAATTAAGCTACACCCTTGAGAGGGCGAGCAAGTCTAGGTAATTTCAAGTAGCATCCTAGAAGTAACGGCAGCATTTCAATCCAGATATTAAGGTTTTTAATGTTGTTGCCTTGTATGTCTAAATTGTGGGCAGCAAGTTAGTAGGTTAGCCTCGCTGCAACCGTAGAAAAAATTAAGTTAACTCTAAGCGGAGGCTGTTGCCGCTTAGAATCCAGTGTCTGATAGCATATAATTTCGTTGCCAAATCCGAATTAAAGGTTGAAGTATGTCTCGTCGTGGTGTTATTCAAAGGCGCCCAGTCCCGCCTGACTCAGTATATAACAGTCGTCTTGTGAGTATGATCATCAGGCGGATTATGCGTCATGGGAAGAAATCCCTGTCAGCACGTATTGTCTATGATGCCTTGAAAAGCATTGAAGAACGCACAGGTAATCCTGCTATAGAAACTTTTGAAAGAGCAGTGCGAAATGCAACGCCTTTAGTAGAAGTGAAAGCTCGCCGAGTTGGTGGAGCAACTTATCAAGTACCGATGGAAGTGCGTTCGGAACGGGGTACTACTCTTGCATTACGTTGGCTGGTACAATTTTCCAGGTCTAGACCCGGTAGAACGATGGCAAGCAAATTAGCTAACGAGTTACTTGATGCAGCCAACGAAACCGGGAACGCAATTCGCAAGCGAGAAGAAACACATCGGATGGCGGAAGCTAACAAAGCCTTCGCACACTATCGTTACTAAGTAAAGAAGCGATATATCGTAACTTTCCAAGCGATATATCGTGAAATTACAAAAATTAAAGACGGTTTTCCGTAGAGTATAGAATCTTAACAAAGAGTAATATACAAGATATCATGAGGCAAAAACTATAGGAGGCTATTGTGGCACGTACGATCCCGCTAGAGAAAGTACGCAATATCGGTATTGCGGCGCATATAGATGCGGGCAAGACAACAACAACAGAGAGAATATTATTTTACTCTGGGATAATTCATAAAATTGGTGAGGTTCACGAAGGAACTGCCGTAACAGACTGGATGGATCAGGAGCGGGAGCGGGGAATTACCATTACTGCTGCTGCTATTACTACCAGTTGGAAAGATCATCAAATTAACATTATCGATACTCCAGGTCACGTTGACTTTACCATTGAAGTCGAACGTTCGATGCGCGTGTTGGATGGTGTAATCGCAGTATTTTGTTCTGTGGGTGGCGTGCAACCGCAGTCAGAAACTGTGTGGCGGCAAGCAGACCGCTACAAAGTGCCGCGGATCGCCTTTATCAACAAAATGGATCGCACAGGAGCGAACTTTTATCGAGTTCACGAGCAAATGCGCGATCGCCTGCGTGCCAACGCCATTGCTATTCAATTGCCAATTGGTAGTGAAAATGACTTCAAAGGTATCGTTGACTTAGTACGGAAGCGTGCATACCTATACGCCAACGACCAAGGAACCGATATTCAAGAAACAGATATTCCAGCAGAATTGCAAGAGCAAGCTGAAGAATACCGCAGCAAACTTATAGAAGCTGTGGCAGAAACAGATGACAATCTAATGAATAAGTACTTCGAGGGCGAAGAACTTACAGAAGATGAAATAGTTACTGCCCTACGTAAAGGCACTATTGCAGGCACTATTGTGCCAGTACTTTGCGGTTCAGCATTCAAAAACAAAGGCGTGCAGTTGATGCTGGATGCAGTTGTAGACTACCTGCCAGCACCAACCGAAGTACCACCAATTCAAGGTGCGCTACCAAATGGCGAAACTGTTGAGCGTCGGGCTGATGACACCGAACCTCTATCAGCTTTGGCATTCAAAATTATGGCCGATCCCTACGGTCGCTTGACATTCGTTCGCGTTTATTCTGGCATTCTGAAAAAAGGTAGCTACGTTCTCAACGCTACTAAGAATAAGAAAGAACGGATTTCCCGTTTGGTAGTTTTAAAAGCAGACGAACGCCTCGATGTGGAAGAACTGCGAGCAGGTGATTTGGGAGCCGCTTTAGGATTAAAAGACACCTTAACAGGTGACACCCTTTGTGATGAAGGTTCGCCAGTGATTCTGGAGTCTCTATTCATCCCTGAGCCTGTAATCTCGGTGGCGGTTGAACCCAAAACCAAGAACGACATGGATAAGCTATCCAAAGCTCTGCAATCCCTCTCAGAAGAAGACCCAACCTTCCGCGTTAGCGTCGATCCCGAAACTAACCAAACAGTCATTGCTGGCATGGGAGAGCTACATCTAGAAATTCTGGTAGACCGGATGTTACGCGAATTTAAAGTAGAAGCGAATGTCGGTGCACCGCAAGTAGCTTACCGCGAAACGATTCGCAAACACGTTACCAGAATTGAAGGTAAGTTTATCCGCCAAAGTGGTGGTAAAGGCCAATACGGTCATGTTGTGATCGATTTGGAACCAGGAGAACCTGGTACTGGTTTTGAATTCGTCTCCAAAATTGTTGGTGGTGTTGTACCTAAAGAGTACATAAATCCCGCAGAACAGGGAATGAAAGAAAGCTGCGAATCTGGTGTTTTAGCCGGATATCCGCTAATTGATGTCAAAGCGACATTGGTCGATGGCTCTTACCACGATGTAGACTCTTCGGAAATGGCTTTCAAAATCGCCGGCTCTATGGCGATGAAAGAGGCTGTTATGAAAGCCTCGCCCGTACTCTTAGAACCGATGATGAAAGTTGAGGTTGAGGTTCCCGAAAACTTCCTAGGGGATGTTATGGGCGATCTCAATTCCCGTCGCGGACAAATTGAGGGTATGGGATCTGAACAGAGCATTGCTAAAGTGACAGCTAAAGTCCCACTGGCAGAAATGTTTGGCTATGCCACCGATATCCGGTCGAAGACCCAAGGTCGGGGCATCTTCTCAATGGAGTTTAGCCACTACGAAGAAGTGCCTCGCAACGTGGCTGAGGCAATCATTGCAAAAAGCAAAGGGAACGCTTAATTAAAAAAGGAAACGAGCATTCATGGCACGCGCAAAGTTTGAAAGAACTAAACCCCACGTTAACATTGGTACGATTGGCCACGTTGACCACGGTAAAACAACTTTAACAGCAGCTATCACCATGACCTTAGCGGCTCTAGGTCAAGCTGTGGCTAAGGGTTACGATCAAATCGACAACGCCCCAGAAGAAAAGGCGCGGGGTATTACCATTAACACCGCTCACGTTGAGTATGAAACTGCTAATCGGCACTATGCTCACGTAGACTGCCCCGGACACGCTGACTATGTGAAGAACATGATCACCGGTGCTGCCCAAATGGATGGAGCTATCCTCGTAGTTGCTGCTACCGATGGTCCTATGCCCCAAACCCGCGAACACATTCTGCTAGCAAAACAGGTGGGCGTTCCTAAACTAGTAGTCTTCTTAAATAAAGAAGACATGATGGAAGACGACGAACTGCTGGAACTAGTAGAACTAGAACTGCGAGAACTGTTAACTGAATATGAATTTGATGGGGACGATATTCCCATCGTCAGAGGTTCGGGCTTGCAAGCTCTCGAAGCAATGACCAAGAATCCTAAGACCCAACGCGGAGAGAATCCATGGGTAGACAAAATCTACTCACTCATGGATGCTGTGGATTCCTACATTCCCGACCCCGAACGCGATATAGATAAGCCCTTCCTCATGGCTGTTGAAGACGTTTTCTCCATCACAGGTCGTGGTACAGTTGCCACCGGTCGGATTGAGCGCGGTAAAGTCAAAGTCGGCGATAACGTTGAACTCGTTGGTATTAGAGACAATCGCAGCACGACTGTTACTGGTATCGAGATGTTCAAGAAGAGTCTTGATGAGGGTATGGCTGGGGATAACGCCGGGGTATTACTTCGGGGTATCCAGAAGACTGATATTGAACGGGGTATGGTGCTAGCTAAACCAGGTTCAATTAAGCCTCACACTCAATTTGAAGGTGAAGTTTACGTTCTCACAGAAAAAGAAGGTGGTCGGAAAACTCCATTTTTTGCTGGATACCGTCCCCAGTTCTACGTGCGAACAACTGATGTAACTGGTACAATCAGAGCTTTCACCACTGATGAAGGTGGCGAAGCAGAAATGGTGATGCCAGGCGATCGCATCAAAATGACTGTAGAACTGATCAACCCGATCGCAATTGAGCAAGGAATGCGTTTCGCTATTCGTGAAGGTGGTCGCACCATTGGTGCTGGAGTCGTCTCCAAAATCCTCAAATAGCACCTTTTTGCCTTAATCACAAAGGAGCAGAGATGGTAAAGTAAAAAGCCTCTCTGCTTTTTTCTCTTCCTTAAATTCAAGTGAGTAGGAACTAGCAGAGCAATTTTATTCCTTCTAACTCCCACTCCCTTCAAAACTCAGAACCTGGAAAATTAAAGATGGCAACTCTACAGCAGCAGAAGATTAGAATTCGTTTACAAGCTTTTGACCGTCGTCTACTCGATACATCTTGCGAGAAGATTGTAGACACAGCTAACCGGACTAACGCTACAGCCATAGGCCCGATTCCTTTACCAACAAAACGTAAAATCTACTGCGTGCTGCGATCGCCTCACGTAGATAAAGATTCACGAGAACATTTTGAAACCCGTACCCATCGCCGGATTATTGACATTTATCAGCCTTCGTCTAAAACTATTGATGCTCTGATGAAACTGGATCTACCATCTGGTGTGGATATTGAAGTCAAACTTTAAATTGTTAGTAGTCAGTAGTCAGTGGCTAATAGCAAAAAACAACTGACAACTGACAACTGGCATTTTTAGTATAGATATTTACCTTGCCCTGAATAAATTTCTTTCAGGGCTTTTTATTGCCTGGGAAACAAAATGATAGAATGTAAACAAAGTACGGGAAAAGCAGAGAAGAATAAATTTTAAAGATTAAATTTATACTAAGGTAACAATGACATTTTCTTCTAAAATTGCAGTCCGCGAACTACCTCTGTTCCCGTTACCTGAAGTAGTTCTGTTCCCCACCAGACCATTACCCCTACACATCTTTGAATTTCGCTACCGAATCATGATGAACACGATTTTGGAAAGCGATCGCCGATTTGGAGTGTTGATGGTCGATCCAGTCAAAGGTACAATTGCGAACGTTGGATGTTGTGCAGAAATCATTCATCATCAACGGCTGCCAGATGACCGCATGAAAATGTTGACTTTGGGACAGCAGAGGTTTCGTGTTTTAGAGTATGTTCGTGAAAAGCCCTACCGCGTTGGCTTGGTGGAATGGTTGGAAGATCATCCACCTACAAAAGATTTGCGCCCTTTAGCAACCGAAGTAGAACAATTGCTACGAGATGTTGTGCGCCTCTCTGCTAAGTTAACCGAACAAAACATTGAACTACCAGAGGAATTGCCCGATCTGCCCACAGAACTATCTTATTGGGTGGCAAGCAACCTTTATGGTGTAGCCGCAGAGCAGCAGTCATTACTAGAAATGCAAGATACTGTAGCTCGCCTAGAACGAGAAGCAGAAATTTTGACTTCTACTCGCAATCATTTGGCAGCTCGTTCTGTTCTTAAAGATACTTTTAATCAAAAGTTATGAGTAAATAGTCAATAGTCCAAAAATCTTGGATTGTGGACTATTGACTTTGGACTTATGGTAAAGTGCTGAGTAAAAATCTAGTTACTAGCCTGCAAGAATCTGCTTTGCGTCTACAAGCTTTTGAGCAATCAACACTGTCCTAATATTTAGTAACTATGGCTTCATAACTCAAGAGCAGTAATTGGCAAAATGTTGTAGCTGCCAAAGATTTTTAAAACTTCAATATACTTTTTTAAATCTGCTAAAGCAGATAGCATTTCTGCTGAAGTCGCGTTTGATTCTACATCTATGAAAAACAAGTATTCTCCAAGCGATCGCTTTGTAGGGCGAGATTCGATCCGGCTAAGATTAATTCCTAATTGAGCAAATACTTGCAAGGGTTTGAGCAGCGCTCCTGGGACATTGGCAGGTACGCTGAAAGCTAGCGAAGTATGGCTAGCGCCTGTTGATGATATATCTTCAACAGCCTTTGTTTTTGGCTGACTTACCACCCAAAAGCGAGTACAGTTTTCTGGATAGTCGTTAATGCCACTAGCTAATATCGGTAAGTTATAGAGTTGGGCTGCTCTAGTAGATGCGATCGCAGCGATTGTCCAGTCTTGTTCTAATTTTTGTAGTGCTTCAGTTGTAGAATTGTTCGGAATCACCTGCACATTTGGTAAAAACTGCTGCAACCACCCCTGACATTGAGCCAGAGCTTGCGGATGCGAATAAACGGTTTTAATGCTATCTAAACTAGTTGCACAGGAAATTAATGTATGAACAATAGGCATGACCAAAGCAAACTGGATTTGCAACTCATCCAACTGCCACAGGGTATCCATTGTCATGGTGACACTACCTTCAAGAGAATTTTCTACAGGCACAACGGCCAACTGAGTGTCTCCAACAGCAACGGCTTGGAGTGACTGGGCAATACTGGGATATGGGCATAAGATAGCTTCAATTCCCATATTTTTAGCTAGCCAGTTAACATAAAAAACAGCTGCTTGTTCTGTATAAGTACCAGGAGGCCCTAAATGAGCAATGGATATAGTCATAGAGTGTGCCCTAAGTTATCTAATTAGATTTCTAGACTATATCTTAGGCAAATCTAGCCTTTGTTAACTTGAAATATTGCTTTGAGATGTATCGCTTTTTTGAGCAGCACAATGATACAGTTTGTAACTATATTCACCAGCAGATTTACCGTATTGCGTATCAGGAAAACATTGCTGGGATTGCAAATCAATTTGAGTACGAAATTCGACTAACCAGAGGTCTAGAGGTCGTGGTATTTGAGTGAGTTGCTGTGAAAACACTTGTATGGCTTGGGTATAGTCTTTGGTCTTTGAGTCTTGACGAGCTAAGAAAAACTGCAAATCTTGGGCAGGTCTATTTTGCAATTCCCAAGCTAACCCCATCATTCTGCCAGTTTGACCGTGGTGCAGGTGAGTAGTAGCAATCAGCACTTTGTGTGGAGAAACTCGTTGGATGAGAGAAGCGAGAAGATCGGGGCGTTGGTTTTGCAGATAGCCCAGATTCCAGACTACTGTCACTCCGCCAAGCACCGCCATCAACAAAATGATACTCACCGCAACTTTCCCATTTACAAATAGCGAGAATTTTTGTTTGTGTTGGTTGAAATTTTTTACTTGATTCCAACGACCTGCTAATGCAGCACCCAAGAGCAAAATTATTGGCGGTACGCAGACAAATTGGAAACGAGCAGCTAAGGTTAAATCCATTTTTAGACCATAGGTGAAACCAAGGCATAATGCGATCGCCCCTACAAGATACCCACTGAAAATTTGAATCGCTAAATTAGTATCAGGGTGTTGCTGCTGGATTTTTAGCCCAAAAAGGAGATGAGGCAGGCTCCAAAGCAGAAATAGCAAAGTTACCACGCCAGAAACAATTACAATGGCTAGAGGTAAGTTTGTAATTGCTGAAGGCAACAGCAACAGCATACTCATAGTCCAAAGTAATAGTCGCCCTATGGGTTCTAACCATCTAATATGAGGATTGCTACTTGCAACCCAAGTTGTGAGTTCATTTCCAGGAATACTTTTTAAGACAGGTATCCAAACGAGACATCCAATCAAAGTACCCACGACAACTATCCAGATACGCCACCAATTATTTCGCACATAGACAAATGTAGTTTGGTTTGCTTGCACCCAAATTTGCCACAGTAATACAAAGCCTTGTGCACACAAAGTCAGGGCGAAAAAATAATGAGTTGCTATCCCCAAACTATTAATCGTTACCCAAGCTAATACCACCCAGATAGGTAGAGATTGCTGACGATGGATAGTCTGAATAGCTTTAACAAAACAACATAGAGAAGCAATTATTAACAAAATCACCAGAGTGTAATGACGCGCTTCTCTAGCCAGGAAAACAGCGAAAGGCGAAACAGCCATCATTGCTGCTGCCATTTGACCTACTAATTTGGAGCGAAAGGTTAAATAGCCGAAGCCAAACATCGCAGGAATTGACACTACCCCAAAAAAAGCACTTAGCGATCGCGCCACCCAGATGGAGGTGACTTCCCCCGGAGGCGAAAACAATTTCATCCAGAAATGGGATAGCACAAAATAAACTGGAGGATGCGTACTTTCATCTAACAGATGCTCGATAACTGCGTTAATTCCAACTGTGGAGATAGCTTGCAATGGCTGTAGCAGCACATCTGAACTAATGAGTTGATTCAGTGGTACTGAGCGAAAACTATTGCCCAAACTAAAAACTATCGTTGCACACTCATCAGTCCAAGGTGGTAGAGATTCCAGACGCACAAAGCGTAGACCAGTGCCAATAGCTAACCATAGCAGTATTAGCAGTAGGTGATAGCGGTTTTTCATTAACGCGATGCCATACCGAGTTGCAATCAAAAATAGTAAGGGACTTTCAAATAAAAAAATACCCCATTGTAATTGTTAGTTGCTGAAAATTAACAGTCAACTGTTTTTATTTGTGTTAGCCCTTTTAGCGAATAACTTGACAAAAAACATAAAACATGGATTTAATTTACTAAAAAATTACCTCTCTATCGCTCCATAATTTATCTTTACTAGAGATAGTCCAAATCATTTGTAAGCTGTTCCACATAAAAATTGCACATTGACCGGAAGCGGAGCTTTCCTTGCTTTGCTCGATTAGACTGTTGACAGTCAACGACCACCATGAGTAGTTATGCTTTTTTAACGTGCATTAGCTTAAAACTATCTCACCGATAAAGAATAACTATAAGTAAATATAGTTTTTAAAATAAATCAGTTCAAGGGGCGACAAGCGAGTTAAAGAGCTTGCTGTATAAGCTTCATAGCCCTTAAACCTCGCTGATAATATGCTTGCTTATTGCGACTGAAACCGACCAGTTCCTCGACCCATGCTTGACACTCATGCCAAGCGACTATCCAATTTTGACCATATAAACCTATCCAGAAATTACTATGACGTTTCTCATTTCTATTTTTTTCTTGACTACGACAAATATAGGAATCAAGTTTTTGAAATTTAGTCCTTTGTCCATGTAACCAAGCACTGGTCATAGCTAAAGCAATTAAAAATATTATTCGTACAAGTCTATCAGGATTAGCTTGAGAACTTTCCAAATTGTAACCGCCAGTTTTACAATCTTTGAACATGGCTTCAAT
>NZ_JAECZA010000298.1 GCF_016056275.1 Dendronalium phyllosphericum CENA369 | reverse complement strand
GTGGGGTGTGGGGTGTGGGGGAAGAGATAGCCCCAACCACCCTTGGGTACAATCCTAAGCTTTTAAGGCAATTGCACGGGGATTCAAGCCCCGACCAATGCAGTCTTCACTACACCAACACCCTACTCCCTACACCCTGTTCTTGACAACTAAGGCTACCATTGGTGCAGGTAAGTAGCAAACTATATCTGCAATATTGGTGGTAGAATGCCAGTAGCGATCGCATAATAATCTTCGATAATTTGCATCTCTTTTGACTAAAATCAAATTCGCCTCAGCTAATTCATTTTTCAGCGAGTTGGGTATTTCCCAAAATGCTAAAGGTGATGTCCAAAAGTAATCTTCAGACAACACTAAACGCCTCAATATAATATTTTCTTGCAATCTCTTTGCCAAGGATGTTACTTCGCCCTTATACAGCCGTTTCCGATGTTATGAGGTACAATTAGTACTAATAAAATAAAAAGATAATACTGTCATGAAAGCATATTCAGTGGATATCCGAGAAAAAATAGTTGCAGCACATATTGAGGAAAAAATATCAATTCGGCAAGTGGCAGTCAGTAAAAGTCTAGTACAAAAGCTGGTAAAGCAACAAAAAAGTCATGGTAATTTACAACCATTAAAACCGGGTAAGCCCCGATTTAGTCATCTGACAAATGCGGAATTAGAGTTAAGAGAATTGGTGTCAGAGAATCAGGATGCAACAATAGCGGAATTATGTGAATTATTGGCATTAAAAACAGGTAATTGGGTGAGCCGAACGGCAATGTGCCGTTGCTTACAAAAATTAGGATTAAATCGCAAAAAAAAACATTGCACAGTAGCCAGGCAGCAACTCCAAGAGTCCAAAAACTCCGGGTAGAATATTGGGAAAAAGTAAAGGATATAGATCCAGAAAACTTGGTATTTTTAGATGAAACAGGGGTAATACTGGGTTTGACAAGAACTCATGCACGTTCAGAGAAGGGAACAAGAGTATACGAAATGAAACCATTTTATCGTGGTACAAAAGTTACGGTAATTGGAGCAATAAGTATTAAAAAAGTGGTGGCATTAATGACGATAAATAACTCAATGGATAGTCAGGCATTTGAAGTATTTATTGAGAAGTTTTTATTGCCTCAATTATGGTCAGGAGCAGTGGTAGTTATGGACAACTTACCTGCACATAAACTAGCATCAATTGAACCAATGATTGAATCTGTAGGTGCGAAAGTCTTATGTTTATCTCCATACTCTCCTGATTTTAATC
>NZ_JAECZA010000297.1 GCF_016056275.1 Dendronalium phyllosphericum CENA369 | reverse complement strand
TTTTTAATCTTCGGCTCTTTAATTTCTCTACTGACCAATCTGAATAGGCTATAAAATGATGTAATGACTGTGCCGAGTTTATACTTACTACTTTCGCTATTTCTGGTAATGATTTTCTTTTTATTGGTGAAATTATCCCTAAATGTAAATATTTGAAGCATTCATAATTTCTTACTTCTTTAAACAGGTCTTTGTACTCTGCACAATATGCATCTACGAGCGCAACTGTTGGCTGGGCATCCCTTGGCAGATGTTTCAGGATTTGTAATTCTACATCCATTGCTCTACTTACCTTGTAGAGTTCTATTTTTCCTTTATTCTATTCATTCTATCCGGAAAGTGACAGAAGAGGGGTAAGATCGCGCCTTGTGTTTCAAGTCACAGATCTATGCGATCGCTTTCCTTGCTTCATTCTCCACTATGGCAACAAAAAACCTCGGCGAAACTAACCGAGGTGAGAGAGAAGTACGAATGACAATGAGATAGCAATACCAAAGTCAAAAAATGTTAGCTAATGCTAATACCAACCAAAACTAATGTTGTGACAATTAAACTAGCGAAAACACCTTGTATTACATATTTACGTTGTTGCCAAATAGCAGGGTACTCAGCGTAGTACATCTGGGGTTCAGTGGCGTAGTTGTTAAGAACGCCGTCTTCATTAACAGTGGTATACATGGCTTATTTTTCTTTATTTATTAAGTTATGTAACTAAAAATAACAATTCTGTTACAAACAGTCAATAGTACTTGACAAAGAATAATAGATAGCCATCATAAAAATTACTTATCAGGAATGACGGCTAAGGCGTGTTACTGCCCTAAAAATTTTTCTCAAGGTTGATTTTTCTATTACTAATCAAATACTTAAACTATTAGTAACATTATTTTAGCATTATTACTTAGTTAATTGGGTTAACTATTTTTTTGGCAAGATTATATATAAAGACTTGCCAATAATAAAATCAAGAGTCATTATAGACACGTAAATGCTAAATAATGCAGGTAAATTCTAAATATTAAGGTAATAAAAATGACTTTTGATTGGAGTGATATATTACCAGTTGTTCTAATTGCTGCTGTTTGCTAATGCAGTGTTATCTTCTGGTATTTATTGGACATTGCCCAGACGTAAAAAGCTGGAGTCTAATTTTCTGCCATAACATTAGATATGGAAAAAGGCTTGGTTGCTCCAAGCCTCTGTAATATACCAAGCATTTACTACACCAAGGTTAATGTAGACGTACTCTTACTTTAGTTCATCCTCCCATAGGATCTGTGCAAACAGTCTGACAACTGATATTAAAATCTTTTTGACATATAAAAAAAGGTTTGGTCATGAACCAAACCTAGATAATTGCTGTGCTTAACAACGTACTACATTAATCTAAACTGCCTTTTTTGACAGTTCATCTTCCTTTAGTATGTGTCCAAATCTATTAAAAACTGGTAAATCATTGTTTATTTCAGAAAGTGACTATTGACTAAAATATAAGTATAAAAATATATAAGGCTTGAGCAATAGCCAAGGCTTATATATACCAGGTGTTTACTATATCTTGTTAATTTATATCTAATTCTGTATGAGTTTATCTGTCTAGCAGGTGTATATAAATACTATCAAATATGATATCTATAAAACAATTTCAATAAGTATAAAAAGTTTAACATTTCATTTATTTTAATCTTTTCCAAGTTAGCAAAATCATTCTTACATAGTAATTTGCTGGGATTTATGAACGAAATCGTAGAGGTAGAGAAGGAGTAACTTTTAACAGAAAATAAGCAAGACAGCATAAAGATATACTTCGTTTTTTCCAAATCAAATAAAAATTATCGATTGCAAATAAGGTCGAAAATTAGTCTAATTCTAGACAACTATTATCATGGCTTTTCTCGTCTTGATTTATTTTATATGTTTCATAAGCTTTGATTTATCTAAAAAAGAAAACCCTGGTTTTTGCCAGGGTATATACACGTTTTTCAGGCATTAACAAATCGAATCTTAACTCCACAAATAATTTATTTCCCCTACCTATAGGTGGATAAGATACAAATACTATGTATGGTGATTGTAGCAAATTTTCTACATTATTGATATATAAAATAAACTTAGCAATCAGCTAATATTTCATGTATGAAGTTATTTATTGACCTAAACTTTATTAATGTAGGAATAGATTTTTATTTATAATATTTGATTATAATAACTTATATAATTTGTTATTTTTATATGAAAAAGGCTTGGCAAAAAAACCAAGCCTAGAAATACCAAGAGTTTACCATATCTTGTTACTTTAGATATAGTATTATATAAGTTCATCTATCTAAAGATTGTAATTAAATATATTGAAAAATGATAAGTGTTATCTATGTATCTAAATCATTTTCTTGCTCAAGCTAGCTCTTAGGTTAACTTATAAAAATTCAATATTATTAGTGAAAAATATTGTATCAAACTAGACTTTTATCTATTATTTAATTGTCGAGCTTGTATCATTGTTTATCAATATATAGGTTGTAAACAGGATAATTTATTATTGTTATGCCGATATTATGTTCTATATTTACAAATAGTTCACAAACTATTTTGTTTATAGTTATACTGCTAAAATGGCAGCTAACTATTCAAATTGAATGTTGTTTTGCAACCTATGGTTTTTATGTTTCAAGTAATTAGTACATTAACTGATATTTCACAAAAAAGGCTTGGTTCGCCACCAAGCCTAAGTAGAAGTAGAATCTATCAAAACAATTTAGCTATTGAGTTTGAGTGATTCATCATCCAATAGGGGGATGTAACAATATATGTTAGTTAATATTTGATTCTTTTATTACTCATAAAAAAGGTTTAGCACCAGCTAAACCTCTATAGAAAGCAGTTATTCGACACACCAGAATTAATTTAGAGCTACTCTTACTTTAGGTCATCTTCCTAGAGGATGTGTCAAACTAGTCTTTAATATGGTAGAGCCTTTAAAAATTGGGTTACTTGTCAACTGAGGAAGTTTGTTATCAGGACTAAATTGCTGTGTTTAGTTAAAAATTAAATTTAATGTTAACTGTTAACTATAAACAACTTTCAGTGAGATAATTTATTGATGATAGTTTCTTAAATTATTTAAGGTGAGAGTGAACGTCGTCCATTCGTTACCACTTTCAACTTGAATGCTTCCTTGCAATTGCTCGACTAACTTCTCTACTATGGCTATCCCTAAGCCTGTACCATCTTGATTCAAGAAGTTGCTATTCGACCCGCGATAGAATTTTTCAAAAATTCGCGGTAAGGCTGCTGTTGGAATTTCTGATGAGTTACGGACAGAAATTATAGTTGCTGGAGATACTTCAGAAGAGTTGTGATACGCACTTAAAATGATTTCACCACCAACAGGGGTATACTTGCAAGCATTAGACCTCTTGCAAAAGTCGCTTAAGCAAATTCGGTTTGGGAAAGATGAAGCTCGTAATTGTAGAGAGCAGCAATCAGATTAAACCTCAAACTAAATCTTTTTCGACGATTTCTATAAGTGAGGGACAAAATTTTAAATATCTTCAGCTTCCGATTTACATGCTCACCTAAAACTCTGATTTTGGCTAATTTTTGATTACTCTTTTTATCCTCACAAGTTAACTTACCTCCTCTAGGTTTTTTCTTAGGAATCTGACTATTGCTATGTAGTTTTTGAATACCTTGATAACCTTTATCTCCCAAGCATTTTATGTCTTTTCTCAACCTAACTTTACTATTTTTAAATATACGAAAATCATGCTCTCTACCCTTACCATGAGCGGTACAGAT
>NZ_JAECZA010000296.1 GCF_016056275.1 Dendronalium phyllosphericum CENA369 | reverse complement strand
AGTTCAAGAGCAATTTTTTTCTAATAGTATAGGTTGTATTGATTGCCTCGTGAGACTTCTAGCAATCGCTCTCACGGAGAGTGACAGAAGAGGGTTACAGCACTTGCGTCTGTTATGAGGTACACTAAATTAAAGTATAAATCCCTTTAAATGAAGTCATACTCTGTCGAGCTTCGAGAAAAAATAGTTGCAGCACATCTTCAAAAAAACATCTCAATCAGGAAAGTAGCTAACATATTTTCCGTCTCAAAAAGTTTAGTGCAAAAGCTTGTAAAGCAACAAAAACTTGAAGGAAATTTACAACCCAAGCCGCGAGGGAAACCACAATTTAGTCATTTAACAAATGCTGAAGTAGAGTTAAGGGAATTAGTTGAAGCACATCCAGATGCAACATTGATAGAGTTATGTGAATTCTTTGCAGACAAGACTGGCAATTGGGTGGGTCGAAGTGCAATGTGTCGGGCGTTACAGAAATTAGGATTAAATCGTAAAAAAAAACAAAGCGGAGTACCCAAGCTGGAACTATTGAGTCCTAAATTTAAGATTAGATTATTGGGGAAAGGTCAAACATATAGAGCCAGAAAATTTAGTATTTTTGGACGAAACTGGTATTCTACTTGGGTTAATGAGGACTCATGCCCGTTCACAAATGGGAACAAGAGCTTACTCTCTTACCCGCTTCTATAGAGGCTCAAAAGTTACAGTAATTGGAGCAATTAGCATTAACAAAGTGGTTGCACTAATGACAATGAATGGTTCAATGGATGGCATCGCATTTGAATTATTTATTGAAAAGTTTTTAGTGCCAAATTTCTGGTCAGGAGCAGTGGTAGTAATGGATAATTTATCCGCACATAAACTAGATTCAATTGTGCCAATGATTGAAGCTGTAGATGCGAAAGTTATTTGTTTATCCTCATACTCTCCCGATTTTAATCCAATTGAATTATGGTGGTCACAACTTAAATCTTTTTTACGCCGTTTTGCTCCAACTACAACAGAAATGGTTGATAAACTAATTTCAGTTGCACTTGACTTAATAAATCCTAAACATTTAAGAAACTGGTTTGCTAGTTGCTGCTACTGTACCTCATAACAGCCGTAAATGCTGTATCTGAAGGCGTGGACTTGTAATGAGATTTCCC
>NZ_JAECZA010000295.1 GCF_016056275.1 Dendronalium phyllosphericum CENA369 | reverse complement strand
GGAGAATCATTATTCAATGATGAACCCATACAAAAACACCATAAAATACCTTTTTGTGATGGGGGTAACGAAAGTTACGCTAATTTAGAACTAGTGCATTATTACTGTCATCAACAAATACATTCTCATGCACAGAATCACCTTTCTGAAATTGAGAATGAATTGAGTCCTTGGTAGCTCTAGGATTTGCTAAAGCCGGATGCAGGGTGAACTTGCTTGTCCGGTTTGTCGGGGGGAAAGGGATAGCAATATCCCTGCCCTACCCAGTAAACTTTATTGCGATCGCTCACTCGACCAGTCCCCCGCAAGGAGATAGAAATCGCCTAAAATATAGGACATTCTTCAACCCAAATCAAGCGATGCCCAGAGCAGCCACAGCCCCCAAGCGCAAGCCTCAAGTCAAATTAACGCCCACTTCTTCAGTGCCGACATGGGCAGATGAGACTGAATTAGTCGGCTTGGTGTTTGACTTGGAGGCAACAGCAATGGCTTCTCTCTACTCGCAATACAGCATTGGACTTCATGCGTGGTTTCTAAAGCAAGTGCAGCAAATCGACCCAGACCTTTCTGCATATCTCCACGATGGAGAGTCAGAAAAAGCCTTTACCATTTCAGCACTAGAAGGGCAACTGCTACCTAGTGGCAAACAACTGCAATTAGTAGCCAACCAAATTTACCATTGGCATATCAATGCGCTGTCTCAAACAGTGGCATTGTTCCTCAAGCAGTGGTTAACCAACTTACCAAAAACTATGGACTTGAGTGGCACAATTCTACAGATAAAACAGGTGAATATCGCTCAGGCTCCAACTACTTATGCACAGTTACTGCACTCGCTACAACAAGAATCACAAGTAAATCTCAGTTTTATTTCACCAACAAGTTTTCGTCGCAAAGGAAATCACTTCCCTCTGCCAGTACCAGAAAATCTCTTCCACAGTTACCTACGGAGGTGGAACGATTTTTCCCAGATGCCAGTAGAACAAGAAACATTTCTTGAATGGATAGACGCGGGGGTAATTATTCACCAGCATCGTTTGGAATCGATGAAAGTGGCAGCAGGAAAACGCGGGTCAGTCACAGGTTTTACTGGGGCAATTTCCTTGGGTTTGAGTCGGTCAGCTTTAGCCAACACAGAATTTACCCAGCTATTTTATGCTTTAGTCAGACTTGCGCCGTACTGCGGTACAGGTCATAAAACTACTTTTGGTTTGGGACAAACTCGGTTGGATTGGGTGGAACAAAGGTCAAATACATCTACTCAATTGCTGGCTAATATGTTGGCAGAGCGCATTGAGGAACTGACAGAGATATTTACTGCACAGCGCAAACGCAAGGGAGGCTCGCGCACTGATAGAATTGCCTCAACCTGGGCAACTGTATTGGCTCGTAGAGAAATGGGCGATTCTTTGCAGGCGATCGCCTCGGATTTAGAAATGCCGATTTTAACAGTTAAAACTTATGTAAAATTAGCTCGCAAAGCTCTCAAGCAAAACGAACAAACCGCATCAGCTGAAAAAATTATAGACAAACCTCAGTAATCGGCGTATGATGGTTGTATCAACTTGATGTTTGGCAAACCGAAGCGGGGTCAAAAACCCTGGGGAGTTTGCCAAAATCGCCAGAACCTTGACAAGTTAATAGCTTACAGCATTTTAATAATTAGGAAGTTAAGAAATAGTTGCAATAACAGCATCTGAAATCAACCTGTTTTTGAGGTTTGTCAAATCGCTTCCTAGGAAGCTTGCTCTGTAACAGTTTCAGCAACGAGCTGTTTCCACTAACCATTACCCCTCACGGGGACTGAAACGTAGACACCACACCCGTACAAATTCCAACACAAATGAATGGAAACTATTACATAGCATCGCTAATTTTTAGCGCTGCGGTATATTTATAGAGACGCTACACATAACGCCTCACATTTTATCAAACAGAATTCAGGAGTCAGGAGCCAGAATACAAGCTTAAATTCTGTGCGACTAGCGGATGAATAAACGGGTTTAAAACCCCCTCCAAATCATAAATTTGGGAGTCTTCAATCAGTCGCGGGTCTCAATTCCCGACTGATTGAAGACTCCTGAATTCAGGATAGCTGAATTCTTCGTGAAAACTTATGCTTTAATCAGCTTCTTCTTCACCACCTAAAGGAACATCAGGAACTCTAAAAGCAATATTTCTTTCGGATACATTGGGAATGTACCAATTAATATCACCAGACTTGAAAAATTTACTAGGAGAAATATTTAATTCTAATGCTCCTGTTTCTGCATCGTTCTTAGCTATTAATTGCGTTCCTTTGAATATTTTGATTGCTACAGCACCTTCTAATTGCTGATTGGGGTCAGTGTTTGAACTAGTAAGTTTGATGTCATTTGGTAGATAAATACCCTGACAATCCCATTCTGTTGGTGTTGCTTGACCAGCACCTAAAAAATAGAGTGTATTCTCGTAGGGCGTTTTCGGTTTTTTGGGTTTGGGGCCATAAACAGCAATTGTTTTGTCTGTTTCATTACGACATTGACTCCAGTTAATGCCTTTTTCTAAAGCATATTTTTGAAACGACAATTCATCAATTTTTTTCTGGATGTCTTCGGCTGTCAAAGTCTCTGATGTTGCTTGCCCAGATTTTGTGACTGCTAGTTGCTCTTGAAGAAGATCGAGTGATTTTGTTACTTCTACATAATCAGGATTTTTTGTGATTTTTGGCGGGTCTGCTAAGGAGGGTTTAGCAAACATAAAATTCAGTCCAATAAGTAAAACCAACAGAAGGTAATGAAATAATTTCATGGTTTTTCCTTTTGAAAAAATATCATCCATGCCGAGAAGCCAAATTAATTATCAAGTCAAGTTCAAGGGGCGATTTTTCTTCTTTGGATCGGCGCTTGCCTTTTTCAGGCGAACTATTCCGACACTGACACCGTCATTCCTAGCAATGCAATTGTATTAGATTAGTAGCATTTAGATCGCTGTTATTGAGGAATTATTACTATAGTTTGTATAACAAAATACATTTTTGTAATCTTTCTTCAGAAAGTAGGCATATATTTAGCTATTTTTTAAACTGTAAAACATAGCAAATTTTTTAGGGAACGGCTAAAGCTCCTTTTAGTCGTTCCTATTCTTTAACAATTGCTTGGTGTTCGTAAAACGATCGCTCAGGCGCTGGTGTGTAAAAGTGGTAGCAAGAGTATATTTACTATGCTTTGTGGGATGATTTCATTTGTTATCGATTTAGTTTACAGGCGATTGCAGTTCTCTTGATTAGCAATCGCCTTTTCTATATTCGGGACTACTCTCACTCCCAACTAAGCTAATCTGCCTTTAAGTTGCACAATCCTTTGCCTTAGAAAGACGCGGGGATGCGGAGAAGGCGAGACGCGGGGATGCGGAGAAGGGGAGACGCGGAGAGAAGTTGCGTGCGGAGAGAAGTGCGGTCTTGGGCTTTGCCCAAGTAGAGTGCTTTTGATAAAAGGAATTTGAGGGATGTTGCTGTTTACGCTGCTTAAATGGTCTTAGATAGAACCATTTTTACTAATTTGTTAAATCTGAACTAGGAAAAAAGTCATAGCGATCTTAGTAATTTTTAACTAAGTAGTTTAGTCTTTTTGGTCGATGTAAATGCTGAAGCTAAATTCTATGCTAACTGTGAGGCACATCCCAAGGTTGAACTTTTACAGCTTAAATACCGATTAGTTTAGCACTAATGAAAAAAAGGATTTCATGTTACTTCTGACTCAAAATATACGATTAACTTAAACTTATTGGAGTCTCCGATGTCAGTCGATATTCCTAATGAGAGTTTTGAGGAAAAAAACTTAGAACTAAAGCCTAATAAACGCCGAATTGGTTTAGTTTTACTTGGTGTACTATTACTCGCCGTCTTAGGCTTTTTTGGTATTCGTGCATTTGCCAAACCTAATACTAGTAATACCAAATCCGAACGTAGAGGAAGGCTGGCGGTGACACCTGTAACTGTAGCGACGATCGGCCAAAAAACAGTACCAGTGCAATTACAGGCGATTGGGAATGTGCAAGCAGCTTCTACGGTATCAGTTACGCCTGAAGCTAGTGGGCGGATTACTGGAGTTTATTTCAAAAAAGGTCAGGACGTACAAAAAGGACAACTGCTGTTTGCGCTGGATGACCGATCGCAAAATGCTGCAATCCAACAAGCTCAAGGAACTGTGGCCAAAGACCAAGCGCAGGTACAACAAGCTAGAGCAACATTGGCTAAAGACTTAGGACTAATACAACAAGCCCAAGCGACATTAGTCAAAGACCAAGCGCTAGTAAAACAAGCCCAGGCGACTTTGGCCAAGGATCGAGCACAAGCAGAATACGCCCAAGGACAAAGCGATCGCTACAACCAATTGTACAGCAAAGGCGCTATTAGCCAGGATCAAGCACAGCAATATTCTGCCAATAGCCGTTCGGCTGCGGCAACTCTGCAAGCAGATCGAGAAGCGATCGCCAACGACCAAGCAGGTGTGAAATCAGACTTAGTAGCGATTCAGAATGCTCAGGCAGTTGTTAAGGGCGACCAAGCTGCGATCGCCAATGCCGAAGCGGTTGTCCGCGCAGACCAAGGAGCATTAGACAACGCCCAAGTGCAATTATCCTACTCCAAAATTTATGCCCCGATTAGCGGTCGTGCTGGTAACATCCTAGTAACTCAAGGCAATGTCGTCCAAGCTAACAGCACAACTGCCTTAGTCACCATTGCTCAAATTCGTCCTATTCAAGTTGCTTTTTCGATACCCGAAACGAATCTACCGCAGGTGCAAAAGTATATGCAGAATGGCAAGCTGAAGGTAGATGTGACGTTTCCCGATAGTAACGGCAATTCAATACCAGGGGTTTTGTCGTTTGTCAATAATACGGTGGATAACACCACAGGTACGATTCAACTGATTGGCGATTTTGACAACGCCCAAGGACATCTATTTCCCGGTCAATTTGTCAACGCAACCTTGACGCTGACTCAACAACCAAATGCTACTGTGGTTCCCGCGCAAGCAGTACAGAACGGGCCAAACGGTCAATTTGTGTTCGTGGTGAAGCCAGATATGACAGTAGAAAATGTTCCCGTTACCGTCAGTAATACGATTAATGGCTTAGACGTAATTGAGAAAGGGCCACAACCAGGAAGTCAAGTGGTCACAGACGGGCAAGCAAATCTAGTTTCTGGCAGCAAAATCCGCATCAAAACTGGTTTAAATTCACCAAGCGGCAATGAACAGCCAAGAAAACATCGTTCTTCAGGGTCAAGCGGAGGTAATTCATGAACCTTTCGGAACTGTTTGTCCGCCGCCCAATCATGACAACTCTGCTAGTAGCAGGGATTTTAATTTTCGGTTTCATGAGTTATCGCTTGCTACCAATCAGCGATTTACCAAGTGTAGATTATCCGACCATTCAAGTCAGCGCTGCTCGACCGGGAGCCAGCCCCGAAACAATGGCAGCATCGGTAACCCGCCCATTAGAAAAGCAGTTTTCTAGTATTGCCGGACTCGATTCGCTCAACTCGACTAGCACTTTAGGTAATACTCAAATTACGCTGCAATTTAATCTCAGTCGTAACATTGACGATGCTGCCCAAGATGTAGAAGCAGCGATATCGGCAGCATCCGGGCAAATTGCCGATGATTTACCCAATCCTCCCACTTATAGCAAGGTTAACCCCGCAGACCAACCGATTCTCTACCTTTACTTAGACTCTCCGACTCTGCCGCTTTCAGAAGTAGACAACTATGCCGAGACTTACCTAGCACAAAAGCTATCTACAATCAATGGAGTTGCCCAGGTAGCTGTTTACGGTTCCCAAAAGTATGCGGCGCGAATTCAACTCGATCCGCAGCAATTAGCAGTTCGGCAAATTGGTTTAGAGCAAGTGGCAACGGCAATTGAGCAAGGAAACGTCAATTTACCTACTGGCAGTCTTTCAGGAAGTCACAAAAACTATACAGTGCAGACCAACGGTCAGCTTCAGGATGCCGCTGCTTATCGCCAGTTGATTGTGACTTACAAAGATGGAATGCCCGTTTATCTAGAGCAATTAGGTCGGGTAATTGACAGTGTAGAAAATAACAAAATAGCAAGTTGGTATAACAACACCCGTGCAATTATTATTACGATTCAAAGACAGCCCGGAACCAATACAGTAGAAGTGGTAGACACGATTAAGAAGTTGCTACCGAACTTGAGCGAGCAAATTCCGGCATCCGTGGAAATTGGGATTTTATACGATGCATCTCAATCGATTCGAGATTCTGTAGATGATGTGCGATTTACCTTGATATTAACGATCGCTCTCGTTATCTTAGTAATTTTCCTGTTTTTGCGGAACCTTTCGGCAACGGTGATACCCAGTCTGGCATTACCCGTGTCGCTGATTGGAACATTTGCAGTCATGTACTTGCTGCATTACTCCCTAGATAACTTGTCATTGATGGCCTTGACTTTATCTGTGGGCTTTGTGGTGGACGATGCGATCGTTATGTTAGAAAATATCGTTCGTCACATGGAAATGGGAGAACGTCCCCTAGATGCGGCGTTGAATGGGTCAAAAGAAATTGGTTTTACGATTCTTTCGATGACACTTTCGTTAGTCGCAGTCTTCATCCCGATGTTATTCATGAGTGAATTGTTGGGACGATTATTTCACGAATTTGCGGTGACGATCGCTGTGGCAATTTTAGTATCTGGCTTTGTTTCTTTGACGCTAACACCAATGTTGTGCAGCCGCTTTCTGCGTCCTGTGGATCGCAGCCATCAAAGTCGATTGTATCAGGCTTCCGAGTATGTATTCGATCGCTTTTTAGCTTTGTACGATTGGAGCTTGAAAAAAGCCTTAAAATATCACCGCACGACAATGATTTTATCGGCGATCGTGTTTATCGTCACAATTGGATTGTTCGTAATCGTTCCCAAAGGCTTCATTCCCAGCGAAGATACCGGACAAATCACAGGCATTACTCAAGCTGCCCAAGATGCATCCTTTGATGACTTAATGCGGCATCAACAGGCAGTTGCCGACTTGATTCGTCAAGACCCGAACGTAGATGCAGTCAACTCCAATATTGGGGCTGGGGCTAGTGCAAGTGGTAGCGGCGCAGCAGTTCCCCAAAATACTGGCAGCCTGTTTATTCGACTCAAGCCGCGAAATCAGCGCCAACTCACTGCCGACGATATTGTACAAGAACTGCGGACAAAACTCGCTACTGTTCCGGGTATTCAAGTGTTTTTACAGAATCCCCCAGCGATTCCCATTGGGACGCAGCAAAGCACAGGACTTTATCAAATTGCGCTGCAAAGTACCGATGTCCAACCTTTGCAGGAGTATGTACCGCAACTGGTGGAAAAGATGAAGACTTTAGCAGAACTCCAGGATGTCAATAGCGATGTGCAATTTACTTCTCAAGTGAAAATAGACATCGATCGCGATAGAGCTTCAACTTATAACATTACCGCCGAGCAAATCGAAAACACCCTCAGAAATGCCTATGGTTCTTACCAAGTGTCAACCATCTACGCAGCCAGCAACGAATATCAAGTCATCCTAGAATTAGAACCTCAGTATCAGCAAGATATTAATGCCTTAATGACACTGTACGTCAACTCTAGCAGTGGGCAGGCGGTTCCCCTAAAGACATTCGCTAAATTATCTCAGGGAATCACTCCATTGATGGTAAATCATGTCGGTCGGATGAATGCTGCCACAATTTCCTATAACCTCGCTCCTGGCGTATCCTTGGGAACTGCCAACGAAAAAGTTGAAAAGCTGATTCAGACAGCGATCCCTGGTAGTATTACCACAAATTTCCAAGGAGCGAGTCAGGTATTTCAAAGTTCGCTACCGAGTTTGGGTTTGCTGCTGCTGATTGCGATTTTAGTGATTTATCTGATTTTAGGGATTCTCTACGAAGATTTTATTCACCCGATTACGATTCTTTCGGGTTTGCCTTCCGCAGGCTTTGGGGCATTATTAACGCTGTTATTTTTCCATGTCGAACTCAATGTTTACTCCTTCATCGGCATGATTCTCTTAGTGGGTATCGTTAAGAAAAACGGGATTATGATGGTTGACTTTGCCATTGAAGCCCAGCAACAAGAAATGAAAAAGCCCTTTGAGGCAATTTATCAAGCCTGTCTCGTCAGGTTTCGCCCGATTATGATGACCACAATGGCAGCACTGATGGGGACATTACCAATTGCGATCGGATTTGGGGCTGGTGCTGAATCTCGCCGTCCTTTGGGAATTGCAGTTGTCGGCGGGTTGTTGTTTTCCCAAATTTTGACGCTGTATTTAACTCCTGTGTTCTATATCTACATGGAATCTTGGCGGAACAAGCTCACTCAGGTGAAGTTCCGTCGGGTTTTCTCGTTTAAATGAACCAGATTTTTTGATTTTACGTAAAGCGTCTTTGCACGAGAGCAAAAAAGATATGCCTTGGAGAACTAATACTAATTCTCTAAAATTTAGCAACAGATTTAAACCTCGAAACCCTCATAAATTCTGCATTTTTTAATTACGAATTACGAATTACGGTTATAAACTCATGAACCTTTCAGAACTCTTCATTCGTCGTCCGGTCATGACCACTTTGGTAATGATGGGTATTGTGATTTTTGGTCTCATGAGTTACGTATTATTACCAATCAGTGCGTTGCCTAACGTCGAATATCCCTTTATCTCTGTCTCTGCTAGTCTTCCTGGCGCTACCCCTGAAACGATGGCATCTGCTGTAGCCGCGCCCTTAGAAAGACAATTTACTGAAATAGCCGGACTCAATTCATTTAATTCCACCAGTTCTACTGGCAGTACGAATATTTCTCTACAATTTGACTTCAGCCGCCGAGTTGAAGATGTGGCGAAAGATGTACAAGCAGCGATTTCCGCAGCAGCGGGACAATTGCCAGCCGGAATGCCTCACCCACCCACTTACCGCAAGGTGAATCCCTCGGTTTCACCAATTATCTTTTTATACATGTATTCTAATACTCTGCCGATCTCTGCGGTGGACGAATACGCTGAGGTAACGGTCGGTCAGCCAATTTCAACGATTAATGGTGTTGCTCAAGTACAGGTATTTGGTCAACAGCAGTATGCTGTCCGCGTCCAGCTCGATCCGCGAGAGTTGGCAGCGCGAGGTATTGGCTTGAATCAAGTGAAGACGGCAATTCAACAGGGAAACGTGAATTTACCGACTGGGAGTCTCTCCGGGCCTGACAAAAGTTATATGATTCAGGCGAACGGTCAACTTACCGATGCGGCTGGGTATCGATCGCTTATTGTCACTTACAAAAATGGGGCAGCGGTACGCTTGCAAGATTTGGGACAAGTGCTGGACAGCGAACAGAATATCAAAGTTTCAAATTTATACAGCGATGACAAGGTGAAGAATCAGCACTCTGTTGTTTTGGCAGTGCAGCCGCAGCCGGGTGCTAATACTGTGGAAATCGTCGATGCTATCCAGCAACTTTTGCCCACACTCCGCCAACAAGTTCCGCAATCGATCGCTATGGGCATTATGTACGATCGCTCTCAAACGATTCGAGCTTCGGTTGACGATGTAAAATTTACTCTATTTATCTCAATATGTCTAGTTGTTTTAGTTATCTTCTTATTCTTGCGCGACCTGACAGCTACAGTGATTCCGAGTTTGGCTTTACCTGTAGCAATCATCGGTACTTTCAGCGCCATGTATCTTTTAGGCTACTCCCTAGATAACCTCTCACTGATGGCGTTGACACTTTCTGTCGGCTTTGTGGTTGATGATGCGATCGTGGTGTTAGAAAATATTGTCCGTTATCGAGAAATGGGAGCATCTCCCTTAGAAGCTGCACTCAAAGGCTCAAGTGAAATCAGCTTCACAATTGTCTCAATGACGCTTTCGCTGGTAGCGGTGTTTATCCCGATTATGTTCATGAGTGGGTTAATCGGGCGGTTATTTCATGAGTTTGCTGTCACAATCGCTGTGGCAATTTTGGTTTCGGGTTTTGTTTCCCTCAGCCTCACGCCAATGTTATGCAGTCGCTTTCTCGGTAGTTCATCTCATCAGCAAAAGCAAAATCTCCTATTTCGGATCTTTGAGGGAGGATTTAATTTACTATTGCGGCTATACGATTGGACGCTTCAACCTGTTTTGCAATTTCGCTTCATCACCCTGATTGCTTCTGGAATTATTGTTTTAATGACTGTTTATCTGTTTGTCGTCGTTCCCAAAGGATTCATTCCCACAGAAGACACCGGACAACTGATGGGAAACACGAAAGCAGCGCAAGATATATCTTTTAATGATATGCTGCTTCATCAGCAGGCAATTGTTGACATCATTCGTCAAGACCCCAACATTGAAGCCATTGACTCGACTGTGGGCGCAAGCGGGCCGAATGCCGCAGTCAATTCTGGACGGATTACCATCCGCTTGAAACCGCGTTCCCAACGTCAACTTAGTGCCGACCAAATTATTCAAGAACTCAATCCGAAGTTAAGGCGCGTCACGGGAATTCAGGCTTTCTTACGTTCTCCGTCTGCCATTCCCATCGGCGGTCAACAAACTAATTCTCAGTATCAGTTCAGTTTGCAAAGCTTAAACTTGCAAGACCTGCGGCAATATGTTCCACAACTTTTGGCAAAAGTCAAAACCTTACCAGGACTCCGGGACGTTGATAGCGACTTGCAACTCAGCACTCCCCAAGTACAAGTCCAAGTTGACCATAACAAAGCCGCAACTTTAGGAATTACAGCACAACAGATCGAACAAACTCTCAGTACTGCCTACGGTTCCAGCCAAGTTTCGACTATTTATACTCCCAGCGATCAGTTTTATGTGATTTTAGAAGTAATGCCGCAGTTTCAGCGAGATCCTACCGCTTTATCGATGCTCTATGTGCAATCGAGTAATGGGCAACAGGTTCCCCTGAGTGCGATCGCAAAAATTACGGAGAATGTCGGCCCCCTCACCGTCACCCACGTTGCTCAACTTCCCTCTGCAACTATCTCTTTTGACATCCTACCAGGAACATCTCTGAGCCAAGCTACAGATGCCATCAAGCAAGCGGCGCGTGAAGTGCTACCATCAACAGTTACGACTAGCTTTCAAGGTTCCGCTCAGACTTTTCAACAGTCTTTCAACGATTTAGGCTGGCTGTTGTTGGTGTCTATTGTGGTGATTTATCTGATTCTCGGTATCCTTTATGAGGATTTCATTCACCCTCTAACGATTCTTTCTGGTTTACCGTCGGCAGGTTTTGGTGCATTACTCACACTGCTGATTTTTCAGGTAGATTTGAATCTTTACTCTTTCATCGGTATTATCTTACTGGTGGGTATCGTTAAGAAAAACGGCATCATGCTGGTGGACTTTGCCATAGAAGCGCAGAGAAAGGAAGGAAAAAGCCCATTGAATGCTATTTATGCTGCTTGTTTGATTCGCTTCCGCCCAATTATGATGACGACGATGGCTGCTTTAATTGGTACGCTCCCTATTGCCTTGGGAACAGGTGTAGGTTCAGAAGCGCGTCGTCCTTTAGGTATTGCGATCGTTGGTGGCTTAATGTTCTCTCAGATATTAACTCTCTATCTGACTCCAGTGTTCTACACTTACGCCGAAGCATGGCGCAAACAGATGAATGGACTGAAATTACCGCGTGTTTTCTTTACCAAGAAACCCAAGCGCATATCAGGGACTTCCAAATAAAAAAATATCCCATCGCTTTAGGACAGGAAACAGGGAGGGCAGAGGAAAGATTATTTGTATCATTTATTTGGTTAAATGGTATAATAACGCCCCTACCAAGATATCTTTTGCATTCTTTTTTCAAATTGGTATTAAGTCCAATATAAAATCTCAGCATTTGGAAAACGCTGTTGAATCTCACTCTGAAAAAAGCGCTTCATTACTTTCATTGTGTCAACATCATAAACATACTTAATTCCGCCAAACTTATGGCGCTTAATCAGGCGTTTTTCCTCATCCATATCTAATTTGGATTGCGGATACCAAGTCTGTAAAACTTCTTTTGAGCCTGGTGTAAAGCGGTGCGAAATTAGCTCAAAAGTCAGGTGACAATTGATATCAAGCGCTTCGCTAATTAAGTTAAACAATCGGCTGTAGTGTACTTGCCAATCATCTATGGGCATAATTGGCGCGATTACCAATCCTATCTGATACCCACTATCGGCTAACTTACGCAACGCCCCAAGTCGTGATGCTACAGATGCTGTACCGCCTTCAAACTTCATCGAAATGGGTGCAGCATTGACGCTCATGCGGCAGTGAGTATGACCATTGTGAGGTAAATCGAGTAAGTTATCTACGGCATCAAACTTTGATACCCAGCGTAAATGTGCATTGCTACGAGTACCAAAGTGACGAATACACTCGGCAAGACTACCTGTTAAATGCTCAATACCTAGTGGGTCAGTGTAGCAACTAACTTCATAAGTTGTTAGTTGTTCTGGTCGTTCGTAGGTAGTTAAGTTCTCTAAGATTTGTGGTAAGTTAGCGAAAGTGCGAATAACTGGCGGCCCTGATAAACTACCGGCTAGATAACAGTATTGGCAGTGTGCTGGACAACCCTCAGCAATGTGAAATTGCCAGTCAGCCGATGGTGGAATCGGACTTAGCTTGAAGTGACTGGGTGGTGCAGTGACAACCGCCAAAGTACGCTTGGCAATATTATAAGTCTGGCGATCGTCTTGACCGCGTAAGCCAGTCAGACGGTTATGTGATAACTCTTTTATTGGTAAATTAAGTGACTGCACGCGCTCAAAAATCTTCTGTCCCCAAGGCTCGTTTAAAGCAGCAGGAGTAAACATTACTTGTTCAGGCATCCACAACCTTGTTGCTGGTGTTAGTGGATCTGTTCCTGATACAGTATCTTTGATTAGATTCAGCAAAATCGCTCTCCGTTATCTCTCTAGCTGATATCTGCAATTTATGTTCTTTAACAGATGAAATTAATTGTTATGAAAAATTAAAGGCTATTTTGCGCCAAAACAATTAAATTGCTGCTAATTCATTGAATTTAAAGTGATTTGTACAATTTATAGCAGTCCTAAATAGTAGGGAAATTTTGTGTTTCTCTGTTTTTTGCACTCTTTGAGTTTTTTGCTATTGATTAAAACATTAATTTCTCCAAACTATACTTTTGATATTTAGTAGATATCTAGGATTGCCATAACTCTATTTTAAAATCAGAGTCGAGAATTTATAGTTATTAATGAGCGGATGTTACTGAATTAAACAGTAGTAGTTTCCCTCCCCTGCTTGTACTCCTGCTTGGCTGGAATCTCTTCAACCAAGGAACTTCAACACGTCAATGATTATCTTGACTGTTCGATTTGTAGCTTGGTATAGACGGCGTAGTTTAGGAATCTCTTGTTGAATAAATCATATGATTTATTCTTTCCTCTGTTAAGTATTGCCAGATAGCAGCGGAATATTTTCAGCCAGCGAATCTGGAATTTTTACTCCCTGTTTTTTTGCCCAAAGTTGGCTCAAAAAGTGAATCTGTCTCAAGCCAACAATTAAATTTAATCCAGGTATAAATATCCACCAAACTACAAGCGGTGCTTTCATTCCTTCTTGGCAGTACAATGCGTTTATCGTTTTATATAACTTAAACTGGACGATGTAAATCCAAACGATACCTAATAGCGAAAACCAACCAAACCATCCTGGAACATCAGGATCGAATATGCGTAAAGCTTGGGGAATTACTATCCCCAAGACGAAAGGTGCTAAACACAGTGTCCCTGACCAACCGAACCCGTTGTAGCGGCGCAATTCTTCTTGAATTATCCACTTGTACCAGCCGTAATATAGCATTAGGGTAACAACAGACAATAGAAGAACTCGCCACAATGGATGGGGTTTACCCAAAGGTTTACTAGACATATTTACGCCTGAGATACCAAATCTATTTTTTTAACATTTCTTAATGTAGAATATCTCAGGTAATCTTGTCTAACTTTGTTCTTGGGGTTGTCCTATCTGTGCTGTTAGCTTTTCTTTATCGCGCTTGCGTTTTTTGGCATAAAGCTGAATAGTTACCGCCATCAAAATAATCGAACCAAAAATTAACCAAGCAGTAATATCTGTCGGTAAATTATTTTTGAACACAGCCAGTAACACAATTACCATTAACATAACTGTGGGTGCTTCATTTAAAGCACGCATCTGCTGACTATTCCAGCGACATTCATCTGCTGCTAACTGCTTCATCAGACGACCGCAATAATGATGATAAGCAAGTAAAAGGGCAACAAATAGAAGTTTGATGTGTAACCAACCTTCTTTTAATACATCCGGTTCAGTGGTTAGTAAACCAATTGCCATCGCTACTGTCACCAACATTCCTGGGGTCGTGATGATACGGTAGAGGCGTTTTTCCATAATCTGATACTGATTTTTCAGTATCGTGCGTGCTGGTTCGGGTTCTTGGTTAGCTTCAATATGATAGATAAAAAGACGTACCAAGTAGAATAACCCAGCAAACCAAACTACAATCCCGATAATATGAAACGCTTTAAACCAGGAATAAGCCATGAATCCTAACCTGCCTTTATCAATTCGTTCTGACTTAGCAATTGCCTAAATTACTACAAGTCCTCTCATTATCAGGTTACGGCAAAACCTCTTGCCCGAACAAATGCCAAGGCTATAGATAGATAAAGAAGTGTGAATTAGCGTGAAAATTGTCAGTAATTTATTGACAAATTATCAATGTTAAATTATACAAATTTCAATAATCTTTGCTACACATGAGTACGCCCGTAAGGGCGAACGTAACAGCGCCCCTACGGGCGTACTTCATTTACCTGAAAAACGCTGTATAAGTTAATTAGATTCAGAGCGACGTATAAAGGGCAAAAGGTCTTCTAGAATCGTTTTGTGGTAGTGTTCTTGAGGGTAATGACCGACATTATTAAGTTTGACTAATTCAGCATTTGCCACAGAATCGGCAAATTTTTGTGCTGTGTCTACAGATAACCAAGGGTCAATCATACCCCATTGAATCAGAATTGGCTGTTGCCATTCTTTGAAGCCAGATTCAATTTCTGTCATTGCTTTTTCGAGTTGCAAGTTACGAATACTTGCTAGAAGGGCGCGTCCTACAGACGAAGTTTTCAAAAAAGGTTTTCGATAAACATCTAAATCCTTATCTTCTATACGGTAACGGCTACCACCTTCTAGAGTTCGATCGACTAATAGAGGGTCTTGTGTCATCACTTCACCTGCTAAAGGTAAACCCATTTGTTTAATTTTCCAAGGTAATTTAGCAGCAGTGGAAATTGGTGTATTGAGAATAGCTGTGTTGGCAATTTGTTCTGGGTGACGCAAGGCATATTGTAGTCCTACAGAGCCTAAAAAACCTTGGACAACTAAAGAAAAACGCTCAATTTCTAATGCTTTAATAAATCCTTCTAAAGCTGTAATATATGCATCGGGTGTATAAGCAAAATCTCGTTTTTCTGGTTTTGCAGAAGAACCAGACCCAATCCAATCAGGCGCGATCGCTCTTGTTCCCTGATTTGCTAAAGCTGGTAAAATATTACGCCAACTGTAACTTTGTGAAACTAAACCATGCAGCAAGACTACAGGCAACAAGTCAGTTCTGCCAATTGGTGAAGATTCCCGATAAAACCATTCTAGAGAATCTACTGTGATTTGATGTTCTGTTAAAGACACGCTATTATTTTCCTGGGTTTTGAAGGTCAGCGCCTCATGCAAAAGCGCAAAGATAAAAAGGTATTTTTTATTAAGAATTCCCAGGAATAATCATCTCACGAATTGCACGAGCTGTTGCGGGTGCGAGTAGAACGCCGTTGCGATAGTGTCCGGTAGCGAGGAGGACATTACTAAACCCTGGTAGTCGCTCGATAACTGGTGCTGGTCGTCCTTCGGGGCGGGGACGCAATCCCGACCAAGTGCGGATAACATCTGCTGTAGCTAACTCTGGACAAAATGCGATCGCTTGCTGTCTAACAGACTCTAATAGTTCTAGATTTGGCGGTATTTCATCGCCATTTGTAGGAAATTCCACTGTTGCACCTACCCAGTAGCTTCCACCACCTACAGGGACGATATGAACATCATTACCAGTGATGGCTGGTTGAAAGTCGGGATTGCCTAATGAATGCCTTAAACTTAGTTGCAGTGCTTGCCCCAGTACAGGACGAATATTAAGCGTCTGATTTAACTGGGTGAGTAATGGCGTTGAACCCAGCCCAGCGGCAATTACAATCCAATCTGCGGCAATTTTTCCCTCTGTAGTCTCAACTAAATTACATTTGCCAGGCGTTTCCAAAGTATTTTTTTCAGGCGTTGGCACACCCAGAACAGTCACACCAAATTTGAAAGTTACACCTTTGTCTTGGGCTGCTTCAACTAAAGCTAACGTTAGGGCAGTTGGATCGATTTGACGGTCTTGGGGAGAATAAACAGCGCCGATAATTTTTTCGATATTAATTTGAGGGCAGATATCTTTAAGTTTTGCCGCCTCCCAAATTTCTAACCGCCAACCTTGTGAATGGCGAATTGCCACTAGGTTTTCCCATGCTGCTAAATTATCTTCCTCACTGCAAAGGCTGAGAATTCCCTGGCGATTAAAGGGGATTCGGCGATTTGTTAAAGTTTCCAATTCGGGAATTAAAGTTTCGTAGCGTTGGATGCTAGTTTGTCGCATCTGCCAGGCCTTGCCCTTGATTTTCTGGCTAATTACGCCCATCAAAACGCCAAGCGCTGCCCCTGTAGAAGCTTGTGCGGGTGGCTGACGGTCGAAAATAGTAATTTTTAGCCCTTGGACTTGACTTAGTTCGTAAGCGATCGCCGCCCCAACCACGCCACAACCGATGATAACTACATGACTCATTGCTGTTTTGAGGGGGAGATGAGGGAGTAGGGGGAGATGAGGAAGTAGGGGGAGATGAGGGAGTAGGGGGAGATGAGGGAGTAGGGGGAGATGAGGGAGTAGGGGGAGAAGATAAGAAAGTAAGCGAACAATTATTATTCCCCCTCATCCCCCTCATCCTCCTCATCCTCTTCATCTCCCTCATCCTCCTCATCTCCCTCATCTCCCTCATCCTCTTCTGCCCATCTTAACTTCGTGCCTAACTTGCTTCTGCTTGAGTACTTGTCTCAGGAAGCAGTTGCAGGAATTTGTCAATGTCCTCGAAAGCAGCTTCGTAGTTATCAAAAGCAACTAGAGAGTTGCGATCGAGAGCAGCTTGATTGATTTTAACTAAGTGATTAAACAAATCCTTTGTGATCTTACGTGCTTCGGGTTGCTCCTTGGGCAAAAGATTGGGAATGACATAAGTCATACTCAACCTTGCTTCCGTGATAGGGCCATGTATAAAATTGCTCACAAATATCCAGTCTTTCTTTTGGATCAGGTTTTGCAATTCTTCTGCGCGATCGCGCACAGCCTGAATTTCCGGGGCGTATGTTTGAATTTTCTCCAGTTGCGCTGTTGTATAAGTCGGGGGTGCAACTGCGACGTTAGGGCCGCCACAACTGATGAGGAAGGTGGCCAATAATACCAGAATTAATGAAAAAATCGAGCGTTGACGCGCCATAAACAGAACTTAATTTGTTTGCCGATTACCAGTGTCATTTTAGATCGCTAGGGTAATTTATCGTTCACTCTAGTTTGACTTTTAAACAACTCCCCTGAATGGTAAGTCAGCAATAGAGATTCAATTTTATGTATTAAATAGTACTTTTAACAGTTAAAACCCTTGCTGGGTAAGGATATTGATGAAAAAATCGGCTAAATCATAAAACGCCCAAACCCTTGCTATTAAAGCATTATTTTACTTGAGATGTGTTTGCTTTGAGAGCCAAACCCAGAAACCTAAACTAAATGGGAATTTTTTAATTACGAACTTGTACTGAGCGTAGTCGAAGTATTACGAATTACGAATTACAAATTGGTATGACTTCACTCGATATACTGACAAAATACGCTTAAAAAGCATGAGATTTTTTGTGATTGGGATTACAAATACACTTTTTATCAATGTTAGTTCTTGCACAATCATTTTTTTTTAATATGCAATCTTTTAAAAACAAAAATCTCAGGTAAACTATGAATTTTCTTTTGAGATTATTTTTATTTTTTTGACAATTACTAAAAAAATCCTTAAGCTAAGAGATAGGTCACACTAAATCAAATGAACAACAGTAATTTTGTTAGATAAATTAAAAATAACTGTTGTAGAGTATCAACATGAACAAATGAATTGAACTTAATCATCGACTATAAATATTAGCCTCTCTGAATTTGGCTATTACGAAGTTTACACTTAAACAACCGGATGGCGCTGCGAAAATCTGATTAACAAATTCCGGTTGCGTGTAAATACTCTTAGTCTTGCAAGCGAATCTCAATAATTATTGAGGCTTAACTGAGGAGCGATAGACATGTCCAGGAGAATACAATGCTTGAGTATCTTACATCTTTGAACGACCATAATTTACCTTACCCAGATACGATTCATCCTATCGCTGTCCACTTCGTAATTGCGATGGTGTTGTTTGCATTCTTCTGTGATGTAGTTGGTTATTTTACTGGTAAAACTCATCTTTTTGAAGTGAGTTGGTGGAATATGTGTGTCGCTACGATCTCTATCTTTGTTGCGATTATTCTGGGTCAATTTGAAGCTGGCTTGGCAACACCTTACGACTTAGCTAAACCAGTATTGAATATCCACACACTGATTGGTTGGTCGTTGTCAGGAATTATTGCAGCAATTACAGCATGGCGCTATGTAATTCGTTCTCGCAACCCGCAAAAACTATCAATTTATTATTTGGGAGCGGGGCTACTTTTAATCTTAGTAGTTGGCGTGCAAGTCTACCTCGGAGATGAGCTCGTTTGGGTATATGGATTGCACACAGTGCCAGTTGTAGAAGCGTTAAAAGAGGGTACTTTGCGATGAACTCTGAGCTAATTAATCAGTTGAGCAACATAGGCGCTAACGGACTGCCTTACAAAATTCCCATTCATCCCAACTTAGTCCATCTGACTATAGGTTTGTTTGTTATCGGGCTTACCTTTGATATTGTTGGCGTGCTGTTCCCTTTCCAAAAATGGCTCTTCAAATTTTTAGCGATTTCTGTGGAACGCGATAGCTTCTTTGATGTCGGCTGGTACAACATGCTAGCCGCAACCACCATCACGTTTTTCACGGTAGCAGCAGGCTTTTATGAAATGCTGTTAGCAACACCTCCAGCTGATGTCAGGAGTGCTTGGGGATTGCAGGCAATGGAAACTATGCTTTGGCACGGCATAGGTGGCGTACTAATATTAGCGCTAATTCTCAGCATGACCGTCTGGAGAGGATGGCAACGCTTTATTGGCAGAAAAGATGCAGATAGACAAGTGCATTGGAGCTATCTGCTCTCAGGAGTGGCAATTTTGGCGATTATGTTTTTGCACGGAACTTTAGGGACACAAATGGGTACCGAGTTTGGCATACATACTACTGCCGATAACTTGCTGCAAATGGGCAAAGACATTAACACAGAACTCAAGTAATTAATTTTTGTCAGTTGTTAGTTGTCAGTTGTTCTTTGTTTAATAACCACTGACCACTGACCACTGACCGCTAACTGCTAACCACTAACTATGAACACCCGCAAGACTCTCAATATTTTGACGGTGATTACTGGTGCGATCGCAGTTACTTTCACCAGTCTCTGGATAGGCAAGCAAGCTTATTCCTGGCTGCCTCCACAAGCAGCAGCAGAATCGCACCTGATTGACGATTTGATTAGCTTCTTGGTAACACTCGGTGCATTCATCTTTCTAGGAGTGACTAGCACCTTGATGTATTCTGTAATTTTCCATCGGGCGAAAAAGGATGACTTCAGCGACGGCCCAGCGATTGAAGGAAATGTGGCAATAGAAGTTGTCTGGACAGCCATCCCAATTCTCTTAGTGTTTTGGATTGCGGGTTACAGCTACCAAGTTTACGAGCAAATGGGAATTCAAGGCCCATCTCAGCTAGTTCACTTGCATAATCCGATGGGTATGGAATCGGCTTACGCAGCAACGATGGAGGACGCGGGGACACGGGGACACGGAGACACGGAGAAAGAACTCTCCGCGTCACCTAGTCTCCCCCTCTCCGCGTCAAACTTAGAGCCTGTAGAAAAAATCGACGTACTGGCCAAACAATGGGCATGGGTGTTTCATTATCCTGAAAGAGATGTTACCAGTAGCGAATTGCATTTGCCTAGCGATCGCCGTGTGCGTTTAGTATTGCAATCCGAAGACGTTTTACACGGCTTCTACATTCCAGCATTTCGCCTCAAGCAAGACATTATTCCTAACCATGCGATCGACTTTGAATTCACTCCTATTCGCAGCGGTGAATATCGCCTAACCGACTCTCAATATAGCGGCACATACTTTGCCACCATGCAAGCGAATGTAGTCGTTCAATCTCCAGAAGAGTATCACCAATGGCTAGCCCAAGCTGCAAGCCAAAAACCATCACCAGCAAAAAATCAGGCAGCTTCTGAGTATGCACAAGCATCTACTCAGCCAGTCAAAACTGGTTGGGCTACAGTTGCGCCTGCGGCATCTCCTCTGGTCAATTACCCAGGTTGAAAGGAACTATGACAAATATCCCTATTGAAGGCCTCAGTCTCCCTAGTGAGAAGCCTCACCACGAATCCCCAGGTGACTGGAAGGAATACTTTAGCTTTAGCACTGACCATAAGGTTATTGGTATCCAATACCTTGTTACTTCATTCTTCTTCTTTTTAGTCGGCGGTATCTTTGCGATGGTACTGCGGGGAGAACTGATTACACCCGATGCAGACCTAGTAGATCGTACCGTCTATAACGGTATGTTCACCATGCACGGCACTGTAATGCTGTTCTTGTGGACATTTCCCTCACTAGTTGGTTTTGCCAACTATCTAGTACCCCTGATGATTGGGGCGCGAGATATGGCATTTCCCCGCCTCAATGCCGTCGCCTTTTGGATGGTTCCAGTAGTTGGGATTCTGTTGATGGGCAGTTTCTTTGTCCCTGGCGGCCCAGCTCAAGCCGGCTGGTGGTCTTACCCGCCAGTCAGCCTCCAGAACCCCACAGGTAACTTAATCAATGGACAAGTTATCTGGCTGTTGGCAGTAGCAATATCTGGCGTGTCTTCGATTATGGGGGCAGTCAACTTTGTGACCACCATCGTCAAGATGCGCGCGCCTGGGATGACTTTCTTCCGAATGCCACTGTTTGTTTGGGCAGTATTCAGCGCTCAGATTATCCAACTATTTGGATTACCCGCACTGACCGCAGGTGCAGTCATGCTGCTACTGGATCTCACTGTTGGTACTGGCTTTTTTAACCCAGCCAACGGAGGAAATCCAGTTATGTTCCAGCATTACTTCTGGTTTTACTCCCACCCTGCCGTTTATGTAATTATTTTGCCCGTTTTCGGCATCTTCTCAGAAATCTTCCCAGTTTACTCTCGCAAACCTCTATTTGGCTACAAAGTAGTTGCTATTTCATCACTCTTAATTGCCGTAGTTAGCGCCATTGTTTGGGTACACCACATGTATGTCAGCGGTACTCCTGGCTGGATGCGGTTGATTTTCATGCTGACTACTATGTTTGTGTCTGTGCCCACTGGTATTAAGGTGTTTGCTTGGGTAGCGACTATCTGGGGAGGTAAGTTGCGACTAAATACACCGATGCTGTTTGCCTTGGGTGCATTAGTCATGTTTGTGTTTGCTGGCATCACAGGCATTATGCTTTCTTCTGTGCCAGTTGATGTCCACGTTAACAACACCTACTTTGTAGTCGGTCACTTCCACTATGTCCTCTACGGTACGGTGACGATGGGTTTGTATGCTGCCATCTATCACTGGTTCCCCAAAATGACTGGTAGGATGTACTACGAAGGTTGGGGCAAACTGCATTTCGCTTTAGCCTTTATCGGCACTAACCTTAACTTTTTACCCATGCATCCATTAGGGTTGCAAGGAATGTTACGCCGAGTTGCTTCCTATGCCCCAGAGTACGAATTTTGGAATATTATTGCTAGCCTCGGTGCATTCCTACTAGGAATGTCTACTTTGCCCTTTATTTTCAACATGGTGATTTCTTGGATGCAAGGTGAGAAAGCACCAGATAATCCTTGGCAAGCAATTGGACTAGAGTGGATGGTTTCTTCACCACCCCCAGTAGAAAACTTTGAAGAAATTCCCATCATTATTTCTGAACCCTATGGTTACGGTAAATCTGAACCGTTAACAGCACAAGCTGATAGCAAATTGCATTCAGCAATAGCATTTGACAAATGAGGGAACAGGACACGGGGAAATCTTCCCTCTCCGCGTCCCCCTTTCTTTGCATCTTCCTAGTCTCCAAGGTAAAGGATAATTGCACCAATGGACAGTTATATTGTTTCAGACGATTTGCAGCAACATCTGCACCAGACAGGTGGCGAACACAGCCACGACGAAGAAGGCAATAAGATGTTTGGCTTCATCGTGTTCCTGCTGTCTGAAAGCGTCATTTTTCTAAGTTTTTTTGCAGGATACATCATCTACAAAATAACGACTCCTAACTGGCTACCAGCTGGTGTTTCGGGACTGGAAATTAAAGAACCTGCAATCAATACGGTAATTCTTGTTGCCAGTAGCTTTGTCATTTATTTAGCAGAACGCGAGTTGCAACGCCATAACTTGTGGAAATATCGTTTGTTTCTCTTAGCAACGATGGCGATGGGCAGCTACTTTTTGTTTGGACAGGCTGTTGAATGGAGTCACTTAGCTTTTGGCTTCACCACTGGAACATTCGGAGGTATGTTTTACCTGTTAACAGGTTTCCATGGTTTGCACGTTTTTACGGGAATTCTGTTGCAATTAATTATTTTAGTGCGCTCTTTCATTCCTGGCAACTACGATTCGGGTCACTATGGTGTCAATGCAACTTCTTTGTTTTGGCATTTCGTCGATGTCATTTGGATTGTTTTGTTTATCCTTATTTATGTTTGGCAATAAGGATTAATATTCACAGCAACAAGGCATGGAATAATTATTCCATGCTTTAATTATTTCAACTGGTAATTTTTGTTTTAAAGCCCAATCCCCAGTCACTTAATTTATTCCAATAACCAACCAAATAAATAGCCAACTGTCAGCTTTAATTCACCTGCAAAATCCGGGACTGGAAGTAAAGCATTTGCTTCATCTAAAAAAACGGGCTGTTGATTGCGTATATAGACAATTACGATTTGCTCCTCTGGGTCAATTAACCAGCCCATTTGTGTTTCGTAGTTTAAGCAATGCAAAATATTCTTGGTGACTTTCGTAACCCTTTGGTCAGGCGATAAAATTTCAATTGTCCAATCAGGGGCAGCTAGAAATAAGTTTGCTACACCGCCATTTTCTTTACGAGGAATTCTGTCCCAAGTAAATACGGCTACATCGGGAACAATTGACCTACCACCAAATGTACACCGCAATTCGGGAAATGCTCGTGCAATTTTTTGGGGCTTCAAGACAGTGTTGACAGTGATAATCAATTCGCCTTGGATTGTGCTGTGTTCTCCTTGTGGCATTGGTTTTTGAATAATTTTACCATCAATGTATTCACTGGCGGGTTTGGTTTCTGGGAGCTTAAGAAACTCTGCTAATGTTATGCTTTTTTTTGATGTCTGTAACATTGCGATCGCCTCTTGTAAAAATCTCAATTTTGTGGCTGTTATCAACAACCACGAAGACACAAGGATACAAAGTTTTTTACATTCTTTCTAGTACTTGAATTCCTAGTAAAGATAGTCCTAATTTTAGAGTTCTAGCTGTTAAGTCACAGAGAACTAAGCGAGATGTCCGTAGTGGTTCTTCAGCATTTAAAACTTGAACCCCGCGATCGCGATCGTAAAACTGATTAAACTTTTTACTCAGTTCGTACAAATATTCACATAAACGATGGGGCAATAAGTCTTGCTCTACAGTATTAATAACTTCATCTAGTTGCAGTAAGTATTTTGCTAGTGCCAATTCTGTTTCATGTTGCAACACAACTTTGGCATTGTCGCCCAATTCTTCAAAGCTAATACCACCTTTACGGCTAATACCCTGAATCCGTGCATAAGCATACAGCATATAAGGTGCGGTATTGCCTTTAAGATCCAGCATTTTGTCGTAGCTGAAAATGTAGTTGCTGGTGCGGTTTTGGCTTAAATCGGCATATTTAACTGCACTAATACCAACTACCTCAGCAACTTTATTAATGAATTCTTCAGTTTCTTGACGCTCTTCTTCTTTTAATCTTAGTTCTAAGTCTGTACGGGCACGAGCGATCGCTTCATCTAATAAATCCCGCAATCTTACAGTGTCCCCAGAACGAGTTTTGAATTTCTTACCATCTTCCCCTAATACCAAACCAAAGGGGACATGTACGAGTTCCACATCATCGGGAACCCATCCGGCTTTGCGTGCTACTTTGATAAATTGGGCAAAGTGGTTAGATTGTCCAGCATCTGTTACATAAATTATGCGCTTTGCTTCATCTTGTCGAATCCGGTAGCGTAGAGCTGCTAAATCTGTCGTAGCGTAGTTATAGCCACCATCGGATTTCTGCACAATCAAGGGTAAAGGTTCGCCTTCTCTGTTGGTAAAACCTTCTACGAAAACGCATTTTGCGCCCTGGTTTTCTACTAATAAACCAGATTTTTCTAAATCTTCCACAACTCCTGGAAGTAAAGGATTGTAAAAAGATTCGCCTCGTTCAATCACGCGGACATTAAGTAAGTCATAAATTACTTGAAACTCTTGTCGCGACTGTTCGCAAAGTAATTTCCAAGCATGTAGCGTATCTTCTGCACCTGCTTGCAATCTGACGACTTCTTGCCGCGCCGTTTCTTGAAAAGCTTCATCGGCATCAAACCGCTGTTTGGCTTTGCGGTAAAAGGTAACTAAATCGCCAATATCCAAAGCATTAGCAGTAGTTAGGGCTTCGGGGTAAACTTCTCGTAAGTAGGCGATTAACATCCCAAATTGCGTACCCCAATCACCTACATGATTTAGCCGCAGGACATCATGTCCCTGAAATTCGAGAACGCGGGCGATAGAATCACCAATAATTGTGGAACGCAAATGTCCGACATGCATTTCTTTAGCAATGTTCGGACTGGAAAAATCGACAATTTCCCGCTGTGGTGTTTTTGCTGTTGGCATTCCTAGTCTGGGATCTGGCTGAATGGCGTTCAGTTGTGCTTCTAAGTATGCTGTTTTCAGTTTGAGGTTGATAAAACCTGGCCCGGCTATTTCTGGCGGTTCGCAGATTTCTGATACATCTAGTTTCTCAACTATTGTGGATGCGATCGCTCTTGGTTGCTTTCCTAATTTTTTACTCAGCGATAAAGCAACATTCGCCTGATAATCACCAAATTTAGGATTGCTAGCAGCAACCAAAATCGGATCTACGCCAGCAAAGTCAGCGCCAAAAGCAGCCACCAAAGCCTGCTCAAATTTTAGTTTTAGTTGTTCTTGTGTAGCGTTCATATATAAATGTTATCTGTTTGAGGGAGCTATGGGCTGTCTAATGGTTGGATATTCTCAAAGGCTTGATTATTCTAGCCCTAAAATATAGTTACATAGTTCAACAGAAGACCGTTATGGTACATTACCACCCACTGCACTGTCTTCCTATCTTCGGCAGAACTGCCCGACTCTGAGGATACTCCAGTGGATAACAAACTGTAAAACTGATTCCCAATTTATTGCAATTTTAGCCTTAGCGTGGAGCGATGTCTGCGGCGGGCTACGCCTACGCAAAGTATAGGCATCATTTACGGTGAATGATGCCTACTTGTTGACAAAAATTAAATTATTCCATTTGGAATGCAAAGACGATGAATAGGCTCTTTCTCCCCCAGCTTTAATACCGATGGAATAGTTATTTACTTGGAAGTCCCTTAGAAGCCGTTTTTGAGTCTGCGGTAGATTTTAACCGAGTAATGGTGGCTTTACGAATGCGATCGCTTGTGCGTACCCCGCCTATCATCTCGTATTCCCGGCTATCTTTGCCATACTTAAACACTACACCACTGACTAAGCGTTCTGAAGTTTTCCGAATGGTCTTTTCAAGGGTTTTCATTTCTGCCTTTGCCGAGTCCAGGGCAGTTAGCATCATATTATACTGGTCAAGCTGATTGCGGAGTTGCCCTGTTAACTGGGTTAAATGGTTTAAACTGATGGAATCACCAAAGTCAAGGTTAGAATCAATCGATTTAAATCCGATTACTTTCTGTTCGGTTTTTTCTAGCACAGTAGAGGTTTTTTTCTTGCGTGTCATCAGTGTACACCTTTTACTAAACTTATCTTTCCAGGATGTCTCAATAGGACAATTTAGTGGTTCAGTAAAACTTGCGAAATCAAGTGTTTTTTATAATAAGATTGGATTGCTATCCCAGTAATTACACGATGCCAGACAACAAATCATTGAGAATCAATTTGTGTTGTGAACGAATCGATTTGTGTTGTGAACGAATTGACTTGTGTTGTGGACGAATCGATTTGTGTTGTGGACGAATCGATTTGTGTTGTGAACGAATTGACTTGTGTTGTGAACAAATTGACTTGTGTTGTGAATGAATTGACTTGTGTTGTGGACGAATGGTTAGAGAGACGCGATAAATCGCCGTCTCTACAAGTAAAAATGGCGATTTATCGCGTTTTTAGGATCTATAATTTTCGTCTAATAACCTTAACCGAACCGTGTTGCTATTTATCCTTAGAACGGTGATGTGTGGGTAACAGGCTCTTTTTTTGTTTTTCTTGCAAATTGCTGGCTTGTTTGAGGACTGGGATACACTGGTTAATCATCCACATTAAAACCTCGATTGGTGAGTCTCTTTGCTGAAGGCGGTTTTCGGCATTTACGCCAATTAAGATTGTTTGCAGGATTAGTAAGAAAGCGTAGGCGTAGCCCGTCGTAGACATCGCTTTTTGACTTGCACTCTTACCAGTTTTTTTAGCTGACATCTGAATTCACCTTGTTTTTGGGTTTACAAGGTCAATTATTTTTTTGGGTATTTCCCCAGACACATCCCCCACGCAACGTCTATAATGCTTGTATCGTCAGCTTTTGCGGCTTGGGGAAGCTGGTTTGTTTGGGTAATTCAAAATTATTTCAGACTGATGTCAAGAAATATTCGTGGAGATGAATCAGTTTTAGAAAATGTACTCAGTCTGGTAGAAGCATTGCTGCAACTGTCGCAAGAGCAAGACTGCGAGTCAAAACTTCCACTTTGCGTTGTCTGGAATGCTGATAAGCTGCAAATTACCGGATATGAAATCCAAAAGACAACAGGAAACAGAAGCAAAACATCTGAAGTTGGTACAAAGAAGGAATATTTACTCAAACAGATTAAAGATGCTGGTAAAAGTTTAAAACTTCCCCGAAAAAAAGCAGAATCTAACCTTTCTCAGAAAGAAAGAGAATTGCAAGAGCTTCAAACTGCACTCAACTGGTTATGGAATTTGGGACTGCGAGAACCGCAAAAAGCCGCGAATAATCAAGGTTATTGGAAATTTACCCTGACGCTAAAATATCAGACAGCGACGATAAAAGAAAATCTGGAGGTGGTTAAGCAGAAGTGGAAGGAATACCACCAAAAGACAAATTTAAGAGAAACATCCCAGCAACAAACAACAGATAATAGCTTCCATTGGCAAAAAACCTGCCGCGCTATGCTCCAAAAGCACAAGCGTCTCACCACAAATGAGTTGCTGTTTGCTGATGAAGAGATGAAATTTGAGCTAGACGAAATTCATGTTCCTTTAGCATTGGTGGAGCGTAACAAACAGAAGAAGTGCAGCAAGGATATTTCCCCAGAACAAGGTTCGCGGCTTTACGAACCGAGTTATGAAGAGAAGCAGCGATTTGAACATCAGGCTTTTTTAAAGCAAGTTATCGGTGATGGTGTTGGTAAAACTCAAGGACACCGCATCGCTTTAATTGGGGAACCGGGTGCGGGAAAAACTACTCAGTTGCAAACTATAGCTTTAAGGTTTACCAGAAACTAAAGCCGGACTTTATCAGCAGTTTGTGGAAGAGTTTTACAAGTGGAAAGAAAACCGCTTCCCTACCACCGAACAGCAGCAAGAGGAATTAAATGCAGCTTTGGGACGTTTGGCGAAACGGGCAATTGAGCGAGAAACGTCACGGTTTCGGCTAACACATAAGTTTGTGCGTGAGGAATTAGGCGATCCAAAACAGCCAAATTCTTTATTTTGGTTAGCGTTAAAGTTGGGATGGCTAAATGAAGTTGGACTGGCTGCGGAATCAGCAACGAAAGAGAAAGTTTACGCTTTCTACCATCCCACATTTGAGGAATATTTTGCAGCGTTAGTGGTTGATGATTGGCACGAGTTTCTAAATCATGTTCCTGACAACCCCGCGCTAGGCGTTTATCGTATTTTTGTACCGCAGTGGAAAGAGGTGATTTTGCTGTGGCTGGGACGTGAGGATGTGGGGAAGGAGGAGAAGGAAGAGTTTATTCAGGCGTTGATAGAATTTGATGATGGGTGCGGAGAATACAGAGCTATTGATACAGTCACAAGGGGATTTTACGAGTTTCGCGCTTATTTACTAGCTGCTGCGGGGGTTGATGAGTGGAAAAATTCTTGCAACGCAGATGCTATTGTGGCGGAAATAGTTAAATGGCGTTTTGGCGAGTTTAAGGTTGAACAAAACGAGTGGGCGAGATTTCTCGAACCAATCGCAGAGGGAGCAAAGACAGCACTACCTCAGACAAATCGCATAAAAGTGATTGATGCTTTGGTGGAGTTAATCGGCAAACCACAACTTGATGATTCTGTCCGAACGTCAGCGGCAGAAAGCTTAGAGAAAATTCTGTTAGAGGAACAGATGCCGAATGTTATCACTGTGTTGAACAATTACTTATCACCTGAAACTTACAAAAATGACTTTGAGCGATTTAATAATTGCTACAGAATTATCTGGGAGTGCGCCCAAAGTATGCCCTACCCAGATTTTTATCAAGCTTGGCATCAACAAGAGAAAGTGAAAGATGGAGAGTAGGAAAGAAAAATACTTCCTCCAGCCAAAACATAAGGGAAATGTGTAAGCAGCGATGACCTTGAAAAATCAACCTTTATACAAACGCGATAAATCGGGTGTCAATACGGTTGGGTTTTTGAGACGCGATAAATCGCCGTCTCTACAAGCATTTTGGTGTGTCCGATATTTCCGCAATCCAGGAAATGCGTAGGCGTAGCCCGTCGCAGACATCGCCCCTAATAAAATAGATATTGTAAACAGAACGGAAATGCGATCAAAAAAGCGATCGCCTCTTGTAGAGACGCGATGAATCGCGTCTTTATTTCCAACATTTACATAGTGAAAATAATTCCGAATTTTTTGGGTTGGCAATTACATCAATGCAAAGCAATAATTGCATAAATTTTCGTATCAATCAAAGATGTAATTATGAATAATGACGCTCCTCAACCACAAAATAGCGAACCTAAATACAAAAGTAAATATCGAATTGATTCAACACGCTTGCCAGCATGGAATTATGCTAGTGATGGGGGATATTTCGTTACTATTTGTACAGACGGTAAAAAATACTTTTTTGGTGAGGTTGTAGAGGGTGAAATGCAACTATCAGCAATTGGAGAAATTGCTCAGAAATTTTGGTACGAGATTCCTAATAATTTTTCTAATTGCCATATAGATGCGTTCTGCGTCATGCCTAATCATATTCATGGAATTTTGATTATTAATCAAATACAGGGAGACGCGATTCCAAAACAAGAAGAAAACGCAATAAATCGCGTCTCTACAAAAGCGGGTGGTGAACGGGGTGGGGTGACTGGACTATTTAACCCAATGTTGTCCAAAAATTCTCTTTCTAAAATTGTTAGATGGTACAAAGGACGATGTAAATTTGAAATTAATCAAATTTATCAAGGTTTTGGATGGCAAGAAAGGTTTCATGACAACATAATTCGTGATAAATTTGCCCTCGATCGAATTAGACAATATATTATCAATAACCCAATGAATTGGGAACGCGATCGCGAACAACCACCCCATTCCCCCTTGTAGAGACGCAATGAATCGCGTCTTCTTGTATTTGAATCGCGTCTTCTTGTGTTTGATTATTTTTATTTTCCTAACCTCCAACCGTTGAAGAACAATTTACCTAGGTTTAAACTGAATTTGAGTAAAGTGTGGTTGCGATGTCTGACAAAAAGCCTTGGAATTGTCTCGCTACCGCAATAATGTAATCAAACTCAGCAGGTATGACAATGAAGTGGCGTGTAATTCTTGAACCAGATTCAGAAACAGGTGATTGGGTCGTTTGGTGTCCTGAGTTACCAGGTTGCGTCTCAGCAGGAGAAACAGAGCAAGAGGCTTTAGAAAATATTCGTGAAGCGATGTCTAACGACAAGCCGCTTTGCGTCTACGCACTTTATCTTGAGCCTGACTCGATTGAACTAGCGCCAGGGTCTGTTACACGCGAGGTTTCTGTGGGATGAGCCGCACCCCACGGATGAATGCCGATGAAGTTAAGAACATTTTGCAACGTTACGGGTTTAAGCTAGTCTCTCAAAAAGGTAGTCATCGCAAATGGCGAAATATTGAGCGACAGCTTCAAAGTAATTGTGCCGTATCATAAAGGTCGCGATTTACCCATAGGAACGCTACGTAACATTATGCTGGGAGTAGATATCCCAGAGTTTGAATGGAAAGCTTAAATCTCAAGCGATCGCACAATATTAAACTTTGGACAAAGAAGCTGTAAATCATACCATCGCAATAAGCCACAATTTTTATAGGCAAAAACACAGGTACAGTCAGAATGGATATTAAAAATGGCTTCGTTGGCACAGTTGGTAACACACCCCTGATTCGCTTGAACAGCTTCAGTGAAGAAACTGGGTGTGAAATCCTTGCTAAAGCAGAATTTCTCAATCCTGGCGGTTCAGTCAAAGACCGCGCTGCACTTTATATTATCGAAGACGCGGAAGAAAAAGGTTTACTCAAACCCGGTGGCACTGTTGTAGAAGGAACTGCTGGGAATACTGGCATTGGTTTAGCACATATTTGCAATGCCAAAGGCTACAAATGCTTGATCGTTATTCCCGACACTCAGTCACAAGAAAAAATAGATGCATTAACAGCATTAGGAGCAGAAGTTCGTCCCGTTCCTGCCGTACCTTACAAAGATCCAAACAACTATGTCAAGCTGTCTGGCAGAGTAGCTGCTGAGTTAGAAAACGCCATTTGGGCGAATCAGTTTGATAACTTAGCCAACCGTCGCGCCCATTACGAAACCACAGGCCCAGAAATCTGGGCGCAGACAGATGGTAAAATTGATGCATGGACAACTGCAACAGGTACTGGTGGTACTTTTGCTGGTGTAGCTTTGTACCTAAAAGAACAAAATCCGGCGATTAAATGCGTTGTTGCTGACCCACTGGGTAGTGGACTTTATAGCTATGTCAAAACTGGTGAAATCAAAATAGAAGGAAACTCTATCACCGAAGGTATTGGTAACAGTCGCATCACAGCCAATATGGAAGGCGCACCCGCTGATGATGCCATCCAAATAGATGACAAAGAAGCTTTGCGGGTCGTTTACCAACTACTGCAAAAAGATGGGCTATTAATGGGCGGTTCTACTGGTATTAATGTTGCGGCAGCTGTTGCCCTAGCTAAACAATTAGGGCCAGGACACACCATTGTCACAATTCTATGTGATAGTGGTTCCCGCTATCAGTCGCGGATATTTAACCGCGAATGGCTGGCCTCCAAAGGACTATCAGTAGATTAGTCAATTGTCGTAGAGACGCGATTAATCGCGTCTCTACAATAGTCAGTTATAATTTATCTCCCCCTGCCCTCTTCTGTGCCTCTACCTGTTCATTAAAAAATGACTGACGTAACTCAATCATCAAACTTCCCCAAAACAGACCAACCCTCTTTTACTAGATGTGTGCGGGTGTGCCAAAACCGCACTTGTAAAAAGCAAGGTGCAGCAAAGGTATTAGCGGCTTTTGCCGCTTTGCCGATTCCTGGTGTGACAATCATGGCTAGCAGTTGCTTGGGACAATGTGGCAATGGGCCGATGGTTTTAGTGTTACCTGAGATGGTTTGGTATAACCGCGTTCTACCTGAAGAAGTACCTCTATTGGTAGAACATCACTTAATAGATGGTCAAAGGGTTAAAAATATGCTCTACCATCGTTTTCACCCCCAGGGATGAAGTTAATTAAAGAAGAATGCAGAATTCAGAATTCAGAATCAATAAATAAGGATTTATACCCACATATTAATCCCCTAATTGTATAGAATTCATACTGAATTCTGACTGCCTCCTCCTGAATTCTTTATCGTTAAAAATATACAGGTTTGCACTATTATTCACTGAAGTGAGGCATCCGATGGACATTCAGCAGCTACGACAATCTTTGAAACTGAAGTGGCTGAGTTACTACGAGCAAAATCGTACTTGGTTGGTCAAAATGCGAATTTGGGACACCTATGATGGATTGCGCCGTCCTTTGTCTGGTTTTATTTTGGCAACTCTATCTGCTTTAGAGCCAGAGTTTGATGAAATACTTGGTTTTATTCTAGAGCTAAATAATAATCCCGATCGCATCATTGCAGCTTTAGGCCTCAACTTCGATCCCGATGAAGAATTACATTTAATAAAATTAGAGGATTCTTTGACCGCCGACCAAGTTGAAAGTGAGTCTCTAAAAGAGGAATATTGGCAGGATAAGCCTGTACCATCATTTGCTGTTACTAAATACCAATCTTCAACAAAGCAGTTAGATTCAGGACAGCAGCCAACCGAAATCAGACGGAGTTATCAACCTGTAGTATCATTTGCAGCTACGACTGAAGTTACTCGCACACATCAGCCCGTACCAGCGATCGCAGTCGCAACTAAGATAGCTCCCCAATCTCTTGAAAGAATGCCTAACTCTAGTAAACTACCAGCTGCTATTCTACGGCAAAAACTAGTGCGATCGTCCCTAGAAATTACCACTGAGGTTCCTGTCACAGCGAAAACGCTGCCATCACCATCATTGGCTAGCGAAATTTCTAGCAATGGCAAAAAATTATCACTGCTCGTCACAAAAGAAATTCAAGGCAACGGCAATGCAAAAATACAAACATTAAACATTTCCAAAAAAGCGGATCTATCTTCTAGTACTAATGCCCGTACTTTAGCTTCTTGGGTAGATGAATTTTGTCAAGGTAGTAAATGGAATCAAGAAGAAACTATAGCAATCCCATATGAGTTGTCGCTCCAAGTTAAAAGTTAAAAGTCAAAATGTGGTTGTTGACTGCTGACTGTTGACTGTTAACACTCAGCGGTCAACAGTCAACTTTGGTCAATGTGCAATTTAAAAGCCTAACAGCTTAAAGTTAATCATGTGACTTAAAATATTAATGCGTTTTTTAGGCAGCAATAGTTACTTTGTAGCCAACAGCTTTTAATGCCAAGGAAAAATATGGTTAAACGCATCCTCATAAGTGGTATCAGTCGAGGTCTTGGTTATGCTATGACTGAGCAATTTATTCGGGAAGGACATACTATTTTAGGCTGCGCTCGTTCAGAAGTTGCGGTAGAAAAACTACGCCAAAAGTTTGGTTCGTCCCACGATTTTGCTGTCATAGATGTAGCGAATGAGCAGCAAGTAAAAACCTGGGCGGAGCGTTTACTCAGCCAATACGAACCACCTGATTTGTTGGTTAATAACGCGGCAATTATTAATTACCCAGCACCTCTGTGGCAGATTTCTGCTGAGGAGTTTTCACAGTTGATAGATATTAACATTAAAGGAGTTTTTCATTTAATTCGCCACTTTGTCCCGGCAATGATAGAAAAGAAACGAGGCATCATTGTTAACTTTAGTTCCGGCTGGGGACGTTCTACTTCTCCTGATGTTGCACCTTATTGTGCTTCTAAATGGGCAATTGAAGGATTAACTCGTTCTTTAGCTCAAGAATTACCTGCTGGTATGGCTGCGATTCCTCTCAATCCTGGAATCATTCATACTGATATGTTAAAAAGATGCTTTGGAGAAGAAGCCGCTGCTTACACGCCTATTTCCGAGTGGGTAAAGAAAGCAGTTCCCTTCATACTTCAATTGCAACCCCAAGATAACGGTATGCCGTTGACTGTCCCGCAATAAGGCAGGGGAGCAGGGGGAGCAAGAATAACAACTGACTCTTGTAGAGACGCGATTAATCGCGTCTCTACGGCAAATGTTAATCGTGTCTCTACGACAACTGCTAACGATATAGCCAAACCCGGAGTAGTGAAAGTAGTTGTTCGGTATCTACGGGTTTAGTAATATAGTCAGAAGCTCCAGCTTCGATACACTTTTCACGATCGCCTGGCATTGCTTTGGCTGTTAAGGCAATAATTGGCAGCGACCGGAATTGCTGTTGCTGGCGAATTGCACGGGTGGTTTCGTAACCATCCATTTCTGGCATCATGATGTCCATTAACACAGCATTCGTGTCAGGATTGGCTTGCAACATTTCAATGCCGTCTTTGCCGTTTTCGGCAAACAGCACTTGCATTTGATACCCTTCTAAGAAACTAGTAAGGGCAAAAATATTTCGCAAGTCATCATCCACAATCAAAATTTTGCGATGAGTTAGCACGGGATCGGTTTGGTGCAGTTGCTCTAGCATCTGACGCTTAGGTTTGGGCAACTTAGACTGCACCCGATGTAAAAACAAAGCAGTTTCATCTAACAAACGCTCTGGCGATCGCACATTTTTGATGATGATACTTTCTGCCAACCGCCTCAGTTGAGTTTCTTCCTGTCGAGTTAATTCTTTGCCAGTGTAAACGACGATTGGCAGTTTTAAGAAGCTGGGTTCTTGTTTGATGCGCTCGATCAATTCCAGCCCGCTCATATCAGGTAAACCTAAATCCAGCACGATACAATCAAATCGCTGAGATTTCAAAATCCGCAGTGCTTCTGCTCCTGTACCCACTGCTGTACTTTGGACATCGCCATTGCCAATGAGTTCAATAATACTTTGGGCTTGCACGGGGTCATCTTCTATTACTAAAAGATTTTTGACCTTACGCTCTATAAAGTCTGTAATTTCACTGAATACTTCAGTCAGCGCTTCGGGAGATACGGGTTTTTGCAAGTAGGTGACTGCTCCTAGCTGTAAACCTCGTTGTTCTCTGTCGTCAACAGAAAATATATGTACGGGAATATGTCTAGTTTCCGCATTGTGCTTGAGACGATCTAGGATTGTCCAACCATCCATCTCTGGCATATGGATATCTAGAGTAATTGCATCGGGTTTAAACTGTTGTGCGAGGGCCAAACCTTGTTTACTCTGGAGAGCAACTATCACTTTAAAGCCCTGTTGCCGTGCCATATCTAGTAATATCCGGGCAAATTTATCATCATCATCAACGATCAGTAAGACGCGATCGCCACTTTGAATTGTCTGGCGATCGTCTGCTATTTCATTAGGAAACGTGGGGACTGGGGACTGGGGATTAAGGACAATGGGGACTGAGGACTGGAAACTGGGGATTGAGGAAGTGGGGAGAGAACTTGCACGCCTTTTCTCTGTTCGGTAACTATTGGCTCATTTCCTGTATAAGTTTGGGGTAGGTAGAGGGTAAAGGTACTTCCTCGATCTGGCTGGCTGACTAGTCCTATTCTTCCCCCTAGCCGTTGAGCCAGTTCGCGGCTGATTGATAAACCTAAGCCAGTCCCACCGTATTTACGACTAGTTGTGCCATCTGCCTGCTGAAATGCTTCAAAAATAATTTTTTGTTTATCGAGTGAAATGCCAATGCCTGTATCGCTGATGGCAAAGGCAATTATAGGAGTACTACTGCTCACAACATCGGTTTGAGCTGATGGAGCTATGCTAATTTGTAATTTCACGCCTCCTTGTTCGGTGAATTTAAAAGCGTTAGCCAATAAATTTTTTAATATTTGTTGCAAGCGTTTGGGGTCTTGAGAAATAGTCGGAGGTAAATTATTATCTCGTTCAATTACAAAACTGAGTCCTTTATTCCGCGCCATTTGATTGAAAGTCCGCTCCAAAGATTGCTGCAAATCTTCAAAAGTGATTTCTTCAATATCTACTGACAGAGTTCCTGATTCAATTTTTGCTAAATCTAAAATGTCATTAATCAACTCCAACAGATCCGTTCCAGCAGAGTAGATTGTCCGGCTATACTCTACCTGCTTATCAGTCAAGTTGCCCGCCGAATTATCTGCTAGTAGTCTAGCTAAAATTAACAAGCTGTTCAGCGGAGTTCGCAACTCATGGGACATATTTGCGAGAAATTCTGATTTATATTTAGAAGACAACATTAGTTGCTCTGCTTTGTCTTCTAAAGACTGCCTTGCCAGATCGATTTCTTGATTCTTGCGAGCAACTTCTCGGTTTTGTTGTTCTAACAATTCCGCTTTTTCTTCTAGCTCCTCATTCAATTGCTGTAATTCTTCATTCGATTGTTGTAACTCTTCTTGCTGTTGCTTCTGGAAGAATTGTGCTTCTTCTAAATCGCGTGTTTGCTCTTCTAGAAGTTGATTGCTTTGTTTGAGTTCTTCTTGTTGAAGTTGTAATTCTTCGGTTAATGCTTGGGACTCTTCTAGTAACTGCTGAGTTTGTAAACTTGCTGCGATATTATTTAAAAATACACCAATAGTTTTACTGAATTGCTCTAGAAATGCTACATGTAACTCGCTGAAGTGCTGAAAAGAAGCAAGTTCAATCACACCCTTTACTTCTGTCTCGAAGAGTACGGGCAATACAATAATGTTGAGTGGTAATGCTTCTCCTAAGCCAGAACTAATGCGGATGTAGTCACTGGGAACTTCAGTCAGGAGAATTCTTTGCTTTTCCAAGGCGCATTGCCCTACTAGTCCCTCACCTAAGCGAAATTGGTTTGCGAGATGTTTGCGTTCCTGGTAAGCGTAGCTACTCAATAACTTCAGTACAGGCTGATTGTCAAGCTCATCCATCAAATAAAAAACACCTTGTTGTGCTCCAACCATTGGTGCTAAATTTGACAAGATCAACCGAGAAACGCTTTCTAGATTGCGTTGCCCTTGGAGCATCTGAGTAAACTCAGCCAAATTAGACTTCAGCCAATTTTGCTCGTCATTTTGTTGAGTTGTGCTTCGCAGATTAGCAATCATCTCGTTGAAAGTTCGTGTGAGTACGCCAATTTCATCTTGGCGATCGCTATTTGGTAAACTCACCGATAAATTGCCATCTGAAATACTTTCCGCCACATTAGAAAATTGCTTTAGCGGTCTTGATATTTGTCGGGTAAGGATGAATCCAATCGCAGCTAAAATCAACGAGAATAATGGAATAACATAGGTAATGAGATTTACAGTTTGCTGGGCGGCTGCGTGCGCTTTATCAGAGCGTTGTTTCAACAAACCATTTTCCTCAGCTTCCATAGCCTGGATGACATTCTGGATTTCATCCATTATTTGCTTACCCTGGTCTGTCAGGATAGCTTTCTGGGCAGATTCCAAGCCTTGATTTTGTCGCAGAGCGATCGCTTCTTTCATAACAGCGATTCTCCTATTTACTAGTGGCTGCAACCTTTCCAGCCTAAACTGTTGATTGGAGTTATCTGCTGTTAATTTTTGAAGTTCTTTGACTTTTCGATCCAGTACTTTAATAGCAACGTTATAAGGTTCTAGATAGCGCTGTTCGCCCGTAATTATGTAACCGCGTTGCCCAGTCTCAGCATTTTTTAGCTCAATATTAAGTTCTTTGAGTTGACTTAACACTTCGTATGTATGTTTTTCCCAATACGAAGTTTCAATAAGTTCTTTGGTGCTTTGGTAGGAGATTAGACCAATCGTAGTTAAAAGTCCCAGACTTATGGCAAAAGCCGATCCAATCTTGGTTCCAATCTTCAAACGTTTTAACATTTAGGGCTTTGTTTCACTATTACGGCTGCTATTGCGACTCTAATGATTTTATCGAGGATATGTGAAATATATGCTCTGGCTAAACTTATTTATATATACAAATATAAATAAGTCCGAAAAATATAAGTTGACATAAATGCTTTGAAAAGCATTGTTTTAAAATTATTGTTCCCAAAGTTCTATTTTATTCAAAAAATTATAATCGTTTTTTTGCATCTAGTTTGATTGTTTTATTAGCAGAAGAATAAAAAGAACCACTATTGTAACTATCCCAAGCAATTAAGCAAAGTATTTTATTTTAATATTGCTGATTTTATTTAAATTTTGCTCAAACTCCTCTATTCTTTCTCTGCTTTAGGTAACTCCCAGAAATAAACTATCCAATTTTTGCCTGATTCTTCTCCCCCAGCTTCAACAGCTTCAACAGCAATGGGATATTTATTTATTTGGAAGTCCCTGATACCGCTACTCACAGTTTGACGACTTACCTTTTCCCTACAGTACTGGTCATTAATTACACTAATAGTAGAAATACCATTCACATTTTAATGTTAAAAATATTACTATATTCTTTATGTCAGTTTCACGTTCTTTTGAAAATTGAGCGTTAATTAACCAATTATCAGACTGTAGTGCATCAATTAGCCAAACTTTTGCCTAAGTATAAAATTGTGAGGTAATTCATGCACCGCAAAAAAGTTTACGTATTTATACTAGCTTTATTGACAAGCTACAGTTCTTATCAATTAATTCAACCTAGCTCATTTGTAGCAGCATCAACACCTGGTATGGCCCAAACAGCTAGTACGAATGTGTTAGCCAAGGCCAGTTATTTATCACCATTAGAACAGCAGGTGATAGATGAAATGACCAAAGTGCGAACAAATCCCACAGCATACATCTCTATTTTGGAAAATTATAAAAAACACTTCCAAGGCAACTACGTCAAACTACCTGGTAATACCTATTTACGAACTCAAGAAGGAGTAAAACCAGTTAATGAGGCGATCGCATTTCTCAAATCAGTCCGGTCTGTAGGTGCGTTGACTGCATCCAAAGGTATGTCTTTAGGCGCTAAAGATCATGTCAAAGACCAAGGATCGAAAGGTGCAACGGGTCATTATGGTAGTGATGGTAGCGACCCCTTTAATCGCATCGATCGCTACGGTAAATGGCAAACTACAGCTGGGGAAAACATCAGTTATGGCCCAAACACAGCCCAAGATATTGTTATGCAATTAATTATTGATGATGGAGTTCCATCACGAGGTCATCGCAAAAATATCTTTAACAGTGCGTTCAAAGTAGCTGGTGTTGCTTATGGCACTCACAAAATCTATAAAACCATGTGTGTAATTACGTATGCAGGAGGCTATCAGGATAAATAGCCATTATCTCCTGTGCTACTACCCCCTCAGTAAGCCGAGAGTGAATGAAGTTTGACCTGACACCGCCTTATCGAGGGTGAGATTGCCGCCGTGGGCAATGGCGATTTCTCTAGCTAAACTCAGTCCTAGCCCTGTTCCTTCTACTTTTCGGGTTCGGGCTGGATCTCCCCGATAGAAACGGTCAAAAATGCGTTCTCGCTCTTTGGGGGCAATGTTTTGGGAAGAATTGCTGATAGTTATCAACACAGTTTTTCCTTGGTAGCCAGCATCAATCTGCATCCACCCTTCTGAGAGGTTATATTTGATGGCATTGCTCAACAAATTTTGTAACACTTGGGCAAGCAAATCGCGATCGCCCTGCACCTGCAATCCAGCAGCAATTTTGGTTTGCACTTCTAGATGTGGGGCGAGTAATTCTATATCCTCTAGCATTTCAGCTAGCATCTTGGATAGATCGACTTCGACCCGATATAAACTCATTTGTCCAGCATCTGCTAGAGACAGCAACAACAGTTTTCGTACAATTCCACTGAGGCGATGCACTTCATCTAGCAGATTACTTAGGCTTTGTTGCATTTCTGACCCTGCTTCCGCTTTTTGTAAGGTGCGTTCGAGTTCGCCTTGCAAAATCGCTAGCGGTGTCTTAAGTTCGTGGGCAGCATCGCCACTGAAGCGCGAAGACTGGTTAAAGCTGCGTTCCAAGCGTTCCAGCATTTTGTTAAACACTTGAATTAATTCCAAAAATTCCACATCCGTTGCAGCAATGGGAACTCTTTGATCTAATCCTTTGACTGTGACTTGCTGAATCGCCACAATCAACTGCTGGATGGGACGCAAAGCACTACCAGATAATCCCCAAGCACCACCAGCAACTATGAGAAGTACGACAGGTATCGAAATTAGAAATATATCGCGGATCGCGGTCATTTCTCGGTCAATTGTATGTAAACTGATAGCGATCGCTAATTGACCTTGGGGAAAAGTAGCCGCAGCAACGCGCCAGATTCCTGTAGTCGTGCGCCGAGTAACTAATTGCGGACGGGGCGGTGGCATCGGCAGGCGATCGTTAGGGAATGGGGGTCTTTGTGGAGGTTGTTCTGTTGTCCGCTGTTCTGGGGGTGGTAATGGGGATGGAAATATCTGAGGGAGTGAAGACCACAGACCCTTCGAGTTCAAATCGGCAGGCCAGCTAGCAGATTGATAAAGCTTCTTACCATCTCGATCGATTACCAAAAGGGCGATAGGAGTTTCTACATCTATCTGCAATTCAGGAGTTAAGAAGGTTTCATAAGATTGCCAAAAATCTTTGATTGGTGGGCGCATCAACTGCGCTTCTAGTTTTGCATCGAGGCGACTAACTTTAGCCTCGTAAATTAGCCACCATGATACAATTGCAAACCCTGCTAGAGTGCCACCAGCTAGTATGGCAGACAACAAAGCAATTCTAAGTCGAAAAGAACGGAGTTTCACAGTTAGTTATTAAGTAAGTGCTGAGTAGAGACGCGATTATCAGTTATCGTACAGACGCGATTAATCGCGTCTGTACAAGAGTAGGGATTTTTAATTCTTTCTCCCCCTCATCCCCCTCATCCCCCTCATCTCCGCAATCCCTGGTCTCACGATTAGGAATGAGAATTGCGAAAACGATACCCGACTCCTCGCACGCTTTCTATCCAACTCAAGCCACCAATAGAGTCAATCTTTTTGCGAATTCGTTGAATGCACACATCAACCACATTGGTATTGGGGTTGAAATCATAACCCCAGACATGTTCTAGGATTTGTGTGCGGGTAAAAACTCGTCCGGGAGAGCGCATCAAGTATTCTAAGAGATTAAACTCACGGGTGGTAAGTTCCACAACTTGACTATTGCAGGTAACTTCTCGCGCAATGCGATCTAGCTTGAGAGGGCCAACACAAAGCAGATTTTGGCGATCGCCAAAACTCCGACGCACTACAGCATGAATCCGGGCAACTAGTTCTTCAACAAAAAAGGGTTTTGCTATATAATCGTCTGCCCCAAGATTCAAACCTTCGAGGCGATCGTCCAGTTCGTTACGAGCTGTCAATAAAATTACTGGCACGTTCCGTCCTGCTTGGCGCAAGCTCTTAAGAATGGCTAGACCATCCTTTCCCGGTATCATGATGTCTAGCACGATCGCATCATACTCGTTATCCATCGCTTGGATGTATGCTTCATTACCGTTGTCGCAGTAATCAACAATAAATCCTTGCTCTTTTAACCCAGCTTGCACGAAGTTGGCAATTTTTGGTTCGTCTTCAACAAACAGGACGTGCATGATTATCTAGTAATTCATAATAGTTAACACTTAACAGCCATCATCCATAGATTACAAAACTGTAATTCAGAAAAAAGGCAAATTGTAATTTTTAGTCGGCTTAATCGAAATATAGACAACACTACACCCTCAAATTAAGGAGTTTGATTGTCATGAAGATGAAGCGACTATTAATTCTGGTTACTGTTCCTGTTGCGATCGGGGCTTTTAATTTTGTAGGTTCAAATAAAACGATCGCTAATCCATCCAATGCGATCGCCCAGAATGCATCACCACCCAATGACCAACAGCAACAAAGAAGACCACAACCACCACGCATAGATTTTGCTGCTGCTGCTGAGAAACTAGGTGTCACGGAAGCCCAATTGAAAGCAGCGTTGGGAGTGCCTGCTAACCCACCGACAGAGCGTCCCTCTGGCCCTCCTCCTCGTCCTGATTTTAAAGCTGCTGCCGCCAAACTGGGCGTGAGCGAAGAAAAGTTAATTGAAGCTTTGGGAGTTCCGCCACGTCCCCCAGGCGAGCGCTTTGACCGTCAGCCACAAGGCGAGCGCTCAGACCGTCAACCACCTCGAATTGATTTTGCGGCTGCTGCTCAAAAATTAGGAGTCACAGAAACTCAATTAAAAGCAGCATTGGGAGTGCCTGCTAACCCACCGACAGAGCGCCCATCTGGCCCTCCTCCTCGTCCCGATTTTCAAGCTGCTGCCGCCAAACTGGGCGTGAGCGAAGAAAAGTTAATTGAAGCTTTAGGAGTTCCGCCACATCCCCCAGGCGATCGCCCTGAGACAGAAAAATAGTGCTGAGTTGGGAGAGACGCGATTAATCGCGTCTGTACAGGAGATAGAAGTTGTTTCCTCATTTTCCAACTCCCTACTCTTTACTAACTAGTAGCAGCTTAAACGAGAATTCCTCTGTCGATGGTCATAGTATCTGAGATAATGACAGTACAGCGGATCGTAAACTCTTTGGTGGTAATTCCGATATTGATTGTGATATTGTCTGCGGTAATAAATATTTTGGGGATAGTAATACCTACGAAGGCGATAATTTCTGTACCTTTGATAATACCGCCTATGATGACGATAATCTTGACGATATCTTTTGTAATGGTGGTATCTTCTATGTTTTACTTTTTCAGTATCACTTTCCCAATCTTCTGGAATTGAGGAATATTCTGTAACTGCATTTGCTAAGGAATTTCCTTCATTTTTATTTGCCTTTGTCTGTACAGTTAGGGCGCTCGATTGCTCAGAAGTTAGTAGCACTTGTAACTCATTTTTTTGAGATGCAGTGGCTATCTCAAACCCAAGGCAAGCGGGCAATAATAAAACACTGATTACGAATTTCCTAAACACTGTTTCATGCTCCTAATTTTTTGTTTCCTGACTCAGCTAGGGAATGCTTACTGATGTGAGGCAGTGAAAAAATAGGACTTACGCAGTGAAACAAAAATCAAGGTCTATTTTTCCTTTAAGAAAAATAGAGCCTCTATCCTACATAACGATCTACCATGGAAATGGCGATCGCAGCTAGCGTGAATTTATTGCAAAATTCCGAATAAAGGGGTCAAAAACTGCCAAAATGTAGATTAAAAAATAATTGCAGCTGCCCATAATTATTGTAAGTACTAAGTGCCACAAAAGTTTTATTTTTAAAATAGTAAATCTTATACCCTTTTGAGGGGTGCTGGATTGTAAACATGGTTGTTACAATACTTAACATAATCGATATCGATACTAACTGGTGGCTTTGTTCATGATTGTTAAGACACTTCCTCCAACTCCCCAATCACTTGAGGGCGAACCACAGGTTACTGAAGTGATACCAGAAAATGGTACACAAGCGTTGGTAGTGCGACCTTCTCAGGGTTTAACAACCCGAAAACAGCAGGCGCTAACCATACCAGCCCAGTTTGAGACAATACGCTACAATCCCGTGGAGATAGAAGCGTATTATAGAAAAAGACCGCTGCAAGTTTTGCAGCGTATTTTTGCAGTTTTGGGGCCAACTCTGTCCTTTGTTTTTGGGTTGTGGTGGGACAGTCGTAGGGGAATTGTCGTTAAAGATGAACGTCGTCGAGCTGTTCAGCTACGAGAGTTACTGACGCAATTGGGGCCAGCTTATATCAAAATTGGGCAAGCTTTATCCACGAGACCGGATTTGGTTCCTCCCGTGTATTTAGAAGAACTAACTCGGCTACAAGACCAATTACCACCTTTTCCCAACGAAATTGCATATCAGTTTATTGAAGAAGAACTAGGCGCGCCACCCCAAGATATTTACGTAGAACTCTCACCCCAGCCAATAGCAGCTGCTTCTTTGGGACAAGTCTACAAAGGCAAACTGCAAACTGGTGAGGAAGTTGCTGTTAAAGTCCAACGTCCTGATTTGAGAGAGCGAATTACAATTGATTTGTATATCTTGCGTCGCCTTGCAGGTTGGGTACAGAAGAATGTCAAACGAGTGCGGAGCGACTTAGTTGGTATTTTAGATGAATTAGGCGAGCGCATTTTTGAAGAGATGGATTACATCCATGAAGGCGAAAATGCTGAGCGTTTTTTTCAGTTATACGGTCATATAAAAGATATATACGTACCAAAAATTTATTGGGAATACACTAATCGTCGCGTTTTGACGATGGAGTGGATTGATGGTATCAAGTTAACTCAAGCAGCAGAAATCCGCGATCGAGGTATAGATGCTCGTTATTTGATTGAAGTGGGCGTACAGTGTTCTTTGCGCCAATTGTTAGAACATGGATTTTTCCATGCTGACCCCCACCCAGGAAATTTGTTGGCAACACTAGATGGCAAATTGGCTTATCTCGATTTTGGGATGATGAGTGAAATTAAACCGCCCCAGCGTTATGGTTTAATTGAAGCGATCGTTCATGTCGTTAACCGCGATTTTGAAGGTTTAGCCAGCGATTACGTCAAACTAGATTTCTTATCACCAGATACCGATTTAACACCAATAATTCCGGCTTTTGCGAGAGTGTTTGCTGATGCTCAAGGTGCTAGTGTTGCTGAACTCAACATTAAAAGTATCACCGACGAACTATCAGCTTTGATGTATGAGTATCCCTTCCGCGTACCTCCCTACTACGCTTTAATTATTCGCTCACTCGTGACGCTGGAAGGTATTGCTATATATATAGATCCCAATTTCAAAGTCCTCAGCGAAGCTTATCCTTACGTTTCTAAACGCTTGTTAACCGACCCATCACCAGAATTAAGAACATCATTGCGAGATTTGCTGTTTAAGGAAGGAAAATTCCGTTGGAATCGTTTAGAAAATCTGTTACGCAACGCCCGCAAAAATCAAGACTACGACTTTAATTTGGTTTTAAATCAAGGGTTAGACTTTCTCTCTTCCGAACGTGGTGCTTTCATTCGTGACAAATTGGTAGATGAATTTGCTAATGGACTCAATGCTTTAGGTAAAAATGTTTTGCATAACTTTACCTATTTGCTACGAGAACGGGTAGGCTTGACAGCAGTTAACGAAACTCCTGCGGCCACAGTCGAACAGCAACAAACTTTGGAGCATATCAAACACATTTTAAATATTCTCCGAGAAACTCGTGGTTTCGATCCAATGCAGCTTGTTCCGCAACTTACCCAGTTATCAGTAAATCCAGGCGTACAGCGTTTGGGACAGCAAGTTACTAACCGCTTGGCACAAAAAGCTGTAGCTCATCTGCTTCGTGAATTATTAGCAGCCGAAGAAGTTAATAACACTCAAGATCGAAAATTAGACCAGACTGCAAGTTTATCTTTATCTACAAAAATCTAGGGTTGTAGCTATTCTTAGTAGAGACGAATCATGATTTGTCTCTACTAAATAGATTTGAATGCAAATTTGTCGGAGAATACTGTTTTCCGGATGAGACAAAATATATCTGAATAAGATTTTATATCGAGTCTCTATATAAAGCTTATGGACTTGCCTCAACGCGTATCAATTCGCTATAAAGACACATCTTACAACACTAACGAGATACGCTTGAAAACTTTTCGACTGGCGCTGCAATTATGGGAAGAACAAACCAAACCTAGAAAAACAGAGCTTTATGAGTTTATATTGTCTTGCATGAAACAGGTTGACCGCCAAGATCGTTTTATGTTTTCTCTGCTATTTGTAGAATTAACAGACCTTATACGTAATTCTTCGCTGGAGAGGGGAATGAGAGAGGTTCTGATGAAAACAGCTTTCAGGGAGTTTGCTTGCGCGGTGACAGACTTTGAAGATGTTGCCAAAAAAGATTAGATTTGTGGGAAATATAAATTGGTGAAAGACAAAGTTCTAAATTCAGTATTGTCCAAAGTAGGGCTATTACTGTGGTTGTATGAACTGAGATTAACCAAGTTATGATTTCTTTACTAATATTTATTAAAATTAATGTCTATACACAGTTTCAAAACTTTTTAAAGTTTTGTGAATAGCCTACGTGTCGCCTCCATCATCTCTCGTATAACCGTTTTTATCGCGTTTAATACTTTCTTCTAAAGCTTGAATTTGTTCTCGACGGGCTTCCAATTCTAGGGAACGACGTGCTAAGTCTTGGTTTTGCAATGTTAGAGATTGTCGCCACTGTTCGGCTCGCTCTGCTTCTTGTTGTAAGAAATCAGGAGTAATACCAGTGCTGAGATAGGCTTGCACCAAGTGCAGTACCCAGTCGGTAGCTTCTTCTAGCCTTTCGATGTCGCCTGTAGGGGAAAGCTCAACTAAAACAAGCAATTTTTCATTCATAATGTTTCCTTTCCCCAGCAGAATGAAAGCCTCTTCCGGGATAATTGCCCAGACATTATCAGCTTCCTGACGCGCTAATAAACGCAACTGGTACTGGTCTAAAAATTCGTTTTTATGTACCTGGGCTAGATATAGCATGATCTTAATTTTTGTTCTTATTTCAAATTTTAAGTTCCAAACATATTTTCTACTTTTAATTTTTTAAGAATTTTTAATTGATAATGGGCAAGGGAAAATCAAAATCTCCCATTACCCATTGCAGCGATACTAAACCACGCAAGCGATGACTACACCAATGCCTGAAGGCGGACGCGCAAAATTTCTGCTTGTTTTTCAGCCTCTGCTAAAGCATCCCTTGCTCCTTGCACCACATCTGCTCTAGCTTTATCCACAAAATTAGGATTACTTAATCTAGCACTGAGAGAATTTACTTCTGCTTCAGCTTTGCTGAGGCTTTTCTCTAGTTTGGCACGCAGGGTTTCGATATCTACAACGTCACCACTGAGGGGAATTACCACTTGGATTGTACCAACTACACCAGCGATCGCTTTTTCTGGTGCTTGGGGCTGTTGTGATTCTAGGGGCAGTTCTTTTTGAGTAGTCCGCTGGAATAACTTTGCCCACAACCTTTGTCTAGCTTGCGAACTCACTAAATTTTGGGCTATAAACCAACTGCTGTAACCAAACCCAACTACTTCAAAGAAATTTCCTAACAAGGGAACATCATTAATTGCATCTCCAATAGCTAAAGCTACCTTCAAAAAGACAATCGCAACAATAGTTAAGCCCAGGAACTTTAAACCTTTCTGTGGTTTTTTTGCCGTAATTGCTTTGCCTTTTTGCCCATCAGTAATGGTTAAAGTTTCTACCTTTGCCAAATCTTTAATGTAAGATTGGCCTGCTGTGACGATTTCGCGTTCCTTTGCGTTTTCACTTTGCAAATTCGCAGTTACTTTTGCCCCTGGTTTAATATCTGCTTCAGCGCGTAAATTCCGAATTGTGCGGATAGTGCCAATTAACAATTCAAATTGTTCTTCTAAAGCTGGATTAATCAGTTTGCTATCTGCTTGAGGATAGAGTTGTAAAGATAAAGTTTGTGGGGATGCTGGTTGTTGGGTGAGAGTCTGCCAAATCTCCTCAGTAATATGGGGCATAAAGGGATGAAGTAGTTTTAAAATCCCTTCCAGTACATAAGCGAGGATTTGTTGGGCAACTCGCCGGGATGCAGGATCGGCACTTGTTTGCAAGCGAGATTTTACTAGTTCAATATACCAATCGCAGAAATCGCCCCAAATGAAGTCGTACAGTCCCTTCGCCGCTTCCCCTAAACCGTAACTATCGATGTAATTAGCAGTTTGTTTCACAACTTGATGGTAGCGCGAAAGAATCCAGCGATCGCTCAGTTCGGTGGCGATTGGTTCGCCTAATTGGGCTGGGGTTTGGCCGTCCAAGTTCATCATCACAAACCGGGCAGCATTCCACAACTTGTTGGCAAAGTTACGGGATGCTTCTACTGAAGCTGACTCATCCTTTTTGCGATCGTACTCCAAGCGGATATCTTGACCAGCCCCCGCAACTTCCTTAATCATGGCGTAGCGCAAGGCATCAGTACCGTATTTGTCAATCAGCAGCAGCGGGTCAATGCCATTACCCTTAGTCTTAGATTGCTTTTGCCCGTTTTCATCCAAGACCAACCCGTGGATGTAAACATCTTGAAACGGCATTTGCCCAGTAAAATGCCCAGCCATCATCGTCATTCTGGCAACCCAGAAAAAGATGATGTCAAAACCTGTTACTAAGGTAGTCGTGGGGTAGTAAGTCGCTAAATCTTGAGTTTGTTCCGGCCAGCCCAAAGTTGAAAACGGCCAAAGTCCAGAAGAAAACCAGGTATCCAGTACATCTGGGTCTTGTTCTAGCTGGACATTTTCGCCAAATTGTGCTTTAGCTTTTTCCCATGCTGCATCTGCCGATTTCGCCACTACAAACGGCGTGTTATCGGTAATTTGTCCGCCCGTTTCACTGACAGCATACCAAGCAGGAATTTGATGACCCCACCACAATTGCCGAGAGATGCACCAATCTTTGAGTTTAACTAACCAATCACGGTAAACCTTAGTCCAGCGTTGGGGGACGAACTCCGGCGAATTTTGTTGGTTGAGGAATTCTAGCGCTTTATCTGCGAGAGGGCGAATTTTGACAAACCACTGAGTCGAGAGGAGGGGTTCAATCGGGACTTTACCGCGATCGCTGTAAGGAACGGTATGCTTATAATCTTCTATCTTCACTAAAAAGCCATCTGCTTCTAGGCGAGAAACCACATTCTTTCTGGCAACAAAGCGGTCTTGTCCTTGAAACTCTCCAGCATTTGCGTTCAGCGTGCCATCTTTATTGAGGATATTAATAAACGGCAGATTGTGACGCTTACCCATTTCAAAATCATTCAGGTCGTGGGCTGGAGTCACCTTCACCGAACCCGTGCCAAATGTTGGGTCAACGTACTCATCACCAATGATAGGTATTTCCCGATTCATAATTGGTAGAGTTAGCGTTTTGCCAATTAGGTGCTGATATCTCTCATCATTGGGATTAACTGCCACAGCGGTATCACCCAGCATGGTTTCTGGTCGAGTTGTTGCCACCTCCACATACCCAGAACCATCCGTCAGGGGATAGCGGAAGTGCCAGAGATTTCCGTTGACCTCTTGGTTTTCCACCTCCACATCAGACACTGCCGACTGCGAAGCCGGACACCAGTTCACCAAATATTCGCCACGATAAATTAAACCTTCTTCGTAAAGGCTAACAAAAGCTTCCAAAACAGCTTTCGATAAACCCTCATCCAAAGTAAACCGTTCCCGCGTCCAGTCTACCGAAACACCCAAGCGTCGCAACTGGTTGACAATCGTTCCCCCAGATTCTGCTTTCCACTGCCTAGCGCGTTCTAGGAATTGTTCGCGTCCCAATTCATAGCGAGTTTTACCCTCTGCCTTGAGTTGCTTTTCCAACATCGTGTGGACGGCGATGCTAGCGTGGTCGGTTCCGGGTAGCCAGAGAGTATTGCGTCCTTTCATACGGTGATAGCGCACAAGGACATCAATTAATGCACTCTCAAAAGCGTGACCCATGTGCAAACTACCAGTGACGTTAGGGGGCGGAATGACGATGCAGTAGGGTTCGCCACCTTGATTGGGGTCAGCTTTGTAGACTTGGTTTTCTTCCCAAAATTTTTGCCACTTGGCTTCAGTGGTAAAGGGATCGTAGAGACTAGGGAGATTCGGAATGGTTGCGATCATGCTGGGAAAACTAAGGTGGAAGGACTCTAATAAATTTTGCCACAGGGTTGGAGAGGCTTTGATGGAAACGAACCACAAAGGACGCGAAGTACGCAAAGGAAGAGGAGGAAGGTAAGATGAGACAACCTACTAAGCAGATAGAAAAGCTAGCTTACGAAGTCATTGGTGCAGCAATTGAAGTACATAGAATCTTAGGCTCAGGGTTTTTAGAGGAGGTTTATCACAAAGCACTCAGAGAAGAGTTTTTGATTCGCAATATACCTCACAAGTTTGAGCATCCCGTAAAAGTACACTACAAAGGACGTTCGGTAGGCGAGGGTAAGTTAGATTTTCTAGTTGGAGATTTTCTAATTATTGAATTAAAAGCTGTTCAAAACTTAACCGCTATTCATGAAGCACAAGTCCTCTCTTACCTTAAAATGACTAATTACCCCTTAGCCCTTCTTATTAACTTTAACGTTCCTCTCCTGAGAGACGGTATCAAACGCATTATCCTCTCTTCTTAATCTTCCTTTGCGACCTTTGCGACCTTCGCGGTTCGTTAAAAAATCCATGAAAACAATACCCCCTTCCCCGTGGACATTCATCCCCACCCTCTATTTCACCTCCGGCGTACCTTACGTAATTATCAATACAGTCTCCGTCATCTTTTACAAAAAACTAGGAATAGACAATACACAAATTGCCTTATGGACAAGTTTTCTCTACCTACCTTGGGTCATCAAAATGTTTTGGGGGCCAATTGTAGATATTTACTCCACCAAAAGAAGATGGATACTGTACACCCAATTTGCCATGTTCTGCTGTTTGGGCTTAGTAGCATTATCTTTACAAATACCAAGCTTCTTTTTCCTATCCCTTGCTGGATTGACAATAGGAGCATTTATCTCCGCCACTTATGACATTGCCACCGACGGCTTTTATCTACTAGCCTTAAGTCCTGAACAACAAGCATTTTTTGTTGGCATCCGTTCGCTGTTTTACAGACTGGCTGTTATATTTTGCTCTGGTATTTTAGTATTTATAGCTGGAAAACTTGAAGTATCTCTCAATAATATTCCTTTAAGCTGGACTCTAGCTATTGGTTTTTCTGCTTTAATTTTAGCAATAATTTTTATCTTCCATCGCCTGATTTTACCTATAGCAAAATCAGATAACCAACGACAGATCAAAGAAACAGATAATATACCATTTTGGACAATAATTAGCTCGTATTTTGCTCAAGAGAAGATTATAGCTATCCTAGCATTTATATTGCTCTACAGATTTGGTGAGGCAATGCTCGTCAAGATAGCTTCTTTATTTCTATTGGATAAACCAGAAGTCGGTGGTCTAGGACTTTCAACATCAGATGTTGGCTTGGTTTACGGAACATTCGGCGTGATATCTCTAATTCTTGGCGGAATTTTAGGAGGCTTAGTCATTTCCAAATATGGATTGAAAAAATGTTTATTTCCTATGGCTTTAGCTTTGAACTTACCAGACTTATTTTATGTTTATTTAGCTTATACTAAACCTTCGCTAACATTAGTATATCCGTTGGTTTCTTTAGAACAATTCGGATATGGTTTCGGATTCACAGCTTTTAGTGTTTATTTAATGTATATCTCTCAAGGAGAATACAAAACTTCCCATTTTGCTATATCTACTGGCATTATGGCTTTAGGGATGATGCTACCCGGAATAATTAGTGGTTACTTACAAAAAGCGTTGGGATATCCATTATTTTTTATCTTGGTCTGTTTACTCACCATTCCGGGAATGATTGCTCTGTTTTTTATTCCTTTAAAAGAAGAATCATCTAAATAATTATCCTTAATACAGTCCATGAGTTACATTTTGGGAATAGATGGTGGTGGTAGCAAGACTATTTGTATCTTGATGGATGACACGCGTCAAGTACTAGGTCGTGGTGAAGCAGGTGCATCTAACTATCAAAGTATAGGTATTGAAGCATCTCTAAAATCGATTGAATACGCAATCCATATGGCGGTAAATGAAGCGAGAAAAATCACAAATGTAATCAATATTGAAGCTATTTGTTTGGGTTTAGCAGGTGTAGGTCGTACAGGAGATATCGAAGTAGTAAAAAATTTAGTAAAAGAACTACAAACCAGCAAATTATTACTTGTTAATTGGGATTTACAACCAGCTAATATTGTAATTTATAATGATGCTTTGATTGCTTTAGTTGGTGGAGTTGGTCATCCTGTAGGAATTGTAGTAGCAGCTGGCACAGGCTCTATAGTTTTCGGGCGAAATCATCAAGGAGAAACTAAGCGTGTTGGCGGTTGGGGTTATATTTTAGGAGATGAAGGTAGCGCCTATAAAATTGCTGTTACTGGGATGCAAGCAGCATTAAAAGCTTATGATGGACGAGATATATCTACGAGTTTAATAGACGCTTTCATAGAGCATCTTGGTTTGAATAGTATAGAAGATTTAATAGAAGTAATATATCGGCGAGGATGGGGAGTAAAACAAATAGCAGCTTTAGCACCAATTGTAGATTTAGCAGCAGCGTCAGGAGACGAAGTAGCAAATAAAATAATTGATGATGCTGTACAAGAGTTAGTAAAAGCTACATCTACAGTAATTGATGCAATTTTTAGTCTTGGCTCAGTTGTTGAAGTAGTGACAACAGGAAGTATTTGGCGAGGTAGATGCAAGATACATGAAAGATTTACAGTATCTATTACTAAAAAGTTTCCTTATGTCAAAGTGATTTTTCCCAGATATGAACCTGCTTATGGTGCTGGTTTATTGGCTTTGCAAAGGTTAGCATTATAAAGTGCTAATTACTGTACTTATAACGTAACGAACTTAGACAAAAATTAAGCCTAAATGGAGCTTGAGCTAGATTTATAAGCAGTAAATACGTCACGATTAAGAGTCAGTCAATTAAAAAATCGCGTATGACATAGCTGTTCTAAAGGCTTCTTTTGATGCAATTGTTTCAGGTATCTTTTACCGCCTGAATGAAACTCCCCATCCATACAGTTGCAATGGTTTGAAAATTGAGGTTTTAGTTGATGGTAACTGGATTGAGGTAGAATAATCCCGGTTTACTGAAACTTTGCTATACAGGATCGGCATCAGGTTAGGGGCTGCTAGATCGTTTGGTAATGTTAGTTAAGGGGATAGATGACATTCGCTTGCTGCGAAGCACCCATCCCCGAATAGCTGCCCAGAGATGAACCTGGAACCCTATAATCTGGTATCTAATCAACCTAGTATCAGCCGCGATATGTCTATTGTCACCGGGATAGATACGGATATAGAAGATATTTGCGAACAGATTGTACGGGTGTTGGGGAATGATGCTAAATTATTAGAGTCAGTAGCAATTTTGAGTGAGAGAAAGTATCACCAACTACTAGACAAAGGCATCCAATCCTATCAAAAAAATCTATTGGAATTAGTGACGGGTTCCAATCTCCCACGCTGAAGATTACTGAATTTTGCATTCTGCATTCTTCTTCAAGCCACTTTTTCTTTTTCCACTCCTTGCATCGCCAGCAATGCTGTTCCATAAGCAGCTTCCGCATTCACTGACGAAATTACAGGCACTTTTAAACATCGTCCACGAATAGCAGTCCAAGTGGAATTTGCAGCACCACCACCAGCTGTATAAACAAAATTTAACTTATCTGCTCCCATTTGCTGTAATAATTCATAGCCATATGCTTCTATGCGGGCCATACTTTCTAACAAACCATGCAAAAATTCCACAGGATTATTTGGACGTGGTTCTAACCGCGGAGGTAGATGGGGATCGTTGATAGGAAAGCGATCGCCTGCTTTCAATAGCGGATAATAATCTAACTCACTGGCTTTTGATGGATCGATCTCGCAGCTTAAACTTTCTAATTCAGCGTTAGTGAAAAATTGCTGTAACACAGCACCTCCGGCATTAGAAGCACCGCCAGTCAGCCACAAGTCACCTAGCCGATGGCTATAAATTCCATATCGCGCATCTTCTAGGCGTTTTTGACTTAATAGTTTGAGTACCAAAGTTGAACCCAGGGAAGTCACCGCTTCTCCAGGGGATTTTGCACCACTGGCAAGGAAAGCAGCAATGCTATCAGTCGTACCAGCACATACGAGGCAATCACGGCGAAAACGAAACTTATCTGCAATTTCTGGGCGGATTTCAGCGATAGGAGTACCCGGCGGTAAAACTTGAGGTAACTGAATCGGTATTTGTAGCTTCTTTAACCATTCTGGATATTTCAATTCTTCTACGTCATAACCCAGCTTTAAAGCATTGTGGTAGTCGCTAATACCTATCTGTCCATGCAGCAAAAACGCTAACCAATCAGCTTGATGCAAGAAATATTTGGCTTCTCCAAAAAATAGTTGTTGCGACATCCACAGTAGTTTAGCAAGACTAGAAGTAGCACTCAATACGGTGTGATTGGCAGGTGCTACGCTTTGCAATTGCTCTAGCACCACCGCTCCCCGCCCATCGTTATAAAATAAAGGTGCATCTACAGGCTTGCCAGTTGCATCGCACAACAAGACAGTAGAAGAAGTACCATTAATTGCGATCGCTTTAATTTCTCGCCGCAATGACTCTGGGATTTCTGCTAATAGACTCCATAAAGCAGAATCCCAGCGATCTGCGATTGACATTTTCATTGGATGTCGCACTTCTGCCTGGATGCAACCTGTCTCATCGATTGCGATCCCGCGTGCGCCTGAAGTGCCGTAGTCGATCCCCAAATAAAAATTCATAGGTTTATCAACTTGTCCAATGAAGAATAACTAATGAATACTGGCCGATCGCTGCTTATGTTGCATCTTGTAACAAGATATTCCACTAACTTGTCAAAACAGTGAAAAGTAGTAGACGAACTATTTAAAATCTATTCCAGTTAGGAGGTTTTTATCCATGCTCATGTCAAACGCTCTATTCATGGTTACGTCGATCTCAGACACTCAAGTTTACATTGCTTTGGTTGTAGCGTTGATTCCAGGAGTTCTGGCTTGGCGGTTAGCAACAGAACTTTACAAATAACGCCTGCGATCGCATGTTGAGCGAATCGTACTAGAAACCGCTACACCCTCAAACAACAATCAGGTTCAGCCTGATTGTTGTTTCTACTCAGCCAAGGTATGTAATGCGATGGACGCAAGTTATTTTATTCATCGCAATATCCAACATACTTGCTGAGGTAATTAGTATAAAAAATATTATTAACTTAAGTAAAAATTCGTAGCTCAATATATGAGAAACAAGGTTAAAGTATTGTCACCCTTACGAGCTAAAAGTTATGTTCAGCAAGTTGATAGTGATGCGATCGCAACATGACTAACAGTAACTAGTTAAATACAACTACTATAAACTTGTTTTGTGCGCTCAGATACATTTTAACTTCCTAAAAATGGGAAAATGCCGGTTATCTACCACATTGCAAGTTGTCATTCATATAAAGAGACAACAATTCAGAATTGACATAAAGTCACAAAAGAATAATAATCCTGGCAGACAGGTGCAGATTCCAGATGCTGGTGGCTGGATGCCATCAAGTGTTAAACACCAGATACTTACGTATGTTCTATTATTTTTTGACGTTTAACATACGTGTAGCAATTTCTCAAAAATGAAGTAATATGTCAGCTAAATCAAGCCGTAATTAGTGCTAGATGCCTGTTTACGGTGTTGTCATTCAATCAGCAAAGTTCTCTTGAGCATCATGAACGCGATTCAACCCTCCACACCTCAGTTACAACCTATACAAAAACGTCGGGCTGTGACTCGACCAAAGCGGCATCTTCGCCAACGCTCTCACCAGGTGATGGTACTGGAAACTACGGTAAAGATAACCGTAAACTTTGCAATTTCAGCAGCAGCAATATCTGCTCTAGTGCAACTTTTGCCATATCACTGGTCGCAACAAGAAAAATTGCGAGAAATCCGTACAGAAGTCAAGCTCATGGAAGGACGCGTCAATAGTTTGCAAGCGGAGTTCAGTCGGAATTTCGATCCGCGTCAAACTAAAAGTATTATGGAACAACAAGGATATCGGTTTGCCCCTAACCAGCTTCCTGTTGTAATAGTCCCTCAGGATAGCAAGGAAGTCGAAGCATCAGACTCATCACCCTAAAGAAAATATCAAATTGGGGTGATTGAAGTGCTGCGCGGGTGTTCTTGTTAAGCAACTGGGTTTATACTTAGCACGAGCGCGAGAAGTTGCGTGCAAAGAGAAGTGCGGTCTTGGGGAGACACTGCTAGCCCTTGGTTCCCTCGGTTGAAGCAAGTGTCGTCTTTGCCCCTTCGGGTTCGGCAGTTTCAACTCGACGGGAACCGCCAAGACTTGAACTTCCTCACCAAGTGGAGCAACTTCGGGGGGTTCCCCCCGCCCTTGCAAACTTCAGTGACTCAGCACTTTGCTATATTTACCTTGTTCCCCTAGTTCCTTGCTCTAAAGTGAAAGCAAGTCGTTTAGCCAATTTTTGATTTGTAAACGCAAGCGATAACCAGGAATATCTTTGGTGTTATCCAGGGAAGGTAGTTGAGTCAAGGCGCGACGATAATCAGCGATCGCACAATTCCAATCGCCCCAAAGATGATAAGTCCTGCCGCGTTCAGCCCAGATATGACCTTCTAGCTGACCAAAAAGCAGTGCTACCTCAAAATTCTCAACTGCCTCCTCATATTGTCCCAAATCCCGTAATGTAATACCTCGGTTAATCCATGCTCGTACATGACTGGGATTTAAATCAATGGCGCGATCGTAGTCGGCAATTGCTGCTGCTAATTCTCCACAAGCTGCGTAGTAATTTGCCCGATTGTTATAACCACTAGCCAAATTCGGATTAAGTTGTAGAGCGGTGTTATAGTCGTGTAGCGCCTTTTGTGCTTCACCGCTTTGAAAATAGATTAACCCCCGGTTGTTGTAGTCAACTGCATTTTGCGGATGGCGCTGAATTAATTGACTTAATAGCGCGATCGCCTCAGTATAATCTCCTTGTTGAGCTAACTTCAAAGCACAAGAGCGTAAATAGCCATCACCTAAAGCAGATTCGCTCCTACCGTTAGCCCCATCCTCTTTAGCCTGCAACGTATTATTTACAACAAATTGATAACAGTTATTTTGCTGCTTGCCAGAAGCTACAAATGAGTGACTATTCATATTTATTACCCAAGCTAATTGCTCTTTGAAGTAAAATTAGATTTTTCTCAGATGATGGAGTTTGATACCGTTCTTAGTGATTTTAAGTGTCTATAACTACTCAACTGCGAACATACATACTGAATGAAAGTCCTGCCAAAAGTAGAATTCACCTCACATAAACAATTCATGCTCTAATCTAACTATGGATACCTCATCCCAAAGTTGAATTCCAGAAATAGCAAAAATCAATATCCAGACAAAAGCAGGGGAGCAGCCAGAGATAAAAAAGACGCGCGGACGCAAAAAATAACCATTCACAACTGGCAACTAACTTCAAACTCCTCACTTTTTTCTAGATGTCTTAATTACGAATTACGAATTACGAATTACGCCTAATGTGAATTAAATCGGTTGAGATTGAAAAGTAAGAACATTGATACCAAAATGGCGAAGAAGCAACAGACGTAAAGTGTGAGAGGCAATTTTGGCAGCAATATGAACGCAAAAGCCATCAACAGTTTTGTTGAGCAAGCGTTCGGGATTACGACCAGTGTTTTGAATTTCGTGAAAAACTCCCTCAACGCGTTGGCGAACACGACTAATAAAACGGTTCAAGGCATGAGAATGTTGAAGATGCTGGTTATCGCGCATCCGTGTCCAGATGCGATTTCCTGTGCGCCGAGCGATCGCCTGTTGCCAATCGGCAGAGATAAATCCCTTATCTGCGTAAATATGGCTATGCTGAATAGTTTTTAAAACACATAAAGCAGCAACTCTTTCATCAGTGTTAGCAGGCACTAAGTCATAAGCAATAGGGATTCCATTCCAAGTTGACAGCATCACTAGCTTGTAGCCAAAATAATGCATCTCTCTGGCAGCACACCGACCAGGGGCAGCACTACAAGCATTATCACTTCTTCGCTTGTCGCGTTTGAGTCCCAAGACTGGCAATGGTTTAGTGTCGAGAAGGAAATATTTTTCACCTTCCTCAACCAATTGCTCTACCCAACTGCGGCGTAATTTCTCTAACATCCCATCCATAAAGTACCGCCGATTAAATTGACTTTGGTCAAGTAAATTCGGAAACCATTCCTTGTAATTTCCCCTGATAAAACCAAGAAATTGCGTTTCTCAAGGGATAGGCAAATAATCCATTACTAGTGCTAGTGTCATGATTTCACTATCACTCATTCTGGCTTTCACCCCCGGTTTTAACACTGTTGGATTTTTTACTTGCTTTTCATACCAATCATCTACTATCACAAAGATGGTTGTAATTAGCTCTCCAAGGTCTATGCTAGTCATGGGGGAAGTCTGATTTGAAAAGTGTGGTAACTTTCATCTTCTTACTTCTCCTGCC
>NZ_JAECZA010000041.1 GCF_016056275.1 Dendronalium phyllosphericum CENA369 | reverse complement strand
AGATGAGGGAGCAAGGGGGCAGAGGGGCAGGGGGAGAAAAATTACAAATAACTCAGCACTCAGCACTCAGCACTCAGCACTTTATTTAATCGGTTGCAGCTTTGTCACCTTGAGTTTAAACTTCCCAACTCCTGTTTCTCCAAACGATCGCACGCGAATTACATACGTCCCAGTCTCGTTGATGCGGGTAAATAGTAGAGAATTGCTTGTGCCGTCCGGGCCATCATCGTTTTCTGCTATTGTCGAGCCATCGGGTGCTAACAATGTGATAATGCTGTCAAAGTTATCAGACGATAGATCGACTGCTAGATTATCACCCTTAGTCAACTTCACCATATAATCGCGGGCAAATCCACCCTGACCTGTGGGAATATCTTTCTCTGAGAGCGTATCGGAAAGTTCTGCACCAGTAGTAGTTAAAGGAATTGGACTGTATAACTTATTTTGAGCAAATGCCGCTCTTGTACTTATGCCAATTGCCAACAACGTGACAGGAAAGATGATTAATTTTCTTAAAGTCGCAGCAAATGCTTTATTCATACATTTCAAGTATTTTCCCACAAACACAGGATAATCAGTCACCTGAAGTATCAAGTATTAAGTATCAAGTATCAAGTAAAACACGGTTAAATCAGCTTACTCTGAGTCCGAGTTGTTATCTTTTTTCATCTTGCATCCTTATATACTTCATTCTTTCTTTGGTCAATTATAGATTTCTCATGGATGGCTTGCCCATGATTTCTGGGTATAGTTGTCTTTTACGGCAGTGGCAACTGCCGCTAAACCTAAAACTGCAATTCCACACTGGCGGAGTGTTTGGATCGCAGAAGAGGCAGTTGCACCAGTAGTATAAATGTCATCCATTAACAACACTGGGGCATTTAGGCGGGGATGGCGAAGTTCTGGCCCAACAGCAAAAGCTTCTACTAAGTTATTCTCTCGCTCAGATGCCGATAAACCAAACTGTGCTTTCGTCTCTCGCACCCTCTCCAAGCCATTTGGTTTTAATTTTAATCCAGTTGTTTGGCAAAAACTTTGGGCTATCAGTGCAGCTTGGTTGTAGCCGCGTTGCTTTTGCTTACTAGCATGAAGTGGAATCGGCACGACTAGAAGCTGCCGATCGCGTTCGGGTGAATTTAACAACCATGCTTCTCCTAACAATTGACCCAAAGGACGAGCCATTTGAGGTTGATTTTCATATTTCATAACTGCGATCGCTCGTTTGAGAGTACCGCCATAAACTCCCCAACCAAAAATTGGTATTGGATCTTGCCATAAACAGCTAGGATCTTTATGGTGACAACTTTGCAATTGTCTGGCACAGTATTGACATAAATCGTCATATGTGCTCCTTTGACATAAGGGGCAATTAGATTGCAGAAAAAGGTTGAGTAAGCCTTTGAGCATTAGATATTTGTCCTTTGTCAGTTGTTAGTTGTTTTTGACCGCTGACTACTGACCACTGACCACTGACTTAACATATACGCGATCGCAGCGAGTTGTTTCTACACCCGTTGTTGGCTGGTAGCCGTTACTTTCATATAACTTGACTGCTTCCACCAAAACGCTGGCGGTTTCAATCCAAATTTGCTGAAAACCACGGGAGGAGATGGCTGCTTCTAGCTGTTCTAACAAATATTTCCCTAGTCCCAAACCTCTAACGCTGGGTAAAAGATACATTTTGCGGATTTCTACAGCTTTTTTGCCACGATGCACGGGATAGTATGCTCCAGTACCTACTATCTGGCTTTGGTGTTCGATTACCCAAAATTCACCGCCAGTTGCTAAGTAATGTTCCTCGACTTGTAGTACATCTTTGTCTGCGCCGTTGGGTTCCCAACCCAGACCGTATTCTGATAATACATAACTGATGACTGCGGCGGCTCTTGTGCGATCGCCTTCCTCCCAGTTACGAATCAAAAAATCACCGTAGTAGTCTCTCATTACCATTTGCGGGTTAGGTTTGCACAGAAAAATCTTCTGGATCTATATCCCAATTTACCCACTGAATAGCTTTTGTGGCAGATTTCAGGTGTGACTTTCGAGGCGAGAATACTCCCAATACTAGAACAAGTCATTATTTAAGCAGCGCCAAGTCAGGCGTATTCGTTCCAATAGATAACATCCCGCAAAAAATAATTTTAGTTTTCTGGAATTTGCAATCTAGGCGTGGTAGTCCTTATTAGAAAAGCAACTTATATGTAACTTCTATAACTAACCTTTGGGGAATATAGCCCCATCAAAAGCCCGGTCATTATGACTGGGTTTTTTGGTGCGGGAGCGATCGCCTACAGTCAGGTAAGCTGATAGTGACAAGAGGCAGCACGCACTCATAAGCTAGCATCCATAAGAATATGCCAGCTATGTTGGAGGTAAAGTGAGAAAAATTTGGCTGCTGGGTTTAACACTAGTGAGTGCAGGGATTTGGTTTGTCTGGCGTTCCTCTTTGCCGTCCATATCTTCTGTTGTACCAACTGGTACACCCTCACCTCAAAAAACTATCCACTATTTTGAGCGCACCTTACCCCAAGGTATAGCTCACATCCTGTTAATTCCAGCTAATAACCAATTTGTGGTAACTCCAGCATTATCTGCCAAGGTAAACACCGTAGAGGAATTTGCCCAAAAGCATCGGGCGATCGCTATATTAAATGCAGGCTTTTTTGACCCAGTTAATCAAAAATCTACATCTTATGTCATTCTCGCTGGTCAATTGGTGGCTGACCCTAAAGACAATGAGCGTTTAGTAAAAAATCCTAATTTAAAGCCTTACCTCGGTCAAATTTTTAATCGCACAGAATTCCGCCGTTACCAATGCGGGCAAAACGTCCGCTATGATATTGCCTTGCATAATGCATCACCGCCAGCAGGTTGTCAGTTAATCGATACTGTTGGCGCTGGCCCGCGCTTATTACCAGAACTCAACTTAGTGCAAGAGGGTTTTGTGGATAACGCCAATAAACGAGATGCACTTGGTAGCAACCAACCCAACGCTAGGACTGCCATTGGCATTACCAGTGATGGCAGTATTGTTTTAGTCATGGTAGCTCAAAAACCCTCAGCTTCTACTTCCGGGATATCCTTACCAGCACTGGCAGATTTTCTGAAAACCCTTGGCGTTCAAAAAGCGATGAATTTAGATGGAGGCAGTTCGTCTTCGTTGTACTACAAGGGTAAAACTTTTTACGGCAAGGTTGATTTAGACGGCAATTTCATCAAGCGACCCGTGAAATCAGTTTTAGTGGTTCGGGAAAACTTACATCCTTCAGCCGCATCTTCACCAACTCCATAATTCATATTCATGCACTGCTGCGATCGCAAATAAACTAAGAGTAGGGTCACTAACAGGGTGTGGGGTGCAGGGGGTAGGGTGTAGGGTGTAGGGGAAAACGGCGTTGGACGGAGCTTGAACTCCGACAAACCCAAGCGTCTTGAAAAGATGGGGCTTGTGTTCCATTGGTTGTTGGGGCTATTTCTTACCCACACCCGACACCCGACACCCGACACCCCGCCCCAGCGAAGCTTCGTCAAAATTAGTATTTGTAGTATAAATAACCATTCTCGCATCTGTCACATAACTCTGTAATTTCACCATTTCGCTCGCTAAAGTGTTAATTTAGGGCTTTCCTCAAACTAAGTTTAGGCAATTTCCGAATAATGAAGAGTTGGCTGGTTCCCGTTCAAAAGCTGCAACCAAGCGATCGCACAGCTATGTATGCATTGCTAAATAATCATTTTAAGGGTGTAACCTGGGATGCATTCCAGGCAGATATAGAGCGCAAAAACTGGGTATTGTTGTTAAGGGACGAAATCACCAATACTCTCAAAGGGTTTTCGACTCTGATGTTGAGCCAGACAACTTTTGCAGGAGAGCAAATTAGTGTAGTTTATTCTGGCGATACCATCGTCGATCCCAGTGCTTGGTCGAGTACAACCCTACCCCGTGCTTGGATTGCCGCAGTCAATTATCTTCGCCAATACTATACGCAAAATAAATTATACTGGCTGCTGATTTGCTCTGGCTTTCGTACCTATCGCTTTCTTCCCACCTTTTGGCAAGAGTTTTACCCCCGCTATGATGCAGCGACACCTGCGAATATTGCGAATTTGATGGGAAATTTAGCACAAGAATACTATAGTGATTCTTACGAAGAAACAACTGGTATTGTCCGCTTCCAACATCCCCAAATTCTCCGCGAGGGTTTAATTGAAATCCCCACAGGAAGACAGACTAATCCCCATATCCAGTTTTTTGAAGAAAAAAACCTAGGTTATCGGCTAGGCGATGAATTGGTTTGTTTAACCGAAATCCGGTATGACAATCTCACCCGTGCCGGACAACGGATGTGGAAATCAGAATCATTGTTAGAATTTGTCCAAGAATCTGTGCTTATTTAACTTTTATGCCAAATTGCGATTTGTACAGGACTGACGCAAAATTATGAAAAAACGAACCGCAAAGGGCGCAAAGGGCACGAAGTTATAAGAGTTTCAGAGAGTTCTTGCGTAAGTCCTATTGTATTGTTTGAGAAACAAACAAAAGTCTTGAAAACAGCCAATCTCAAGTTTTTTACAGTGTGTCTTAATTACGAATTACGAATTACGAATTACGAATTACGAATTAGTATTATGTCTTCTACCAGCCAACACTCGAACTTTAACAATCCGACACAATTTGTAGAAGGATGGTACTGGGCATTGCCATCTAGAAAATTAAAAGTTGGCAAGGTAAAAGCTGTAACACTATTGGGGAGAAACTTAGCAATTTATCGAGGAGTCAGCGGTCAGGTGGTGGCGGTAGATGCTTATTGTCCTCACATGGGCGCTCATTTGGCAGAGGGTAAGGTAGAAGGTGATGGAATTCGCTGCTTTTTCCATAATTGGAAATATGACGATCGCGGAATTTGTGTAGACGTTCCTTCCCAAGGAAAACCCTTACCTGTATGTATCAAAACTTGGCAGACGGCAGAACAGTACGGCATGATTTGGGTTTGGGTGGGAGAAGAAAAGCCAAGTTCGTTGCCTTTCGTCCCAGAACTGGAACAGGTAGACTGCGATTATATGTTGGGAACTCGGTTTATCAAAAACTGCCATCCCAATGTGTTGCTGATTAATGCGATCGACGCTCACCATTTCAATACTGTACACAATCTGCCTTTAGAAATTGTCTTTGATTCTCAAGACCTCAATAAGGCTATTACCTTCAGCAACACTACACGTGGAGGCGATGATTCTTGGCTAATCCGCTTGATTCGTCCCCGATACCGTAATGAAGTCACTTACAGTATGTGCTACTGGTATGGCAGTACTGGCACTGTCACATTAGGCCCGGATTTTCTGCACTTTTACATCATATTTGCACTGCGAATGATTGAAGGTGGCAAAACTGAAGGGCAAACAATCCTAGTAACTCCTAAGCGACCTGGATGTTTAGGATGGGGTGTAAATCGCGGGTTGCTATGGTTAACGCAGCAGGTTGGTAATTACTTCGCTAAAGGCGATACGCAAGTATTTCAGACAATTCAGTTTGATTTGAAGACACCCACAAAAGCCGATGCGTCAATTCTGCAATTTATCCAACACGTAAATCGCCAGAAAGCCTTAAGCTGGGGAACTTGGGAAGCTATTGATAGTCCAGAAACACTGCGCGATCGCCATTCATCTACCTCTTTAATGCTTTAGCATGACTGATACATATAGAATTGCCGGACTCGATTTGCCGCACACAGACCCCAACGACCGATTGCGACGCATACTAAAAGCAGCATTGCCGAATCAAGGCAATAATACTTTGCAGCCTGACTCGGATTATTGGGATGCTGAATTTTTCAAACTGCATCAAGTCAAAATTTTTCAACAAGCGAGTACAGCCGAACAATCTGCCATACTTGGGCTTACCAATCGCAGCCTGTTAGAAGAATCATATTTCATTGAGAAAACAGGCGTTGGCTATATGGCAAAAATGGTACCGTTAGCAGAAACAGTTGAAGAACGAATGCTCTACGGACTGTTTACAGCTGATGAAGCGACTCATCTTAGCCAAATAAGTCATTTTTTACCAGAAGTAGAACCAACTAACAGCAACGATCCATTTGTGCGCTTGTTAGCAGAAGTTGTTGAAAGTACAGACAAAACAGTGCTGTTGTTTGTGCTTCAAATAGTACTCGAAGGATGGGGATTGAACCATTACCGCCGCTTGGCAAAAGAATGCCATCATCCCATACTAGCCGAACTGTTCGCCAGTTTTCTAGACGCAGAAGCCCGCCATCACGCTACAGGAACTACATTGTTTAACCAAATTCCAGTTGCAGCTGACAGTCAAGCAACCATCCTTGATGTGTTGGCACAGTTTCTATTTATGGTGCAGATGGGGCCGCAAAGTGTACTAGCAGCAATCGAACAGGTGAAAGGACATCTGTCGCGATCGCAAAAAATCCAAATCCTCGAAGAATTAGATACACAAACCCACAGTGGCACAAGATTACAAATATTGCGATCGCTCATGCGGGGAGGATCGGCAGATGCGATCGTTCAAGCCTTAGACGAACGAGGAGTTTTTGAACCACTCCCCGCTGATAAATGTGTGTTTTAATTAGTTAATACTGAGGCAAGTTGAGCAGGACGAGACAAATGTGGGCAATGTCCTCCAGGCATTTCAATAGCATCAACTCCCAAGCGCTTACGTGCAGCGTAGCGCGACCATGCAGGAGAAATTATTCGGTCATCAGTACAAAGAATATATTTACATTCTACATTTGGTAAGGATTTCAGGGGATTTACCTCATAAATATATGCCATTGATTGCTGCGATCGACTTTTGGAAAGTGCCCAGCGCATGACATCCGGTTGACAATCGTGATAGAAAAGTTCAATCAATACTGCTTCATCTGAAAAGTCTTTACCAACAGAAACTGGATTAAACATATCAGGTTCATCATGAAATTGTTTCAGTTGATTTAACTTTTTTGGTTCGTAATTTAATGATTTGAGGCTATCAGCATCGAGATTATGAGAAAATTGATCGAGCATACTAATTCTTGGGTATGGAATTAGCGCAGCTAGAAATACCAGTTGACGTACTTTATGAGCTTCTGCAACGAGGGGAATAACAGTACCAGCCATTGAATGACCAACTAGTACAATATCATCATCAGTTTTTGGCAACGCTTGAATTACCACATCAGCAAATTGCGATAAACTTGCCGATGCATCTTCAATTGGCAAATCCATTGCTACTGTTTTATGACCTTGTGCTTCTAAATAAGGGATTAACAAATCCCAACACCAAGCACCTTGAAATGCACCATGAACTAGACAAAAAAAGCTCATAAATATTTTCAGTAATTTTTATAACTTGTGCTTATTTTATAGTTTACATCTTGTACCATTGTCAAAAAGACTCGCTACTAGCCCACCAATTTCTAGATATTTTTTATGAAAAACACTATTCATCAATTGTCAGATAGCCCAACAACTTATCGCAAATTACAAATTAACCACACCCGCAACAAACAGCAAGACCATACTGCTTTAATGGATGAAGCAGCCGCTAACTTTCGCTATGAAGATTGCCAAAACGAATATTGGAATCCCGAAGAATTTTCCTTGCTGTATGGTACACCTTTGTGGGAACAGTCCAGCCAACATCAGCGTGTGATTTTAAATCAACTTTATTGGGTAGCATACTACTCACAAATTGTTTCCGCCGAAATTGCAACCATCTATTTTAATCAAACTAGTGCAGCAGGACTTTACGCTCAAGAAGACTTCCGTTTAATCTGCGATACTTTGGATTTAGAATCCTCTCAAGAACGAGCGCATATCAACGCCTTCCGCACAATTGCCAAACAAGTTGAGCAAACTTTATTTGGAGAACTCATCTTTACCTATCCCATGCGCGGCCCGTTTACCGAAACGATGGTTTATGCTGACACCAATGCTTTAAAAACTTGGTGGAAAAAAATTCAATTACAATACTTTGGGTTGATTTCTGCGAATAATACCTTTTTAGCTTGTCAGTATTTCACAGTTCGAGGAGTGCGGACACTAAATGGCAAATTAGTACAGCACAAACTCAGCAATTATTATCAAAAATATCCCCATCAAGATAATGCTCCAATTCCTGCGAAAATATCTTACTATCACTTTCTTGATGAAAGCTTTCACTTCAATAGTTCGACAATTTTATCTCACGATGTTGTTAGTTCCCTTGCACCACCAACAGCATTTGAGCAACTAGTTGCTAATTTAGGATTGCTAGGCTGTCAGCGCGATCATTTTCATTTTTCCGCTGCGATTAACGGGATTTTTTGGTACGATCCAGCGTTGTATGGCAAGATTTATCGAGTGTTGCGATCGCCCATTTTTACTATGAGCAACAATGATGCTAAAGAAATGATGCGTTGCTGTTTTACGGAAGAGTCGGAAGGTTTACAGCGCAGTTTTTTAACTCATCAAGAGGCGATGGCTTCTTATAAAGTGTATGTTGAAAAACTCGATTATCTTTGGCAACGCAATCGAGAAATGTCACTCATGGGAGCTAATTCGATTACTCGATATTTAGCGACTCAGCAAAGTGCTTTTAGGCGGTTTGAGCGGTGCGATCGCGAGAATGTGAAGGATTTTAGTTTATCTCATGCAAAAGCGCAAAGCCACAAATAAGAACGCAAGAGTTTGGTTTAAATACTATGTCTAACCTGTGTACTATTTCTTTTCCTGAAAGTGATTTTGCTCCTATCACTCTGGAATGTCATCAAAATTTATCTGAGCATCTAACGATTCAGAATTCACCTGTATTATTTGGTTGTCGAACTGGTATTTGTGGAACTTGCTTAGTTGAGGTTATTGGTGAAATTCCTGCCCCTAAACTAGATGAACAGGAAATGCTGGATACACTAGCTCCAAATGATTCCAATGCCCGATTAGCTTGTCAAATAGATATTACAAGTGATTTAGAGATTAGAGGGCTTAATGAATGAATCACTTGGTCGGATATACTTCAATGCCTAGTTAAGTTACTGAGCAGTTCAGCCATCTGAAACAGAAGTTTTTGCACTGACAGTCATTGGTTGATTGTTAAGAATTATTATTTTATGTTCTTTATTACTTCTTATGCTATATTTTAGCTTGTTTGTTATACAGATTTTATATAGTAAAACATTTGACATTTTTTGATGCAAGTATTACAAATGTATAGACTAAAAATTGTTAGCTAAAAACTTTTTAATAATTCAGGATATCAATTTAACATAGAATATCCGAGGATTATTAATTATTGTGATTTATATCTATGGAAGAAACGGTTCACGACAACTTTTTCAAAAATTTTATCGTAGTGACAGCAACTATATCTGCCGCAGATTATCTTCCTGAAAGTTCAGGCATTTATGCTTTTTATCATGCGTTCGATTTTTTAGAAAACAATTTGTCTGAGTATATAGATAATCGTATAAAAAATACGGTCTTTAAAACAAAGTTTTTTGAGGAAGATAATAGAAGTAAGTTTATAGTTGATACTTGTGGAGAGTCAGTTGGGTTATCTCCAAAAATGGAGCAATTTATCAAAGCTGTTTCTCAACCTAAAGAACGAAGAATATTAAAAAATCTCTTAATTTCATGTAGCATTCTCCAACGCCCAGATTACATTGGTACTGCAATAAATTTAAGAAATAGATTTATTCAACATTTAGAAAGAGACGATGGATTTTTATCAAAATACGGAAATTTCAGAGCCAATGATGAGTTTTTATTCGTTTGCTTTCCTTGTCCAAAAAATATTTCCAGAGAGTTGGAAAGCCTGTTGATTCAATTATGCCAGCCTAAGTTTAATACACAAAGAAGTTAAAAAATGGAATTAGATAATCAGTCTCCTGAAACTATTGAGTATAAGGCAATCAGTGGTAAGTTTGGTAGTGGTAAGTTTGAAGTTAGGTACTTCATAACAACGCTTGATCAAAGTGATGCAGTTGAAAATATTAGATTTGCTGATGAAATTCAAGGCAGTTGGAGCTTTTCCGAAAGAGTTCAGAGAAAATTAGATGAAAATAGAGCGAATACAGAAATATTTTCTTACCTAGCGCAAGATGGAATTCGTTTTTTTAATTCAATTGTCGTAGTACTTTTACCAAACTCGAATGACCAAAGAGAGTTTTGGGATTTTTCTACAGTCAGTAGTCAAGGGAAAGTTGTTGAAAAATGGGTAAATTTAAAGTTATATAAGAACGTAGCTAGAATAGTAATTGATGGTCAACATAGACTTCTCTCTTTAAAGAAATATTGGAATGTTCATACTGGTAAAGAAGCTTTAACTACTCAACAAATCAATGAAAACTTCCGTTGCTTAGAAACCTTTGATATACCTGTTGTTTATCTAGTATTTGGTAATCTTGGTAGAGTTGGTTATTCAGACTTAACTGAAACTGTAAGAGATGAGATAATCAAGGCTACTCGCAATATTTTTACAGTTATAAACAAGACTGCAAAATCAATTGATAAACAAACTCAACTATTGCTTGATGACAGTAAAATATCAGCATTAATTCCTAGAAAGCTTTTAGAGGAAGGAGTACTTGAAGATAAATTCGTTAAATGGTCTTCTAAATCCAGAAATTTAACTCAATCAGAACCTTATCTAACAACTCTAGATTTAGTGAGCCAATGTACTGTTGAACTATTGAAAGACTATACCAAGCAAGCTTTAAAAAAATCATTCAATTCACCAACTGAGCGTAATAGTGCGCTGGAAACTTATTATGAGTCTCATCCTAAAATTCCTCAAATAGGCACAAAAGCATTGCTTAAATGGTTTTTTACTGAACTTCAACCATTTAAGGATTGGGTATCACAGATTAGCTACGTTGGTATAAATATTCCTATTCAACCAGAGCAACCTCGATTAAGTGCAAATCAAAAAGCAAGTATAAAGAAATTACGAGATTCAAATATTCTGTATACTGTTCTAGGACAAAAAATTCTTTTTTTCGCTGTATCAAGATTCTTGCTCAGGATAAACGCAGAGCAGCGTATCTCAGAAACGCTTAATGCCGTCTCGCGTAGTATTACTAAAATGGATAAAGATGGCTTCTTCGGCCGAGATCAATCTCATTGGTCTAATGTTCTAGTCCGGCCAAATGAAAACCTAACCATGATAACTACAGGCTCTGGATATGAGAAATGTGTAGAACTTGTCAGAATGATATTGTCTGATTCGTCTGAGGGTGTAAGAAAGTTGATAGAAAGTACTAAAGATGAGGTAAGTAATGAGGTTAAGTGGAATGAACCTTTGATTTCCACTTGGAGAAAAGATTTTCATGTGATATTGCCTGAAGTTGAATTACCTGAGGAGCAAATAAAAGCATCTTCCGAATCAGATGACTCCTTTACAGAAGTTCGAGATGTGCTTGACTCTTTTGAGGAGGAAGAAGAGGAATCTGATGAAATTGAAGATGATGAAGATATTTTTCAAGAAACTGAGGAAGTAAAAGATTAAGCTGTGATATGGAGGGCGTTAAAATTGCAGGATCGCTCTCTACCCTCCCACTATGCAATTTGCAGATTTTTGGTATATTGTCGCACTCAGCAAACAACTACGACCTAACACTGTACTCGCACGAACTGTTTTAGGAGAATGGCTAGCGGTATTTCGTGGCGAGGATGGACAAGCTGTGGCGTTGCGCGATCACTTCATTCACGCACTAGCAATATTTTCTATCTCCCCAGGTGCAATTACGAACCTATCCCACTAATATCAGAAATATGATAATCTGCTCTTGATAACGGGAAGTTTGATCGGGGTATGGCTGGACGATTTGAAGGATTAAGCGACTTGGAATGGAGGCTATTTAAAGATATATTCCCCAAGCAACCAGAAAAACGCGATCGCGGAATGCCTCATGCGCCATTTCGTCATGTATTGAACACACTGCTGTATATATTGATAACAGGCTGTCGTTGGTGCGATGTCCCAAAGGGAGAAATCTGGGCATCAAAAAGTGCAGCGCACAGATGGCTCAAGCGTTGGGAAGCAGATGGAACATTAGAAAATTTACAAGCACGAATCTTGGGAATGGCGGAAGAAAGAGGTTTCATCAACTGGAATTACGGCGCAGTTGATGGGTCTTTTTCCCCCTGGCAAAGGTGGCGGTGAAGGCGTTAAGTATGGTCATAAAGGTAAGGGAATTTTAATACACACCTTGACTGATGGTAATGGTATGCCCTTGGCTAATTGCACAACTCCAGCAAACGGTAGTGAAAGAGATCAAGTTATACCTCTGTTAGATAGTGTCAAGGTTAAAACTAATAGACCCGGTAGACCTCGTAAACGAGTCAAGGTGTTGGCTGCGGATAAAGGTTACGATTCCAAGGATAAACGTGCTGCTTTGCGTAGACGCGGTATTAGACCACAATTACCCAAGCGTGTTTGGAAGACCAAGAAAAATCGCGGCAGACCAATTAAAATCTCAGTTCCACGCTTTCAGCAAGAACGTTGTTTCGCCTGGTATCAAAGAAAATATCGCCGTCTCGTTGTGCGATGGGAGCGAATTTCTGCCTGCTTCGATGCTTTTGTTTCTCTAGCCACAATTCATATCTGGATTAACAGAATTTTATTAGTGGGATAGGTTCTACTGCAATTCCTGCGCTTACAAATCCAGACGCATCACGAGTTACGATCGCATCTACCCCGTATGCTATTCCACAAGCACACTGCACCGCATCCTCAAAATCTTGAAAATTCAGTGCGATCGCCTGTTCCAAAATTGCTCTATCAACCGCACAAATATGCAAATCTGTCAGAATTTGTGCAATTGCATCTTGAGCAGCGATCGCACCTGCTACTTTTCGGACAATATAATAAATGTTAGTAATCGTTGTTGCTGCAATAAACCCTTCGACTTCACCAGCATCAATTTTCTCAAACAGTTTTGCCGCATCTTCCACGAAAGGCTCTCGCTCTTGTAAAAAATCAAGAACAACATTTGTATCAATTAAAATTCTCATTACTGATATTTTGTAGTGAGATAGTTAGTATAATCTGCTTCAACATCTTCACTCGCCGTTTCTGTACTTTTTGCAATCCCTCGCAATCGGGATAAGTTACCCTTTTTCAATCCAGAAGTAGTTTCTCGCTGTAGAGACTCCAAAAGGGTTTGCACTAATTGCCAGCGATCGCTAATTGGTAACTGCAATGCTTGCTTTTGCAATTCTTGCAATGTCATTAAAATTCTCCTATCTGAGACTATCTCACCTTTAATTGTAAATTGGCGCTCTTGGAATGCCATACACACACCAATGTTTGCTTGAGAGGTTGTCATAATTTAAATACGATCGCTCTCTACTCTCCCACTATGCAATTTGCAGATTTTTGGTATATTGTCGCACTCAGCGAACAATTGCGACCTAACACTGTACTCGCACGAACCGTTTTAGGAGAATGGCTAGCGATATTTCGTGGCGAGGATGGACAAGCTGTGGCGTTGCGCGATCGCTGTTTACATCGCAGTAGTCGTCTATCTGCTGGTAAAGTTTGTAACGGTGCTTTGCAATGTCCTTATCACGGTTGGGTATATAACGGAGATGGCAAAGTCATTGCTGTTCCGGCTGAAGGAGAAGACTTCAAACCTTCCCAGCAGCGTCAAGGAAAGCGTTACGCAACCAAAGAACAGGATGGTTATATATATGTGCGGTTAGTCGATACCCCAAGTGAGGACTTTGAACCCTTTTCTATGCCCTACTATGGACAACCAGGGTGGGAGACGGTGCGGGTAATTAACCGTTTTGCTAACAACGTTACCAATTGTGCGGAGAATTTTATTGATATTCCCCACACGGCTTTTGTGCATCCTGGCGTATTCCGTAACTCTCGCCAACAAAAGTTAGAAATGACTGTAGAACGCTGGAATGGTTCGGTTTTGGTGGAATATCGCAACGAAAATAGTAATTTAGGCTGGTATAGCCGTTTTCTGAATCAGGAGGGTGCTGAAATTAAACATAGCGATCGCTTTTATATGCCCAATATTACCTCAGTAGAATATCAAATGGGACATAATCGCCATTTGTTTATTACCAGTCAATCTATTCCAGAAACCGATAATTCAACTTTGGTTTACACTGATGTCACCTACAACTACGGCATTTGGAATAAGCTAGCGCGTCCGTTTGTGCGGTGGACTGCTCAACATATTATCAAACAGGATGTGGAAATTTTGGGGATTCAGGGAGAGGCGATCGCCAAATATGGTACACAATTTTCTAATACTCCTGCTGACACAATTCATGTGTTTGTAGAGTCAATTAGAGCAGCGATTTCTCGTGGAGAAGATCCGCGATTATTGCCAAATCAATCAGTTAAGGTAACATTTTGGGTCTAATAATTCGTAATTCGTAATTGGGGAACTTGGTATAATAAGTGGATATACAAAACTTTGCACAACTTATAATTTTTGTTTCTTTTATTGGATTAGTTGGGTGGACAATTAGCGATAAGTTTGGTCGAACTCAATTTAAAGTTAAAAGTCGTGAAGATTGGCTAATAGATGGTATAGGATTAACGATTCAAGGAATGTTGATTCCTTTACTACAAGCTACTTTAGTGTATTGGCTTTATCAACATTTATTACCTAATTATCAGGAATATTTAAAATTATCGCCAGTTCTATCTTTTATTTTAAGTTTTGTTTTAGTTGATTATTTATATTACTGGAATCATCGTTTATTGCATCATAAACTGTTATGGCAGATACATCAAGTGCATCACACTGTCATTCAGATGGATGTATTAGGAACTTCTCGTAATACTCTCTGGACAAGTTTACTAATTGTTTATTTGTGGATACACACATTATTTTTCTATCTATTGGCCGATCCAACAGGTTATTTACTTGGAGTTAGTCTCACTTCTGCCTTAGATTTATGGCGACATAGCCGCTTGATGATTTCTGCAAATAGCTGGTTTTATAAATTTCTGTCACCTTGGTTAATCTTACCGCAGGATCATGCATGGCATCATTGCAGCGAAGTTTTCCCTTGCAACTATGGTGCTAATCTGAAAATTTGGGACAAGTTACATGGCACTTATTATGAAAGCAAAGAATTGCCATCCGCGATAGGAATTCCCACCTCATTAACCTTTACTAAAAAACTCTTGTTTCCGTTTTCATGACAACTTTAAGTAAGATTCTGTTATTTTTTCCAACTCTTGTGTTGCTGCTAATTGGGGCTGCAATAGTCTACCTAGCCCATTCACCCAGCATCTTTAGCGTTTTGGCTGTGTTGCTTTCTATTTACGGGTTGCCAGTGTTAATTTATCGCTGGCATCAATGGGTTTATCCTGTGCGAGAGGGCATTAGTTATCTACAAGGTAAAGAATATAGTCCCTGGTGGGGTAGTCATCAAATTCAGACAATATATATCGCTATTCCGGCTTTGGAGGCATTGCTGCGACTGATTCCAGGGGCATTTTCTGTATGGTTGCGATTGTGGGGTGCGAAAGTGGGGCGAAATGTTTACTGGACACCAGGATTAGAGATAGCCGATCGCGGTTTAATAGAAATTGGCGATCGCGTCGTTATTGGACATCGCGTCGGGATCTATTCCCACGTCATCAAACCCCGCAAGCAAGACTTAATATTGTATGTTAAAAAAGTCAAGATTGGCAATGATGTCTTTGTGGGAGCCGGATCGCATCTTGGCCCTGGTGTAGTCATTGCTGATGGTACATTTCTTCCCACTGCCACAAACCTTTATCCTAACCAGCAAATGTAAGAATTGGTAATTTGTAATTCGTGAGCAATTTGCCCTCTTGGATGCCAGTTGCTTCAAATCGGCAGAACCGCCCAAAACAGCCAAAACAACCACACAATGTAATGAATTATGACAATCGCCCAAAATACAGACTGATAAGACTTTTTCTGACTTTTGTGATGTAGTATTCGCTGGGCTATAAACCCACCCAACCATCCACCTGCAAGTTCACACAGATGCAGTGTTTGTTCAGGGGTTCGCCATTCCTTTCGTTTGGCACGAGATTTATCATCAGCGTATAGAGCATAGGTCACTAAACTCATTGTAGGATAGAGAATCAGTGGAAGAGGATTGCGCGTCGTCCAAGTAAAATGAACGGCTCCGAACAAAGGCAGAATAGACAGCAGTAATACTTCAACTACTGGAAAATTTGAGGTGGGTGCAGCACTAGATTTAGCATTGCTACTCAAAGACACTGAGGAAGAAATTGATTTGTTTCTCGCCCCCTGAATAAAGGCGTTGCAAGCACGAACTTTACCATTTGAATCAGCTACAGAATAGTAGTAAATCGTGTCGTTTTCCTGGGGGCGACGAACCGCACCTTTAAGTTCAGAAATGTGTAAAAAAACTTCTTGGCTACCATCAACAGGCTGAATAAAACCAAATCCACGGTCATCTTTCCATTTTACAAGTTTTCCACTGCGTAGACTGGGTTTCATAAAAAAGCTTAATTACACAAACTTTGCAATTTTAACAAACCAACTTCAAGTAAAGCTATGGGCAAAATACACAGTAGCCCAACGTTCCGTTAGAATATTCATAATGCATGATTATCATAATGGACGATTAAAATATTTTAATGTGTATGCTTAAATTTATTCAAGTTTAAACAAGCAAAAAAATATAAAATTAACTAAAGAGTTTTGAAAAAAGTTAAATTCTATTTACAATCCAATAATTATTAAGGTGTAAATCAACCTTATCAGAACTTGGCTTTAAAATCTAGGTTACTTAAATCTCGCACTTAAACTTAAGCTGATGATGCGTCCGATTATTCAATTTTTTGGGCAAATCCTTGCACCAACTGCTAGGCGATTTCATCAAGCATTGGATGACCCTAAGTCAACGCAGATATGTGTGCAGAGGGAGATTTGCGATCGCCTGATTGCAAGTGAATATGGCAAAACTTTAGGAATTAGTTCTGTAGCAGATTGGCAGCGCGTCCCAGTTGTCGATTACGACGAACTTGCACCCTGGATTGGAAATCCCCAACATCGCAAAAATCAGCAAATTCCTCTCACTCCCGAACTTATTTTGTTCTATGAAAGAACTTCTGGCAGTAGTGGGGCGGTAAAATGGATTCCCTACACTCAGTCTTTGCGGCGATCTTTCAATCAGATGTTTTGTGTTTGGGCGCATGATTTGATTGCACATGGCCCAAAATTCTCTACTGGCAAGCTTTACGCCTGTATTTCGCCGCAATTAAATTCTCCAGATTCCCAATCTTTACAAAATGATTTAGATTACTTGGATGGTTGGCTGCGTTGGTTCCTGCGTCCTTGGTTGGTGATGCCAGAGGGACTTAATCGCTTGCATGACGCGCACTTATTTAAACATCAGCTTGCATTAGCATTATTACAAGCTGAAAAATTGGAAATTATTTCTATTTGGAGTCCGAGTTTCTTACAAGTACATTTAAAATACATTCAAGAAAATCAGGAGTTGTTGCAAGCAGAATTACACAATAAAATATCCAGCGATCGCCTGCAACTCCTCACCGAGAATAATATTCCCTGGACGCAACTCTGGTCAAACTTAAAGCTGATTTCCTGCTGGGATAGTGCCAACGCCGCAGACCAAGCTAAGGGATTGCGATCGCAATTTCCGGGTGTGTTAATTCAAGGCAAAGGACTACTCGCAACCGAAGCCCCGATGACGATTCCGTTGATTGCAGCACAAGGGTATGTTCCGGTTCTCGATGAGGTGTTTTTCGAGTTTGAGGATGATACTGGTTTGCTGCACGGTTTACACGAACTCAGCATCGGCAAGGAATACACAATTATTTTGTCACAGAAAGGAGGTTTGTATCGTTATCGAATTGGCGATCGCGTCCGGGTGACTCATTTTTATCACCAAACTCCCTGTTTAGAGTTTCTCGGACGACATCAAGCTATCAGCGATTTGGTTGGCGAAAAGTTACACGAAACTTTTGTGCATAATGCTTTGAATAGCATCAACTTACAAGGAATTGATTTTAAGAGTTTAGTTCCCGTTGCCAATCCACCACACTATATTTTATTACTCAATTCGGCAACACAAACCCCAGAAATTATTGCCCAACAACTAGATAAAGCTTTATCACAATCGTATCACTATTATCGGGCGCGATCGCTCGGTCAACTTGCACCGCCACAAATTTTAATCTCCCATCAAATTCCTGAAGTCTTAGCCTTATATCGCATCCGCAACGGAAGTATCTGGGGAGGCATTAAGCATCCAATTCTCACAACCTCGCCCATTAGTCCCGAACTTTTACAACAATTGAAATTAGTAGATTGTAAAGATTAAATCGGAATTATTAATTACGAATTACGAATTACAAATTATCCTCCTACCGCTTGTTGTTGATATAAGCAGTAATAAAGCCCTTTTAAACCCATAAGTTCTGTATGAGTTCCTTGTTCTACAATTCGTCCTTGGTTCATCATTAAAATCACATCAGCATTCTGAATTGTTGCTAACCTATGGGTAATGAAAAATACAGTCCTACCCTGAAATACTTGCGCTAGGTTCAAACACACCTGACGTTCTGTGGCATAATCTAAAGCACTAGTAGCTTCATCCAGAATCAAAAACGGTGGATTTTGGAGAACAGTACGAGCGATCGCTATTCGTTGTCTTTGCCCTCCAGATAAAGCCGAACCTCTTTCACCAACACGAGTTTCATAACCGTTAGGCAAGTTCATGATAAAGTCGTGGGCACAAGCAACCTTAGCAGCTTCGACAATTTCTTCTGGCGTAGCATCGGGCATATTCAGGGCAATATTCTCCTGTACAGTAGTATCAAATAGTAAAGTATCTTGTAGTACCATTCCTATCTGACGGCGTAGGGAATAAAGTTCTACTTTGCTAATGTCATAACTATCGATTTTAATCCGACCAGAATCTATTTCGTATAGGCGGGCTAAGAGTTTGGTTAATGTACTTTTACCAGCGCCACTTTGTCCCACAACTCCCACAAACATACCAGCCAAGATATCAAGATGAACGTTATTAAGTTGGGGATTAGGGTTTTTAGCGAAACTAAAGGTAACGTTTTCAAACTGAACAGCACCAACAATAGCAGGCATGGGAATTTGCGAAGAAGAAGTAGCAAGATGGGAAGATGGAATGAGCTTTCGATCGCCAACTTCACACTCTTGGGGAGTATCTAAGATATCTGCTAGCCTTTCTAGAGATAATGCCGTTTGTTGGAAGTTCTGCCACAGTTGAATTAACCGTAATAAGGGACTGGTGACATAGCCAGCAATAATGCGGAAGGCGATTAATTCTCCCAATGTGAGTTGTCCTTTTAATACCAGATATGCACCTACCCATAGCAGTAACAAACTAGAAATTTTGTTGAGAAAGTTGCTGAGAGAACTAGCAGTATTGGAAGTGAGGACATTTTGAAAGCTAGCGCTAATGTAGCGCGCGTAGCGAGATTGCCATTGCCAACGAGAATTAAGTTCGATATTTTGGGCTTTAACAGTTTGAATGCCAGAAACTACTTCTACTAAATACGATTGCGTTTCGGCATTGCGTTCGGCTTTAGTTCTGGTTTGGCTGCGAATAATTGGAGTAAAGATAAATGCAAGCAATGCAAATAAAGGTACTGTTGCTAGTGCCACAATAGTCAGCAGCCAACTGTAAAACAGCATGACTATAATATAAATAACAGAGAAAATAGCATCTAAAACAACAGTTAGGGCAGTACCAGTGAGAAAAGAGCGAATGTTTTCTAATTCGTTGATGCGGCTGGATATTTCACCGACGGGACGCTTCTCAAAATAACGCAATGGTAAACGCAATAAGTGGTCGATAACTTCTGAACCTAAGGATAAATCAATGCGGTTAGTTGTATCGACAAAGAGATTGGTACGCAGCCAATTAATTACACCTTCTACTACAGCCATTGCTATGAGTAGAAAACCCAAGACATTGAGAGTATTAAAACTGTTTTGAATAATGACTTTATCAATAATTACTTGGGTAATGATGGGATTTGATAGTCCCAATAATTGGACAAATAAAGAAGCTATAAATACTTCTATAAGGACAGTGCGATGTTTTTTAATTGCAGGAAGAAACCACGATAAACCAAATCGTTTTTTAGGAGTTTCTTTAGTTGGTTCTAGAAGTAATACTTGTACTTTTTCTCCCCAAGTTTCGAGAAAATCTACTGGCTTTTTGCGGACAATGCCCTGTTCTGGAATGGCAATAATTAGTTCTTTAACTGTGGCTTTGTAGAGGAGAGCAAAACTATCTTGCCAAGGGATGAGGGCAGGAGTTGGGAGTTTAGAGATAGTAACAGTGGGAACGCTAACTAGTTGTGAAGTAAGTCCCATTAATTCTGCCAAAGCACCGCATAATTGAATGGAAATACTACCCGTACGTTTTTGATTGTTGACTAAGGCGCGGCGTAAAACATCTCGACGAAATGGGATTTCTAAGTGTTGGGCGAGCATTTGGAAACAAGCAAGAGTGCCCTCTACAGCACCGCGACCAGATATGTAGGGATATTTGATTTGTGTTTTGTCAGTTTCTTCTAATTCTTCTGGATATTCTGGGGCGAAAGGAACGCGATCCCATTCCAAGGAGGGAGAGAGGGAGGAAGTATAGCAGTCAGAAAGTGAAAAAGAGGGGTCAGCAAAACCGACTAAACGAACTTTGCCGTGAATGTAACCTTCAGCTTTAGCAAGATTAAGGCGATCGCCTGCAATATAATTAGAACCTGAGCTACTGACTAACCATAAAAGGTTAGGGTCTAGCTGTTGCAGAGATGTTTTACCAGAAGGTAAATTGAGGATGATAGTTTGACGGGCAGCCGCTACAGCTAATTCTTTGAGATTGTTGGGACTTTTACCCCGACGTTCTAATTCTGCACCCAACAAATCAAAAACTTCAATTAAGCTGCAAGAGTTGCGGAAATATGCAGCGAAGGAAGAATCAGGGAAATTTTTCTCTGACTCTTCTTTGATTAGTGCGATAAAATCTGCTGCTTTCATCGCCAAACAAAAAGTTTCACACGAAGCGATCGCTGTTTCACAAGGAACGCCACGCACCAAGCTTGTCCAACCGAGGATTTCTCCTGGTTTTAATAGTTGCAGAGTCTCTGGAGTACTAGCACCAGGTGCGTGTGCCAATAAACGGGCTTGTCCTTGGTAGAGAATAGTAACTTTAGTAGGCAGGGTTTCTTGGACGATAATTGCTTGACCCATCCGATAGCGCCGAGGTTCGAGTTTGGCGGCGATGCGATCGATAGTAGTTGTATCTAAACGGTCAAATGGGCAGATACTAGCAATAAATTCTCGAATAGTTGCAGTGCTTTCTGTCATCTGATTAACAAAATTGAAGTAGATGTATCAGCTCTTCTTTCTCTTTCTTTGCGTACTTCGCGTCTACCCTACGGGAAGCCACTAACGCGTCTTCGCGGTTCGTTCCTCAAATCCCTCAAAATTAATGAGACAGACTACTAGTTCAAGCAATCAGGCGGAAATCTGCTGCACTCAAACTAGGATAGTTATCTAAAGTTGCAAACAAACCACCATTACCAAAACCAGAAGTCAGACCATTTTCGTTGTAGAACAAATTGCCATTTGTAGAGTTGTAAACAATCGCCGCATAACTACTTTTAGCATCGGCATCATTGGAAACTGTGGCAAAATCTAAATCTGTCAGAGCGTTAAAAGCTGCTCCAATGGAATTTTTCAGAACGGTGAAAGTACTCGTACTCAGTTCAATCTTATCAGCAGTAGGTGTGAAGTCTGTAATTCGATCTACCCCTAGGTCACTTGTCACAAACGGTTTGCCTGAATTAAAGGCGAAAGTATCATTGCCTGTACCACCAGTCAACGTGTCATTCCCAGGCCCGCCAACAAGCTGGTCGTTACCAGCCCCGCCAATTAGCTGGTCGTAACCTTCTTTGCCATCAATCAGGTCATTGCCATCATCTCCATTGATTTCATCGTTACCAACAGTACCAATTAGGCGATCGCTATTAACAGTACCAAGAATTTGATTGCTTGCTGGAGATAAGGATGGATTAAATGTTAATAGTTGTCCTGTATTAGCATCGAGCTTGGCTACCCAACTATCTACAGCTCCAGCGTTAATACTGCCAAGAGAGCCTTCAGTGAATCCTGTAGCAAATACATTACCAGCATTGTCAACACTAACATCAGTGGCGTAATCAAGTTGTGCAGATCCAAACTGTTGAATCCAACGTTGATTTCCATTCGAGTCATAAGAAGCTACCCAAGCATCGTAATCTCCAGCATTGACACCTCCTAAGTTCCCGTTGGTGTATCCAACTATGTAAACATTGTTATTTGAGTCAGTTGTTATACCCTTGAGGTAGGATTCATCATCACCGCTAGTACCTATTTGACGCGCCCATTGTCGAATGCCATCAGGAGAATACTTAGCTAACCAAACATCATAAGACCCTTGATTTGTTCCTCCTAAATCTCCTGTAGTCCATCCTTTGACGTAGACGTTTTTTTGGGTGTCAGTTGCAACACCCCATCCATAATCAATACCTTGATTTGAACTGCCAAACTGTTGAACCCACTGTACTTGACCGCTGGTATCAACCTTTGCCAACCAGGCATCATACTTCAAAAGCTGTCGAGATGGATCTGACTCTTGAAGTAAGCCTTGAGTCCATCCTACTAGATAAGTGTTACCATCTCGGTCAGTGGTAAGGTCATAAGATTCGTCAAAAGCGTAACTGCCAATCTCTTTTAACCACTGCTGATTGCCATTACTGTCAAGCTTGGTTACCCAAGTATCATCTTGAACAGTAAAATTGAACATGTCTGTTCGAGTGTTTTGCTTAATTGCTAATCCCGATAAATAGACATTGCCTTGTCCATCGACATCAAGGCCAAAGGCAGGGTTAGCATAAGCAGTCAAATCAGCTTGAAATTGTTTACTCCATATCAAATTACCATTGCTGTCATACTTAGCTACCCAAGCATCTTGAGATTGTGACTGCTTGGGTGCAAACAAATCGCCCTCTGTGACTCCCGCTAAATATAAGTTACCGGCACTATCTGTGGCAACGGCATAGGCTGTGTCTGAACTGGAAGAACCAATCTGCTTACCCCACAAGCGATCGCCTTTGTTGTCATACTTAGCTACCCAGGCATCCGTCGAACCTTGATTAATTCCTTCTAAAGAACCACTAGTAGAGCCTACAAAATAAATATTTCCCGCCGGATCTACAGCAGAATTAAAACTGAGATCGATCCCAACAGTTCCGATTTGTCCAATTTTATCTTGCGCTAATTTTGTTTGTGATGTTTCATCTACATACTTAAAATAGCTGTCCTGGAGATTTAAATCTACATTAGGAGGTGAAATCACAAAAGCTACGAGGTCAGGCGTTCCTTGTTGCAGCGAAAAGATCGCCTTTCCAACTAAAGGTTGGTCGAGTCCTTGAACTTGTAATCCATTAACTGCTACTAACGAATAGTCTTGCGGTTTCCCGTGCAGCTGTATGGTGTCGCTATATGGATCGAAATCATAAATAACAGCAAACTGGTTAGAACCAAGGGCATCCGTTGAAAGTAAATTGTAAGGATTACCACTATTATCCGTATAGTAGGTTTGATTTGCATCTCCAAGAACAAATCTGTCTGACCCGACAGATGGTATGGGGTTATTTATGATTGAATTAATATTACCTTGGGTGATATCGGTGATAACTTTGAATTCTTGTTGGGAGTTATCAAATAGGTCGCCAAACAAAAAATCAACATGTTGGCTTTCAGCAACACTTGCACCAGGATCGTAACCGTAAAGAACATCATTTCCAGCACGGCCAAAAATGCCTTCATATTTTGCGGCGGGATCTCCTATAGCTAAATCGCTGCCAGGAGTCCACAATGAAACGAGAAAATCTTGAGCCATTTTGTTTCAGTTCTGTTTATTTTTTAAATTTGTTCTTTTTCGACTTTTTTAGTAACTCGGTTCACAAATACTAAAATCAACAATGCTCCAGCTAAAAGAGCAAAGCTAGCTACTAATACAGCTATGTGTAGACCAGAGATAAATGCATTACCAGTGGCTTGATGCCAAGCAGAGGGAGTAATGTTAGCTAGAAGGTTATTGGATTGAGTACCACCGTGCAAAGCATAGGTAATGAGTTTGCCTTGCAGATTTGCAGGTAGGTTCCAACTAAAGAGCGATCGCTTCATTTCTGAGGCTAGCCGTTGCGTTAGAATTGTTCCCTGTATGGCGATTCCTAAGACACCGCCGAGACGGGCACAAGTATTGAGTATCGCTGAGGTAATTCCCGCTTGCGTTGGAGGTACAGAACTCATTGCTGCTGCTGTTAAGGGTGCGAGTGTTAAGCCAGCGCCAAAGCCTGAGAGTACGAGCTTCCAGCAAATTGCTCCATACTCGGTATTAGTACTGATTCCGATAAATGAAAATGTAGCCAAGCCCGCCAAAATTAATCCTGCCATGACTGTAAAGCGCCACCCCAGCCGCACAGTCAACCATCCAGAAACGAGGGATGCGATGACAAAAGCTCCATTCAAGGGTAGGAAGCGCAAACCTGCTGCTGCTGCTGAATATCCCTGCACTTGCTGCAAGAACAAGCTAAAAATGAACAGCAAGCTGACGATCGCAAAAAATACTAAAACCTGAACGACATTAACTACAGCAAAAGTTGAGTTTTGAAACAATTTCAGTGGCAGCATTGGGTGACTGCTGTAGGACTCAATAATTAAAAAGACCAAAAAGCTAAGTCCAGCAACTAGCAATAGCCACATAGCAAGCGGCGATTGCCACACGCCAGCATTACTTTCTGTCAATGCATAGGTGAGCGAAGCTAGTGAGATGATACTCAACACTAATCCTGGCAAATCTATGCTTTGCTTGCTTTGATTTCTAACTTCTTTAACGACATAACAAGTCAGACAAAAAGCGATCGCACCCAGCGGTACATTCAAAAAGAATACACTTTGCCACCCGAAGATATCCACAAGTAGCCCGCCTAACATCGGCCCAGCAACGAGGGCCAGACCTGATATTGCAGACCAGATGGCGATCGCTTTTACTTTCTCCTTCGGCTTCAAGAAGGTATCAGCGATGATAGCAAGTGAACCTGGCACTAAAACAGCAGCACCAATTCCTTGAAAAGTTCGCCCCGCAATCAAAATATCCAGATTAGGGGCCAAACCGCAGACTGCGGAGGCAATCGTGAAAATCACCAGTCCAGTCAGAAAGACTCGCTTGCGTCCATAAATATCTCCGAGTTTCCCACCTGTTAGCACTAAACTAGCAGCAGGCAGAGTATAGGCGTTGAGAATCCACTGCAATCCCGACACATCAGCACCCAAACTCATTTGAATCTTGGGTAACGCCAAATTCACAACGGTGTCGTCAAGATAAGACATGAAGAGGGCGAAACACATCGCCGCCAGGGTAAAAACTTTAACACGAGTTTGATTCATTACTTTCATTGAAATACCCATAACACCGTCTATCGGCTTTTATAGAAGATAGACCTGGAGAATTTATGAAAGAATTTGGTATTACTTTGGATAGTCTTATTAATTGAGGCTCCGTCAGCCATGACACGCATTTCTCGGTTGATAGGCCATGTATAATCTAGTTTGTCAAAAAACTTGCACAGATCGGATAGCAAGCGATCGTGATACTTTAAATTCAAATGTAAACCCTCATGTTCGTGACAGAAACATTTTTCTATCCAGTAAAGTGCTTCTTGTGCAGACATGCCAAATAGAGGAGTCTGTAGTATTTTGTAGACTAAGGGCATCACAAACAATTTATCGGGAGAAAAACTCGCAACCGCCCCAGCAGACAACCCATTCAGAATGGTAAGTTGCATCATATAGATTGACAAATTAGCCATGAATTTCTCATAGGCTGTTGGTTTAGGAAAGTCTTTGTATAAATCTTGAGCGATTAATTGAGAAGTTGTAGTGTGGAAAGATTCATCTAAGAAATGGTAATGAGCTACAGCTGCGGGGGCTGGAATAAATTCGCCTTTTTTCTCTAACTTCTTGAAATACTGAGAACGGGGATGTTCTGTGAGCTTGAGAAGCATATTGGCGATGAAGCGTAAAGCGTAATACTGAGATGCTAAAAAAGGCGTACTTCCCCAGTTGAGACCGAATAACTGTCGCAAAGGCCCAGGTGACAAACGCCCAACCAGACCCTTTTGAATCACCTGAGATTCATTTCCAGTAAGAGGATTGCCAAATAACACCTCGCCGAGTAAGTTTATTTCCGTCGTGTTACCAATGTTGCGAAAGGCATGAATGTGGTAGCGTTCCTGGGAACTTTCAACATCCAGTGTATGGCAGAGAGTTTCGTAATCACTGATGCTGTAAAAAACGCTGCCTGTAATCTGATTATAAAGAACTGTATTAGTTTCACTAGCAGCAGTCAGGTTGTAACCTCCAGCCCAAAAAAGATGATTGAGAGCGATCTTTTGCGATCGAGAAGCTGCTTGGTAAAGTGGAGTACCGTACAAAATAGAAAACTCAGGTTCGCTCCAATAACAATCTCTGTCTCTGCTATAGTCGAAGTTCCGATCCAACTCTGCTATTTTTTCGGTATAATCGGATTCTTTGTTACGCCGATAGTTGATTTCGCTCAGTTTTAAATGCTTTTTGACTTTTGCCTCAGGTTGGCTTAAAGATTGTTTTTTTGCCTTTGATTCTTGAGTATTATCTATCATAAGTAGTCGTACAAAATAAATTATCTATTTAGGCAAGGTAACAAGGAAGAAACGCGGCTCATTCATGTTGAAAAATCATCTACAGCACGAGTGCACTTTCAGTTAGTTAGAGGGTTATGCTTGAATAGCACTAAGACTCATGTGAAACCTCGCTTTTGGCAGGGTGTAGGGGGTGGCTGAGTGGGTGTAGTGTTTAACAAAATTGAATTTTAGTTGCGTCAAAGAAAAAACATCTTCTTAAGTCCCCACACCCTACACCCCACACCCCATACCCCAAAGCCAGTTAGATTGGTGGTTTGCGATTAACTTAATGCCATTCGGTTACGATCAAAGTCTTCTAGAACTCCTGAGTGGGAGTCAAGTTTAGCTATCCAGCTATCCACAGAACCAGCATTAGTATCCCCTAGAGAGCCATCAGTAATTCCTGTAACATAGACATTACCAATGTTGTCTGAGGTAACATTGGTAGCGGCATCAAACTTAGAGGTTCCAAATTGTTGACTCCACAACTGATTGCCATTGCTGTCGTACTTAGTCACCCAAGCATCATCAGCTCCAGCATTCTTTTCGCCTAAATCGTTGTTGATATATCCCGCTAGAAAGATATTGCGATCGCCATCAACTTTCATACTTAAGGAGGCATCATCACCGCTAGTGCCAAACTGTTTTATCCATAGCTGGTTCCCGTTGCTGTCATACTTGGCAAGCCAAGCATCATCAGACCCAGCATTCTTTCCCCCCAAGTCACCTAAAGTCCATCCTGTGATGTAGACATTACCCTGACTATCTGTGTCAATCGCTTTCGGAAATTCATAATCTTGAGTGCCAAACTGGCGAGTCCACTGCAACTGACCATTATTGTCATGCTTGGTAATCCAGACATCATACAGCCCAGCATTCTTTCCCCCCAAGTCGCCTACAGTCCATCCTGTAGTGTAAATACTGCCATCATTACTCAGAGCAATACTATAAGCTTCGTCATAGTCAGGACTACCAAAGGTTTGAAACCATTGCTGGTTGCCATTGGTGTCATACTTGGTTATCCAAGGATCGTCCGCTAAAACACCAGGCTGAAAAAATAGTCCTTGCTGCTGTTGCTTAATACTGAATCCTGAGATGTAGAGATTACCATTATCATCGACTTTCATGCTAAAGGAAGCATCGGTAAGCTCGTTCCCAAACTGTTTTATCCACTGTTGATTGCCATTGCTGTCATACTTGGCTACCCAAACATCATAATTTTCTGTTCCTTGATTGGCTGCTGCTAAATCGCCTTTAGTCATTCCCAGCAAGTAAAAGTCACCTTTATTATCGGTGGCAATGCTAGTAGCAAAATCACTACTAGAAGTCCCAAATTGCTTTATCCACTGCTGCTTACCATTACTGTCATACTTAACCACCCAAGCATCATTAAACCCAGCATTTAATCCTGCTAAAGAACCATTAGTCGCTCCCGCTATATATAAATTGCTGAAAGCATCTGTGGCTGAACTTGTAGATAAATCAGTACCGATAGATCCTAATTGCTGAATCTTCCCTTGTACTGGTTTTGGTGGTGTGTAACCCTCGTACTGAAAGTAGTCACCTTGAAGATTTAAATGATTAATTCCAGGCAAAACGGCAATCAGGTCAGATACAGTTCCCTGCTGCCAAAATATCGCTGTTCCCAAGGTGGATTCTACTAGTTGGTAGTCTTTCGAGATGCCATGTAGCTGAATGATATCTTGCTTGGAGTCGAAGTCTAAAATTAAGGCAAATTGATTTAAACCAAAGTTGAGTTCTTTTGGATCGGTATAATATGGCTGTTGCCAATCACCAAGAATAAATTTGTCACTCCAATTAAGCTGACTGCCCTCTGCTGCTCCCATAAAGTCCGCATCACCCAGCATAATATCAATTTGCGGTTGCTTGGAATTATGACTCAAGTTAGAACCAACAAAAAGATCGTTTCCAGAGCGACCCCACATCAATTGGCTGTCTTGACTAGGAAAGAGTAAGTCACTACCAGGTGTGCTGACATTTAAAACTCTTAAAAATGTCGCATTGATGTCATTTTCTGATTGAGTCAGCTGATTTTCCATCTGTTGAAACTTGGAGTTTGACTTACATTTAGAAACTAGTTATTTGCCAAAAATAGTGAGAATTAAACAGCAGTCAAAAGCATATAAGCATACAGAAATCTAGCGCTTTCGGGAATTAAACAAAATATGCGATCGCCTCGTTCGAGTTTCCCTGATGACATCAATTCCTCTAACATCACAAAGATAGAAGCTGAACCTGTATTACCTTTGTAGGGTAAATTAGTAAACCATTTATCAAATGTAATCTCAAATCCAATTTCTACTAAATCGTCGTATAATGGTTGCTTAAAATGTTCTGATGAATAATGAGGCAAATACCAAGTGATATCATTTGGTTTGAGGTTATATTTATCTCGGATTTGTGCAAAGCCTTTTTGAATTCCATAGGAAATTATATTTTCCCCCAATACTTTGACATCCTGCTTTAAAGCCCAATAACTCTCCTGCCATACTTCTTGGGGATTTTCAGCCGCTCGCCAGCCTTGTAAAGAACCATCGGCTTTTTTAATAGCTCCTGCATACATACAAGTTTCTAGTTCATTAGCAAAAGATACGATCTCAACCCATTCTATTCTGAGTGAAATGCCATCAGAACGAGGAGTATCTGTTATCAACACAGCCGCGGAGGCATCAGAAAGCATCCACCTTAAAAAGTCTTTTTCGAAACCTATAATCGGTTTAGCTTCTAAATCCTGGATTTTTGCTTCTATTTCTGGTTGAAAATAAACTCCTCTAAATGCACTTGATGCAACTTCTGAACCTGTGGTTACAGCATTTTTGCTCAAACCAGAAGACACGCTCATATAACCGTACTTGAAGGCAGTCATCCCTGAGCAACAAACACCAATTGTAGCTACAACCTCACAGGGAGGACATCCAAGCTCCCCATGTACCATCAGAGCATGGTTAGGAATTAGCTGATCTGGAGAAGATGTACCACAAACTAAACAATCAATTTCCTCTAATGGAAAATGAGAGTTTCTAGAAAGAGTCCGGACTGCTTCTGCGGTTAATTGTGCATTGGTATGACTCGGTTTGCCAGTCTGCGGATCTATTGCATAATATCGAGATGTTATACCGTTATTTTTTAAAATTCGGTTTTTAGACCGAGAGGGCTTTTCATTGATTAATCCAAGAACATTTTCTAGCTCCTGATTATTCACTGATTTGTTAGGTAGAACAACTTCGATTCCTGTAATGTATGCTGTAACCATCATTTACTCCATACAAACTAAGAACTAGACCCTAGCAAACAATAAGTTTATCTCGTCTTTTAACCCACACTGATTGGGGATTTTAGAAGTTCGACATAAGACGCTATTTTTTTATGAATAAGTGGAGCAAAGAGAAATTGAATAAGATTGGAAACTATTAAAACAATTGGAATAGCAAATAATAGATGAACTGCAAATAGGCAAATTATGGGTAATCTGCTCCAGCTTCCTTGTTGACCAAAAAAACGAGCTATTTTTGCCCAAGGATGATATATTACTCGTCCAATCAGTTCTGGAATGATATAACGTTGATTGACTTCCACAGTTCCAAGTCCTGCAAGCATCGAATGATGAGAACAATCAGTTTTTGTGAGATGATTCGCTATTCGCTCCCCAAATATTGATAGTGCGTCAATATCTTCATCTTTGACCCCAGCAGGAGGTAATGCTCCTAATAATCTGTTTTTTCTCCCCGTCAACAGCGACCAGGGAGTGGTAATAAAGGTAGCTAAAGGCGGCCCTTGGTGAGTTACAACTACATTATCAATATGAATACCTCCGACTTCAGCAATCATTTTTTTCATAGTTTCTGAGGCAGAGTGCCACATATTTCGACTGACTACTAAAGTGATTATTTTGGTATTTTGCAAAACTTTTGCATACTCGGATTTGAGAAAGCCCTGAATTGGTAATGATGGAGCTAAAAACCAAACTTGATAAGCAATAATAACTAAATCAAATGTATAATTGTGATTGAATTTTGGAGGAAAAATTTCTGGATGTTCTCCATTAATGCATTCTGGAAAGACATCAAAAAACTTATATAAACTCCAAGGATAAGGATAATCGGCTTTTGGTTTAATACACTCCCAGGAAAGCTGGATTTCTGGTGTCTTGAGACATTTAGTCAAAGATTCAACTGCGCGAGTTACATCTCCCGACTGTGAGTAATAAATTATCAGTACGCGTTTCATGACTTTAAGCCAAAATTCAAGGTAAATTATTAGTACAGCAATGCGGAAGTAAATTAACTATTTTTAATTTTGAATTCCGCGTAGCGGTACTAGCAGGTTAGTTTCTAAGTAAAAAATTTGTCTAAATAAGGATTAGAAAACATTCTTTGAGAGTCCCACTCTTGGCGCAGCTGAATAAAGTCATACCACTTTTTATATTGTCCTTTTAAGTACTCTCGGTCTACAGATATTTCCTTACCCCAGTGACAACGAAAATTGAATGGCTTTAGTAGTTCCATCATTTCTTGAAAAAATTGACCTGTGTAAGGATATTCCCAAAAGTCTAACCAGCAGATAGCTTGCCCACCAGAAGGACTTAACCAAAAATCTTCTTTCGCAGCACAACGAATATGGACGTAAACACCAGGGAATTTTTGAGTTGTCTGAAAATGATTTCGCAGCACCGCGATCGCAGCACAGGCTTGTGAATATGGAATAGCAATTTCCATGTTAGGCATGGGAAATGGATCGTACTTCGTGCGTTCAAAATTGGTCAGTACAAAGTCGCTTCGACCCGATGGGCAAACGTATGTTGTTGCCTCATATTGTTTGACAATCCATCGATAAAGCCTATTCCATCTGGAATAATGAAAAATATACAGTGTTAATTTAAGAATAAAAGTTTCTAATCTCTGCTTCATTTTGTTAATTTCAGCCGGATGACATTCTTCATTTTTATTCACTGCTTCTACAGCTGGATTTATTAATAAAACCTGAGCATTATCCGTAATAGGTACATATTTAATATCTACATACATATTATTTTGATGAAGCTCGTTAAATCTTTGCAGTAGAACATCTATTGGCAAACTATACTTCTTGGATTGTAAAGAAAATGCTGGAATACACTTGAATGTGACAGTAGAAACTACTCCTAACAATCCCATTGAAATGACGACTGCATTAAAAATTTCTTGTAAGCAATCTAATTCTAAAACACTGCCATCGGCGCGAATTATTCTCAAACTATGTACATAACCACTTAAACTTTTATGGAAGAGGGAACAACCATGAGTGCCTGTAGCAATAGCTCCAGAGACTGTTTGTTCGTCAACTGCTCCGATTATAGGTAATGCTAAGTTATGTTTTGCTAAAATTTCATTGAGTTCTTTAAGCTTCATTCCTGCTTGTACAGTTACTAAAGAACCTTGAATATTTATCACATTTTTATATTTATCCAGAACTATACACACACCTTCTGTCGTTGGTATCGGAATATAAGAATGTATACTCCCTATAGCTTTCACCTTCAGACCTTGTTGGGCTGCTTCTTGAATTATTTGAACTATTTCTTTTTCTGTAGTCGGGCGAACTGCTGCATAGGGATAGAAATTGTAAAGAAAATGTGCATTTCTAAAAATATAACGTTTTGCAGGAAGATAGTGCTTATTCTGAAGCCACAATTCTGTCTTTAACATCCCTACTGTTAAAGAAAATTGTGGAGTATAATCTAATATTGCTTTTGCTTTTGTGGATGGATATTCTTTTGAATGTTCGTAAATTTCTAAATACCATTTGATACTTTTTCCTAGTTCCCTATTATATATTTTGGCGATGTTCGCTAGAATATTTGCCATTCCTTGAGAAATATGTCTAACAGGTCGTTGTAGCATCCGACCATAATAAGAATATAGTTCTTTACAAGTTATGAGTTCTCCTCCTACATTAAATATTTCTCCATTGGCTTTAGTAGAGTTAGCTGCTATTAGCATAGCTCTAACAACATCATCGACATATACAACATCTAGCAGTCCTTCCCCATCTCCTAAAAGTATTGGTAAACCTTTTTTAATCATATTAAAAGGTGCCATAGTATAGGAATTTACTGCTGGACCATAAACGCAGGTAGGACGCAAGATTACATATTCTAAATTGTATTTTTGACTAATTTTTTTTAATACTATTTCAGCACGTAACTTCGTCAGGCAGTATAACTCCATTGTTGAATCTTCTCTAACTTGCACCTTCTCTGAATAAACTTTTTTCGCAAATTCTGCACCAGTATATACAGCTATAGAGCTGAGGTGTATAAATCTTTTACAGCCTGATTTTGCAGCTGCTAGTGCCAGCCTCCGAGTTCCCTCGACATTAACTTCATGTACTTCTTGTAATGACAAACCACTTGTAAGTGCTGCACAGTGAAAAACAAATTCAGTTTCAGCAACCAAATTCATCAGCGATTCTTCATTTGCTAAATCGCCCAAAATGATTTGACATCCTTGTTGTTTCCATTTATCAGTCGTAGCACTTTCTTTTCTAAAAAGAGCCTTGACGTGAAAACTCTCCAATAAATATTTCAATAAGTTTTGACCTATACCACCACTTCCCCCAGTTACACATACTGTTTTCTTCATGACTTTTTGCTCTACACTCATTACTGAACAAATTCCAATGAACGCTTAAGTAAAGTAAGTACTTAAAGACAGCCTTTTAAATATGCACTAAACTGTCGAGGGTAAATTTTTAGAGATGTCAACATTTGAAAAATGAGTAACTGAAGAGAATGAATTTTCTAGGATTGTTTCCAAAATATCAGCAACTTCAAATACAGCTCGATTATTGTAAGCTGCAACATTAGCTCGATAGCGAGCTAAGTTTTCAGGTTGAATTAGCTCTGCAACAGCTGTATTTATATTGCGAAAATTATCAACTACAATGCCAAACCCATGATTGACGAGCCACTCAGTATTTGCCCGTTCTTGAAATAGTGTTAAGGCATTGCAATCTGTAATTACTGGTAGCTTCATTGTTATAGCCTCGCTCATACTACCAGGGCCAGGTTTACCAATGAAGAAATCAGACAAATGCATATAATAAGGGATTTCATTGGTAAAATTTTCAACGTACTTAGGCAAGCGACTCTGACTATGGCGGAGAATCTCTGCTAGTTTTTCATTGCGGCCACAAATAAAAATAAGCTGTATCTTTAATGATGACTGCTCTAAACACCGAGCAATTTGTATCATTGTATTTGAGCCGTAACCACCAAACATGATTAATGCTGTAGGCAAATCTGGTTCTAAACCTAAACGTTGTCTCTCAACTTGGCGATTGACAGTAATAGGTTCGTACATTCGAGGATTAATTACCACTCCCGAAATAGGGAAAATTTGCTCTTTTTGATAACCAAATTTTTGGGCTTGTTCAACTATTCTTTCGGTAGGACAGATTAAAAACTGATTTTGTGGTTCTATCCAGAAATTAGGAGGATAATCTGCCAAATCTATCGGAAGAGTAACAAAGGGAATGCTAGGTGATATTGCCTGTAAACTTTCATAAAGTAGCCGATTCACATATGGTAGTAATGAAACTACCATGTCAGGCTGATGCTGTTGCCAGTATTTTGTCAAACGTGCTAACCAAGCAAAGTGATAAAGGCGTATTTGTAACTTAAATAAAGAAACTAGTAAAAACTCAGAAAAAACTTTTGCCCATTGTTTTTTGAGTATTAAATTATTATAAATTTGGTGGGGAGCCATCGTTCCAATAATTTCTTTGAAAACGTCTACTATATGGATTTCCCAAGGTAAATGTCGCTTCTCAATAATTTGCTGTAAAGCATTAGCAGTGCTGCGATGGCCGCCGCCCAAATCATAAATCATCAAATATACTTTCTTCATGGCTTTCTTTTTCCATTTGTTGTTTATTTGACTTAGGGACAATCTTTTACAAATAAAGCAACTAGGCAGAACGAATTTATGCCTTTTTTATTTCTGTGTCTAGTTTTGCAGTCACCATCAATTTGCGATCGCTAGTTCTCAGCGCAATCTGCATTTGATTTTCGATGCGTAATTGATTGAGTTTAGCAACTTCCATCCACTGGTATACTGTATCTCCAAATTTTGGGAAAATTTGCCACAGTGCCATTAACAGCTTTGTCATACCTGCTGTTATCGGATCTTGATTAACGATCGCTTCCGCTTGATTGTGTTTAATAGCCTGTATAACTGCATTAGCTACATCTGCTGGCGTTGATATACCCGCTAATCTCGGTGCGGGTACGCCAGTATCAGCAAACATTCCTTGACCAGAAATATATCCCGGACAAATAGTCGAAACTTTTACACCAGTATCTACCAATTCTTGTCTTAAAGAATCACCCCACATCAGCAAGCCAGCTTTACTGGCAGAATAAATGCTGTCATAGGGAGATCCTTTTTTACCAGCCAGAGAAGCAATATTAACAATGTGACCTCTTCTCTGGCATAACATTGTTGGCAGTAGCAAACGAGATAATTCCATTGCAGACATCAAGTTTACTGTTAATACAGACTGCATCTCTGCTGTGGAGTAATCTTGAAACTTTTTGTATATTTCTAGACCTGCATTGTTGATTAAAATATCAATAGAACCTACACGCTGATTGATTTCCTTTACGAGGATTGGCAACTCTTCCACCTGACTGATGTCATGGGTAATACCAATCCACTTGCCTCCTAAAGCTTTGACTTCAGCCGCTACCTTGTCTAGCCCTTGTTGCGATCGCGAAACACCAACTATAGTTGCCTTTTCTTTTGCTAAAGCACGAGCAATAAACGTTCCAATGCCCCGTGATGCACCCGTCAAAAGTACCGTTTGACCTGCAATAATTGTCATAATTTTAAGTGCTAAGTTAGTTGTCACAAGGTAGGAGGCAGAAGGCAGAAGTTTTATCTCCCCTTGCTCCCCCTGCTCCCTCATCTCCCCCTGCTCC
>NZ_JAECZA010000294.1 GCF_016056275.1 Dendronalium phyllosphericum CENA369 | reverse complement strand
TAGAGATTATTTATAAAGTAAATCTTTAGACGACAAGACGACGTAGCATAATTCTAGTCATAACAGCATATATGGCTGCTTCGCTCATTTCTGGGAGACGCTCATAATCTTTACTAAGACGATGGTACTGGTTCAACCACCCAAATGTTCTTTCTACTACCCAGCGTTTGGGGAGAACTTGAAATTCTTGCTCGGTACGCCGTATGACTTCAACGTGAGCTTGAATCATCAGCCAAACCGAAAGAGCAAATTTATCACCGTCGTAACCGGAATCAACCCACATGACTTGAACTTTTTCCAGTAATTCTGGGCGCTCCTCTAATAGTTCCATTAATGCGTAGGCAGCAAGTACTCGCTCTGGGGCATTTGCTTCACTGACAACGACTTTCAACAATAGTCCTAGACTATCAACTAGTGTCTGCCGCTTTCTTCCTTTTACCTTTTTACATCCGTCAAAACCGTACACATCCCCTTTTTTTGGTCGGTCTTAACTGACTGACTGTCTGCCGCGATCGCTGTTGGTTGTGTTGACTTACCTAATTTTGAGCGAACTTGACCCCGCAGTGTATGATTTAATTTTTCCCAAACTCCCTTGCGCTGCCATTTGCGGTAATAGTTGTATACCGTTGAACTTGGTGGGAAATCGCCTGGAAGCATATTCCATTGACATCCCGTTTTCAAATGATAATAGATAGCATTGCATATTTCACGCATATCTGTTGTACGTGGATGGCCTCCCTCTTTAGCTGGTGGAATTAAGGGAGACAGGATTTCCCACTCCATATTAGTTAAGTCTGTGGGGTAAAACTTTCGCGCCATGAGTAACTATGTAAATACACTGTCTACAAGGTATCTTATACTTGCCGTAACCTCTTTTTCCTCACTTTTAGATTTACTTTATAAATAGCCTCTTAGACTGCGATCGCAAGGCAACCATTGCATATTACAAGTACAAGATACGGGAATTGGCATTGTTCAAGAACAGATTCCCCATTTGTTTGAGCGTTTCCGACAAGCTGAAGGCTCAGAAAACCGCTCTTATGAAGGTAGTGGTCTTGGTTTAGCTTTAGTCAAAGAATTGGTAGAATTACACGGCGGTCAAGTTACCGTGGAATCAGTTTATGGTCAAGGTACTACCTTTTCCTTACGGCTTGTAACTGGAAATGCTCACTTACCCACACAACAAGTGCTAGAAACTCCTGTTGAAATGAACACAAGCCGCGCTAGTGTGGAACTGGCTGATTTAGAACTGATAGAATCAACTAGAGACAATATTGAAAATAATATAAGTAACCTATCACCTAGTTCTGAGACTCAAAACTTAGGAATTAGCCAGAAGGTGAGCCAGTCGCTTGCGGAGGTTTCCTCCGTTGTGCGAACTGGCGTGGAAGGAGATTCTTCCCCTGCAAATTCGGTGACTCAGCATTCTATTTTAGTCGTAGATGATAACGCCGATTTACGTACCTATGTATCTGATATACTCCGTCGCAACGGCTATCAAGTCCGAACAGCTCGTAACGGTCATGAAGGCTTCACAATAGCTCAAGAAATTACACCTAGCTTGATTGTCACTGACTTGATGATGCCTTTGGTGACAGGATTGGAAATGATTCGGACGATCCGAACTGAAGAGAAGTTGAAAGGCATACCAATCATTCTGCTGACAGCGAAAGTTGACGAGGAAACCCGTATCGAAAGCACGGAACATGGTGCAGATGCTTATTTAGCAAAACCGTTTAACGATCGGGAACTTCTGGCAGAAGTAAGGAATCTCTTAGCCTTGAAGGAAAATGAACGACGGGTAGTGGAGCTAAATACTTACCTCACAGAATCGGTGCTAAGGCGCTTCTTGCCAACTGTATTGGTGCAAAAAGCAGCAGCAGGAGCATTGACACTAGATTTACGACCGGAACCACGCTTAATCACAGTTTTATTTAGCGATATCGTGGGTTTTACCCAGCTAGCAAATACTTTAAGATCCCGAAGAGTGGCAGAGTTGCTGAATGAATATTTAGAAGCTATGACCACAGTTGTGTTTGATAATGGCGGGACAGTAGATAAATTTATGGGAGATGCTATTTTGGCTTTATACGGAGCGCCAGAAGAACTTACCCCAAACGAACAAGTGCGTCGCGCCGTCAACACTGCAAGAGCAATGCACCGCTCGTTAGATCGGTTAAACAAGCGTTGGCAAGACCAAGGTATATTCGATTCTAACGGACATAGTGGCGTACAGTTTCGCTGTGGTATTCACCAAGGTACAGCAGTTGTAGGTATGTTTGGTAGTGCTGAACGCGCTGACTATACAGCTATTGGCCCAAGTGTGAATATTGCTGCTAGATTGCAATCAGCTGCTGTTCCTGGAACCATCCTGGTTTCTGCTGCTGTAGCAGATTATTTGCAGGATGAAGAAATTACCAAAGGTAGTCCACTAAAACTTAAAGGAATAGATGAAACAGTTCTGACCTTTGCTGTTGCACCAGAGCTAATGGCTAATCGCTAAGATTCAAACCGATTCGTAGCGATTAGCCATTAGTAGTAAAAGCACCGAATCATATCTAGTTTCTAATTTAACGTGAGTTCGACGGTTAGAAAAAGGCAAAAAGCTTGCTATGTATAGATTTGTCAAACTGGGCACTCACAACAGCGATCGCTACGACTGATGGAGAATCGGTCAAAAAGTGACAAAAAAGGCCGAGACTAAGAATATCTAAGAAAAATGAGAGTCTCGGCTATGTCTACCATTGTATCTCGGCTGGATATCACACAAATATTTTGTGATGTAGATGACTTCTGTAAGCAGTGGGAACACTTATGGCAGCAAATACCACAGTTACCATCGACAAGAGGAGAACGTCGCAGTCAGTCGCGGATGTGCGTATCAGAAGTGATGACAATAGTTATCGCTTTTCATGGCAGCGGTTATCGCACCTTTAAGGAATTTTACACATTGCACGTACTTCCTAGTTGGTCTCGGGCCTTTCCCAATCTAGTCAGCTACAACAGATTTGTGGAATTAATGCCGTGGTGCTTAATGCTATTGTGCTGTTTTTTGCATACAAGAACAGGAGAAATTACGGGAATTAGTTTTATTGATTCAACTCCCATTAATGTGTGCCATAATTGCCGTGCCCATGCACATAAAGTATTTAAAGGATTAGTAAATTGGGGCAAAAACTCTGTCGGTTGGCACATTGGATTCAAACTTCATTTGATAATTAATGACCGGGGTGAATTGCTGGCATTTAAATTAACTCCTGCCAACGTAGATGACCGCAAGCCAGTGCCAGAGATGACTGAGGATTTGATTGGTAAACTTTTTGGTGACCGAGGATATGTTTCACAAAAATTATTTGAAGAGTTATACGAGCGAGGTTTAGAGTTAATCACAAAATCTAAAAAGAACATGAAAAATCGCTTAGTCAAATTGCTGGATAAAATTTTGTTACGCAAGCGAGCAGTTATTGAGTCGGTGAATGACTATCTCAAAAATATCTGTCAAATCGAACACTCACGGCATCGTAGCCCTTTTAACTTTTTGGTGAATTTGATGGCAGGATTGGCTGCTTATACATATTTGCCTCAAAAACCTTCTATTGACATTTACCCAAAAGAATTGCCTGCTCTACCTCCTGCCATTTTTTAGTTCATCGAACTCACGTTAATTTAATATGACAACATCGGTTGCGGACAAAACTCCAATTCCAGAGAAAGTCTGGAGGCGACACACCGATCCACCGAATTTGTGGATTGCTCTAGGTATAAGTTCAGTTGCTTTGCACTTGCTAGCTTTTTGGTTAATGCGCTCATATTTTTTTAAGTTGTGGTTTCCGCAGCAAAGCCAAGCAATTGTTCCCATTGAGGTTGTAGAGATTTCTCCTCAAGCAAAATCAAGACCAATAACAAAACCAGTTGCGCCAAAACCAGTATCCAAAACTCAAAATTTGCAAGCAACGCAATTACCTAAACAGGTAACTCCAATAAATAAATCAACGATAAAACCTGCTGTTTCTAATATTTCAGATCCAAGTACGATCGCTTTGGCAAGTCAAAAAAGAGCGATCGCTCGACAACGCCAACAGCAAGCCGAGCAACAGCGCCAACAGCAACTCGAACAACAACGCCAGCAAGCCGAGCAACAGCGCCAACAGCAAGCCGAGCAACAACGCCAACAGCAAGCCGAGCAACAGCGCCAACAGCAAGCCGAGCAACAGCGCCAGCAAGCCGAACAACAACGCCAGCAGCAAGCAGAGCAACGTCAAGAAGAACCAGTTGGAGAAAAGCTATCACCTCCGAAAACTCAGTCGCAGGGAGGATTGTTTGCGTTCTGGATTCCTGTGAGTGAAGAGGAACAGAGAGCGCAGATGCGAGAACCTTTACCTAAAGAATTGAAACTAGCCGAACACATAGGAAGTAACGAAAAAGAAGTTGCCTCAATTTACATCAATAGCAACCTCGACCTTCCCGCTGTAGAGTTTTTAGTATCTTTAATAATTGATAAAACTGGTAAATTTATGGAGGCTAAAGTTATAGATCCAGCAATACCAGCAGCAGAAAAAAGCAAATATGAGCAATTTGCTAATGATGTTTTCCAAGGTGAAAAATTTCAGCCCGCACATTACACTGATGGCACAAAACCACCACCAGATTTGAGTAATCGGTTTGTACGTCTCAAAATAGAGCGTCGCTAGCTCTGAATGGATGCTTGTATTTTAGTTTTAATTGTGTTATCTTATCATGGTTGGAAATTTGCGGGCGTAGTTTAGTGGTAAAACTATAGCCTTCCAAGCTATTAATGCGGGTTCGATTCCCGCCGCCCGCTTGAAGTATATAGCTTTTTGGGTTGCATACAGCCTTAATTGATAAAGTTTGAGCAAGAGAGGCTATTATTGGCTCTCAATTTGCTGCTTGAAAAAATTAGTATGTCAATCATCACCTCTCCTAAAGCGAATAAGGCTAATGTCTGTTCTTCTAAATATTCACTGCCTTTGCCAAGCTTAACTGCGATCGCATCTGTACTCAGGTTATACCTTTTGAAGGTATGAGCAGTCAGACCGTTCTCGGTTAGTTTGATTGACAATACATTAAATTCTGCTAATTCCATCTGTCAAGCTTGATTTAGCCACTGGCAATACATTTCATGAAATTATCAATCAAGGGCATTACTATAGCTACCTTAGCTTTATTGCTAAACTACTCAGCCACTCCAGCAATTGCATTACCTCAGCAAATCGATCGCTCCTTTATTATCGCCAAATCGCAACCGTTGACAGACACTTTAATTGTCCCTGGCGAACGAGTTGGCCCGGTGACACGTACAACCACCAAGCAAGATTTAGTCAAGCTGTTTGGTGCTTCCCGCCTTGTTGATAAAACGATTTCGGGTGCTGAAGGAATAGGAAGTTTCGCTGCTACCCAAGTAAACCTCAAGCAGGGGCGATCGCTCTTGATTGTCTGGAGCGATCGAACTCGTACCAAACCTTTAGATGTGCGTAACTTAGGTTATGCTTGGAAAACTCGTGAAGGTATTGGTATTGGTACTCCTTTAAGCGAATTACGCCGGAAATTAGGTAACTTTAAACTCTTTGGATTGGCTTGGGACTACAGCGGTACTATTTTGTTGGATAGTAGCCGATTATCGAAGTATCAAGGCAAACTCATTTTACGTGTAGATGCTGCTCCCAATGCTGCCGAGAAATATCCTAATGATTACCAAGCAGTATCAGGCGATGGTACTTTTTCCTCCAGCAATCCCCACTGGAAACCTTTGGGAGTTAGGCTTGCGGAAATAATCGTTGTGCTGAATCCAGGTGAGTCATAAGCTGCTAAACATTTTGGAAGGCTTATTTGGTAGAGAAGAAAACAGCGAGTGATGAAATAGCTGAATAACTTTGGCGATCGCACCAAAAACTCGATATGCAAAAAGAATAAAACAAGGACAAGTACAACCAAATTTTATTTAGTAAATATACAGTTATTTGCATGATGACAATTAGGAATTGACAATTGAAAAAGCAAAGAAAACAAAGATATCAAATTAATCAGTGTTAATTTATACTATTTTCAATTTGCATAGTCGTTATACTCATTTTTAGGTTCTACCTGGGAATTACGAAGTGGCTTTGCCACTTCTTTTTGTAAATAGGGTCGCATAGCAAAAAAAATAATCAAAAAACCAAAAAGCAATGTACTTTTTAAGTAGAAGGCAGAAAGCAGAAGGGTAAAGTCAGTTTATGACAAGGTTTCATAAGTTAGCATTTTACATTTAATTATGTCCATCTACTTAGTTTTGTATCTAACTTTGGTTAATCGTTAGACAGTTCATCTCGCCATTTTTCGCGCTTTTCCTTCTTTTCTGCATCTGGCGATCGCGCAAATTTCCAAGTCTTCCACATCAATGGCTTCTGTTTTTCAAGGTGATTAATAAACTGCATTATCGAGATATCTGCCTTGATTGGAGTTTTTAAATCAAACTGAATTGTTTGAAAAATCTTAATATCAGCCTTAATAAAGTCTTTACCCACAATTTTAGTCAGCCACAGTAGAACTCTATTGTGTAGCCAACCAAAAAATCCTTTACGTTTCCTAATTATCGCAACAGTTTGAGCCTCTGTTTTTCCTCCTTCTAGAAGACGCATAGCGAACATTACGTGAATATAAAGAGAATCAAAATTAAGTGTAACTATGCCAATACTGCCATACCAGTAGCAAATATTGTAAGTGATAGGATTTTTGTAGAAGGGACGAATAAGTTTAATCAAAAAAGAATCTTTACCACTGTATGTAATGTTGCGGAAGATAATAGCATTCTGATTCAGTTCCTCTTTTTCAAAGGTAATTTCTGATAAGAGTTGGTGAACTGTATTAAAATGTTGAGCATCTATAGCATTAATCCCCACTACATTAGGATGGCAATTCATTACTAGGCGGGGGCCAAAGATAACATCACAATCCTTATGTTCTAATTCTGGAATAAATGGTAAAGGTTGTTGTGGATATTCTCCAGTCCAAACCCAAATCATCCCGTACTTTTCAGCAGTAGGCCAAGTTTTTAATTTTATAGGAAGTGGTTCATCTAAACATGGAATATCAACACAAATTCCTTGAGTATCAAACTTCCAGTGGTGGAATAAACAGCGTAGTTCATTACCATCAACTTGTCCTTCAGCAAGGTGAGCGCCCATGTGAGGACAATAGGCATCAACAGTTACAACTTTTCTATCTTTACCACGATAAATCGCTAGTTCTCTACCTAAAATATTTACAGGTTTTACTTCACCTATACTTAAGTTTCGAGAGGGTATTACCCAATACCACCCTTCAATAAAACGCTCTGAGTTATTAAAGTTTTTAGGTTTATGCGTTGAGTTGGCAAACTGCGAATTAACATTCATTTTTATGATTTCACTTAAAGTGAAGCGGCTGATTTAGAATTAGCATGGAAATATAGTAAAAGCAGTTAATTTTAGTACTGTGGTAGATAGTTATATAATTTTTAAATGGATTTAATAAAATTACCGTGTGAATCAATACTGAAAAAATATTTATTAGTTTTTCATTCCAAAATAAGTTTCATGAATTGCTTTATATAAATATAAAAAATTGCTAATCTCTATGATGAGTTAGCAATTTATAAAATATGTAATAATAGTTACAATAGTTGGTAAGTTTGCCGTGTTAAGTCAAGATAAAAAGCTGTTTTTAATTGGTCAAGTAACAGATTTAAGCGGAATCCCTATCAGGACAATTCGCTATTATGAAAGTTTAGGTTTACTCCAGTCATCAGGACGCACAGAGGGAGGCTTTCGACAGTTTTCATCTGAGGTACTGACTCGGTTATCTTTCATTAAAAGGGCGCAACAGCTTGGTCTGAGTCTGGAAGAAATTAGAGAAATTCTTAAAGTCTATGACAAAGGGCAACCTCCTTGCGGTGACATCAAAGAAAAGTTAGAAGAAAAGCTGCTGGAAATCGATCGCAAAATTAATCAACTGTTAACTTTACGGTCTGAAATCGAGGAATTACTATTAGGCTGGAAAAACATAGGTAACAAGCAAGAAGATACAATTTGCCCAATTATTCAAAAAAAAGGCAAAGTGTCAGCTAAAAGAACTTAAGGATCGATTTATAGCACAAGGTAGCAGGCAAACTTTTACCGAAAGCGCAAAAGGGGAAGAAGTTTTGCTTTTGCCCAAAGCGGAACTTTTCCGTTTCATTCTTGGACTTCCACTACACCTCGAAACATATTCATACCGCAAGTAAATTGGTATTCTCCTGGTTGTAAGGGTGTAAATTCAACAGAAGTAACACGATTGAGAGCCAAGTCAGAAGCAATTTGAAAGTCAGGTAGCAAAACTTTTTCTAAACAATTGTTGGGATCGCGACGCAAAAAATTTAACCGCACAGGTTGACCAGCCTTAACAACGACACGAGCAGGTTGATAACCACTGTCTACGGTGATGGTCAATTCTTGAATACCTTCATGTGCTTGCGATTTACTCAAGAGAAACCACCATAACTCTAATCCAATTAGTCCTAAACCTGCGATCGCAACCCCAACTTTCAACGCTAGAGGTTGTTCAATACGACGAAATTCGCTAGTTTGTGCTGATGAGGAAGCTGGCATTTCTGCTAATGCTGTACCTGATACAGTTCCTAGAAGCAGTCCGAAAGCGGCCAGACTTCCCAAAAATGTTTTTTTGCCGAACATTTGCTCAAATCCTCTGCAATTATGAGGTAGCTTTTGGTTGAAAGTTACGCAATCTCAGGGCATTAGTCACAACAGAGACAGAAGATAAAGCCATCGCTGCTCCGGCAATAATTGGATTGAGTAACCAACCAAAAATCGGAAAAAGAATGCCAGCAGCAATAGGAATGCCTATGACGTTGTAAATAAAGGCAAAAAAGAGATTTTGCTGGATATTGCGGATGGTAGCGCGACTGAGTTGAATCGCTGTGACAATTCCTTGCAAGTCTCCAGAAACGAGGGTAATATCGCTAGCAGCGATCGCCACATCTGTTCCTGTACCAATGGCGATTCCCACATCTGCCTGTGCCAGCGCTGGGGCATCATTAATACCATCACCGACCATTGCTACAATTGAGTGCTGAGTGCTGAGTGCTGAGTGCTGAGTTTTGAGTGCTGAGTTTTGAGTGCTGAGTTCTGAGTAAGGTGTTCTCCTCTGCTCCTCTGCCCCTCTGCCCCTCTGCAAGGATTGGATAATTGCCGCTTTTCGATCTGGACGTACTTCGGGAAAAACTCGCTGGATACCAACTTGTTTGGCGATCGCTTCGGCAGTTTGGCGATTATCTCCAGTTAGCATTACTACTTCTAAACCTAACTTTTGTAATGCATTGACTGCTGCTGCTGATGAGGGTTTGAGGGCATCTGCAATACCCATTACTCCTTGTATTTCTTTATCTACAGCAATTAAGATGACCGTTTTTCCAGCCGCTTCCCAAGTATCTTTATACTGCTGGAGTGAGTCGGTGTTGATTCCCAATTCTGCCATCCAACGTTGTGTGCCGATTTGTACGAGGCGGTCTGAAACAAGGGCTTGAACGCCACTACCGACAACTGCTGTAAAGTTCTTAGCCTCTGTTAAACTTACCTCTTGGGATTGGGCATATTTCACAACTGCTTCTGCTAAGGGATGTTCGGAATTTCTTTCTACGGTTGCAGCCAGTTGTAAAAGCTTGAGTTCGTTGCGATGGGCAGTGCCATTAACGGTTACAAAGTCTGTTACAGTAGGTTTGCCTTGAGTGAGAGTGCCTGTTTTATCTAGCACTATTGTCTGGATTTTGTGTGCTTGTTCTAAACTTTGAGCGCCTTTAATCAAGATGCCATGTTCTGCACCTTTGCCAGTACCTACCATCACAGAAGTAGGCGTAGCTAAACCCAAAGCACAGGGACAGGCGATAATTAATACACCCACTGTTGTAATTAGTGCCAGGGTCAGATTACCCATGAAGTTAAACCAAATCACAAAAGTGGCGATCGCAACGGCAATCACAGCTGGCACAAACCATCCCGTTACTCGATCTGCCAACCGCTGAATTGGTGCTTTAGAACCTTGTGCTTGTTGTACTAATTTAACAATTTGAGACAGAAACGTATCTTTCCCGACTCGTGTGACCCGAAACTTCAACGCACCCGTACCGTTAATCGTTGCTCCTATAACTTCGTCCCCTGATTGCTTGTGAATTGGTAAACTTTCACCAGTCACCATTGCTTCATCTACCGTAGAAGTACCTTCAATGACTTCCCCATCTACAGGAATCTTTTCTCCAGGACGTACTAAAATCACATCATTGACTTTAACTTCAGCGATGGGAATATCAACTTCTACACCATTGCGGATGACTCTAGCATCTTTGGCTTGTAACCCAATAAGTTTACGGATAGCTTCAGAAGTTTGTCCCCTAGCACGATTTTCAAATAATCGCCCCAGCAAAATTAAAGTAATTACAGTTGCAGCAACTTCATAATACACATGAGGAATCAAGCCCTGAGCAACAAAAAATTCTGGGAAGATAGTGACAGTTAAAGAATATAAATATGCTGCACCCGTACCCAAGGCAATTAACGTATCCATAGTTGCTGTACGGCGTTTTAGGGCTTTCCAGCCATTGCGGTAAAAAGACCCACCACACCAGAATTGAACTGGTGTTGTTAGTAGTAACTGCACCCAGGGATTATGCAGAAAACCTGGAATCAGAGGTAAATTTAACCCAGTCATCATAGGCAAAGAACCTAGCAACAAGATAATGCTGATGACCCCTCCTACCACTACCTTAAGAGTAAGTTCGCGTTGTTCTGCTAGCCGATTTGCTTTTTCAAGATCATCTTCTCCAGAAAGCATTTCTTCTTGGAGTAACGAAGATGAATATCCCGCAGCATCAATAGCAGCCTGAATTTTCTCTAAATTCGTTCGCCGTTGGTCATAATTGATTGTGGTCTGCTCTGCTCCAAAGTTAACATTGCAGTCAATTACTCCTGAAACCGAGCGAATGGCTTGCTCAACGTTGTTAGCACAGGAGGCGCAACTCATGCCTCTAAGTTTGAGTGTAAGAGTTTCCATGCTAGGAATTGGGGATTAGGGATTGGGGATTGGGTACTGAGGATTAGGTATTAGAGAGTGGGAAAAGGAGAAAGGTTAAAGGGAAAGGGGGATAAAACTTTGTTTGATTACTTTTCCCCTTCCTCTTTACCCTTTTCCCAGCCCCTAGTCACCAATCCCCAGTTCCCTTTTTTAAGCAGCTGGATAGCCAGCAGCCGCTAATGCATTTTTAATTGCTGCTTCTGAAGCTTGAGTGTCTACATTGACAAGCTTGGTTGTGGGGTCTGCCTGAACATCTGCACTGGCATCAACTGTCTTCACTGCATTGGTAATATTGTTTGCACATGCAGAACATACCATGTTGGGAACTGTGAGTTGAAGTGTCATAGATTTACGGTTTTGAATGAAAAACTGATCGAGACTAAATCTGCTGAAATTTAGCAATTGGCGACTTAATAATAGCTGCCGCTAAGTTGCAAATCTGTGGGTGGTTAGCATTATTGGGCAACTATCCTTTTTTCCCCACTTGGCACAGCGAAGCTTATCCCGTTAAAAGTCAGCAATTAGAGTTTTATGTCTACTAATTCCTGGCTGGAAGTCACCTTAGTTTTATCCTAAACTCTCCAGCCAACTAGAGAGTCTAGAGATTTTTACAAGTCTTAAGCTTTATTTAAACTTTGCCTATAATCCTCAGGCAAACTGCACAACACAGTAGAAATATGCAGAGAATTTTAAGTTGGTGAAGTACACAACCTCAATGTCAAAACCAAGCATAAAGCCTTTTTTACTTACTTTTGACTTATCCTGTAAGACTTGTCATTGTATGAAAGCGTGTGCTATGAAGGCTATATAACTATATTTATCAAAATTAACTGTCGTTATCCTCACAAATCTGGGACAACGACCTCAAAAGTCACACAAGACGCGGCTGCTGAACCCATGTCTTCCTAATCTCTTCAAAACAAAGAGTCTTTTTTAAGACTCCTACGGAGTTTTCATGCAGCCAAAAAATCTTCAACGTCTCTTGCGTGCTTTAGCGCGTCAGGGTCTAGATGTGACTTACAGCAATTGTACTTATTCTGTTCGTTTAGTTAATTCTGTTGATGCCCCAATCGCAGAAGTCCTATTGCCAGAAGGCTTTCCTGTGGAAGCCAAGGCATTGAAGCAGTTAGCAAATCTGGCAAACGTTCGTCACCCAGTAGGTGGATGCGTCTGCCGTGCCTGTGCCACGCCTGATTTTCACCCTGGTGATGCTGGTATTGCCATTGGTTCAGTTGTAGAAACTGAAGGTCAAGTTATTCCTGCGGCTGTCGGTTCTGACATCAATTGTGGGATGCGCCTACACGTTGCCGATTTAACAATCGATGAATTCCTCGAAAAACGCGACTCTTTTGTAGAACGGATGAAGGGGGATTATTTCTTTGGTACGCGTGATGTAACTATGACTGCTCGTACAATGCGAGCTTTGTTTCAGTACGGAGTTCCTGATTGGATAGATGCCATGTTGGATAAGCCTACAGGCAGTGTAGTCAAGTCCGATTTAGAGCAACTTGCCCAAGAGAGCGAACGCATCTTCTTAGGTGGTTCAATGGATGGTGACTGGAAACTTGCACCAGCTGAATTGATTCCTGATGATGGACTGGTGCGCGATGGCGGACTGGGAACCATCGGTTCTGGCAATCATTTTGTAGAAGTGCAGCGAGTTGATAAAGTTGAAAATCGCGCCTTAGCCTATGCTTGGGGAGTGCGCGAGGGACAGCTAGCTTTCATGATTCATTCAGGTTCTCGCAACGTGGGTAAGTATATTGGCGGAATGTGGCGAGATAAAGCCAAGGTAACTTGGCCAAAAAATCTCAAGTACCCAGAATCTCAGATTTTTCCCCTTTCCGTTCATTCCCACCCCGAACTAGTGGCCAGTTACCTCCAAGCTGAGGCTACAGCTGCTAACTATGGCTTTGTCAACCGCCTTTTATTAGCGGAACTGCTACGTCTGCGTTTGCGGGAAGTATACGGTGATATCGAAGCACCTCTAGTTTACGACTTGCCGCACAACATCACCTTACCAGAAGGTCAAGGATGGGTAACGCGCAAAGGTGCTTGTCCTGCCCATATAGATCAACCTGTAATTATTCCTGGTTCAATGGGCGCTAATTCTTACCTAATGGTAGGGAAAGGCAATCCAGAGTTTTGTAATTCTGCCTCACATGGCGCGGGAAGAGTGCGATCGCGTTTTGACCTCAGCCGCAGAGGTGCATCTCAAAGTGAGGCAGAACTTGGATTAACAGGAGTAGACTGCATAACCTTGCGTGAAGAACGCAGAATTGAAGAAGCACCAGCAGCTTATAAGCCAATTCAGTCTGTAATTGATGTGCAAGTAGAAGCACAAATGGTTGATGTTGTAGCGCGATTGAGTCCCATTTTGACGTTTAAGGCGTGAGAATAGAGACGCGTCATAGCGCGTCTCTTAAATTACGAATTACCAATTGGTATTAGAAAGTTAATTCCATAAGTTGTGCTTGTAGCTAGATGTCATGTTATTCGCGCTTTCGCTACAACCGAAATAGAAAGACTTTCAAGATGGTGCTTAACAATGACAAATGAACCCAAACAAGAAATAGAGATCGAGCAGTCTAATAATACAGAAAATTCAGAAATAGAAATTAAGGTTCAACCTGTAACAGAGCAGCCATCGGTATTTGAGTTTTTTGCTGAAACTGTTGCTCACGCTGGTAAAGCAGTTGTAGATACAGCTTTTGAAGTGGGAACGGCAGCGACGAAGCAAACGCATCAATTAATCGAACAAACAACACAAACCACCGGTAATATAGTCAATGGTCTTAGCCAAAATTGGCTGATCCGAAAACTATCTGGGGTATTAAATCTGAATTGGCTAATTAGTGCTAATGATGTTGTCGATTTAGAAAAAGCACAAGCTGCGGTAAATAAACTTAAGCAACAGTATCCCTATGAAACGCCTAGTGAGATTGCCCACCGCATCATGGTGGAAAAAGCAACGAAAGCAGGTGGAATTGGATTAGCAACTAGTATTTTGCCAGGAATAGCGGTGGCTTTGTTAGCAATTGATCTAGCAGCGACGACGGAATTGCAATCAGAAATGCTTTATCAGATTGCTGCTGTCTATGGACTAGATTTAAAAGACCCCGCGCGTAAGGGTGAAGTTTTAGCAATTTTTGGTCTGGCGTTGGGTGGCGGTCGTCTTTTGAAAACTGCGGGATTAGGTTTGCTGCGAAATGTGCCTTTTGCTGGTGCTGCGATCGCAGCTAGCTCAAATGCGACAATGATCTATTCGTTGGGGTATGCTGCTTGTCGATTTTATGAAGCCAAGCTGGATGAATCAGTATCGCTAACATCGCCAGAGACAATAGCAACTTTACAACAACAAAGCGAAAACTATCTGGAAACTGCGATCGCTCAACAAGCAGTGATGGATCAAATTTTAGTTCACGCGATCTTGGCTAGTCATCCAGATAAAACTTGGGAAGAAATTTTACCAGAGTTGCAAGCTGCGAACCTCAGTTCCGAGTCATTAGTAACCATAGCCAAAAACATTAAATCACCCCAACCTTTAGATACACTGCTAAATCAGTTAAACCGTGATTTTGCCATACCTTTGTTAGCACAGTGTGAGAAAATTGCCCAGCTTGATAGTCAAACTACACCAGAAAAGCAAAAAATTGTAGAAGCGATCGCTAGCAAATTTGACATTGACTTGAATGCAATTAAATCTACAGTCGATAGTCATCAGGCATAGGGCTTGCGGTATTGATAAAGTAAAAAATTCAGTGTGTTACTCAAGCGAATTATCATTTCGATCTAAGTCAACACCGAGCGATGTCTGACGACAAGCTGCTTCGCATCTACGCAAACGCTGCTTTAACTGCTCTACTTGTTGCTCTGCTTGCTGGCGGGCTTGGGCTTCTGCATCTGCGAGTTGTTGTTCTTCACGCAATGCTTGTGCTAGTTCTGCTGGCATCAATAGCTTTTCCCCTGTATCTTCCCGATAAAAACCAATTTGTTCCCCTTCTACTTGCAACCGCAATTTTAGAGGTTCGCTGCGATTATCTGTAATTAATTCATACACATCTTGCCGCAATCGATAGCCCCGCAACTGTTCCTTTATCCATTCTTCTTTGGGGTCAAATAACCAGTATTCTTTGACACCAAGCTGCTCGTACAATGTCTTCTTAAATTCTTGGTCGTGATTTTTCGTTCCTGGCGAAGTCATCTCAAAAATGACAGATGGAACTTGCTCTTCCTCCCACACTTTATAGTTATCTCGACCACCAGGCGCAACGTTGAAAATTACCATTACATCTGGGGCTACTCGCAATTTTGGAAACCCTTGAGCGTAGTAGAGAAATTGATTTGCCAGTACAGTTGCTTGTTGTCCTTCTAAATACTGGCGCAGGACTTCTAGTGTCACCAACAAAACATACAGATGTACATAGCTTTCTGCTATCGGTTCACCATCAGAACTGGGATAGAATACTTCTGCTTGTTGGTCTGGGGATAGTCTTGAGATCGTGGTTACACCATGCAGAAGGTTTGAGGATATTTCAATTATCTGGCAATTACTGAGAACTGTGCAAAGCTAATTAAGCCACTGGCACAGCCATACCCCTCAGCCTGAAACCAGAATTTTAAGCAATACTGGTACAGGAAGGAATATTTACACAAAATCCAAAAATGGCAATTCAACTAAGTGATAAGCCTTTGTTAGAGTGGGCGGGCGATACTTTGGCAATTGGATTATTTGAAGATGCAGTAGAGTTAACTGGCGAACTAGCAACTTTAAATGAAAAGTTAGCTGGAGTTTTAAAAGAACTGATTGCTGAAGAAGAATTTACAGCCAAAGCCAACAGCACCATCTTTACCCGTGTGGCTGCTGGGAACCTAATTCGGAAAGTAATTTTGGTAGGTTTGGGCAAACCAGAAGCGCTCAAGCTCGACTCGGTGCGACGCGCTGCTGCTGCTGCTGCGAGGGTAGCCAAAAAGCAGAAAAGCAAAACTTTGGGCTTTAGTTTTCCATTATGGAACAACGATCCAGGGGCAACCGCCCAAGCGATCGCTGAAGGAACTCAATTAGCGCTTTATCAAGATATTCGCTTTAAGTCCGAGCCAGAAGATAAAGGGCCACAACTCGAAACCGTAGATTTACTAGGATTTGCCGGACAAGAAGCAGCCATTAACCGCGCTAATAAAATCGTTTCAGGGGTTATATTGGCACGGCAGTTAGTAGCAGCGCCAGCCAATGCGGTAACACCAATTACTTTGGCAGAAACCGCTCAAGCGATCGCTACCGACCACGGTTTACAAGTAGAAATTCTCGAACGAGAAGAGTGTGAAAAGTTAGGTATGGGGGCTTTTTTGGGAGTTGCCCAAGCTTCTGACTTGCCACCAAAATTCATTCATCTAACTTATAAACCAGAAGGTACGCCCAAAAAGAAACTAGCAATTATCGGTAAGGGTCTCACCTTCGACTCTGGCGGACTCAATATTAAAGGTGCTGGTAGCGGCATCGAAACGATGAAAATTGATATGGGTGGGGCAGCAGCTACTTTAGGTGCAGCCAAAGCAATTGGCCAGCTCAAGCCAGATGTTGAAGTTCACTTTATCTCAGCGGCAACCGAAAACATGATTAGCGGTCACGCCATGCGCCCAGGTGACATCCTCAAAGCATCTAACGGCAAAACAATTGAAGTCAACAATACTGATGCTGAAGGACGTTTAACCTTGGCAGATGCCTTAGTGTTTGCCGACAAATTGGGATTAGATGCGATCGTGGATTTAGCTACCCTAACTGGTGCTAACGTCATTGCCTTGGGTGAAGATATTGCTGGTTTGTACACTCCTGATGATACTGTAGCTTCTCAGCTAGAAAAAGCTGCCGAAACTTCAGGGGAGAAGATTTGGCGGATGCCAATGGAAGAAAAATATTTTGAAGGCTTGAAATCTGGGATTGCGGACATGAAAAACACCGGGCCGCGTCCAGGTGGTTCCATTACTGCTGCCCTTTTCCTCAAGCAATTCGTTAAAGATACCCCTTGGGCGCACTTAGACATTGCTGGCCCAGTCTGGACAGACAAAGAAAATGGCTATAACAGTTCCGGAGCAACTGGCTACGGCGTTCGGACATTAGTTAGCTGGGTACTGGGGACTGGGGACTAAGGACTGGGGACTGGGAACTAGGGACTAGGGACTGGGAACTAGGGACTAGGGACTAGGGACTGGGGACTGGGGACTGGGGACTGG
>NZ_JAECZA010000293.1:9526-20499 GCF_016056275.1 Dendronalium phyllosphericum CENA369 | reverse complement strand
GAACAAGAGTATACGAAATGAAACCATTTTGTCGTGGTACAAAAGTTACGGTAATTGGAGCAATAAGTATTAAAAAAGTGGTGGCATTAATGACGATAAATAACTCAATGGATAGTCAGGCATTTGAAGTATTTATTGAGAAGTTTTTATTGCCTCAATTATGGTCAGGAGCAGTGGTAGTTATGGACAACTTACCTGCACATAAACTAGCATCAATTGAACCAATGATTGAATCTGTAGGTGCGAAAGTCTTATGTTTATCTCCATACTCTCCTGATTTTAATCCCATTGAGTTATGGTGGTCACAACTGAAATCTTTTTTACGTACTTTTTCTCCAACTACAACCGAAATAGTTGATAAAGTTATCTCTGTTGCTCTCTACTTGATGAATCCTCAACATTTAAAAAACTGGTTCACTAATTGCTGTTATTGTACCTCATAACATCGGGAAACGCTGTATCATTTGACTTTATAAATGATGTAAATACGGGTATAAGGGCGAACGTAACAGCGCCCCTACAATTTCTTGCATATGTATCAAGATTTTGGTGAATTGGTATTAGATCATTTTTGGAAATGTCTAATATAGCCGCTTACTGCACTTTTACACTAATCCATGACTAGCAAACTGTTAGAGAAGCTACTACTAGGGGAAAACTTAAAACAAACCTTAGATTCATATTGCAATTATCGAGGTTTTATTCTTAGCCAGCAATCTAAATCAAAATGAAAGTACTACCTGATGATACCTTTACAATTTTGACACCAGACTCACTGCCTATAGTTCTACAACGACTGAGTGCAAAAGTTGAGCCTACAAAAATGTTCCGGGTTTCAAAAAAACATGCACCCTACCAAGGAACTATTTCCGAACAAGGCTTTCAAATCACTCGCATAATTCACTATCGTAACTCATTTTTACCAGTAATTCGAGGACGCTTTGAAGCACAAGTTCATCAAACAGTAGTTCATATACAAATGAGCCTACACCCTTTTGTGATGACATTTTTAGGATTCTGGTTTTTATGCTGGTATGGTGCGGTTGTTCCCATAACATTAGCAGGTGCTATGCCTAGTCAGATGATTGCAATATTTTTAGGAATGCCTATAGCGATGTTGATTGTCTTCTGGATAGCTTTTTGGACAGAAGCAAATCGCAGCCGCAGTGAATTGACTCAAATTATTCAGGGACAAGCATAGTTAAGCTGTTTCAAGTCAAAGAATGCGATCGCTATTACGTGTAACATACTTCAAGCAGACTAAGAATCACCCAATTGGATGATAAAAAATTCAACCAATTGGCTGAACCAAGTGGAGGAGGTTAAGAATTATAAAATAAAGAGAATCTCATAATAGTAGTATTATTTGTTGTTCGCTCAAGTTAAGGATAAACCTCATGAAAATTACATATTTGATAAATTCAGCACTGATTGTTGTTACTACTATTTCTTTAACATCGGGAATTGCTAGCGCTCAATCAATGACGAATGGCAACGAGGAAGTCAAGACCGCTACTAGGTCTCAAATATTAAGCGATAATTCTCCGAATGCTAGCTATCTGCAACCCTTTAATCTTGTTTCTCTTGCATATCAAGGCGGTCTAACACAACAAGGCATTCCTAGTGGTGGAACTTTAATTGCTGAACGCCAAAATAGAAAAGTTAATGGAGAAAGTTTAGTCAAGGCTGCTGTTCAGGCTAACAAATTACCAGAGCAAGTTTTAAGCGATCGCAGTTATATTAATGCTGTCAATGTACAGTTGACTTCCCTATCTAGAGAGTTTTCTTTCTAAGTGTTATACCCATAGCATTTTTTAAGCAGAGTCAAAATGGATAAGTGAAGGAATTAAAATAGCAAAGTAGTTATTGATATGCAACTTTGATTTAGTTATTTATCAAATAATTAATACTAAAGTACCAATGACTACTAAGCAAGTTCCTAAAATAATTTTCCAGGTTAACGATTCTCCTAAAAAAATGACCGAAAACAATAGAACTAATACCAAACTTGATTTATCAATAGGTGCAACAAGTGAGGCTTGGCCTGCTTGTAAAGCTTTAAAATAAAATATCCACGATAAGCCAGTAGCTACACCAGACAATAGTAAGAAAATCATAGTTTTTCGAGGAATTGTGAAAATATTCACAGCATTACCTTGAACAAACACAATTCCCCAAGCAATTACTAAAATTATAATAGTTCGTATAGCTGTTGCTAAATTGGAGTTAACATTTTCAACACCGATTTTAGCAAAGATAGTTGTCAAAGCTGCAAAGATTGATGAAAGCAATGCATATATCCACCATGCTTCTATATTATTAAATTGCATTATTGTTAAATAAAATTTCAAGTTAACACCTAATTATAATTTAATTATTGCTATTAATTAATAAAACTATTAAATATTTCCTGTTTACAAGTTAGTAGTATTAGTGTTGAATTTGATTTTTGAAATACAAATAAGGTGTGTTATGCATCTGGCTTCAGACTGCCAGGAAATATTTACCACCCATGGTAGATGTAAATGATGCGATCGCGGATAAAATTTTTTATCTCTATAATTGGCTGTACTACCACCAATCACAAGAAAGACGACGAAAGTTTTAGCAGTACTGAAACAATAGCTGAATACAAAAGAACGCATTGACTTTATTCTACGTTTAACTTAGCAAAACTTAAAACAAATATATTGAAAAATATAAATAATTAATGTAGAACGTGATATTAAGAGCCGGAAAAAGTTTCCCCATTTTTTTATAACATTCTCTCTGGGAAATTTGGTTAATAGCGTTTTCGGTGTGAGGCAATTCAGCAGATTTCCGGCAACTAGAGAGAAGGTATTTGCCAAAATTATTTACAAGCAGCAAAGTTCTCAAATCTGACGAACTGAGAAAGTTTGTTGTCAACACATTATAATCAACTAGCATTGTTGCAGCTCACGGTTACTTTGGGCGGTTAATTTGGCAATATGCCAGTTTTAATAACTCGCGTTCGTTGCACTTTTTCTTAGCTGCTTGGCCTGTCGTTGGTATCTGGTTGACAGCATTAGGTATCAGTACAATGGCGTTTAACCTCAACGGGTTCAACTTCAACCAATCAATACTTGACTCGAAGGTCGTGTAATTAATACATGAGCAGATGTGCTGAATCGCGCTAACCTAGGTATAGAAGTGATGCACGAGCGCAATGCTCACAACTTCCCGCTAGATTTAGCTACTAGTGAGGCAATACCTGTAGCAATCAGCGCTCCAGTAATTAATGGTTAATAATTTTCAGAAGACTCCAGGACTCACGCACAGGTAACGGAAAAACGAACCGCAAAGACGAGCCAGTGCGTTGGGCGGCTCTGCCGACTTGTAGACGCTTCTGCGGTGAGGGGGTCGCAGTCTTGGTGAGTCCACTTGCCGTCTTGGCGCTTTGCGTCGATGGCAAAGTGGCGTTAGCAAGAGCGTTAGCGACGCAGGAGCGTCACCCGAAGGGCGGTTCCCGTCGATTGCGTTAGCGACGCAGGAGCGTCACCCCCGAACCCGAAGGGCTTCCCGCAGGGTAGCAACTGGCGTGCAAAGGACACGAAGGAATGAGAGTTTCAAAGAGTTCTTACGCAAGTCCTAGACTCGATAAATTGCCTTTTTTGAATAAACAAGCGCTCTTGAAATCAGGGCGCTTTTTTTGCGATCGCCCTAAAAACGTTTTGCTTCGCATAAAGTGTATAAATCAGTGGCTAGTGGTTTAAACTGCTTAACAGCGCATTGAGGATTCCCAGGTCTTTGCGTATCTAAAGCTCTGATTGCTAGGCAATTAAGCGGCGTAGGGTTTCTGTTTCTGGCGCTTTTAGCTACAATCTAAAATCCTTCTTGAAAAGTTCTGAACGCCGTAAGCCGCCGCTCAGATTTACTGCAAAATCCCCAATTAATATGGCAAACCTAACTCCTAATTCTAGTTTTAGTTTGACACTACGCTTGCAGATTCCCAATCGTGTAGGCATGTTGGCTTCAGTTACGCAGGCGATCGCAACTACTGGCGGTAATCTCGGTCAAATTGATTTAATCGAGCAAACCCGCAAAGAGTCTACCCGCGATCTTACCGTTGATGCTGCTAGCACCGAACACGCTGAAACCATTGTGCAAGCAGTCAAAGCATTACCAGACATTAAATTGCTGAGTGTTTACGATCGCACCTTTAATTTGCATCGCGGTGGCAAAATCAGTATTGCCAGCAGAATCCCCTTAAGAAGCGTTTCCGACTTAGCAATGGCATACACGCCAGGAGTCGGTCGGATTTGTACGGCGATCGCTCAAGACCCAAATGAAGTTTACAATTTAACCATTAAACAAAATACTGTTGCCATTGTTACAGATGGTAGCGCTGTTTTAGGGTTAGGAAATCTCGGACCGGCTGCCGCCCTACCTGTGATGGAAGGCAAAGCGATGCTGTTCAAAGAATTTGCCGGGCTGGATGCTTTTCCGATCTGTCTCGCTACCCAAGATACAGATGAGATTGTGCAGACAGTCAAGAATTTAGCTCCGGTGTTTGGGGGTGTAAATCTAGAGGATATTGCGGCTCCCCGCTGCTTTGAAATCGAACAGAGATTGCGGCAGGAATTAGATATCCCCGTTTTTCACGATGACCAACACGGTACGGCAATTGTCACCTTGGCAGCATTATTTAATGCGCTGAAACTGGTGCATAAGTCAATTGGAGAAATCCACATCGCGATCAATGGTGCTGGGGCGGCTGGAGTAGCGATCGCCCGCTTACTCAAGAAAGCTGGGGCAGAAAAAATCTGGATGTGCGACTCTAAAGGCATTCTCTCTACTAATCGCACCGACCTGACACAAGAAAAGCAGGAATTTGCTGTGAAAGCTCAAGGTACTCTAGCAGGGGCAATGCAAGGAGCAGATGTTTTTATCGGTGTCAGCGCACCAGGGGTTTTGACACCAGAAATGGTGCAAGCAATGGCTAAAGACCCGATAGTATTTGCGATGGCAAATCCCATTCCCGAAATTCAGCCAGAAGTAGTTGATAAAAATGTAGCCGTCATTGCCACCGGTCGCAGTGATTACCCAAATCAAATCAATAACGTTTTAGCTTTTCCTGGCGTATTCCGTGGTGCTTTAGATTGTCGGGCACAAGCGATTACCACCACCATGTATTTAGAAGCTGCCAGTGCGATCGCGTCTTTAGTCAAACCTTCAGACTTAGATCGCGAACATATTATTCCCTCAGTCTTTGATGAGCGCGTTGTTTCTGCCGTTGCTGCTGCTGTGCAACGTGCCGCTCGTGAAGAAGGTATCGCTCGGAGTTAATTAACTTCTGGGATGGGCATTTTGCCCGTCCTAATTATCTTGGCTGCGATAGTCGATGAATAAAATCAGTATGTTCTGGTGTGTTGAGTCCTTCTTGTAACACAGCTAAAACTTTTGCTAAGTTTCCTGCAAGTAAGGCGTTTGATGCTAACCATAAACCAGGAAAAATTTCGCTTTTAATGACACCGTCTGCATCAGGTTTTAGAGTTATATACTCTTGTCCCTTTAATCGAAACCAAGTTACTTGGTTTTCGTAAGTTGTCCAAATAATATACTCTTGTACGCCATTGCGACGATATACTTTGAGTTTGTTGTGCAAATCGTATGCAGCGCTACTAGCTGCTATTTCTACAACTAATTCTGGCGCACCTTCTATATAATCATCATCACTGATTGTTGATTGACCTAAGTCTATTCGCAAAAGAGCATCTGGCTGTGGTTCGTTATCTAAATCTAAGCGAACAGTAGCATTATCGCCTAACCTAACTCCTGATGTTGCCGCATAGTAGACACCCAACCAAGTAATCACAAAGCTATGTGGTTCAGCATGACTTTCAAAACGTAACGGTGATGCCACGTAGACAACTCCCTCAATTAATTCAGCTTTTTTGACATTTGGCATTGCACGATAACGCCTCTCGAATTGATCGCGGGTTAAGCGATCGCCATTTTCTAAAGGTGGTAATTTAACTGATTCTTCGTTTTGAATAACCATATTTTTTATACCTTACTAAAGACGCAAAGGTGCAAAGAAAGACTTTACACCTCAACGTGAGTCTTACTCTGCGTTCGCAAATTCTAAATAGCCATTACTGAGTTCTTTCACTGCCAAATCATAAAATTGCTTGCCATGTTCTGGAGTTGCTAAAGCGGGATTCGATCCCATGCGTCCATCTGGGTAACGTACTCGAAAGTCAGCTGCACTATAAATCTTATGTCCGCTTGCCACTTCTGATGAGAGGGGTGCTTGCTTGATTGCTTCGGGATAAACGTATTGAGTTACGGCTACTTCACTGGGGGTTGCGTGAGAACCTTCTCGATCCCCATATAATTCTTTTGCCAGCTGATATACAGAACTGCACATAAACCAGTTAGCAACTTGACATTGTACCTTTGGGGCATTGGCAATTTGTAAATCTTCTAAATAAGCGTAAGTTTCAGAAAAGGCAGCTTTCAGGGTGGCAATATTTCCACCGTGTCCGTTGATAAAGTAGAACTTGCTAAAACCAGCTTTGGCTAAACAAGTTACATAATCTCGCACTAGTTGAATCAAAGTGCTGGGGCGCAGGCTAATTGTGCCAGGAAAGGCGGTATGGTGCAGTGCCATGCCAACATTGATTGTCGGGCCGACGATCGCCCCTGTAGCTTCGCCCACACCCCGTGCGATCGCTTCTGCACAAATAGCATCTGTGCCAATTAATCCGGTTGGCCCATGTTGCTCTGTGGAACCAATTGGGAGAATAATCCCCTGAGACTGCTGTAGATAAGCTTCAACTTCCTGCCAAGTACTCAAATGCAGTAACATTTTTGCTCGATATCCTCATCATAATTGCGGTGGGAGGAAACCTTTTGCTGCTTCACAGCATCTTTTGCATCTAACTCCCACTAACACGATTATGAACTTCTTTTCTTTGAGTGGAGCTCGTCACTATGAAATGCCGTCATTTCTGCCAAGCTTTTATCGGCTTAACTGGAGGATTCTTGTTATCTAGCAGTATTTTCACCCCTTCTGTGTTGGCTGGGCGCTATGTCTTAAATCAAACACCACAAACAATCGAACGCTATTTTGGTCGTTATATTACCAAACAAATTAATGGAAAGCGCTCGATCTATACCTATAATCCCAAAAGCTTCCGCCGATTATTTCCCCAGTTTCCCAAAAGTAATTTCTCTATTACCTTTATAAATAATCAAGCGAAAGATATTAGCCTAAATTTTAACGAAGATTTCGAGCAATATCCTGGGGATCGTAACTACGACCGAGTTGAAGCTGCAAAATTCTATAATTATATTTTTGGATACCAACCATCCATCTGGCAGGAACTTTCTACCAAATTTGGGGGCAATGAAACTATCTATTTCTATGAATATTGTCTTGGGGATGGGGTCGCAACAAGTTTTGGAAGATATGGATATAAGCAATTTACTGATGCTGCTACTTTATCCTATGATGCTCGCTGCGAGCCTCCCTACAATCGAGATTCATCCTAAGTCACAAAATGTATGCGTTCTAGAGAACAAAAAAGACAAGTAATTCTTGATTCTTAGCTCTAGACTAATCAACACAATAATGCTTTTTCGCCGTGTTACTTATAATTTCCTATGTGTCAGACATCCCAGCGGCAAAAGTCATTAAATATCCTTTACCCATTTGCACTGGTTGTCCGCCATTAGGCGTGGCGATCGCATTATTTACCAAAAAATAGTGAATTTCTTGAGTCCGGGGAAATTTGCAAACTTCTTTTTGCCAAATTACCCTTTTGAACACACCCAATTGGTTGAGACGTTGTTAACCGGGCTGATGTTCAATTTTAATTTTCATGCTGTGTTTTCTTGAGTTTGCACTTAGCAGTAAGACTGGATATCTTCGCCACATTGGTCTACTAAATAACACAAAGCCCGAAAACGCAAACCGACAAATTGCTCGTACAGGGGATTCAGCTTACACATGGGGGGAATGTGAGCTATTTTGCGACCAAACAACATTAGATCGCGCTCAAAGGGACATTGGGCAGGAATCAGTTTAGCAATAAAGTGAGCTAATTTACGATTTTGAACTTCTAGTTCGTCAAGCCATTTTCGCAATGGTTGCAGTACATCTAATTTAGATTTAGGTTTAGTCATTTGATTTGGACTACTTGCTTGCTGATTTACATTCATAAAGTTAACAAAAGCAGGAATGATAATCTTCTTATTGTTTGCTCTGAGCATATTCATGATTCAGGTTTCCTTGTGTTGATAAACTTTTCGTCAGGTGGAATAATTACCATGCAATATAGCCTAGCAATTTATCTCCTTGCTATAGTTTTCTCTAAATAAAAATAGGACAAGCATGGAGTAATGATCTGGCATAGAATTTGCAGGTAATATAGTCGAACTAATTGTTATTTAAACTCGGCAGATGGGGAAGAACTGTCCCGTTAACTACAAAATAACAAAGAAATTATAAAAGTAGGATTTCTTTAACTTATTAATTTTTGATATTAAACATAGCGATCCCCTATACTACATCTAAATAGCTGGTTTTGAAACTACACAGTACCTTCAACTGTGTGTTTGCTGGCGAAAACACGTACTTTTGTTATTCCATCAAGGCTTTTTCTAGATTAGCTTTCAATAACAATCGATATTATAGTACTGAGTATTAAATAAAATGTCTTATATGCTACATAAGCTAACCAAAACATTATTGAATAAGGAGTAAAAATCGTTTGATAAGTACAAACTAATATATCGATTGCAAAAACTGATAAAACATTGGGTTTGCCATTTTACTCTAATATGAGCTAAATAAGTCTTATAAACGCAAAAAATATCAAGCCAAAAGTAAAGCAGAATCATAAACATCAGTAATTAAATATGGCAAAATGACTAGCTAGCATAGCAGTTTTGCCTATAGGTAGGTAATTGGGCACAAATTATATATGGTCGCAGCCTAACTATATGGTTCAAAACGAACTAAAGTAAACTTTTGGTATAAGTCGAAAAATTTGCAAAATCACCCGGTAGGCATATTTTTCCTCCAAAATCCGGAACTCTATGCATGAAAAATTTCGCCGGGTGTTATCGTCTGCTCAACATTAATCATTTGATGAAGATTAATTGATAAGTATTAGCGATCGGGCAGATATTTCAAATATTTTATAAAGATTAATTATCGCAGTGAGTTCAATTTTTTTACAAAGCCTAATGTCTTTAGAATTATTATCGATTGTAGGAAGTATCGCCCATTGGGAAGGTGTGCTACTAACTATAAAATTAGTATAATTGATGCTTAATGTTGCAAGATTAATTTGACGATATTATAACTTCGCTACAAACTCAAGCTATAAATTGAATTAGAACTCTAAAAAGGCTGATACTTGTGATTTTGAGTTTGTTTGGAATTTTGTTGTGATGGAAACAACGTAAATTTTACCATAGTCTAAAATCAGAAAAGCTATAGGTATTGCTGAATATAGTCAATATCTATATTGCCTGTGTAACAATATGCGTACTGTTGATATTAATATGTTCTATTGTGTACGTAATATCTTGATAACAAGCTCGCCATTATGCAATTTTTAATGCCATTTTTCTCAGGATATTTGTCATACAATTGCACCACGTATCAAGGATAAGGCAGGATCATGGTTAATTTCAATACTCGCCGTGAGATTTTATGGCGACAAGTTTGGGGATTAGCCGCTTTATTAGCAGCGATAGTTTTTAGTTGGATAGCATACGGTTTTTATCAACCTAAAATTTTACGAGAACTAGAATTTGTCAATCTGGCAAGTTGGTTGGGAATAGTACAAGGCTTACTTGCAGCAGTTATAGAACCTTTGATTGGCGAACTTAGCGATCGCATTCAGCAGCGATTAGGCAGTCGTTTACCAATGATTAGTGTGGGAGTAGTGCTAGCAGGTTTAATTTTTGCTACTGTTTCGCTGTTAGTAGAATACAACTTGCCCTTAGGTATACGTTGGATTTTGCCAGTGCTGATGACTGCTTGGGTAATAGCAATAATTATGTTTCGCGGCCCGGCGATCGCACTTTTAACACAGTTTGCACCCATAAGCGAATTGCCTCAAGCCAATGCCATCCTCACGTTTGTATTTGGATTAGTGGGAGCCATTGGGCTAATGGGGAATACTCTACTCTATAGTATGGGTGCATCAATTACCTTTCTTTTAGGAGCGATCGCCTTAGTTTTGGGAGTATTTATTTTGCACTTATTTACTCCTAAACACTTTATTCATGCTGTTACCCTGAATCAAAGTGCCAATACCACTCCTACCGTACTGTTAATTCTAATTTTTATAATTGGTTTAGCTACAGGCTGCGAAATTAATTTATTACTATCAATTTTTCCGCAACAATTGCAAACTCAACTACCTGGATTGAAAGCAGAATTCATTGCTTCTGAGATACTTTTAGTCTCAGCGATCGCTTCGGTTCCTCTAGGAGAATGGACGACAGAATTAGGCACTAATAAATCTATGTTGTTTGGCTTAGGGGCAATGACAGGCTTAATGGGGCTGACGTTATTGAATGACAACAACGTTATCGCAATAGGATTGATACTTGGTTTTGGTGTCAGTTTTAGCTTAGTTTTTATCAGTATGATTTCCTTAGTGTTAGCTAAAATTCCTGCCAATCGAGCAGGCTTAGGCACTGGATTATATTTTGGTGGTAGCGCCTGCGGAATTGCGATCGTCTCTGCGCTGATGAAATCAATCGGGATCGCACCAGTATCGGCGTTTCTGTTAGCTGAATTTGCTTTTTTAGTTGTGGCTGTGTGTATTGTGATGATAAAGAAAATTTCAGTTGTTTAATCATTTACACTTCGGGATTAATACCCAGCAAACGTAATTGTTCAGCCAAGCGATCGGCTCTTTGCTTTTCTTGTTCGGCTCTTTGCTTTTCTTGTTCGGCTCTTTGCTTTTCTTGTTCGGCTCTTTGCT
>NZ_JAECZA010000293.1:0-9426 GCF_016056275.1 Dendronalium phyllosphericum CENA369 | reverse complement strand
TTTCTTGTTCGGCCCTTTGCTTTTCTTGTTCGGCCCTTTGCTTTTCTTGTTCAGCCTGCTGCCGTTCTTCCTCAACTTTCGCTTGAGCTGCTTCCTCTGGTAACAAAACCAAATTGCCAGAATTATCGTAAAATCGCAACCACACTGCTGTTTCTCGATCTACAGTTCCTTGCCAAGTACCCAACCAAAAGCCCAAAGTTTGACACCAAAGAAAGCCGCGCTCATCTGGTGCAATGGATTGATAGCGCAAATTACCATTTAATTGCCATCCTTGCAAAGAAGCGGGATTGAAGGGATCGAAGACAAAGTAATTTCGGGTTTTAAAAACGCGCTCGTAAATATCTTTTTTAGTTGTCGTATCCACTTCCGCAGTCGAAGGCGACATTAGCTCTACAATCACATCTGGATAACGTCCGCCTTCATCCCACACTACCCAGCCTTGCCTAGAGATAGTGCCATCAACATCTAGTACCGCAAAAAAATCCGGGCCGCGAAAGTCACGATTGCGAGCTTGGGCGCTGTTGTAGTAAACAAACATGTTACCACCTGTAAAAAAATCGTTGCGATCGCCCCAAGCTTGTTGCAACGACCGAATCAAAACATTCATGGCAATGCGGTGGCGATTACTCTCCAAAGGTTCTCCATCATCAAAAATCAAGTCAGTGGGAGGCATGGGAGGATTTTCCCAATCCCAAGGTTCGACATTTTGGGAGATTGTCTGTTTAATTGCATCAGATGACATGGTATGTCTCTCCCTCATTTGAGCTTTTATACTTTTAGATTAGCCGATTTGGTTTTGAAAAAATGAGCTTCAGTGCGATCGCCTTTACGGCTGTATCGGCTGCTGAAAATACCAATCTGAATTGAATTGCAAGAGCCAAATTTGCCAGCGAGGCATGAAATCGAGTACAAATAGTCGATTGCTATCGGTAGCTACAATTGCCCTAAATTTGTCAACATAGCGATCGCTATAAAGAGCAAAAGACCAAAGCAGCTTTCCAGTTTGGCGATTCAGTGCAATCGCTTGAGTTTGGCGACTATTACCACTTGTAACTTTGCGGAACGTCAGAAATTGCTCAGGACTGACAACATTAGGCAGAAATTCTGAATAAAGATTTGGGCTAGCTTGATATTGCCATTTGATTTGTCCGGTTTGAGCAGATAGCGCCACAATCGTACTCGAATCTTGACCTCTAGGAGCTTGAGAATAAAGATTGCAATTGACATAAACTGAGTCTGCATCCACTCGCCAAGAATAACCAATGTCTGCACAAGCAATTTGGCTTAGGGGTTTTTGCCAAAGCACGCGGCCAGTATTTGCATCAACAGCAAGGAAAGATGACTTGTAAGGGAAAGTTTTCTTTAATGGGTCGTATGTGCCATAAGTTTTGAGTTGTAGAGTATTTTGCACAACTTGCATATTTTCAATCTCTCCAGCAATGTTGGTGCTGAAGCGGGGCTTTCCTGTTTTGCTATCGTAGGCAGTAATTGTCGATCGCCCGTTGCTATAAAATTCATTTGCACCTAATTGGATAAGTCCTGATGTTGCTAGAAAGACGCTGAGATTGTTAGCGGCGATGAGATTTGTGCTAGAAGTGAGTCGATCTCGCAAGATAGTAATTTGCTGGAGTGGCTTACCCGTCTGCGGATCTAGTAATTTTAGAATTCGCTGTTGTTTATCTACTGTGTCGATAGTAGCTAGTTGATTCGGTAGGGTAACAATCTGGGGATCGTAATTGCCAACAACTCTAACATCGAACCCTGTATGCTGAGTTGCCCAGCGCGGTTGTCCTGTAGCAGGGTCGAGCGATCGCAATTCATTGTTAACTTGGATGTAAAGCTGGTTGTTTTGAAAAATTACCGATGGATTAAACGCAGTCTCAAAACCACTGTCAGAACCTTGAGGCTGGTACGTCCAAAGAATGCGTCCTGAATCAGCATCAAAAGCTTGGAGTTGGTAAAAGCTGCACTGACGGCGATCGTTTTTTTGTTCGGCGGATTTATCTTGACAAAAGCTGAGTAAGACTTTGCCATTAGCGGCAATTGTGCCATTACTATAGATTTGTGATTTTATCGGATGAATCCACTGAAGCTTGCCAGTGCTAGTATCGAGAGCTAGTAGGGTAGTTTTTGATTGATTAACGAAGCGCCAACCTAACCAACTGCCAACAGCTAAAATACTGCTCAGTAGCACTAATTTCCACAAACGCATATGCCAAATCTTCAATGTGGGAGAACACACTGGTTACTACAGATTTTGCTGTATCAGCTCCAGAAAATCCAAAAGTAGAGATTTTGCACAGAGGCGATCGCTAATTTTTCTCTAAATGCGATCGCTCTACACTAACTTAATAGTTAAATTGCTCAACTTGCAGCTGCAACTGATTTTTTCCGAGTGGGACGCTTGCGGTCTGATTTTTTCTTCAGTCCAACCGATTGGGCTTGATCGCTATCTGAGCCATATTGTCCGCGCACGACTTCTTTCATAGCTAATACCGCATTGTGAAATTCCCATTCTGCTAATCGAGCCGCATCAGCAGCAGCGCGATATAACGCTAGTTTTTCGTTCTCAGTTTGTTGCTGGGTTAACATAGCTTGATAAGTTAGCTGCAAGTTTGCTTCAGAAGCATCAACACGAGTTGTATTGTAGGTGTTTATAGTTTGTAAGCCGTGCAATGAGGTAACATCTTGATTAATTGTTTGAGGGGACAAACGGCGTGTTGTATCTTGAGTAGACATAGATGGACACGTAGTAAACTATATATTTAATGTGCCCATTGCAACAAAAAAAATAACAGTAAGAAAAGTTTTTTGGCAGGACGAAGTTAAGGTAAGGTAGGCTACTTATGCAGGCTGATACATTGGCAATGCAAGCCGATACATTAGCAATGCAAGCTGATGCATTCACAATGTCAGCCGATACATTAGCAATGTAAGCCGATGCATCAACAATGCAAGCCGATACATTAGCAATGCAAGCCGATGCATTAGCAATGTCAGCCGATGCATTAACAAAACAGATTGATTCTCGCTTTAATTGTTTTTGATGAGCAACAAGCGAGAATTGTGCAATGGATAAACTAGCAAAGTATCGTGAGATTGTGCGAAAAGTCATATCAGAATATGCTACCCACAAGCCCGATCGCGGTCAAATTGATACTGGGGCTGTGATAGATTCTGAACGCGATCGCTACCAAGTGCTACAAGTAGGTTGGGATGGAATTCGTCGCGTACATGGTTGTACGGTGCATATCGACATTATTGGCGATAAAGTTTGGATTCAGTATGACGGTAGTTCTTACCCAGTTGCAGAAGCACTCATGGAAGCTGGTATTCCTCGTGAAGACATTGTTTTAGGTTTTCATCCAGAAAATTTACGTCAGCACACAGGCTTTGCCATATCTTGAATCAGAAACCTGTTTTTTAAAAGGTTTTATCGGCGATCGTATTAAGTTCAATAGCCACGCCACGACTTTCTGTTAGAGAAATATGAAGGGCGATCGCCAATCTCATATCTTCTGTAACGCATCAATCAATAAAATCTGAAACTATATTTAGGTTAAGAGCAATCCTCAATCTTATGAAAGTAGCGCCAACCCTAACAAAACAATATATCGAACAGCGAGATGAAGGATACTGGATCGTAGAGACACGTGCACAAATACACAAGCAAAGTAATCTATGACGGCAATTCGATTTCAAGCGGATGCCGATCTAAGACAAGCGATTGTTACTGGCACAATACGTAGACAACCAGAAATTGACTTTCAATCAGCTTATGAAGCATTGCTCGAAGGCAAAAAAGATCCAGAGGTATTAGCAATAGCAGCACAGGATGGCAGAGTTCTTGTCACCCACGATCGCAAAACTATGCCTATTGAGTTTGGCAAGTTTATCATGTCACAAACCAGTTCTGGAGTTTTGATTATTTCGCAGAAGATGTCAGTTAGTGAAGCGATTGAAGCAATTGTCCTAGTTTGCGAAGCTTCTACCACTGAGGAGTGGGTTAACCAGATAATGTCTATTCCTTGCTCACGCTGGCATCAATTGCTGAAGCCGTTGTGGTTCTTCTCCCAGCCAATCAGGATTTTGAGCAGTGCTATCAAAAATGGATGAAGTTTTGAATGGCTCAAACTCGCCGCGTGATGCCGCTTTTGCCGTTTTTGCTAACAGCGATCGCACTTGTTCCTCATTCATTGGCTGAAATGTCCGCACTGCTTCAAATGCCTGCTCTAGAATCTCTAAGCTGTCAATTCCCGTAATCACAACCGATGTTGGCAGATTCAGAGCATAATGTAGGCACTCAATTGGCGTAACAGTCTTTGATTTCAAAATAATCCCGTTTGCCATGCTTTTCATCCCCAGAACGCCAATATTTTGTTTTACCAGTTCTGGCACAACCAGTTTCTCAAAACTCCGATAGTGTGCGTCCATCACATTCAGCGGCATTTGCGCTGTAGCAAACTGAAACCCATGCTCGGCTGCGACTTCCAGCATGTGCAAATGAACGTGAGGGTCTTTGTGCCCAGTGAAGCCAATATATCGCAGCTTGCCAGCTTGGCGCGCCTCAACAAAAGCAGCATTCGCCCCTTCTTCATCAAAAACTCGATGCGGGTCTTCGTAGCGGATAATTTCGTGATGCTGAACCAGATCGATGCAATCTACTTGTAGGCGTTGCAGTGATTCGTCAATTTGTTTTGCTGCTTCTTTCTTCGAGCGACCGTCGATTTTCGTCATCAGGAACACTTTATCTCGGTAGCCATGCAAGAGCGCTTTCCCCATACGAATCTCGCTGACTCCATCGTTGTAATCCCAACTGTTATCCATAAAAGTGATGCCGCGATCGATCGCTGTGCGAACAATTCGGATACCCAGTTCTTCATCAACGTTCTTTAAGCCGATATGCCAACCACCAAGACCAATTGCGGAAACCCTCTCTTGTGTATTACCGAGTACACGATATAACATTTCTGAATTTGACGTAGTTCCTGACATCTGTTCTCCTTGTACGCCAGCTATATTTTGAGGATATATAGCTGTGTGCCAATTTAAACATAAAGAAAAGTTTATAGTATCTCCCCAGAGATACACTATACCTGACTGTACTACCTCTCTCCCAAGACCCAATACTTGATTAACCCTTTTCAACTGCTAACACTTTGTAAGCGAGATAGACTTACTATAAAAGTCTTAATTACTAACTTGAGTGTTGATGTAGTAAATAAACATACTACCTTTGTAAAAAGCCGTTGTAGTATCTGTACTAAACATTTTAACTAGTCCTTAGAATTCCTATGCCAGCTTTTCTTTCAATATAATCAGCTAAACTGATAAAATCCTCACGCGGGTAGCATCTGCCGCCAATTAGATCGAATGCTAATCTACTAGCAGGGTTGTCTGGGTTTTCGAGGATATGTATACCCCAGTAATAAAGTAGATCGCTAGCTCTAATACAAACTTCTTCTGGATCTATGCAATGAAATTTATTGTCTATTTTACTAATTTCATCATATGCTGTAGCATATACTTGTTTCAAAAGTTTGAAACGCCTAACTCCTGGATCTTTAAAGTTGTTGACTACAACAAATAAATGAGCATTTTTGTTTATTTGACGGATTTCTTGAACTGTCTGTTGAATAACTTTACCATGCTTATTAATTCCTAGTGGATTTAGGGTTGTTGGGATTATGCAATAGTCTAACCGCTCAACTAATTTTTTAGGATTACGCTCTAGTGCGGGTGAGCAATCACAAATCACTATTTGACAATCACGAGCAGCATCTTCATGCCAAACAGACTCATCAAATACTTGTATAGTAGTACCAACACCATTTGGATTAGGTACGAAAACGCCATCACCCACTAACTTTTGCAGATTTTGTTCTGGATCTAAGTCTACAAGAGCCACGTTAAATCCTTGCAGTGCTAATGCTCCTGCTAAATGCCCTGCTACAGTTGTTTTCCCAACTCCACCTTTGCAAGTAAAAATTCCAAAATAAAGTTTTTTAGAGGTATTATTTTCATTGTCTGAGTTTGTTGTTCCGTTGTTGTTTCCGCTAGCGATATCTTCAAAACCATTAATATTTACTAATTTATTTTCATGGGCAATACCACAACGGATTTTAGTGTCTTTATTCCACGATCTGATTAATGATAACGCTGGGCCGCCAAAGCCTTTTGTGGTTATAAACCAACCTAAATTAAACTGTTTTCCTTCATTGGAATCTAAAAAATTAGCAAAGCTTAAAAGCTGCGGTGCTGTCACATTATTTTTTAGCCATTTCACCTGAACAGCGACAAGTAAATTTTCTTTTTTGGCCACTAAATCATAACCAGGCTGGTTGGTCTTAGCAGTTTCAATTGTCCAACCTGCTCTAGAAATAAGTTTTGCTACATGCTGCTCGAAGTGGGTAAAATCCTGAATGAATTGTGGTTCCAAAGGTGAGGGCATAAAAAACTTTCGCTGTTTTGGTCAAGGTAACAGGGTAGTAGAGCTAAGTATAGTATATAACAATTAAATATAATAAATATAGTTAATTACTACATTTACATCAACAAATCTTTATCGAAACTCTAAATTAGACTAAAGAAAATTTACAGCAATTGATGAATTTTTCAACAAGTGTCATGGTTGCCACAGGCGATCGCATAATTTTTAGTTAAGCTGTAAACGCTAAAATTAAGGTTTACGAAGTACGTTATGCACTGGTTATTATCTGGGCCGTTAAGTGTAGAGAAATTAACGGTTAGAATTGCGGGTTTACCTGCATCTTTACAAGGTAAGAAGTTGGTGCAGATGTCAGACTTTCACTATGATGGTTTGCGGTTGTCGGAAGCAATGTTAGAAAAAGCGATCGCCGCTAGCAACCAAGTCAAACCCGATCTAGTACTATTGACTGGTGACTATGTAACCACAAGCCCAGAACCTATTCACACTTTGGCGCAGCGACTCAAACATCTCCAAAGCAATTCTGGCATTTATGCCATATTAGGTAATCACGATATTCGTCATAAACATGCAAAAACCGAAGTAACAGCTGCACTTACTAATATTGGTATACGCGTTCTCTGGAATGAAATCGCTTATCCTTGGGGAAAAGAATTACTATTAGTGGGACTAGCAGATCGTTACTCGCGGGAATTCAATCCCGAACCAGTCATGAACCAGCTAGACTTTGCTACACCACGGATTGTTTTATCTCATAATCCAGATACCGCCGAGATATTGCAACCATGGCGAGTAGATTTGCAACTATCTGGTCATACTCATGGCGGTCAAATTGTCATCCCCGGATTCGGGCCTATGCTACCCTATCAAAGAAATATCTTGCCAAAAATCCCCTTAAAAGTACGCCGTCGCTTCCCATTTCTGAGAAAAGATTACTTTGTACTACGTCATTGGGAATGGGCGCAGGGTTTGCATCGCATCGGAAAAAATCAGCTATATGTCAATCGTGGCTTGGGAACTTATTTCCCAGGACGCTTATTTTGTCCGCCAGAAGTTACAGTAATTACGCTACAAAGTGAGTAGGTTACAATTAAATTTTTGTACTTAACTCAAGATACATTTTAATTTTTGATAAGCTGTAAACGCTGGTATGAGGAGGCTTTGTCGCACTATGCACTGGTTGTTTACAGGTCGTTTAAGTGTAGATAAATTAACGGTTAAGATTGCGGAACTTCCAACATCTTTGCAAGGCATAAGGCTGGTACAGTTGTCGGATTTCCACTATGATGGTCTGCGGCTATCAGAAGAAATGTTAGAAAATGCGATCGCAGCCACTAACGAAGCCGAACCAGATTTAATTGTCTTAACCGGCGACTATGTAACTGACGATCCCGCACCAATTCATCAACTTGTGCTACGACTCAAACATCTCCAAAGTCGCTATGGCATTTATGCTGTACTTGGTAACCATGATATCCACTACGATCGCTCCAAAGCAGAAGTTACATCAGCATTTACTAGCATTGGAGTTAACGTCCTGTGGAATGAAATTGCCTATCCATTAGGGCAACAATTACCAATAGTAGGACTAGCTGATTATTGGTCGCGGGAGTTCAACCCTACACCAGTTATGAACCAATTAGACCCAGCCACACCTCGCATCGTTTTATCTCACAATCCAGATACTGCTAAGATATTGTCACAATGGCGAGTAGATTTGCAACTATCTGGTCATACCCACGGCGGTCATATTGTACTACCGGGTATGGGGCCTGTGGTTTACCATTACAAAAAGCTCCTAAAACAACTCCCTAAAAAACTACGACGTTGGATACCATTTCTATTAGGAGATTGTTCAAAAGTGGTGCGATATTGGGAGTGGGCACAAGGTTTTCACCAAGTAGCAAATAATCAGTTATATGTTAATCGGGGCTTGGGAACTTATCGACCAGGACGATTATTTTGTCCGCCAGAAGTCACCGTAATCACGTTAGATAGTCAATAGTCGAGAGCGAAAAACTCTGAACGATCAAATTTTTCTTTTTACTTAACGTGAGTTCGACAGAACTAAAAAAGAGCAGGAGGCAGTGCAGGCAAGTCTTTAGGGTAAATATCAATAGAGGGTTTGTTAGGTAAGTAGGTGTAAGCAACCAAACCAGCTAACAAGTTAACCAGAAAGTTTAATGGACTCCGGTGTCGTGAGTGTTCTATTTGACATACATTTTTGAGATAATCATTAACAGACTCAATGACTGCTCGCTTGCGTAACAAGATTTTATCAATCAGTTTGAGCAAACGGTTTTTCATGTTTTTCTTTGACTTAGTAATAAACTCTAAACCTCGCTCATACAGTTCTTCAAAGATTTTTTGTGAGACATACCCTCTGTCTCCAAAAAGTTTACCAATTATATCCTCAGTCATCTCTGGAACAGGCTTTCGGTCATCTATGTTCGCAGCAGTGAGCTTAAAAGCAAGTAATTCTCCTTTGTCGTTAATAATCAAATGCAGTTTAAAGCCATAATGCCAACAAATGCGAATTTTTTCCCCATCCGACTAATCCTTGAAACACTTTATGAGAATGCGCTCGACAATTATGACAAACGTTGATTGGGGTTGAATCGATAAAACTAATCCCCGTCATTTCGCCCGTTAAGGTGCTCAAAAAACAGCACAATAGCATTAAACTCCAGGGCATCAATTCTACAAACCTCGTGTAGCTGACCAGGTTTGGAAATGCATTACGCCAACTAGGTAATACATGCAACGTATAAAACTCTTTGAATGTCCGGTAGCCCGAACCATGAAAGGCGATCGCAATCGTCATTACTTCCGATAGATGCATCCGGGAAGTGCTACGCCTTTCTCCTGTTGTCGATGGCAAGTGTGGTACTTGCCGCCACAGATTTTCCCATTGGTTACAGAAATCATCTACGTCGCAGAAAATTTGTGTGATATCGAGGCGAGATACAATGGTAGAC
>NZ_JAECZA010000292.1 GCF_016056275.1 Dendronalium phyllosphericum CENA369 | reverse complement strand
GGTGAGATGAGGGAGTAGGGGGAGATGGGGGAGAGTTAGGACTTGAAGCTTCAAGCTCAAAATCTCAAGTTTCAAGCTCAAAGGCGCAAGCTTCAGCCTCAAAGGCGCAAGCTTCAGCTTCAAAGGCGCAAGCTTCAGCCTCAGAGGCTCAAGTTTCATATTCCTCCCTAACTCCCCCAGCTTCCCCAGCTCCCCCAGCTCCCTTCTCCCCCGATTGGCGTGTCATATTTGATGCCGAACCAGAATGTGTCAAAATGGTGGCAGCGGATGGCACTTTGTTGGAAATGAATCCAGCAGGGTTGGCAATGATTGAGGTAGACAGCGCCGTAGAGGTGATTGGCAAATCAGTTTATTCTCTGATTGCCCCAGAAGACCGAGAGACCTTTCGGACAATGAACGAAATTGTCTGTCAGGGCAGTAAGGGCACTATGCAATTCGAGATAGTGACTTGCCGGGGTAATCGCCGCTGGATGGAAACTCATGCAGTACCTCTGCGTGACGAAAAAAATGGCAATGTAGTGCAGTTAGCGATAACACGGGACATCACCCAGCACAAACAATCAGAGGCAGAACTGCGACGGTTAAATCGATCGCTTCAGACTTTAAGTAATTGTAATCAAGTAATTGTTCGTGCCAAACAAGAGAGTAGTTTGCTAGAGAATATTTGCCAAATTCTCATAGAAGTTGGTGGCTATCGGTTTGCGTGGGTTGGTTTTGCCGAAAATGATACTCATAGAAGTATTCGCCCAGTTGCCCAAGCAGGTTATGAAGATGGATACTTGCAATCTCTCAACCTCACTTGGTCAGATACAGTTCGGGGACAAAGTCCAACAGAAATAGCCATCTGCACAGGTGAAATATCTATAGTCCAGAATATTTTGATTGACCCCAAATATGAGATTTGGCGGTCTCAGGCGAACTTACAGGGCTATGCCTCAACTATTGCCTTACCTTTAAAAGATCGCGGTATAGCTTTTGGCGTTTTAAATATTTATTCCACTGAAGTAAATACCTTTGATGCTGATGAGGTGAAACTTTTAGAAGAATTAGCACAAGATTTAACATACGGCATTGTCGCATTGCAAAATCAGCGCGATCGCTCCTTTGCCGAAACCGCACTACGAGAAAGTGAAGCTAGTTACAAACAGCTGATAGAACTTTGTCCGGAAGCAATTTTTATCCAAAGTGAAGGCAAGTTTGTCTTTTTAAACAGTGCTGCTATCCAACTTTTTGGCGCGACCAAAGCCGAAGAATTACTAAACAAACAAATACTTGATTTTGTACATCCCAATTCGCAAACCTTAGTTCGAGAGCGAATCAAATACTTGAGAGAAGTCCAACAGCCAATACCATTACTAGAAGAAGAATGGCTGCGGCTAGATGGCACAACTATTGATTTAGAGGTAGTTGCAGCTCCTTTTGTTTACCAGGATAAATTAGCGGCTCAAGTCGTTGCTCGTGATATTTCTGAGCGCAAACAAACCGAAAAAGCCCTACACAAAGCAAACAACGAACTAGAATTAAGAGTAGCAGAGCGCACTGCTGAACTAATTACCGTCAATCGACAGTTGCAAGCAGAATTAGATGAGCGCCAGCGCACAGAGGAAGCACTACGAGTATCGCAAACTCGGTTTGAAGGTATTTTAGGTATAGCCGATGATGCAATTATTTCCATCAATGCCTGTCAAGGCATAACTTTATTCAACCAAGGAGCAGAGAAAATTTTTGGTTACTCTGCCGCAGAAATTTTAGGGCAAACTTTAGAAGTATTGTTACCACAGCGTTTTGCTCAAGTGCATCGTCAACATGTAGTTGACTTTGGCAAATCCCCAAATCTGGCTCGCAGAATGGGAGAACGGCGAGAAATCTTTGGTCGCCGCAAGGATGGCACTGAATTTCCGGCAGAGGCTTCCATATCTAAATTAAACATAGAAAAAGAGACTGTTTATACAGTAATTTTGCGCGATATCACTGCTCGCAAGCAAATTGAGCGGATGAAAGACGAGTTTGTATCTGTTGTCAGTCACGAACTCCGCACACCCTTAACTTCAATTCACGGTTCTTTAGGAATGCTAGCAAGCGGTCTGCTACAGCCAGACTCAGAGCAGGGAAAACGTCTGTTGGAAATTGCTACTGATAGTACCGAACGCCTAGTACGCTTGATCAATGACATTTTGGATATTGAACGCATCGAGTCTGGCAAAGTGAAAATGGAACGAGAAATTTGCAACCTTGCTGAATTAATTGGTTCGGCAGTGAATATTATGCAGCCTATCGCTAAGGGAGCGGGAGTGACATTATCCATTTCTAGCTTACCCGTGCAGATATGGGCCGATCCAGATCGGATTGTGCAAACTTTGACCAACTTATTAAGTAATGCCATTAAATTTTCGCCGGGTACAACAGTATGGCTGACAGCTCAACAACAAGAAGATGAAGTGTTGCTGACAGTTAAAGATACTGGACGCGGCATTCCAGCTGATAAAGTCAACAGCATTTTTGAACGCTTTCAACAAGTTGATTCCTCAGATTCCCGCGACCGTGATGGTACTGGTTTGGGTTTGGCAATTTGCCAAAGCATTGTGCAACAACATGGCGGACGCATCTGGGTTGAGAGTGTATTAGGAGAAGGTAGCAGATTTTATCTGACGCTTCCAATTCTGACAGTTTCTCAAACTATAGAGCCAGAACACTCCTTAACTCCCCATTCAGCACCGATAAAGCACTCAGCACTCGTTTTAGTCTGTGACGATGACCCAATTATTCGCATCGAACTGCAAACTCTGCTAGAACGAGGAGGATATCGGGTGGTAACAGTGGCTACGGGTAAGGAAGCGATCGCTTTAGCAGCTGCCCAACATCCAGATGTAATTTTACTAGATTTGCTAATGCCTGGAATGAATGGTTGGGAAACAATGGCACTCTTAAAGGAACGGGTAGATACTAAGGACATCCCCATAATAATTTGTAGCGTTTACAAGCCAACTACAACCAGTCAACCAAGTGCAGATTTTGTGGATTGGCTAAGTAAACCAGTACAAGAAAGCTACCTATTGCAGTCACTTAAGCAAGCGATCGCTAAACCCTGCAAGCGAGTCTGCATTCTCATTGTTGAAGACGACAACGATTTAGCAGAATTGCTCATCACTTTGTTTGAGAGGCATGAATTTGAAACCTTCTTAGCCAAAACCGGACGAGAAGCAATTCGCAAAAGCCAACAAGTCAATCCTGACTTAATAATTCTCGATTTAATTTTGCCTGAAAGCGATGGCTTTGCAGTGGTAGATTGGCTACAGCAACACAATCACCTTTGTAATATTCCTGTAGTCATTTACTCAGCCAAAGATTTGGACGAATCCGAACGCAAGCGGCTCAAATTAGGACATACAGAATTTTTAACCAAAGGACGTGTGACAACCCAAGAATTTGAACAGCGAGTCATGGAATTACTTCAACGAATTACTTATCAACCAACTGAGTGCTGAGTGCTGAGTAAAAAAGTAATAAAATTGCAGCACACTAACAATCAGCGTTTTTACAAACTAATGCCAAATTAAGATAAGTAGTAGTCTGCCAAAGTCTTTTTGACAAAGGTTTTAAACCTTCCCCTTTTCCCTTTCCCCTTTTAAGAGCCTAGACCTGTCAATATTTGCGTGGTGGACTAGTAGTATTGTTTGAGCTTTCACAGAACAGCTTTTGAGTAAAGATCGTTAATCTAAAATCTCAAATTGGTATTAGAAGAGGGGCAGTAATGACAAAAAAGCGAATTTTAGTGGTTGATAACGAGCAATATATTCAAGAAGTTGCCAAGATTTGCTTAGAAACTGTAGCAGGTTGGGAAGTGCTAACGGCGAGTTCCGGTCAAGAAGGCATAACTCAAGCCGAAACTGGTCAACCAGATGCGATTTTGCTGGATGTCATGATGCCGGATATGGATGGTATTACTACTTTTAAAAAACTACAAGCTAATCCCATAACCAAAGAAATTCCAGTGATTTTGTTAACTGCCAAAATCCAGGCTTCTGACCGTCGGCGCTATGCTCAATTGGGCATGGTGAATGCGATCGCTAAACCGTTCAATCCCCTAGAATTAGCTAGTCAGGTAGCGACAGCCTTAGGTTGGAACCAGGAAAATTAGCTCCAAGCTTCTGACCAGGTGAATGCGATCGCTAAACCTTCAACCCGTTAGAGTTGGCTAGTAAAATAAAAGATGTCCTTAAATGTGTTGACTGAAAAGAAATATAGTCAAGAAAAAAGCACCCCTAAGACGCTGTTTGAAAAGTCCCTATTGATGTATCAAATATTTTCAGATCCCCCTAAATCCCCCTTCAAAAGGGGGACTTTGATTCTAGTTTCCCCCCTTTTTAAGGGGGGTTAGGGGGGATCGATAAGTGCTTATAATTACAGCCAAACACTTTTCAAACAATCTTTAACGATGCCGTAAAAAGATGATGGGTACAGGTTAAGTTCCTAACACGTTAACCAGTTCCTCTAACAGCAACTTAGCTTTGTATAGTTGCATTAATCTCTCTTGTTGATATCTGTAGGGATAATCCATCCTTCTACCTTCCAGCGATGCCCTAATCAGCGCTATCTGTTCGTCAGTAGGGGAACCCATGCGATCGAGTGCTTCCCCAATATTCTGAACATCAGCAAAAGTAGGGTGTCTGAGTCCTTTCTCGTTTTCCATTTGTATAAGTGCCATTCTGGGGAATGCCATCAAGGCAGTGATTAAGGTAGTTTTGTAGCCTTGATTTCCTACTGGCTTGATACTATATCTTTGACACAGTTCTTTTAATTCCTTGATGTTTCTAGTTTCAAGTTCGGTTCTCGTGAACATAAAATAGAAGTGTCTGTTTTTGTTAATGGACATGGGTAGCTGTTGCCGTCCAAAGTTTCAGCTACCCATAAATTATTAATTTATACCTATGTCGTCTTAGGTTTCAACCTTTATTTATATTTCTCAACAATGCCTAACCCTAAAGGCAATCCAGAAAGTTTAAAGCCATATAAGCTGACCACTGACAGGGCAGAACCATTAATCGCAAAGTTAACTCTCAGGGTTCCGCAGTCAATGATGGACAAGATTAAAAGTATAGAAAATTACCCAGAATTTTGTCGGCAAGCACTTCAAGAAGCGTTAGACAAGCTTGACCAGTCAGATGATGAGCAACAATGATTCTAGATAACGCGATGTGCGGCTTTATCTGAATATTGTGGGATGGACATCTTGTCTTTGGTGGTGCGTTACGCTGTAGCGACTTCTGCCTCGACGTTTGCAACTTCCGTCTTCCCTGTAGCGACTTCCGCCCTGACGTTTCAGTGTTTCGCGCAGCCTGTAGCAACTTCCGCCTTCCCTGTAACGACTTCTGGGTTGACATTTCCGTGTTTCGCGTACCCTGTAGCAATTTCCGCCTTGACATTTCCGTGTTTCGCGCAGCCTGTAGCAACTTCCGCCTTGACGTTTCCGTGTTTCGCGTACCCTGTGGCAACTTCTGCCTTAACCAAACAAGGCAAGAGTAAAAAGTTAAAAGGTGAGATTTATTTCGACGAGATAGCAGGACACACTTGTTGCACATTAGGATGGCTTGAAAGGTAATCCCCTAGCCACTCACACCCCCGCGCCAGCAGTTCATCTAAACCCTCAACCGGACGCAACTGCACAGTATTATCTACAATAATTGCAATCAGCTTACCATCCGGGCTGAACACACCGCTACGACCTTGATATTCAGCAAACTGCTGCCAAATGTCCGCTACTTGTGTCCATAAGCGCACAGTGCCGTCACTTGAAGAAGTAGCAACAGTCTTGCCGTCGGGGCTAAACACCACGTTGTAGACCGAACCTTGATGCTGCAAAGTGGCAATTACCTTGCCCTGAGTGTTCCACAACTTAGCTGTGTTGTCACTTGATGCGGTAGCAACAGTCTTGCCGTCGGGGCTAAACACCACGTTGTAGACCGAACCTTGATGCTGCAAAGTGGCAATTACCTTGCCCTGAGTGTTCCACAACTTAGCTGTGTTGTCACTTGATGCGGTAGCAACAGTCTTGCCGTCGGGGCTAAACACCACGTTGTAGACCGAACCTTGATGCTGCAAAGTGGCAATTACCTTGCCCTGAGTGTTCCACAACTTAGCTGTCTTGTCACTTGATGCGGTAGCAACAGTCTTGCCATCGGGGCTAAACACCACGTTGTAGACCGAATCTTGATGCTGCAAAGTGGCAATTACCTTGCCCTGAGTGTTCCACAACTTAGCTGTCTTGTCACTTGATGCGGTAGCAACAGTCTTGCCATCGGGGCTAAACACCACGTTGTAGACCGAATCTTGATGCTGCAAAGTGGCAATTACCTTGCCCTGAGTGTTCCACAACTTAGCTGTCTTGTCACTTGATGCGGTAGCAACAGTCTTGCCGTCGGATTTTCCTTGGTTTTCTGCTAATTGCTGAGTAAATTGTTGCTTTTGTCTATTTGCTTGCTCGCTTACCTGTTTTGCTCGTTCTACTGCTTGTTTCGCATTCGCATCAGCTAGCTGAAACTTTCCTTGTGCTGACTTGAGTTGATTTTGAGCTTTTTCTTCTTTTTCAGTAGTCTTAGTTAATTTATTCTGAGCATCTGCTGTTTGCTTTTGAGCTATTTCTAAATCCTTCTCTGCTTGATTTGCTGCATCAGTTTTTTGTTTAGCTTCTGCTGTTTTATCTTGCGCTACCTTTGTTTGCTGTCGCGCCTGTTGCAAACCAAATCCAGCCAAGGCTAAAGAAACAATTGCTCCAGTTACAGTAAAAAACAAAATACGCCTAGCCTGCTTTTGCGCGCCTGCTAATACTTGATTAGCCTGCCTTTCTGTCTCTAAAGCATTTTCTGCTTTTTGTTGCGCCTGTGCCAAAAGCTGATTAGCTTCTTGTTCTGCTGTCAATGCACCTTGTACTTCTCTATTTGCAAAATCTTGACTAGCAGATAAATACTGATAATCTAAGCTGCTCAAACTCTTGCCAGTTGACCATTGTAAAGCTTCTAGCAAAGCTTGTCCTCGCAATAAACGCGACTCGTCTTGACACTTAGAAGCAACCCAAGCATTAATTTCACTTGCATAAGGACGGAGTTTTGCTAATTGTTGCTCGCACCATTCCTGATTGAATACTTCCTCATAAATACGATTATAAATTCGCATATTACCACGCTTAACGGCTAATCCAGTCAATCGCAGTTCTGTTTGTTCTGGGCTATTATCAGATTCTATTTTTCCTTGTTGTAATATCTGCTGAACCAAAGCCAATAATCTTCCAGTACGTTGTTCGCTACTTTGCAAAACTCTATTTTGTATTGTTCTCAAATGCTCAGGTTCATCTCGGATTTCCCAATTTTGAATAATGCGATCGCGGACAACATGAGCCACTATTTCTTGCGGGTTTGTCAGCAGAGTTTCATTAGCATATTGCACAACTAACTTACAAACCTTTTGAGTTAGAAAAGGTTGTCCTCCTGTCCACTCCAACACAGCTTGCATCAATGCTTGCGAGTTACCTACTGCTGTTAGTCCTGTTGCCAGCGGTTGTGCTTCTTTAAGTTGAAATCCTGTTAAATCAATTGCCCGACCGATATTAAATGGTGTCCGTCGCTTATCTCCAATTAAATCAGAAGGTGTAGATACTCCTAGCAATGCAAACGTGAGGCGAGTGTATGCAGCTTGGTCTGCACGACGGTTATAACATTCTCGAATAACTGCAAAAAAATCATCTAAATTAAATTCAATACTGAGAATACTGTCAATTTCATCAATAAAAATGACGATTTTACCAGCAATTGTTGTGAGTAAAACTGTTTCAATAAACTTGCTTAACCGCTGCACTGGCGATAGTAAATCGTTCTCTAACCACCAGTTATCTAAATCAAAATCGTTGTAAAGCTCAAAACTTCCCACAAGACTGTCAATAATTCCGGCATACCATTCTTGTGGAGTAATACCTGATGTTCCGATCGCAGTTATATCAATCGCAGCACAAGCAATTCCCTCTTGTTGCAATTGTTGCATAACATGCACCCGTAAGCTAGATTTGCCCATTTGCCTAGCGTTGAGGACATAACAAAATTCTCCCGCTTTTAAACTCTCATAGAGTTCGGCATCAGCTTGACGGGTGACGTAGGTGGGCGAATCTAGAGGGAGGCTACCTCCAACTTGATATTGATACTGCGTCATGGATTTTTCACTGCTAGCGAATTAATTCACAGGCATTTTTAGCCATTGTTGCAGTATTTCGACCATTATTTCAATCAAGAGACATTCAACTCAATAAATCTCTGTATTTTTGCAATACTCTTGCTCTCTTATTTTCATTTGGCTTTATAACCTTCAAGCATAAACATAAAAATGTTCTTAATAAATAGTCAATTTTAATATATATTTATGACTTATTTAATTAACTAACAAGGATACCATAGCAGTCCTAAATCTTTAGAAAAGAAAATCCCCGACTTAGCAAAAAGTCAGGAATTTAGGTCTTTCTATTTTAATTTCTAGTGAATCAGCTACAAACTACAGTATCAGTGCCATATACATTAATATCGCACATAACGAGCAGCAACCCACCGCCGACCATTTCGCGTGTGTTCCCAATGCCCAGGAATCAACCTTTGGCGCACAACTTGACGGCGAACAATTGGATGATGAACAACTCTATGTCTAACTACAGGTCTCACAACGATCTCTGCTGCTGATGCGTGTGATGGAAAAGAAGCAAGTGCTAGTGGTAGAGCAAGTAAAGTACCAATTACGATACGTTTCATGATGTAATTTCCTGTCAGTTACATTGGTTTTTTATGTACAACATTCCGAAAGGATTTGCGAACATTTACCCTACCTATTTTTAAAATTAAATTTAAAATCAAAGGTTTATTCATTAAGAAAATTACCTGTGAAACTATAGGTGGTATTGTTTGTTTGCAAATCACTAAGATTGCTGTATTGCTCTAAGTTTAAAATACTAAATAAGAGCGCACACTGTAAGAAAGTAATAATTTCAGCATGACTTTAGTCATGTTTAAGTAACTTGTAAACAGTAAAAATCAGGTTAAATAAGTAGTAAAAACCAGTAAAGTAATAAATAAAACATTAAATCTGTAGCATCTATTGAAAAAATAGAAATATCTACCTTTAGCTATAGTTTTTATATATACGTAAGTAGTATAATACTGTTTCAAAATTGAGAGAGCGATCGCAATCAATTACTCATACATGAAAAATAAAATACCCGACTTGTTAGAGAAGCCGGGATTTATGTTCTAGAAAAGCTCATTTAACAAGGTCAAAGGGAAAATTGAGTAAATAATCTCGAAAAAGACAGCATATCGCAAAGCCATCAACTAAGTAGGAGGCAGGAGGCAGGAGGCAGGAGGGAAAAGCCAATTTCTGACAGGATTTTACAGGTTGACATTCTATGTTTAATTATGTCCACCTACTTAAAAGTAAATTGCAATTACGAATTACGAATTATCAATGTAGCTGCCAGTTCCTTGAGGCGATCGCGTCCATCCCGGAAGACTGGCCAACCATCTCCTACTAGCACGGCTTCTACCTGCGTTAGTTCTGCCAGCCTTTGTACAGAAGCGATCGCCTCTTCACGATTCAGCAGTTTGTCATCTGGCAAGATAGTTAAGCTACCTGCTTTGCGCGCTCGTACTAAATCACCTGTAATTAGAGTCGTTTCTTCTAGTAGCAAAGCTAATTCACCCGGAGTTTTAGAACCTTGGAGTTCAATCACCTTCAGTCCTGGTACTAACTCATCACCATTAGAAAGCCAGCGCTCGCAATGTATGGGGAAAGAATCTTTTTCTGCTGCTGGGCCAGCTATCTTGGCATAGGTTTGATCGGCAATTTCTTTAGCCGATCTGACATGCTCGGAGTTAGTTAGTACAATCCAAACCACACCACCGAGGGATTGCAGGTGATTCCAATCGTGATTTGATAGGGCTACCGGATCAATCAAGATGTTGCCATCTGGACGAATCCAGGCAATCCCATTGAAATCGATATTTCTTGCAGGGTTGAAAGTAGACCAGCCATATAGATCGGGACGATGCAGGGATTTCATAATGATTCTGGTGCAGTACCTTCAATAATTAATAATTTTTATCAATAATGTATCAGCAATTCAGCTTATAGTTCAAGACTTGTATTCCTTTGAGTTCTGGGAATTGAGTATACTACTGTAAATCAATAGATTTTATGTATTTAATTAAATCTCAGCAATTCCTAGATAACTATAGTAGAGAAGAACGGAGAAGGCAGGTGACGAAGATTCAGCGCCAAAAAATTTCAACGAAAGCAAATCAATTTACAGAATCAGTGATTCGGGAGATGACACGTGTGGCACTGCAATATGATGCAGTGAATTTGGCACAGGGATTTCCTGATTTTCCCTGTCCTGCGGAGTTGAAACAGGCAGCTTATGAAGCAATAGAGGCAGATGTTAACCAGTATGCAATTACTTGGGGCGATCGCGCATTTCGCCATGCAATTGCTGATAAAGTCCGCTGGTATCTGGGTTTAGACATTGACCCAGAAACACAAATCACCGTTACCTGTGGCGCTACAGAAGCGATGGCATCTGTCATGTTAGCAACCATCGACTCAGGTGACGAAGTAATTGTATTCGAGCCGTATTATGAAAACTACGGCCCCGATGCAATTTTGGCTGGTGCAACACCTAGATATGTAACACTCCATCCCCCTGACTGGACATTTGATGAAACAGAGTTACGTCAAGCTTTCAATGCCAATACCAAAGCCATCATCATCAACACCCCCCACAACCCCACAGGCAAAGTATTCAACCGTGAAGAACTCACCCTAATTGCCGAACTTTGTCAAAAGTGGGATGTACTAGCATTCACAGACGAAATTTACGAACACATTCTCTATGATGGAACTCAACATATTGCCTTAGCAACTCTTCCCGGTATGGAAGAACGCACCGTCACCATTAACGGTCTTTCCAAAACATACAGCGTCACCGGTTGGCGCGTAGGTTACATCTTGGCAAACCCTGAATTAACAAATGCTATTCGTAAAGTCCACGACTTTTTAACCGTTGGTGCGCCTGCACCCTTGCAAAGAGCTGGAGTTGCCGCTATGCAACTGCCACCATCCTATTATCAAGAACTAGCCAAACTTTATCATCAAAAGCGAGACAGCATTTTACAGATTCTAGATCGAGTAGGAATTCCTTATTTCATTCCCAAAGGAGCTTATTACGTCTTTGCAGACATTTCCAAATTTGGCTACAAAAACGATCTCGAATTTACCAACCACTTAATTAAAGATATTGGTATTGCCGTAGTTCCAGGTTCCGGCTTTTTCAGCCAACCAGAAAAAGGACAATCATTCATTCGCTTTTGCTTCAGTAAAAAACCAGAAACCCTCCAAGCAGCAGCCGACAAATTACTTAAACTGCAATCCACTGCTTCAAGATAGTTAATCGCTCAAAATTAACTTTCTTATCTTTGTGTTCGTGTACTTTGCAGTTCGTTTCAACATCCCAAATTTAATTTATCAATATGAAAAACTCATAACCATCTTCTCATCACCAGTAAGGAGTAATTATGACTACTTACGACAACATTTTACAAACGATTGGTAGAACTCCATTAGTCAGACTCAACACAATTACAGCAGATATTCACTCCATTATCTATGCCAAAGTAGAATATCTAAATCCTGGTGGGAGTACCAAAGATCGAATTGCCCTTGCCATGATTGAAGCAGCAGAAAAAGCAGGACAACTGCAACCAGGAGGAACCATAATTGAAGCGACAGCAGGCAATACAGGCGTAGGACTAGCACTAATTGCAGCAGTAAAAAAATATCGCTGCATATTTGTCATGCCCGATAAAATGAGCCAAGATAAAATTAACCTGCTCAAAGCTTATGGTGCAGAAGTAGTTGTCACCCCCACATCTGTAGCACCCGACTCGCCAGAAAGTTATAACGGTGTTGCAGAAAGACTCGCCAAAGAAATACCAGGAGCTTACAGACCAAATCAATTTGAAAATCCAAATAACCCTCTAGCTCATTATTTAACTACTGGCCCAGAAATTTGGACAGATAGTAATGGTAAAGTTGATGTTTTCGTTGCAGGAATGGGGACAGGTGGCACAATTTCCGGAGTTGCTAAATATCTCAAAGAACAAAATCCGAATATCGTAATTGTTGGTGCAGATCCAGAGGGTTCTATCCTATCAGGAGATACTCCCAAATCTTATAAAGTTGAAGGCATTGGTGAAGACTTTATTCCCAAAACATTTAATCGTCAATTAGTCGATGAAATGATTCGGGTTAGTGATAAAGAGTCTTTTAATATGGCTCGTCGTCTTGCTAGGGAGGAAGGCTTACTAGTTGGAGGTTCCTGCGGTACAGTAGTAGCCGCAGCACTCAAGTATACAGCTCGATTATCAGAGCCAAAATATATTGTAGTACTGTTACCAGATACTGGAAGAAACTATATCAATAAAATTTACTCTGATGCCTGGATGCAGGAAAACGGTTTTTGGGAAGGTAAAACAGTAAGAACTATCAAAATTGGTGAAATTTTATCTCAGAAAACAGATTTTCCTTCTTTAGTTGCTGTAAATCCCCGTGAGACTTTGAGTCAAGCAACAAACCTACTGCAAAAGCTAAATATTTCACAGTTACCTGTAATCGATAATAACCATGTGGTAGGTAGCCTGAATGAGGCATCTTTAATGAAATTTCTCCATGATGGAATTAATTTTTCTAATCAAGAAGTCCTGGCAGTCATGGGGAAACCGCTACCCATTCTCGATGAAGAAGTCGATATTTCCGAAGCTTATCGAGTCCTTTTATCAGGCACAACAGGTATTATTATTACACGTAAAAATGTTCCAATTGGATTAATTACTAGAGCCGATTTAATCAGATATTGGATTAGTCAAACTCAAGAAGACTTAAGAGAAAATAATGGAATTTGAAACTAGAGCGATTCATGAAGGGCAACAACCAGACCCCCAAACTGGTGCAGTAATTGTACCAATTTATTTAACTTCTACCTATGAGCAAGAAGCGATAGGTCAGCACAAAGGATATGAATATTCTCGGACTGGAAACCCGACTCGTAAAGCTTTGGAAGAAGCTTTAGCATCTATTGAAAATGGAAAATTTGGTTTAGCATTTGCCTCTGGATTAGCTGCCACTACCACCGTATTAAGTCTGCTTAAAAGCAGCGACCATATTGTTGCTGGCGATGATTTGTATGGTGGTACTTATCGTTTGCTAGAAAGAGTCGTGAAAAATTGGGGCGTGACAACCACATATGTAGACATTGATAATCTAAGTGAATTTGAAACTGCAATTCAGTCCAATACCAAGCTAATTTGGGTTGAAACTCCTACAAATCCCCTGTTAAAAATTGTTGATATAGCAGCACTAGCAAATATTGCTCGCAAACACAATATTATTTTAGTAGTAGATAATACCTTTGCTAGTTCTTATTTTCAAAAGCCCTTAGATTTAGGTGCTGATATTGTAGTTCACAGCACGACTAAATATTTAGGAGGACACAGCGATATTATTGGCGGAGCAGTTGTGACATCTAACGAGCAACTATACACCGAAGTGAAGTTTTATCAAAATGCGATCGGTGCAGTTCCTAGTCCTTTTGATAGCTGGTTGGTGCTGCGAGGTATTAAAACCTTGGCGGTGCGAATGCGGGAACATGAAAAAAATGCTTTATTTTTGGCAGAATTTTTAGAAAAACATCCTCAAGTCGAGCGAATTTATTATCCAGGGTTAGCCACCCACGAACAACATCAACTAGCAAAAGAACAAATGTCTGGTTTTGGGGGGATGATTAGTTTGGAATTAAAAGGTGGTTTTGCTGAGGTTGAAAGATTTATTTCTAAATTGAAGTTGTTTTTGTTAGCCGAAAGCTTGGGAGGGGTAGAGTCACTGCTGTGCTATCCTGCCAAAATGACCCACGGTTCTTTACCAGAAGCAGAACGAATTAAACGGGGAATTAAGGATAATTTAGTCCGTCTTTCTGTAGGTATTGAGCATCCGCTAGATTTGCAAGCTGATTTAGCAAACGCTTTGTCTTGAAATTAAAGGTTTTGAATCTGTTGCCAGATTTGAGAAAATTGGTATTATGCATTGACAAAACCTACAAAAAATGCCTATAGAGACTGCGAAAAAATCAGCGATCGCTGTATTTTATCAAAGCCACAACTGCCTCCCCTTCACTAAAGGGATTAGCCTAAAATTTAACCACTCAAAATTTTTCAAACACCCTCTAAATGTCTTGATACCCATTGAGGATTGAAAACACTTCGATAAATAGGATTTTTAACTCTTAGATAACCGTTATAAATCCTTACCAAACCAGATAGCAACAGTTCTGTCTGTTCTTCACTATCATTAGCTAGTACCAAGTTCTCCATCGGGTTCCTATTCCTTAGTTCCTCTGCTTGTAACACCTGTCGATAAATGCTCAATAACTTTCCTGCTTTGTGTTGGTCGTAAAGTAAGCGATTTTTGATGGTACGGAGGTGTTCGGGTTCGTCTTTGAATTCCCAATGTTGAATAATGCGCGATCGCACTAATTGTTCTATCCAATACCCTTCAGTACCATTCGGTATGTTAATCGTTTTCTTAGAACTTTCTAGAGCTACTTGGAGAACTAAATCACAAAGTTTTTGGGTGAGAAATGGCTGTCCTTTTGTCCAATAAATAATATGCAACAATATTGCCTGTGGCTGGCTGACTACTTTTTTTAAGCCTTTAACCAGAGGTATAGCTTCATGCAGTTGAAAGTCAGATAACTCAATTGCTTTACCAATACTAAAGGGTGTTCGGTATTTATCAATAATTAGGTGAGATGGGCTGGCTACACCAAACACAGCAAAAACCAAAGATTTTAAATTTGGGTTGTGTGCTTGCCGATCGTAACAGTGACGAATCCAGATAAAAAAATCGTCGATGGGAAAATTCAGACTTAGTAGGCTATTAATATTATCGATAAAGATGAAAATGCGATTATTTTGAATTTCTGTTAGTAATACCTGTTCAACAAATCGATACAGTTGTTGTATAGGCTCAAACTCAGATTGTTGCTCCCACCAACTCTCAAAGTCAACCCGCTTTGTTAGCTTTAACTTGTAACACAAGCTTACAATAATACCTTTGTACCATTGTATAGGTGTGATTTTATTACTGCCTAATAATGTTGAATCAAGATAAACACATATATAGTTTTCTTTTTCTAAACGATGAATAGTTTTGTGTAGGAGAGATGATTTGCCTGCTTGGTGGCAGTCTAAGACGTAACAAAAATCTCCTGTTTTTAATCCAGCATAGAGTTGTTCATCTGCTTGACGGACAATATATGTAGAGTCATCATACTTCAGGCTACCACCGACTTGATATCTCATAGTCAAGTCAAGCATAACAAATGCATATATTTATACTTTGATAAATAATAGTATTATTTATATGTAATAAAATGCTCATATTATTCAAATTATGATTTAGATTATTTTTACTGTTATTTAAATCTTAAAAGTACAGCACTTACTTTCTCTTCATTACGCTGTTGATTTAACTTTGATAAATCTAGGTTGACATCTTTAACGATCGCAACATATAATTAGTCACTCAAGCAATCTTAATTGGTAAATTAAGCTTCATAATATTACCAATGTTAAGTGAGGATGGAAATTAACATAGTTCATAATTTCTCATAGTAGATGTGTAGGGTAAATGGCAGCTGACTTCTTTTATGAAGAAAGCAAAATTTTGGGTAAAAAACTATTTTTGTTAGATAACTAGAGAGCGATCGCTTAGAGGTTGTTTGAAAAGTGGTTAGCTGTGATTTTAGGCACTTGTCGATAACGTTTTGCTACCAACAAAAGAACTTTTCAAACATTTTTTTAAGAGATAGTGCGAAAGGCAATCGCTATATCATTTGTTAACTTATCTTCTCTTAGTTAAAAGTAAAAATCAAGGAAAGTTAAGACAGTTAATAAAAAAGTAATTTGTATTTTGAAATAAATAGGACTTACGCAAAAAACCTCCTGCCTCAACAGCACTTGGTTGAGCAAGCATACACATCAGCACAATTACTTTCTACTTCAGAGCGAGACTATGACATTGACCTGTTGGTAGGACTTACGCATTGACAGGAAAAACCAAATATGGCGTATAGATTTCAGGCATTAAATCTTGATTTTTCGATATTTTATGAGGCGATCGCTAAAAAAGAGTAGCTTATGATACATTTTTTTGGGAAATATCCAAAAGCTGAGAGTTTAGCTCAATGATAAGATTAATTTATAAATTAGCACCCAAAAATCAACCAAGATTCAGCCAGATGCAATCTGCCAGGAATTTTTGATAGAGTCTTTGAGCTAGCTCATAGTTGTATGCAACTCGAACCGCTTCACCTGGAGGGGTCACTTCGGCAAGTCTTTAATCTGCAATCCGACTTGCGCTGGATCGAATTTTTGAGGAAAATGAGTGGTGCGATCGCAATCTGCTTTTTCCAATTTCGCGCCCTTGAGATTGGCTTGACGGAGATCGGTCGAAAATAACAAGGCTCCTCGAAGATCGGCATCTTGCAAATTAGCCTGACTGAGATTTGCAAAGCTGAAGTCACAGCCTCTGAGATTAGCACTATTTAGATTAGCTTCACTCAAGTCAGCGTAGCTGAAGTCAGATCCCTTGAGATCGACACCTTGCAAGTCAGCATTACCCAAATTTGCGCCATTAAAATTGCGTTTCCCCTCTGCATATCTCTGTTTGAGAGTCATAGCAGTATTCACGATATGTTGAGAATTTGTTTCAGACATAGAACCACCATCAAGTTTGTCTTATAATTACAGTAGTCTCTACCACACGCCTTAATCATAAGATCGTTGATGCCCAAGTTGGCAGATATTAATAAATTTGCGAGATATTTTACTTCCTCACGAGTTCCTCAAATTCTTCTTCTATCTTTAATAAAGCTGTAAAAAGTAATTAAGTAAAATTAATTACATATATTTATAAGGTTTTTAGAAAGGGAAAGTTTTAACTTTATCTGTAGCAAAGTTTTAAAAGCTCCAAATTGCCAAAAACAATTATTTTCCCTTCCCAAAATGGTATTAACACTCCAACTATGAATAAGACATTAATCGTAATTGGTTACGGTAATGAATTGCTTAGTGATGATAGTATTGGTCAACGAGTAGCCAAAGCGTTGCATTTATCGAACGGGAAATCTATTGCTGTCCACCAACTCACCCCCGAACTTGCTGAAGTTTTGGCGGATACTGAATTAGCGGTATTTATTGATGCTTGTTTAGCAACCAAAACTTCCCAGGTGCAAATACAATTGCTCTCACCTGAATCTTTGAATGTTATCGCCGGACATACAGCCGATCCGCGATCGCTTCTTGCTCTAACCAAAGCCCTTTATGGTTATTGTCCGCAAGCTTGGTGGGTGACGGTACCAGGAGCAAACTTTGAATTGGGTGAAAATCTATCACCTCTTGCCGAACAAGGAATAGAGATAGCAATTGATAAAATAAACCACTTAATCAAAACTGCGAGGAAAGAATTATGCATGAAGTTGGAATGATGCAAAATATTCTCAATCTGCTGTCAAACGAGCTAAGGATGAAGGCGCTCAACACATTCGTTTAGTACAAATGCGATCGCGATATTCATCAATAAATTTCATGTGGTTAAAGTAATAAAGCCGTGGTCACGCAGGTTAAGATATTTTGAAAGCATGAATGCTAGGAATAGTTTTACCTCCTGCCCTTTCAATTTTAGATTTGCGATTTTAAATTTTAGATTCTTCAATCCAAAATCTAAAATCTAAAATTCCTCTGCCTCCTGCTATAAAAGGTATCTGTTATCCAAAATAATGAGATATTTCATAAATTTGTCTCCATTCTGGTTTATAAAATTGATACACATTCGCTTTGCGCCTAATTGTCCATCACAAAATCCTATAGAAGATATTTGGTTACAAGCGAAAACCTGGGTTCGACGTTTTTGTGCTTTAATTCCAACATTTCGCCATTTAAAGTGGATGTTTGAGTGGTTTCTCCGAAATACTACGTTTGATTTTATGTCTCTTCAGATGTCCGGAGCTTTTTCAGAAATCAAATACTAGTCCTATAGTCGCAGATGCTATAGGAATCATATTTGATTTCTGAAAAAAACTGCGAGATAATACGGAGAAAGATATCTGTCTAACAGAGAACAATGATAAGTCAGCATCTACAAGCCGCGATCGCAGAACTACAAGAATTTATAGATAATCGCCCAGATGCTCGTGAGGTGAGAAAAGCGTAAGGCAAGTGAAACTGGTTTATCAAGGCTACAAGTATCAGGAAATTCAAACAATTTTAGATGTGTCTGTTGGTTCGATAACAAGCTGGAAGCTGGCTTACAAGGAATATGGAATTTCGGGACTGCGCTTAAATCATAAAGGCAGAAAGAGTTACCTGAGTGATGAACAGCAACAAGAAGTATTAAGTTGGTTACAAACTAAGGATACTTGGGAGCTTGGTGAACTGGAGTACAAATTGGCGTTTGAATATGATGTAATCTACGAATCGAAACGAAGCTCCACCCGATTTACAGCCGTTTCCGATGTTATGAGGTACAATTAGTACTAATAAAATAAAAAGATAATACTGTCATGAAAGCATATTCAGTGGATATCCGAGAAAAAATAGTTGCAGCACATATTGAGGAAAAAATATCAATTTGTGTATTTGCAAAAATAGCTTTTTAATGAATACTCTGCTAAACTCTGACTATTTTACTATCGGCTATTTTGCATTTTCTAATACCATTTAGATATTCAAGTTATTCTGTTTCGATTTATTCCTGGTATGACTGGAGTTACTGTATGCTAAGAATTTTCACTTGGCAGTATAATGATTGACGAACCAAGTAGTGGGAGAATATCTTGAAATACTGATTGAGGGTTTTCATCTTTAAGGATTCGCAAACATCCTCCCCACTCACGATTCCATTCTTCATTAAAATAGAAAATTTGTACTAAGCTGGCAAAGGGAGGATCTGTGTGAATAGCTCCCCTTTCTCCTGAATTGTATCTACTAAAATTAAATTGCAAAAAATGGTTTTCAAGACTCAACTTAGTCAATTCTTCTAAAGCAGAACGATAAATAGGTGAACGTAGTTCAACAATCAAATTATTCCAAACAGATTTAAGAGTAGGTTGATTTTAAATGCCAATTTTTTCATTCAAGCATGGGCCTGTCATGGGTGTCCATTCTGCACCAACTTTGTGGAAAAGTTGTTCTTCAGGGTAGTATTTAGCTAACTCAATCCTTTCTTTAATAGGTATTATATTCTGTAATTTTACCCAGCTATATGGAATTTTTTGCATGGAAGCAAAGCGAATAATGTTCAAATCAAGCATAATTAACAACCTTTTTATTTAAAATAATTAGCTGATGTATTTGTGCTACAATCTATAGACACTTATACTTCTTAAACTACTAACTACTTATTGTTTTTTGAGCAAAATACTCCTGTTGCTTGATAAATGCAACCTTTAGAGTAAGTCGAGACTGAGTAGCTTCTTTTGATACTGGGGTCACAGTATGCCAGGAGTTATCTGAACGCATCAAAATAACTGAAGTATTGAGTAGTGGCGGAATTTCCTGAAAAACAGAGTCAGCATTGTCGTCTTTTAGAATACGTAAACAACCACCCCAGTTAAAATCCCATTCTTGATTGAAATAAAACATTTGCACCATGCGGATAATGGGGGAATCAGGATGAGGAGGAAAAAAGTTTTCTACGTCATAACGAAAGAAGTATATATACATTAAATCGTCCATCAGGTTTAAACCCGTCAATTCCCCAACAGCGGCTCGATAAGCAGTGGTGTGCAGATCATCAACTAGTTGCTGCCAGAGGTTATTCAACTTGGGATAATCAGTAATTCGTGGCTTAGTAATATCCTGAATCTCATCAAATACCATTCGCATTGGAAACCCTTTCCCATCTTTATAAAAGCCTTCTTGAGGATAGTTATTGGATAGCTCTAAACTTTCTTTTTGTGGTAGCAGGTTTTGCAAAAATGCCCAGCGATAGGGTACTTCTTGCATTATTCCCGTGCGAATGACATTTAAATCCAGCATGATAGACTCCGTTTCACACAAAACAATTCCAAACCCTATGACTGGTTGAGTAAATACTTAAATAAATCATCAAGCACCCGATTAGCTGCAATTGAACCACAGCAGATCCAGTAATCTCTAACCAAATAAACTTTGCCCTGCTGGACAACTTTTAATTTTGACCATAGTGGTTCAGAACGGAGTTTTTGGAGTACCCTTTGAGAAGTAGTGTTGGTAGTAGATGTTGGGCTGACAAACAGAACATCTCCATCAACGTCTACTAGAAGTTCCCGTGATAGATTATAAGCAATATTCCCTCCTTTGCCAGGGGTTGCCTCTTTATCTGACATTTGTGAGGTTGGGCGAGCCACACCAGCCTCTTTTAAGATAAGTCCAGAAAATGATTTTTTGGTGAATACAACCATTATTTCAGGTCTAGGACTTAGAAATGATACAATAGTTTTTTGGAGTTTGCTGCCCATCTTGGCTTTGAACTGGGCTAAACGTGCATTATATTTTGCTAAGACTATCTGAGCTGACTCGGTCTTACCCAAAGCATTAGCTGCTTGTAGAAATGTGTCTTTCCATTCTTCAAAACTGTATTTGTATAAAACAGTAGGTGCTATATGCGATAACAATTTATAGGTTTCTTTGTTATCGATAGTGCTACCCAAAATCAAGTCAGGTTTAAGAGCAGCAACTCTTTCTATATTGGTAGGTCTCCATCCAATATCTTTTATATTCAAACATTGGTTATAGCATGGTTGAAGTTCTGATAAGGTCTTTTGAGGAGCGCCTACCAACTTGACTCCCAAAGCCAAAGCATCTTCAGCTAAGAATGGATCTAATGCAACTATCCTTTTTGCGTTAACAGGAACAAGAGTTTCACCCATTGCGTGTTTCACCAGCCGAACAGTGGCTGATATTGGTTTCTCTAAAGAACCTCGGTGAGGAGTTGCTGCTTTACGAAAAGGGTAGGTACAAGAAGAAATCAACACGAGAGTTAACAAACTGATCAAAGACACTCGAAGAACACGGTACATTTTCATGCAAAGCCGAATTTTACCGTTCCTCATCAAAACTCCAACCCAACTGTTAACACTACTGTAAAGGGATCGCTGGGATATACCTGTGTAGCACTTCGAGGAGTAAAATACCTAACATCAGATAGGTTTTTCAGATTAAGTGCAAGACGAAGGTTATTTCTGCGATAGTAAAGTGCAGCGTCTAGTTGTAAATAGTTTGGTACACTGAACGAGTTATTTAGGTCGCCCTGCCGCTCACCAACATAGAACACACCAAAACCACCTCCTAGACCTCGTAAGTTACCATTGGGAATGATGTAAGTAGTCCACAAACTAGCACTATTTTCAGGTACATTCACCAATAAATTGCCTACTTTATATCTGTTGTCACTGGTAATTTGTGCATAAGTATAGTTGTAAGACGCAATTACATTCCAACCCGGTAGAATTTCACCAATCACATTTAACTCAACGCCCCGACTTTGTTGCTCACCGGTTTGAATATTAAACGATGGATGAGCAAGGTCTTGTGTGAGAACATTGGATAGGGTGAGTTGATACAAAGCGAGTGTTGCGGATAACTTATTATTGAGTAAATCAGTTTTGACCCCAACTTCATATTGAGTCCCACGACTAGGTTCAAAGAGACTACCATCAAAGGTAGCGCCTACATTCTGTGTAAATGATTGGCTGTAGCTGGCATAGAGGGAAACAGGTTCGATAGGTTGGTAAACAATACCTACGCGAGGACTAAAGACAGAGTCATTTTGACTAGTAGTTTGGGAAGTTATAAAATTTGTAACTTCATTTTCTGCAAAGTCTAAGCGTCCACCCAAAACTAATTTTAGGTTGTTGAAGAACTTTACTCGATCTTGAATGTAAAGCCCTAGTGCGTCATTCCTTGTTTTCGAGTGACTTGTAGATGTAATAGAACCTAAAGGTTGACCATATATAGGATTAAATAAATCGAGTGAACCTGCTTGTCTAACAATATTTTCTAAAGCAGATATATCTCTGAATAAGTCAAAACCGACTAACAATTCATGCTCAATGTTGCCTGTTTTAAACTTACCGACAACGTTAGTATCCATAACATAAGTATTTTCAACAGTGGGACCATTGAAACTAGTTTTTATCCGGTTTAAAGTCCGACCATCTGATAGTAAACCTGTAGGAAATAAAATATCTTGATTGTTGCGTACAAACCTGACATGAAAAGCATTTCGTAACACCCAATTATCATTAAACTTATGCTCTAGGCTATAACTAAGCAAAGTTGAATAACGAAAGTTTGAATCTGTTGGTTCTGAAACATTACGATTTAACGGAATCTTGCCATTACGATTGGGGAGTACAGTTCCCGCAGCTGGCAAACCATTATTAACACTATCTTGTTCCTGATCTAAAAACTCTCCTTCAAGCTTAAATGTTGTGTTCTTGCCCAGACGAAAAGCGAACACTGGTGCAATCAGCAAGTTTCGACTACTGAGAAAATCAATAAAACTTCCCGAATTATTGTAAGAAAAGTTTAAGCGATATAAAGCAGTTTTATCAGAGTTCAGAGGGCCAGAAATATCAAGGGCAGGTTGATAAAAGTCATAGCTACCAACACTCATGGTAGCAGCAAAATAAGGATCGGTAAGTGGCTGTTTTGTAATGTAGTTAACAGTACCTCCTGGTGACTGTTGACCATAGAGTACTGAACCTGGCCCCTTAAGAACCTCTATCCGTTCTATATTAGTTAACTGAGTGCGACCAGAATCAATGCGAGACGGATCTCTCAGACCATTGCGAAGAATAACTCTAGATTGTTGAAAACCTCGAATTGTAAATATATCAGCATTAGTACTGGCTGGAACGAGCGCCCCTATTATACCTGTATTTCTAAGCGCATCGCTAAAATTTTGTGCTTTTTGATCGTCTAAGACCTGCCGAGGAATCACCTGTATCGATTGGGGAATATCTCGCAGTGGTGTATCTGTTTTTGTACCGACACTGGTATCCGGAACTCGATAACCTGTATCTGGTGGAGCTGTTACCTTCAACTCAATTGGTGGTTGGCTCTGTTCTGTTTGGGGTTGTTGCTGTGGCGTAGTTGTTGGTTGCTGTGCAGTTGTTGTAGCAGCAGATACTCCAAAAACCAACCCCTCTTGTGTACTATCAAACAACTCGACTGTTGGCGCACCCGTTTCACCCACCACAGTCACCCGTAGAGTATTTGCATCTTGGCTTGCAACCGTGACCTCAGCAATTCCTACTGCTGGCTTTAATTGTTGAAAACTCTCGCCACTGGCAAGCTGCAAGTGAGTATTAGGGATGTCTGCAATGTAAGAATTACCTTCTGTTCTACTTTTAACTTGTAATTTATCGGAATTTGATGTGACTAAAATTAACTCTATGCCTTTATCTGTGGCGTTCACTTGAACATCTGTAACTGACACTACATCAGTTGTAGCCTGACTCAGTTGGGATACTTTATTCTGCTTTTTGGGTGTCCTCAACAGATATATTGCACTAGTTTTAGCAGACTGCACTTCACTAGCGGAGCTAACCGAACCTGATGGTTGTTTAGCATAGGCAGAGTTAGCTATATTTAAGCAAAGGATTGGTAATAAAGTGCTAATAACAGCACAGGGTAATTTCAAAAGCATTTTTATCTGTTCCAAACCAATACACCACACTGGAAAAGAGTTGGTAAACTACCCAGGTTATACCAACCACGATTATTTACAAAGAATACAATTGTTAGTGCGATCGCGTCCTCTTCGAGCCGGACTTTTTCTCTTCGAGCCGGACTTTTTAGCCGTGACATGACTTAGGACTCACGCCAAACTTTTTACGAAAGGCGTTATAAAATGAGGTTGGGCTAGCGTAGCCAACTTGATGTGCTACCTCTGTAACATTCATTTGGCCTTGCATAAGCAAATTTTGTGCCACTTCCATACGATAATTGTGCAGATAGCCAAACACCGTAGTGCCAAAAACAGAGCGGAAGCCTTCTTTAAGTTTGCGATCGTTTAATCCGACTTGCTGTGCTAGCTGTATCAAAGAGGGTGGGTTATCTAGATATTTCAATAAAATTTCTTTAGCATAATAAATCCGCTCAATTTCCGATGGCTTTAGCTTAATACTTTCAAGGCTATCTTGATTAATTTGTATTTCTTGGTCAACCATTAATGCTGCTAATTCCCAAACCTTGCTTTCGAGATATAATCGCTTGGCTGTATCTTGGTAAGGACATTGGAGAATTTGCTGCAACGCTAACAGCATTGCTGGAGTTATAGTTCCATAGCGCTCATAAGTCGGATGCTCGAAAGGTCTGATTAAATGTTGTAAATTTTTCGGCAATTCTCCACAGGGATCTGCAATAAATGAGCGAAATTTTTCGTAATTCATATAAATTGCTACTGTAATAATCGAGAATGACTCACTCAGGAAACTTGAACTTTCACGAGCCATGCCACTCCCACTTAAGAAGTATTCTCCACTCCTAAAGTGAATATCTTGGGATTTTGAAGCTACCGGAATAAAAAATTGGAATTCTACTGGATGTTTTCGATATGGACTTTCTACAAGCCCTGATTTATTGTCTTGACAGTTGTAAATATCTAAAAATACGCAATCTCGTAGTCGAATTTGTCGGAGATATCCTTCTCCAAAGGCATATTTTCGCGTAATGTCAAACTTATCAAAGCAGCTATCCTGCTGAACTGGCTCTGCTTGATATAATTGTTTCAAGTAATCTGCTAGTGGAAGAATGAGTGTCATAGCTAGGGTAATTTATAAAATTTATTGATACTAAATTCATTGGGTGGTAAATGCACAAATGCGAAAATCTAACTCAAAAAGGATAAATTATTTTTCCTATTCGTGTCAGGCTTTCACGTAAACTGCCGGCCCCATATAACGTCACGGTTGCAGCCGATACTGGACTCAACAGCCAAGTCCAAGCAATCCCTGCTGCTAGGGGGAAACACAAGCGCGTCAGTTGAGTCTCATTCAATTTCAACCCAAACCAGCGGGCTATTAATTTGTTATTTTTTATACCTAAAAACATTCTTTTCCTCTCTCAAATTAATCCAAATTTTAAGCTCAAAGTTGACACCGTTGAAACCCTTATACTGCTGCACCCCTATCTCTCTACACCCAGTCTCTAAATGCTGTTTTGATACGTAAGTTATGTAATTAATTTTGGTATAACCTTACACTTATCACTCTTTACAAAAGAGAAATAGTATCGTATATAACTTTTACCAATAAATTTGGTAAAAATTTATGGCAAAGAAGCGATCGCTTAAATCTCATTCATACAAAAAATGTTAGAAGAAGGATAGGAATATTAAGATTACCAAAACCTATATTAAATTCTGAAAAAAGCAACCTGTGCAGCCAGTCGGCATTCAACAGCTTCAGAAGTTACTAAATTCACCATATGCCAAGAATTATAGACCTCTTGCAGAATTATTTTATGGTAAGGTAAAAGATTTTGACATAAATTTGCTCTGCCAATGCGATACGAACAAACTTTGCGACTGTCCAATCGAGAATTTAAACGTCTAGTTGGGGTACAAAGACACACATTTAATCAGATAGTCAACGTACTACAAGATGCTGCCAGTCACAGACAAACAAGGGGCAGTTCTAAAAAACTGTGTTTGGAAGACCAGGCTTTGGTGTGTTTAACATACTGGCGTGAATATCGAACTTATTTCCATATCGCCAGTGATTGGCAAGTGTCACAAGCAACGGTTTGTCGTACTGTTCATTGGGTAGAAAATATTTTAGTCAATTCCGGGAGGTTTCGCTTAGGAGGAAAAAAGTCATTGTTGGCACCATCAAAAACACCGAAAACAGTAGCAATGGATGTGACTGAAAGTCCCATAGAACGACCTAAATATGGTCAGAAA
>NZ_JAECZA010000291.1 GCF_016056275.1 Dendronalium phyllosphericum CENA369 | reverse complement strand
GGCAAAGCTCATGACATAGTTCAAAATGCCAGCGATGCTGATAGTGCCTGGGTTCCCCGCCCCAACAGGGCTTGGTCAATGCGTCCTATTTTAATTAAACATCACCTACAAGCAAACTGCGGAGTATCTTAAAAGTAGGGGGTTTAATATGATGTGGAGTTGCGATCGTGAACATAGAAGAATTCTTGAGGTTGCTTGAAAAACAGCGTTCGTGTCCTCAAACATTGCCAACAGCATTGCAAGCTCTGTGGTACGACAAAAAAGGTGATTGGGGCAAAGCTCATGACATAGTTCAAAATGCCAGCGATGCTGATAGTGCCTGGGTTCATGCCTACCTACATCGCCAAGAGGGCGATTTGAGTAATGCCCGTTACTGGTATCGACGCAGTAGCCAGCCAGAGTTTGTAGGAGAATTAAGCCAGGAATGGCAACAGATTACTTCTTTATTACTGAAGAAGGCTAACACAACGCATGGATGTTGAAGTACTGAAAAAACTTTATGCCGCAGGAGAGAAATATTTTCCAGCAGCAAACCTAAGTAGAGCCAAGCTAATTGGAGCCTATTTGCCTGGAATTAATTTGTGGGGAGCTAATTTGAGTGGCGCTAACCTAGCGAGAGCCAAGCTCTGGGGAGCAGATTTGAGTAGAGCTAACTTAGCTCAAGCAAATTTGACCAGAGCTAATTTGAGCGGTGTAAAACTAAATGAAGCCAATCTTCGGGGAGCTAAACTTAACAATACCAAGTTATACGGAGCGGATCTCAGTGGAGCTTACTACGATGAAAGCACCCGTTTTTCTAGAGGTTTCGATCCCATTAGTAGAAATATGCGGAAGTTATAAGTCAATTTAAGATAGAAGTCAGAATTCACCAAGCCAGAAATCAGGAGGATTGTGTATTATGGCTCCTGATTTCTAAACAGCAGCAGCTACACTCAGCACTTTGCTATAACTTTTGCTCGATTCTGATTTGAGAGTGTTTAGACAATTTCTCTATCATAAACTGGGTTAGAAAGCTTAATTTTTTGTCTAGTAAAGACTGGCATATCTTGCCAGCAATGACGACAAAACCAAACAACTTCAGAGCGACGCAGATGTGCTAAAAGTAATCCAGAACAACAATGGCAGTAATTCATATTTTTATTCAATCTAAATTATCAATATGACATCCTACTTGTGTGGCTAAGAGGATGTTAAGAAAGTTTTTGGTGAAATATTTTGTTTAATCCTAAGTCTAAATTAAGCTTTTTTTCAAATAAATGCAGTCTGAAAAAGACCTTTATAGTTATGAGTTAAAAATAATAAAAAATTTAATTTGTAATCATTAGTTAGAAAAAGTCATATGGATTAATTTTTTTTAATTGCGGTTAGTAGAGTTATTTTACCAAGGCTACGAATAAGATTTTTTAACGAACCATCATAAATGTGCCATTGGATGATTTATTTCTTGTAAGTCACTTACTAATCTTTTTAGATAATTTTCTTGACAAAAGTGCAGTTTATTGTATTTGGCAATAACTTGAGTCAATGAGATACATATCTATCTAAAGACATAAATATTGTTTACAAAAGATAGTTGCTTGTAATACATCTACTATGCGAAAAGATGTGTAACCTATTACTTTTCTCAAATCAAGAAAGACAAAATTTGTCAAGCAACTACTTGGATGTCTATAGAGCTTTAAAAGGTAAATCAGAGAATAAATACATTTAATACTTGACTTTAAACAGCGTCAAAAAGCACAATGTTTTAAACAAAGGTTTCAATTTTCAAGACAGAAAAACTAAATATCGAGTCAAAAATAATCTTGTGAAACCATAACTTAATAGTCTACTGATGCAAATGCAACCAAACTGTCTGTTTGCTGACTCCAGATAACGGTACTGATAAAGAAAATGACGCTTCCCAACTCAGGCAACGATAGAGAACCATCTAATCCTCGTTTGTGGCTTCTCCTTTTAAGACGTACTAGTGTTGTTCTAATTTTGCTTTTGCTTGCAGGAATTGCCGCAGGTGTTTGGTGGGCGAGAAACTATGTATATAACGATTTAGCACCGCTAGTAGAGCAAAATCTGGAGCAATTGCTTGGAAGACCAATAAAAGTGGGGAGAGTTACAAGTTTTTCGCTTTCTAGTCTGAGATTTAGCTCTTTATTGATACCAGCAACTTCTACAGATCCCGACCGAGTCACAGCAAAAGCAATAGACGTGCAGTTTTCGCTATTACCAGTTATCTTCAGCCGAACGCTGCCATTAGATGTGACATTAGTTCAGCCTAACGTGTACTTGCAACAGGATCGCGCTGGTCGTTGGGTTAGGACTGAAGTTAAGTCAAAAGAGGGACAAGGTGCTATTCAAACACAGTTGCAGACACTAAAAATTGTTGATGGAAAAGTAGAGTTATTACCAGCCCCCGCGCCAACTAAACCAAAAGGTTCTGTAGTCATCAATGAATTTGGTGGTGTTGCCCGGTTTTTACCTAACAACAAAGGGGTTAATTATGACATAAATGGGCAACTCGCTAGAGGAGGTGGAGTTAAAATTGCTGGCGAAACACAACTACCAACACAACAAACTAACCTCAAACTTTCAGCACAAAATCTCCAAGCATCTGATGTTACTCGGTTAATTGAGTTACCAATTGCCTTACAAGCAGGGCAAGTAAATGCTGACTTAGGAGTTCAGATTCAAGCTACTCAGCCTGCGGAAATAGCAATTACAGGAACGGCTACCGCTAATCAAGTCACCGCCCAAATTCCCAATCTTCCCCAAAAGTTTGCTAATTCTAATGGAAGATTGGCATTCCAAGGTCAGACAATTACTTTAGATAATCTGAGTACGAACTTTGGCAAAGTTCCGCTACTGGCAAATGGAGCGATCGACACTAAAAAAGGTTTTAACCTCTCAGCTCAGATAAAATCAGTTACAGCTAAAAATCTCTTAGACACGCTGAATGTGAAATCACCAGTCTTAGCAGCTGGAGAAGTACGAGCAAATGTCAAAGTACAAGGGCCGCTTCAGCAACCAGTTCTCAGCGGTACGGCAAGTAACATAAAACCGATTCAAGTCGATCGCATTCTTTTCCAAGCTGTCAATACCGATTTTCGTTTGAGTGTATCTAAAGCTGCATCTGAAATTGCTGTTAACAGTCTGAAATTAGTCCCAGCCGCAGGTGGCGAAATCACAGGAAGCGGTCAAGCTCAACTAGGCGGTCGAGTCAACTTTAACATTGATGCTGAAGGCGTGTCAGGGGATGTACTGGCACGCAGCTATGGCGTTACTCCACCTATCACCGTTGGCAATGTCTCAGCAAAGGCAGCAATTACAGGTTCACTTGGCAAACAGCCCTTGGCACTGAACGTTGCTAGCGTTCAAGTCCAACCACCAGCCGGAGGGCAAATTGTAGGAAGCGGTCAAATGCAACTGGCTCCTCAAGGTAGCGTGTTGTTTAATGTGAAAGCACAAAATTTACCAGGGGATATAATTGCTAAAACAAACAATTCCTCATCCACAATTAAAGTTGGCACTGTCTCGGCAAATTCCCAGATTTCCGGCACTTTGGGCAACCTCCGGGCAGTCACGCAAGTGCAAGCACCCACTGCCACTTATCCGACTACGGGACAAGTTGCGATCGCTCAACAAGGCAATAGTATTCTAGTTCCAAGTGCTGTTGTAAATGTCGCAGGCAGTACAATCAGAGCCAGAGGTCAGATTGCACAACAACGCTGGCAAGCTTTTGTCAATACCGGACAAGTACAATTAAGTCGTTTTAAGCAGATTCCACCCCAGTTCCAAGGAGTCTTAAATAGTGCCTCAGCAAACTTGTCAGGCAGCACTACTTCTTTCCAACCTGCAACCATTCGAGCGACAGCACAAGCAAACTTAAGCGTAGCGGGAGGTACAGTTAATCTCAGAGATTTTAATTTAAATGCTGGTCGCTGGCAAGGAGTTGTCAACGCTTCCCGAATCCAACTCAACCGTTTCTCACCACAACTAACAGGACGGCTGAATAGTAACGTCCAGTTGGCAGGTACAACAGCATCTTTCCAGCTTGCAGATATTCGAGCTGCCGGACAAATCCGCGCTCCCCAAGGGATAGCACAGCTAGCGCAACCATTGACAGCCCAATTTCAATGGAACGGCAAGCAGATTATCGTCCAACGGGCGACAACACCCGGAGTTAGTGCGAATGGTGCGATCGCAGTACAATTACCAGAAACGGGTACGCCCAAAATCGCCGGATTTAATTTGAACGTGCTAGCGCAGAATTTTAACCTCAACAATACTGGTGTTAAAGTTCCGGGAGACATAGCATTATCAGGGTTTCTTGATTTTAATGGCAAAGTTACAGGCACTCCAGAAATTCCCCAAGCTAATGGCAATATCCGACTGCGGAAGTTTAATGTTAGTAACTTGGCATTTGACCCAGTTTTAACTGGCGATGTGAATTTTCAAGGAGGACAAGGGGCAAGTCTGCAACTTGCTGGCAGACAAGACAGAATAGCGCTTAACTTGGGTGCAGATTATCGCCCAACTTCATTTTTAGTCAAACGCGGTCAGGCAGTTAGCACCGGGAGAACTGAAGGAGATAACTTAATCGTCAACGCCCAACAGTTGCCCATCGCTTTAATTGGTGGCTTTTTACCAGACAATCGCTTGAAACCTCTCGGAGGACAATTATCTGGTAATTTAGTTGTTAATCTTAACAATTATGCAGTAGACGGAAACGTTGCGATCGCCCAGCCTCGGATTGCCAGAGTCTCAGCAGATGAATTTCGAGGTAATTTCAATTATGCTGATGGGGCTGCTAACTTGACTAACGGTCAACTGCGGTTAGGAGAAAGCATTATTGCCCTCAGCGGAAATGTGCAAACAGGCAATGACCCGAAATTTCAAGTCCAAGCAGATTTTAATCAAACCAGAATTGAAAGACTTTTACAAGCGTTCAATATCTTCGACTTTCGAGACTTCGGTGGCGGGTTGGAGGCTCCAACGTTAGCGGGAGCAGAAGCACTCAACACTACGCCTGTGAAATTGCCCAATGCAGATTTGCAAACACAGTTAGAATATTTCTCAAAAGTTCAAACATCTCTAGCACAACAACAGCAGCAAGAGACGAAAAAGGCAGAAACTTTACCCACCCTTGCAGAATTAACAGGTGCTTTAACTGGCTCGATTACAGCATCTGGCTCGTTAAAGTCTGGATTGAATGCTGGCTTTAATTTTGCAGGTGCTAACTGGCAATGGGGAGAATATTCTATTAATCCAGTCATAGCTAGAGGCAATTTTGCAGATGGGATTGTCACACTTTCGCCATTAACTGTTGGAATCGATGGAGGACAAGTAGCTTTTTCCGGACAATTGGGAACCGAACAACTATCCGGACAGTTGCAAGTAGCTAGTCTACCTTTATCACTTTTACAACCTTTTATCGAAAAATACCCTGTTGATATCACAGGCCAAGTAAATGCTGTTGCCAACCTAGCAGGTAATTTAAAAGATCCAAAAGTTGGCGGACAAGTGACGCTAGCAAATGCGACTTTAAACAAGCAACCCGTACAAACAGGACAACTGAAATTTGACTACAACGATGCGCGCCTGAATTTTGATAGCAATTTACTGCTGACAGGAACACAGCCAGTTGCAATTACAGGTAGCGTACCCGTGCCGTTGCCATTTGTGACAGCGCAACCAGATAGCAATCAAATCAGCGTTAACGCCAGCGTGCAAAATGAAGGTTTATCGCTGTTAAATGTGTTTACCAATAATCAAGTTAGTTGGGTAGACGGTCAAGGAAAAGTTGACGTTAACGTTCAAGGTACTCTCAACCAGCCAATTATTAACGGCAATGCCACGCTTAACAATGCTACTTTTCGCGCTCAAGCGTTATCTAAACCACTTACAAATGTCACAGGAGAAGTGCAATTTAACGGTAGTACGCTGAATGTCGAAGGTATTCAAGGTGTTTATAATAATGGGCAAATAACTGCATCAGGAATCCTGCCGATTTTTACTCCTGGGGAAGGTGCAGCCAATCCTCTGACAGTATCAATTGAAAAACAACTGGATTTTCAAATTCCAGAATTATATCAAGGCGGTGTCAGCGGCGATGCTGTAATTCGGGGAACAGCACTCAAACCTCGAATTGGTGGCGAGATTAAGCTCAGTGATGGTCAAGTTATTATTGGAAAATCTGCCACTGCTACCTCACAATCAGCAGCTTCAACAGAAAGTAATACTCGCACTGTTACTTTAGCAGAGGCTAATAACGCTGCAAATGCAGCACAGGGAAGTAGTACTGCGGCAAATACAGCACAGGAAAGTAATAATACTAATACAGCAGCGACTAGCACCAATACCACAAACGCAGCGCCAACTTCACCCAAATTACCTGTAGAGTTTGCAGATTTACGGCTAACTCTGGGCGATGATGTCAAGGTTACTACTCAGTCACTACTGGGTTTTGTGCCTGGAGCAGCAGCCTTTAGTCAGCCGATATTAAGTTTTAACGCCAAAGGTGACTTAACTATCAATGGAACTTTAGCCAAGCCACTGCCTGAAGGAGTGATTCGTTTGACAGGAGGCCGAATCAGCTTGTTTACAACTGAGTTCACCCTAGAACGGGGCTACGAACAAACTGCGCGGTTTACTCCTAGTCAAGGACTTGACCCGACTTTGGATGTACGGCTGTTGGCAATAGTACCTGAAGCATCGGCAACGAGCAATCGAATTTTGGAATCTCCTTTGTCTGCTGAAATCAGCGATGCTTCTATTTCTGCTAATGACTTTGGTACTTTACGTACCGTTCGCGTTCGGGCAAGGGCAACAGGCCCAGCTAGCGAATTGAGCGATAATTTGGAACTGACAAGCGAACCTAGCCGTAGTCGCGGAGAGATCGTCGCGTTATTGGGTGGCTCCATTTTAAATAATTTCGCTCAAAGAGGAGATGCAGCACAAGGGCTGACTAATTTTGCCAGTTCTACTATTTTAGGCAGTCTGCAAGGAACTATTACTGCGATCGGGCAGGCTGTGGGTTTTAACGAATTTCGTATATTTCCTACCCCTGCCTCTAATCAATCATCAAGGTCTTCAGTTCTCGATTTGTCAGCAGAAGGTGTGTTTAACGTCAATAATAATTTGTCTGTTTCTTTATCGCGGGCTTTTTCTACCAATGAGTCTTTTCGTTACAACGTACTCTATCGACTAAATGATGAAATTTTAGTGCGAGGTTCAACTAATTTGGACAATGACAGTCAACTCATACTTAATTATGAGACTAGATTTTAATTTAGGCGAAAGCGCATTTTTATAGAAAAGTGCTGAGTGCTGAGTGCTGATATCATGTCCGGTAAATCACTTACAATTAAAAATTCCCCGCGTCACCGCGTCTCCCCATCTCCGCGTCACTCTTATCGTAACTATTTAGGCGGACATGATATGAGTGCTGAGTAGAAACCCAGTTAATTCAAGGCTTTGAGCAATCAATACTGTCTTCAAGGGTATGGCTACGGCTACATATCATAATCTAGTATTTAGTCAATAGCTCTACCAATTAAAGTTGCAATGACCTTAACTAACTCTTCTGGTTCGACGGGTTTGGCCAAATGCTTTTGAAACCCTGCTTTCAGGGCTTGTTGCTGGTTGATATCTCCAGCATAAGCAGTTAAAGCGATCGCCGGAATCTGTTTGCCATTTCCTTGCAATGCTTTGACTTGGCGCATCAACATATAGCCATCTGTCTGTGGCATTCCAATATCACTCAGCAAAATATCTGGTTCTGACTCTGCCAAGGCTTGCAGTGCTTCTGCTGCCGATTCTACAGCAGTCACTCTGGCTCCAGCCAGTTCTAGCATGAATGTATAGAAATCACGAGTATCTGTGTCATCATCTACGACTAAGATTTGAATGTCTCTCAAGATGGAATCAGTCACAGTATTTGGGTTTGCAAGATTCATGTCTGTTGTTGGGGTTAATTCTTTGTGAATTAGCGGTAATCTAACTGTAAAAGCAGCTCCTCTGTCTTCTCCTAGACTTTCTGCCCACACTGTACCGCCATGTAGCTCAATTAGATGACGGACAATTGCTAATCCTAAACCCAAGCCGCCAAAGGTGCGAGTTGTAGTGCTATCAGCCTGACGAAAATATTCAAATACATAAGGTAGAAATTTAGGGCTGATGCCTTTGCCTGTGTCGCTGACAGTAATTTGAGCTTGAGTACCAATACCCTTTAGGTGAATAGTAATTGTTCCGCCTTCCGGAGTGAATTTGACGGCGTTTGATAACAAATTCCAGATTACTTGTTGTAAACGACCGGAATCGCCTAAAACTTGCCCAACAGCATCTAGCGTTGTCTGAATTTGAATATTTTTAGCTTCTGCTGCCAAACGCATTGTATCTAATGCCGCCTCAATTACAGTTACAAGGTTGACGGGAAACATGTTGAGGTTGAGCTTGCCTTGCAAAATCCGAGAAACATCGAGCAAATCTTCAATTAATTGAGCTTGTAATTTAGCATTACGCTCGATTGTGGCAATAGCTTTCTTTTGCATGTCAGAATCAAAGTCGCGGGTTTGCAAGAGTTTTGCCCAACCAAGAATGGGATTGAGAGGCGATCGCAATTCATGAGACAGCACCGCCAGAAATTCATCTTTAATTCGGTTGGCTTGTTCGGCGTTGGTTCTAGCAACTTGTTCGAGTTCCAAGAGGCGATCGCGTTCGGCTTCTGCTTGCTTGCGTTCTGTAATGTCAATGACTGAACCGATGTAACCTTTGTATTTACCGTCCACCCCAAACCAAGGGCTAGCAGCATCAAGGCAAAAGCGATATTCGCCATCTTTGCGGCGTAAGCGATACTCTACCTGAAAGCCCTGGCTGCGATCGTTAGCTTCGATAAAATTTTGCTTAGTGTATTCCCGATCCTCTGGATGTATGGCATCTATCCATCCAAAGCCCAGACCCGTCTGTTCCGTCTGTCCCGAAAATTCATACCAGCTTTTGCTGAGGTAGGTGCAGTAACCACTGGAGTTAGTCAGCCAAATCATCACAGGAGCATTGTCAGCCATGTTGCGGAATCGTTCTTCGCTTTGACGCAGGGCGACTTCTGCTTGCTTGCGGATAGTAATATCTGTAACGAAAATGCTTACACCATCGGCAAAGGGGTAAACGCGATTCTCAAACCAACAATCCCAGGTGGGGTAAAAGTACTCAAACCTAACCATTGTTTGGTGGGCGAATGCCTGACGAACCTGCATCTCAAAATCAGTTCCAACTATATCGGGAAATAATTCCCAGAGACTCTTACCCAGTAATTCTTCTTTTTGCTTGCCCACAATTTCGGTGACGCGATCGTTGGCAAAGGTGTAGCGCCACTCCCGATCCAATACTAAAAACTGGTCTTGGATACCTGCTAGCACAGTCTCAAGGTGTGCTTTCGCAACCTCTGCTTCCTTTCTTAACCCTTGCTCTATGAGCATTGCCTGCTGTCTCAACCGAGCCATTTTTAAAGCTGCCTCTACCCGCGCCAGCAATTCACGGGCCGAGAATGGTTTGATCAGATAATCATCAGCTCCTGCTTCTAACCCTTCCACCCGCGCTTCTTCCCCTGCTCGTGCCGACAGCAGGATAATTGGAACTTTTCTAGTTTGCGGATCGGCCCGTAATTGTTGCAGCAACCCAAAGCCATCCAGTCCTGGCATCATCACATCGCTCAGTACCAAGTCTGGGAGTTGCTGACGAGCAGAATATAAAGCAGATAAACCATCCGGCAGCGCTTCCACCTCATAATCTTGACTTAACAATCGCTTGACATAATCGCGCATATCTGCATTGTCATCAGCCAGGAGAATGCGGGGGATTGGGTATTGGAGAGCGGAGATTGGGGATTGGGAAAATTCTTCCCTAGTCCCTAGTCTCCAGTCCCCAGTCATCTCTTCCGGTAGCCAACGTTGAGCTTCTTCTAAATAAGGGGTAACGCCTAAGGCAGTTGAAGTTAAAGTCCGAGCGGCATTAATGCGCTCTGATGGCAAATGAGCAGATCCGGTAGGAATCGACACAGTAAAGCAACTGCCTTCTTTGATAACGCTGGTTACTCGAACTGTACCGCCGTGCATCTGTACTAATTCTTGCACCAGCGATAACCCAATGCCCGATCCTTCAAAAGTGCGTCCTTGCGCTCCTTTGACGCGGTGAAATCGTTCAAATAGGTGAGGAATTTCTGCTGCTGGAATCCCGATTCCTGTGTCTCGTACTGCTAACTCGACACGATCGCTTGACTGCACTAAGCTGACTGCAATTTCTCCTGTAAGGGTAAACTTGAATGCATTCGAGAGCAAGTTAAGAACGATCTTTTCCCACATTTCTCGATCTACATACACGGGTGCGGGTAGGGGAGGGCAGTTAACCAATAATTGCATTCCCGCTCGTTCTATGGTCGAACGAAATACACTAGCGAGTTCTGCGGTGAAAGTGGCAAGGTCGGTGGGTTCGTAGGAAGCTTGCACGCGTCCGGCTTCAATACGCGAGAAGTCTAGCAGAGTGTTGACCAGTTTTAGTAGGCGGTGTCCGTTGCGTTGTACCATTTCTAACTGCTGGCGATCGTTGGCTGGTAGCAGAGTGGCACAATTGGTTAAGGTTTCTTCTAGCGGCCCCAACATCAGGGTGAGTGGGGTACGGAATTCGTGGCTAACGTTGTTAAAAAAGACGGTTTTAGCGCGATCTATTTCTGCTAAGGCTTCGGCGCGTTTGCGTTCTTCTTCATAAGCTTGGGCGTTAGCGATGCTGGCTGCAATTTGAGCTGCGATTAAATTGATGAATCGTTGATAATTGTCATCATACAGCCGGAACGGGTTCAAACCCACAACTATTATACCAGCTTTTCCCGTCTGTCCTGATGGGGCAATTGGTACAGCCACCGCTTGATGTGGCGATCGCTGCCAAACACCAGTTGGTAAACTGCTAAAACATGTATCTAAATTGGAAATGAGTTTTGGCTGATGCGTTTTCATAACTTCTGTAAAAGGCCAAACTGCATCAGAATCGAGAGTTACTATTTCTGGCACTGCTACATGATTTGCTTCGATCCCGCAAGTTCCCGCTAAAAAAACATGCTGCTTATCCGGATCGACTAGATAAATCATTGCAAAAGGCAAATCGTGAGGGTTGGTTTCCAGACAGTTGGCACTAAGCGTACAGGCTTCATGAAATGTCCGTGCGTCTGCCGTTCTGGTTGCCAGTTCCCGCAATAATGTCAACTGGCGTTCGCTGACGATGCGCTGCGTATCGTCTGTATTGGCACAAATGATACCACCTGTGTCGCCTTGGTCGTTGGGTACTGGGCTATATGAAAAGGTGTAATAAGTTTCCTCCGGATAGCCGTTGCGTTCCATAATTAGCAGCAACGCTTCATCGTATGTGCCCTCATTTTTGAGCATTGCTGATTCTGCTCTAGGCGCGACTTGATCCCAAATTTCCCGCCACACGTATGAAGCTGGTTGTCCTAGTGCTTCTGGATGTTTGCCACCAACAATAGCTTTGTAAGCATCATTGTAGAGGTTAATCAGTTCCTCGCCCCACCAAACAAACATCGGTTGACGGCAGGTCAGCATAATCCGTACAGCCGTTTTCAAGCTCTGCGGCCATTGGTGTGGCGAACCCAGTGATGTTTTTGACCAATCTTTGGCGCGCATCCGCGCACCCATTTCACCCCCGCCGAGAAGGAAATTTACGTCGGCGTTACTTGCTGACGTTGACTCGTTCTTCATTCGTTCCTCCCCATTGGTCATGCTTCTGTTACAAAGCTCAAGCAGTGGTCAACTAATAGTTCAAATCTTTCTAAAGTGCTTATGCTGTTACAACTTTGTCTGACATTTTCTAAGTTAATAGCTTTTTATATACCAATTTTGGCAGCATAATAGTCTTTTGCGTCTATTACTCCCCAGATATAAATTGTAATTCACTACGAAAAAGTAAACTCTTGCTAATTCAGTACCCCCGCAATACACCACAAAGGGGGTTGTTAATATCACCCAACACTTACTAAAGTAAATATAGTTAAAATAAAGTTTTGTAAAGCGAGGACTAGGAATGTACATTGTACAGATTGCCTCGGAATGCGCTCCTGTAATTAAAGCAGGAGGTTTAGGGGATGTCGTTTACGGACTGAGTCGAGAATTAGAGATTCGGGGAAATACTGTAGAGCTGATTCTGCCCAAATATGATTGTATGCGCTACGACCATATTTGGGGGCTGCATAATGCCTATACCAACTTGTCAGTACCTTGGTATGGCGCGGCGATTCACTGTTCTGTGTACTGTGGTTGGGTGCATGGACGGGTGTGTTTCTTCATTGAACCCCACTCCCAAGAGAATTTCTTCAATCGCGGTTGCTATTATGGTTGCGATGACGACAATATGCGCTTTGCATTCTTCAGCAAAGCAGCTTTAGAATTTCTACTTCAAAGTAATAAGCGACCCGATATCATCCATTGTCATGATTGGCAAACAGGTTTAGTTCCAGTCATGCTGAATGAGATTTATAAATATCATGGCATGGAGCATCAAAGAGTTTGTTACACCATTCACAACTTTAAGCATCAGGGAATAGATGGTGTAAATACTCTTTTGGCAACTGGTTTAAATCAAGAAGCCTATTATTTTCAATACGATAAGTTGCGCGACAACTTTAACCCCTTTGCCTTGAATTTTATGAAGGGGGGTATTGTTTACTCTAATGCAGTTACCACGGTTTCACCCAACCATGCTTGGGAAGCTCGTACTACTGATGTTGGTAGTGGGTTGGGGCATACTTTGCACTTGCATCAAGATAAATTCAGTGGGGTTCTCAATGGTATCGATTACGATTTTTGGAATCCAGAAATCGATCGCTATATACCCTTTAACTACACTCACGATGATTTTGAACAAAAATTATATAACAAAAAAGCTTTGCAAGAGCGGCTCATGCTTCGCTCTGGCGATAAACCAATCATTGCTTACATCGGTCGGTTAGATCATCAAAAAGGTGTGCATCTCGTTCATCACGCCATTTATCACGCTCTCAATAAAGGAGCGCAATTTGTATTACTAGGTTCGGCAACAGAACCAGGAATCAACGCTCATTTTCAGCACGAAAAACAATTTTTAAATAGCAACCCCGATGTCCATTTGGAATTAGGCTTCAATGAAGAATTATCCCACCTAATTTATGCAGGGGCAGATATGATTATTGTCCCCAGCAATTACGAACCTTGTGGGTTAACTCAAATGATTGGCTTGAAGTATGGTACTGTACCTATTGTTCGCGGTGTTGGTGGACTGGTGAATACAGTATTTGACCGAGACTACGACCAGAATGTACCACCCGAACAACGCAATGGCTATGTGTTTTATCATACCGACGAACGCGCTTTCGAGTCAGCAATGGATCGGGCAATCGATTTGTGGTATCAGCATCTGGAAGAGTTCCGCAACCTAGCTGTTGTGGGTATGAAATACGACTACTCTTGGAATGTTCCAGGGACGGAATATCTCAAGATTTACGACTGGATAAAACACAAGTGGTAAATCCGAATGGCACTAAGTTAATCGCAAACCCCGGAGCTAACTGGCTTTGGGGTGTGGGGTGTAGGGTGTAGGGACTTAAGAAGATGTTTTTTCTTTGACGCAACTAAAATTCAATTCTGTTAAACACTACACCCAACACCCGTTGCGCCACACCCTGCCAAAAGCGAGGTTTCATATAGTGGTGGGTCTCAATTCCCCACTAATTGATTCTGACTCCTGAATTCTTCTTCAAAGTCACGCCAATAGGGTGCGTTAGGACTTACATCTATAAAGCACCCTACGAAACACTAGTCCTTTGTTGCTAGTACTAGCTGTCCTTGTTTATAAGCTTGTCGTAAAGCAATAGCCTCTGCCACAATATGCTGGGCAGTTAGTCCTTCCTCATCCATCATTTTTTGCAAGGTAGTACCAGTCAGTTCCGCAGGTTCGTGAATTGGCGGAATCTGACAGTACCGCCTCCCATTCTTTACCCGCCGCCAAATACTAGGTTTTTCAGGTCTTGCTTTTCTAGGAGTTTGCTGCTTTTTAATCAGGGAGCGTACACCCTCTTGAGTTATTTCGCTCAAGTCTAGTAGTCTATCTATTACTTGCTGATATTTATTGCTGTTCTCCGCTAGCTGATATATGGTTCTTGGCTCAACTTGGGTGAAATCTTGAGGGGAAAACTTATTAAATGCTGCTGCAATCTTGAGATACTTCTTTTCTTCTCCTTTCCAGCCTCGATCGCAAAGTAGTTTTTTGTAGTCTCTTAAAGAGAGATTTTGTTTTTGCTCGGATAACCAAAAGGCATGAAGCAAAATTGTTTTAGTGACTTCAGTAAGCGTTTGAAAGGAAAGGTTATCTGTATTAATGCTTTTGGTTGCATCAGCTTTTTGTTCAACATAGTGCTTCAAGTGAGATTGAGAGTCAACTGGGGCTGTTATTACACCCTGTAGGCGCGTCATCATAGTATTTATCTCATCTAGGGTCTTCTAAAAGGCGATGTCTCTCTACTTGCTACTTTTGAATTCTGAGTGTGGGAAGGCGCTACTCAAACTTCTCTCTGTTTCTAGGCACTCTTGTTGTCGGAGGTTGGAACATTAGATTTTGCTTGTAGGTCTTGCCTTAATTAAGAGCGATCGCCTGGATTAAAAAGCTTGTTAGTACAATTGTACCATAAAAATGTAGATAGGTGATGAGATCGATGGGGTTTTTCACTCACAACACCATCAACTTCAGAAAATAAGAGTACAAAATATTGTGGGATAGTGGCAGGAATTGTTGACCAGATGTATTTGGTAGGGCAAATCAACCAAATACAAGGCACGTTATTCCTAAGAAATAGTGACCTAACTCAAGCTGTTGATAATCATCTTGTTGACAGCTTGAGTTAGTGTAAGTTTGATAAAGAGCGATCGCTCCTGTAGATGTGTGGGAAATTACTAGTTAGATATCCTGGGGATTTTCTCCTAACTCCCGCAATCTTGCAGCTAAACGTTCTGCCCTTTGGCGTTCTGCGTCTGCTCGTTGACTTTCTGCGTCTGCTCGTTGACGCTCTGCTTCCTCTGGTAATAAAACTAAATTTGCTTCACGGTCATAAAATCTTAACCAAGAGGCAGTTTCTCGATCTATTGTTCCCGACCAAGTTCCTAACCAAAATCCTAAAGTTTCGCACCACAACCAACCTTGCTCGTTAGCAACTATCGGCTGATAGCGAAAGTTGACATCCAATCGCCATCCTTGCAAAGAGTTAGGTTCAAAGGGGTCAAAAACAAAATAGTCTCTAGTTCTAAAAACTTCTTCATAAAGATTTTTTTTCTTGCCAATGTCCACATTTGCTGTCGAGGGGGACATCAGTTCGACAATTACATCAGGATAGCGTCCCTCTTCATCCCAGACAACCCAGCCCTGACGAGACATATTTCCCTCAACATTGAGAACTACAAAAAAATCCGGGCCTTTAAAATCCCGATTTCGCACCTGAGTACTACTATAGTAAACAAACATATTACCGCCAACAAAGTAGTCATTGCGGTCTGACCAAATCTGTTGCAACGACCGGATTAAAACATTCATCGCAATGCGGTGGCGGTTACTTTCCAAAGGTTCTCCGTCATCAAATATTAAATCCTGTGGGGGCGGGGAAGGTTCCCAGTCTGGAACAGAAGGTGTTGGGATCTCGTTTTGAGTAATATTAGTTGACATAAAGCAGACGAGGTAAAATCGATGGTTTCAGACTGTTATCTCTCTAAAATGCTCGTTTAATGTTCAACTGAGTTAACTTGAGTAACTTTTCATTTTTCTAGAGCATTAGTTTATACACAATAGACTGTCCCAAGTAATTCTCATTCTCTCTAGCAGATTGCAGCCTAATAGCCGTTTGCCCATAGTTGAGACATCTTAGCTTGGACATCAATGCGTTCGCCCTATGCCCTGTAATTTGCACTAGTCGTCCTAGAGTCGTGTCAGCTTCTCAAAATTGTTGAAGAGTGCGCTATACAAGTCAGTAATAATTCTAATGTTTGCTTCGACTGCTATGATTATTTTTACTTAACCATGAAATCAACGTGAAATTAAAGTTTACTCTTAGAATTATAAACTGTACGTTGCTTGCGGTTTTAATGCCTACCGTACTAACTGCTCAAACTCTTCCGTATGGAACCGGACGTAGACCTCATACTTGCCCATCGATGGTAGAACCAAAAACAGGAGCGCCTAGCGTCGAACAGGCGAAGATGTATTTTCTCTGTGACCAAGAATGGGAGTCTAGTAGCTCTAGTGCCTTGTGGCTGATCGGCACTCTGATTCTTGAAGTTGCCCCGAACTCTCGTCCCGCCAACATAACCGACCTGAAATTCAACACCAGACATGGGGGAGAGCATTTAAGCATGAATACAGAACAACCCCATTCGTGACAGGTTAAGGTCAGATACCATTTGTCAATAAGCAATAGTACTTAAAATATTGCCAAAATCGGGGTTACAAACAGAATTTTTAATCGGGCGATCGCGTCATCTTGATACGCATCATTTATTCTTAACCCATAATTTCAGTACAAAAGTTAACTTAGTACCTCGGCTCCCCCTAAATTTTAAGCATAATTTCTAATTGACAAAAGTAAGATTATCTTAACCTCTCACCGATGGAACAACCCGTATATGATATTCGAGGAAGCTTCACTCGTTATATTTGTCATAAGATTAAGGGCATTAATCCAGTGGGAAAAAACTGCACCGTCTCTCAATACCCAGACAGCAGTGGCATCTGTTTCCGAAATACTTTTGGTGACTGGCACTGCCGGATGATAGGTTTATCAAAACAAATTGGCGAACACTTACCACCACCTGAGAATTAGTGAACTGCACTCATCTAATAGTTACCATAGTTTTATGGCAGACGTTTTAGAATACGCAAAATACTTTTGTGAGAAACTTAATGCGTAATATTTTTATCACAAAAAGCGCAGAAACGCTGGAAATTGTGTTTCCAGCCAAGGGAAGTATTGGGATAGAAATATTAGATTTACTAGGAGGAATTAAAAGTGATTCTTTTATATTATTATTGTTATTTAATATACATATGTTTATGTTGAGTTTGGGTTTAATGATTTTTGAATCAGCAAGCTTGATAATAAATTCATACTATTTTAATTTTTCTTCAGATTATTTTTTTGTCTGGATAATTTTGGACTCAATTTTATGTATTTGGTCTCTTCGTTGGATTATTATTTGCTCCTTCGGAACAATACATCTGAGAATACATAATCAAAGCATAACTTTTTCACAGAAGTTCTTGGGTATTCAGGCATTGAGTCGTTCGTTATCCTCCCCAATATTTAGAAAAAATATTTGTATGTTGGTATCTACTGCCGTATCTTACAAATTAATCAACTTGAAAAATCAAGAAGAATACAAAAAAGAGCCTCCAAGTTTAATTATCTGGGAAGGAATTCAAAAGCATGACTTGAGAAAATACTTGAATAAAGACTTGACTCTAATTGAGCGTGACAGAATAGCGCAGGAAATTAGTAATTTTTTAGGGATAGCAATTACGTCAGAAAATTTATCGGGTATAACAATTCCTTTAGATAAATTATCTGACATTAAAGTTGAATTGCCTCGAATTCCAAAACCTATTGGCAGCGATATTTTATTCACCAAAAAAAAGGATACTTTAGAAGTTATTATTCCATGTCTATCAAATTTTTCTAAGTTAGAAATCAATCAACGCGATTTCTATTTAAATTGTAGTGCTAGTAATTGCCAGTATGCTAAAGGCCTTCAAGATAATAGGCATCATATTTTGAATTTACTCTCTATCAATAAAATATATAAACAGTTTAGTTACAAACATAAGGGAGGCAGGTATAAGGGGCAAATATCCACCAAAATCAAAGAATTATCTCCTGACTTATTTATTTGCACACAACATAATAGATATAGACTGGGTTCTAGGTTGACATTACCCGAACATTACTGGTTAGCACAAGAACTTAGTGAATTTTTGAATGTCCCAATTATCTGGGAGTGAATTACTTAGCTCGACTTCATCCAAAATTAAAAACTTGGTTCTCTTGATACGATAAAAACTTTAGCTTTTTGACAAAAACTTTTTCCATATTCTTGATTATCAGTAAAATTGAAGAGTTGACATAATATAAACTGACACATTTACGCGTTCTTTGTCTGGATATCACTATTTTGACTTATATGAGAAAGAGGACGTACAAACGGTAGGACAAAGAAGACAGGGGAGATCATTTTTCACTTCTGCCTCCTGCCTCCTGACAACTGACAACTCAATTAAGTGTTGCTGTTTCTGCTACATTACAAATGATTTCCTCCAATGTTCGGAGTAATTCTTGCTCGTTGTAAGGTTTAGAGAAATAAGCTCTTGCACCTAATTGAATTGCTAGTTGTCGATGTTTATTACTGCTGCGAGAAGTAAGCATAGCAACAGGTATATTTTTCAAACTCACATTTGAGTTGAGACGACCTAAGAACCCATAACCATCAAGGCGAGGCATTTCAATATCGCAAATTACCGCTTCAACTTTCAAGCCACTTTCAAGTTTTTCTAAGGCTTCTTGACCGTCTTTAGCTTGTTCTACTTCATACCCTCCTTTTTCCAAAGTTAAGGCTAAGAAACGGCGCACATTAATTGAGTCATCTACAATCAAAATTGTGCCTTTCTGTTTAACAGGTGTTTTTGGTATTTTCTCAGCATCAAAGAATAAAAACGGTGTCTTCAATCTTGCTGATGGTAATTGGTTATTTCTAGGAGTCTGTTGATTAGTCGCAATCCAATACAGCAATTCATTGGTATTAACTAATGCCACTACGCGACCATCACCAAGAATTGTGCAGTTACTAAAGCCTTCAGGTAAAGGTATATTCCCTTCAACTTGGCGAATGGCAACTTCCTGTTCGCCCCAGCAACGGTCTACTTGGATGGCTACTGGCTGATTATTGCCTTGGACTACTAACACGCTGGTAGCATTAATTGCAGGCGGAGTTTCGAGTTCTGGACTATCGTAACGCGGGCAATTAAATTCAAAGTAGCGACTCAGGCGAATCAGTGGCAGCATGGTTCCTTGCCAATTTAGGACTTCGCTACCTGCCATTAAGAAAATTCGCTCGTTTTGCAATAAAAATATTTCCGAAACGACATCTGTAGGAAATGCCAATAGCATTTTACTGCTTTCTACTAGCAAGACTCGTGCGACAGAAAGGGTAAATGGTACTGACAGTGTAAAGGTAGTGCCAACCCCCGGTTCGGTATCAACTTTAATATCTCCTCGAATTAATTTGAGGTTGTTGCGAACCACATCCATACCGACACCGCGACCAGATAATGCAGTCACTTGGTCGGAGGTGCTAAACCCTGGTTCAAAAATTAGTGATAACAGTTCTTCATCGCTGGCATTATCAATCAAAGCAGCATCTAATTTCATCGCTAGGGCGCGAGAGCGAATTTTATCTAAAGAAATGCCTTGACCATCGTCACGCATCGTAATAATAGTGCGATTGCCGCGGTGGCTGGCTGTAATTTCAATTAATCCTTGTTCTGGTTTACCCAAAGTTTGGCGAGTAGCAGGGTCTTCAATACCATGATCGAAAGCATTCCTTAATAGGTGCATTAAAGGATCGTTCAAAGCCTCTAAAATACTGCGTTCAATTAAAGTGTTGCCGCCTTCAATTTTTAACTGGACATTTTTCCCATACTCTACATTTAAATCGCGCAAAGCTCTAGGAAAACGCTCGACTAAATCAGATAAGGGGCGCATCCGCACGTGAGTAAGCTTTGTTTGTAATTGTTTGGATGTTTTACTGAGTTTACGAGCAATTTGATCTGTGTCGTCAACGCTGAGTTGAATATCAGTGGAAACTTCTTGTACCTGGACAATGGTTTCCATAACTTCTTGCGATCGCAAGTTTAATTCGTTATAGCGATCCATTTCCAAGGCATCAAATCTAGCTACACTTGGCCTGCGATCTTCTAAATCTTCAGCCAGGGGCACATTAGTAGATAACGTATTTTGTGTTGTAATTTTATCGTATGCTGTACGTAATTCTTGATTTTCGCGGTCGAGAAGTTGCACTCGCTGGCTGAGATGCCGCACAAGTTTGCGTAGTTTTTCTAACTGGGAGTTTAGTCCATTCCGCTGGACAATGAGTTCTCCAAATAAGTCGTTAATTTGTTCGAGTTGTTTGCTAGGAACGCGAACGGTATTTTCGTGTGCTTCCCTGTCTTTGCCTACAGTTACTAATTCTCTAGATTCGACAAATTTATAATCTGTGGTGGTAATTTCTCTAGCTAATACAGTGTTTGCTTCTGGAAGAGTGACAGTATTTCGATCATCAGCTACTGCATCTTCGGATACAAAATTGGCTGCGATTATTTCCGGGTCTGTGGTAGCTGCTGATAATGTTTCTATATCTAGAAGTTCCGTATCGGCTGTATCTATGACGAAATGTGTAACTACTTGTGGTTTTGCTAGTGGTTCGACTGGCGTATAACTAGCTAAATCGATATCTGTAGGTAAATTATCGCGTTGATTAGTCAATACTAAAGCTTGCGATCGCCGCCATGCTTGTAATGCTAACTGGGCAATTACGGGAACGCGTTCGGGTTCTGGGGCTTCTATGTGCTGCTTGATTGATTCACAAAGTTGGGTAAAAGCTGTTAATTCCAGCATTTCTCCCAAACCGCCCAATTCCGCGGCCATGATGGCAACTTCTTCTTGCAAGCATGGTTGTTGTTTATCTGCCAACACAGATTCTAGGCGTTGCAAACATCCTTCGACTTCGGTTTCAAACAGTAAAGGAATAATATCTTGCCCATCTTCTGGCGATAGCATAGTTGTAGCATCTTCAGGGGTGGGTTCGCCCAAGCGATCGCGCAGTTCGTCAAAAACAGGGTAACAAAAACTCGCTAGCCACTGTTCTTCTATAGCATTTTTTTCTTTTAGTAACTGTACTATCTGGCGCAACCAGTCCACTGCGGAGAGCAGTAAACTTTGTAACTGCGTGTCAATTTCTAGAGAATTTTTGCGGGTTTTTAAGACTTTGAAAGAATCTTCCAATCGATGAGCTAAATCGCTTAATACTCGATATCCCATCATTGCCGCACCACCTTTAATAGAATGAGCGGCCCGGAGTGCAGCGTTGATTTTTTCTAAATCGATGCGGTTACTATCAAATTCCAACAATACCCCTTCCAAGGTATTGAGGTAATCTACTGCTTCTTCCAGAAACTGCATCTGGATTTCTAGTTCTTTATCCATAGTTTTTGTTATTTGTCAGCGATCAATAGTCAGCAGTCAGCAGTCAGAGGTCAGCGGCCAGTAGTCAGTGGTAAAAACAAACAACTGACAACTAACAACTGACAACTAACTAACCTTAAATGTCTCAACAGTTTCTTGTAGTTGGTGGGAAATCTCGACAGTTTGTTGCAAAGATTCGGAAACATGGCGTGAAGAATCGCTGGTGTGTTGCGAAACGGCAGCGATATCTTTCATTAGTTGACTGACAGTTTTTGATGTTTCTACCTGAGAAGCAGTTGCAGTGGAAATAGACTGTACCAAGGAGTCGATTTGACGCGATACATCTAAAATCTGACTTAGGCTTTGCTTGGCTTCTTCGACAATGCGCGTACCTTCGACCACTTGAGTAGTTCCGATCTCCATTGCCTGCACTACTTCGCTGGTTTCTCGTTGGATATTCTCGACAATTTGTTCGATTTCTTGGGTTGCTGCGGCACTACGCACTGCTAATTCGCCTACTTCTTCTGCAACTACTGCAAAACCTTGCCCTTCTTCACCAGCGCGCGCTGCTTCAATGCTAGCGTTGATGGCGAGTAAGTTGGTTTGCATGGCGATTTGGTTAATCAAGGACACGACGCGAGAAATTTGTTGGCTAGATTCTCCCAGACGTTTGACTTTCTTGGCAGTATCAGCAACGGTTTCTCGTAAAGAAAGGATGTTGTAAACTGTCAAATCCATCGCTTGACCGCTCTTGGTAGCGTTGTCGGCAGCATGGTTAGCAATAATTGCCGCTTGTTGGGCACTTGCGGCGACGGCTTGCATGGAATGTGTCATTTGGTCAACAGCATCCAGAGTGCGATTGATTTCAGCAGCTTGTTTGAGTGCTTCATCTGCTAATTGACGAATCGCTCCTTCGTTGGAACCAATTGCGCCGTTAACCTGAGTAGCAGCTTGTTTGACTTGAGTAACGATATCTCGCAGACTTTCAACGATGGAGTTAAAAAAGTCAGCAACAGTGCCAATTTCCCCAGTAGTTACATCTGCACGCACTGTCAAATCGCCTCTAGCTGCACCTTCTACGTTATTGAGCAATTCTAAAAGTTGTTTTTGCAGTGCTTCTGTTTGTTGCAGTTCTTCTTGAGAACTTGGTTGTATTGTTGTTTTAGCTTGTGCTATTTCTGCTTGTTCTGTAACTAATACCTGCAATTGCGCGGCCATTTGATTAATATTTGCACTCAATACACCTAACTCATCTTCTCTTTGGGTCTCTAAACGGGTATTGAGTTCGCCTTGACCGAGTTTTGTCAATGCTGCTGTTGCATTTAAAATTGGTTGTATGGCGCGCTTGGCTATCCAAGCTGCGATCGCTGCCACAATCAATGCTATTAGTATTGTAGGGATTGCGATTGTCCACAGCAATTGTCTTTGAGGTTCAAAAGCGATCGCAGTATCTGTGGATAAAAGTACTTGCCAGTTTAAATTTGGTAAGCCTTCTAATTTTTTTGATGGTACGTAACTAACGAGTTCTGGCTTTTGCTGAATTTTCTGAACTACTGTATAAGTATGAACTTGTTGGGCTGCTAATAGTCGAGCTAAACCGGGATACTCGGCTTGCGCGTCTTTCCCCATGAATTCTTTTTGGGGAGTCAGGAAAATTTTCCCGGAGTTATCGAGCAAATAGTATTTTTTTCCTTTGCCTGTATAGTTTTGAATCACCTCTCCTAAAGCTGTTACAGGCATACTCGCTCGTACTACGGCAATGGTTTGACCAGTGTTGATATCTTTAACTGGCGCAGCTATGGCAAGGCTTACCACATTGGTATCAGGTGATTTTTCTGGCTTGCTAATCACAGGAGTATCTTTTTGCAGAATCTCTTGAAAATAGTTACGGTCTTTTTGATTATCCAGAGATTCACCAGTAGATTGAATGAGCGAGTTACCTTGAATATCGAAAACGGCAATACTGTTATAAGCTTTATTAGCTTTAACAATGCTATCTAGGATTGCTTGTTTTTCTTGATTGCTGATTTGGGGATTGCTCAAAAATGGCAGATTTGAGAGTAATTGAATATCTCTATATTTTCCCAACATAAAGCGGTTGACTGTGTTACTTAAATCAATAGCTGCCGCTTCTTGAGATTGGATAATTTGCTTAGTAATTGATTTATGGGTAAAGCTATAAGCGATCGCGCCGATGGCCAATGTTGGTATAGTACCAATGGCGATCGCAAAAATTGTGGCTTTTGTACCTAAACTCAGCCGTTTTAAATAAGCAACTACATCATTCAAAGGGGAATTTTTAGCAGTTACCTTATTAGACTTATTGGGTAGCTGTACTAAATCCTCAGTAACTTTTTGGGATGAAATGAACGCTGCTCGATTTTGAGCATCACTACTCTTAGCCATGTTAGTTTTATTAAACATACTGAAATTCTCCTAAATAGGTAAATTAGAACACTAAAACTCTGTTTTTTAGTAGTACCTAATCACTGCGGAGAATAGAAGAATCTACAAGAGCTTGTGCATCTAATACCAGCAAGGTTTCTTCTTGTTGCACAACACACCCACGCAAATAAGGAACTAAACTCGATGTCACTTGTCCGATAGGAGAACGAATGTCATCGGGCATAAACTTAGTTGTACCTTTAATTTCTTGTACGACTAAACCTAAAATTAGTGATTCGACTTTGACAACTATCGCGTTGTACTGCCACAGTTTTCGGTCTAAAGCTTCTAAATTGAGCATTCTCGGCAGATCGACTGCCCAAATTATCCGACTGCGCCAATTCATTAACCCTAAAATGCAAGTGGGCATATTTGGCATGGGAGTTACAGCTTCAATTGGCAAAACCACTGCTTCTTGTGCGTGCTTCATTGATAAAACGGCAGTAGTTTGTTGATTTAGCTGAAACTTCAGATAGCCATCTACTAAGTTATTTTGTGTGGGTTTTTCGGCAAATACTATTTGAGAATGATTCATTGATTAAAGCACCACTGATTTAATAGCACGTAAGAGTTGTTCGCGTGTATATGGCTTAGTTATATAGACATCAGCACCTTGTTTCATGGCCCAGAGTCGGTCAATTTCCAAATTTTTCGAGCTGCAAATTACTATTGGTAACTTTTGAGTTGCCGGATTTTTTTTCAACGAGCGACATAACTCAAATCCACTCATTCCTGGCATCACTACATCAGTAACAATTGCATCCGGCTTTTGTAACAACGCTTTTTCTATAGCTTCTTTCGCACCAGTAGCTTTAATGACGTTGTAACCACTTTCTTTGAGATAATGGCTCATTAGTTCTAACTCACTGGGGGAATCTTCTACAATTAGAATTGTGCCAACCAAGGTAAGACTCACTCCTAAATCTCCTAAAAATAAATTGCTTTTAATCAAATAAGCTGACTTGGATACAGCTCATTTTTATTAAGTTAATCAATGTATTTAAATACTATTTTCAGTAATTCTGATTGGGTAAAAGGCTTGGTTAAATAGCCTGATGCTCTGACTAATTTAGCTTTGGCTCTGTCAATAAATCCTGTTCTGCCAGTCACCATAATAATTGGTGTATTTTTAAATGCTGAATGCTTACGTAATAAAGAACATAGCTCGTATCCATCTAAATTTGGCATTTCAACATCTAGTAAAATTATGTCTGGTTTGCTGCGAAGAATCTGCATCAAAGCCTTGAGTGGGTCGTTAATTGTTACTACTGAAAATGCACTTTCACCCAAAAATAGTTTGATAGAATTTAATACTGTTTGACTATCATCAATACAGGCAATTGTATAGAGACTTTTTTTCTCATCTGATGAATTGCCTGTGTTATTCCTATTCTCAGTAGGCTCAAAATTATTTTGTCTAGGCAATTGTTGCCTATTTTGAAAAAATGACTGAGTTGAAGGTAGCTTAGTTGTTGGCAAAACTTGAGTACCCCCACCAGGATGAACTGGTGACTGAATATTTGCTCGATTTCGTAACTGCTTTTGACAATGTTCTACTACCAACCGTAAGTCCAAATGGCAGAATTTTGGTAGTTCATCCCAGACACTCTCAGGATAAAATTCATAACTCCCTTCTTTGACAACTAGAAATGACTCCAGCACTTCTTTAGCTAATTCGTTTATGAGAGTAGCTGCTTGCGCCACGTTAATATATTCCCGATTAACTAACCAGCAAATGGCTTGATAATCTGCGTATGGCATAGACTGATTTTCACTCTGCGGTTCAAACATCAGCCGCATCTGTACGCGAGTAGCGCTGTTAAGAGTAGGAATCTTTTGGCTCAAACGCCGCAAATGATTATCGAGTCGCTCAAACAGTCGCTCTGAATATGAGGCGTAAGTAAGTTTACCTTCCTCTAAATTAATTGACCAAGAACCCGTTCCAGTAAATACCCGTAAACAGCCTGTAGCATGGCGACTAGTTAGTTGTGCTAATAGAGATAGCGGATGTAGTTTCTGGATCGATCTGTAGCTATCTATAGGGGTTGTACTCATTTTGCTTTTTCTTAAGCTAAATTTAATACGTTGAATCTAGATTTGGATATCAACTTTGCCAAAATTTTTATCTCAATATAAATTCGCGTTTTTTTGTAGCATCAAATACAAGACTTGCGAGCAAAAATTTGTGGATAAATTCAACAGCGGAGTTATTTTCGGATTATTAAATCTCCATGAACTCGTAGAATAGTCTTAAATTACTTGTTTTTACTGAAATCACCATATTCTCTAGAGAATAAGTCAATAACAGTTAAAGACTAAATTCAGCACTTACCTTTAGTGTTGGTTGCTGAAATAATACAGTTAAGTTACCAAAATCTAACTCTTTTTTTCTCAGTATTTACACTTAAAAAGTCTTGAGATTGCCTAAATCAGATGGAGTTTGATAAAAGCTTCAGTAAAGTTTCTTAAAGTTAATATAAATTAACCATAAAAATTACCTCAGCTTTCATTAGTGCAATTGTCTATATAATTCCCACTTCCGGGATGAATATTAATGTCGTTAATTAAAATTCAACAGTTTATTTGCTGTACTGTGTGATTTTTCAGCAGCCTGGAAATAGTATTGATATTTAATTTTTTAAATAAAAACTGACATTCCCTAGTATGACTATATTTGAAGCGTTGGGATTTCAATAGTTTTTCCTAAATCAAGTTAGGATTACTTAAACAAATATAAAAAATTTGTATATATTAAATTAAATAATAAAGTAAATACGGAGTTAATATATTTAAGTTGTCATTCTCGCATGTGAAGTTTGAGCGAGTTTTTATTGCAACGGTGGCAAGAGAAACTTCCTACTTTGGTTGATTTGTTTGTAACCAATCAAGTAAATCTTCAATCTTTGTAAAATCTAATAAAGCTTCGCCAAGTTCTTCTAACCGATCTAAACAAAGGGTTTGAATAAGCGATCGCACTAACATCGGTCACTAACAGGGTGTGGGGTGTAGGGGAAAACGGCGTTGGACGGAGCTTGAACTCTGAAGGACGCAAGTGCCTTGACTCATACGGGGCTTGTTTCAATAGCGGTTGTTGGGGCTATTTCTTCCCCACACCCAACACCCGTTGCGCCGCACCCCGCCCCAATGGGGCTTGGTCATGAATCATAGGATGATTTCATCAGAGATATTAATATAGTCAAAAAATAAGGTTTCAGACCTAAGTCTAAAACCTTTAATTTATCTAAACTTTTCAGTTAGTGCGGATGAAAGGACTTGAACCTTCACTCCTCTCGGAACTAGAACCTAAATCTAGCGCGTCTGCCAATTCCGCCACATCCGCATCAGTCAACTATACTAGCATAACAAATTTTTAATTGAAATAGGCTAAAGACTTAATTACATTACTGCGACGCGAGGCAGACGATGCTTAAAACCGCAGAGAATTTCCCAAGAAATGGTGTTTAATTTTTCTGCCCAATCGTCAGCAGAGATTTGTTCGTTTCCTTGTTCTCCCAGTAAAGTCACTACTTCCCCTTCTTGTAAATCTGGGAAAGCACTCACATCCAGCATTAACTGATCCATTGTAATTGTGCCGATTTGTGGCACTCGCTGACCGCGAATTAATACCTGTAAGTTGTTGGAAAGACTGCGCGGGACACCATCAGCGTAACCAATTCCTACCACCGCCAGCCGAAGTTGTTTGTGGGCGATGAATTGATGACTATAGCTGACACCAGTTCCAGGGGCAATTGTTTTAACTTGGGTAACTCGTGCTTTCAGCTGTAAAACTGGTTTGAGTTTGATGAGATTTTGTAAATGAGTAGCTGGATAGAGTCCGTAAACTGCTAAACCGACGCGCACAATATCATAGTGTAATGCTGAATCTGTAAGGGTTGCGGCTGAGTTTGCCAAGTGCAGGCAAGGTATTTTAATTCCCATTGCTTTGATTTGGGCGATCGCTTCCTCAAATCTTCTATGCTGTTCTTGCATCATCGTAGTATCAGGACTATCTGCTGTTGCTAGATGAGAATAAATGCTTTTGATGACAAGATGAGGTAAGCGCTGCACTAACTGGACAAATTCAGCTGCTTGCTGCCAGTTTGTTCCTAGCCTAGACATTCCCGTGTCTAATTTTATGTGTACAGGTATGGGGGAATCTTGCTGGATAGTTTCTAAAACGTTGGAAAAAATTAGCGCTTGTTTGGGGCTGCACAAAGTTGGCTGAAGTTCCCATTGAGCGATCGCGTGAATTTGCTCTGGTGTATGAGTCGCCCCTAAAATCAAAATTGGCGCATTAATCCCGGCTTCCCGTAATTGAATACCCTCTGGAACTGTGGCTACTCCCAACCAACTAGCTCCCGATTGTAATGCAGTTTGAGCAACTGTTATTGCTCCGTGTCCATAGGCATCAGCTTTTACCACTGCCATCAACTGAGTACGTGGTGATAAAAACTGCACTATTTGTTGTATGTTGTGCGATAAAGCCCCTAGATCGATTTCCACCCAAGCACGTTGTGAGAACCAAGCATAGGTATCGCACTGTTGATTATAAGTAATATTAGGGGTTGGTTTACCGCTTAACATTTTTACTTTCTCCTTTCACACCACCGATCGACTCAAAAGGTTATTTATTATACTGATTTGCTCTTAGATAATAAGTCAAAAATCAAAGCCTTGAGGGCATTTTAAAGGAAAAAGGGTAAGTAACAGGCTTCGTTTGAGCAAAGAATAAAAGGAAAACAGAAAAGCCCAGATCCAAACCTTTCTCTTTCTCCTTCTCTAGTCCTCTTCATCTCCTCCAGTCATCATTTATAAGTTATTTTTACTACTAAGGGATGATGATAAATAAAAAGGCTATATTTTTTCATCTGATATAAATTGCTGAAAGTTTAGCTTTAATCAAGCTTTGCAGCACATTATTATCTATAACTAAACATGAATTTTTGAATTATTCCGGAAGTATAATTTATTCTCATCTTCCAATGAGAGTATATCTGTGTTAATATATGTAAAACTAATACCTTGAGCGCTAATCAATGGGGAAGGTTTTAGTCCTAAACGCCTCTTACGAACCGCTCAATATCACGAGCTGGCGTCGGGCTGCGGTTTTATTAATTAAAGGCAAAGCAGAACGCGTTGAACACAACGGCAAATTTCTTTACTCTGATTTTCCGTTGCCAACCGTAATTCGATTACGACATTACGTGCGCGTTCCTTATAAGGAAATGCCTCTCACTCGTCGCAATATTTTGCACCGTGACGGACACACTTGCCAATATTGCGGCTACCTCGGTGATGAGTTGACGTTAGACCATGTAATCCCGCGATCGCGTGGCGGGGGCGATACCTGGGAGAACATTGTCACGGCTTGTGTTCGCTGTAATGTTAAAAAGGGTAACCGTACACCCCATGAAGCACACATGCCTTTACGTCATTCCCCTCGCCAACCGTATAGCAGCCTCTATTTTGAGGTTAGCAAGCATCTTAAGAGTGGATTGCATAAAGAGTGGCAAAAATATGTTATAGGTCTTTGACGTTAAAATCAAACAGATCGACATAACACTGCCAGCATCGTCTGTTTGAGATGCCGCTATTGTATATTTACCTTGAAATGTCTGTCTGCGTCGGATGGCAGATAAGACTCGGCTGTAAATATAATTAGAGTGAGTGAGTAAATTTGTATTGGATACAGTATTTACAGCTTGTAAGGGATATTCTCTATAAAGGGCTGTGGAAGTAGTGTGCAAATATATCGCTAAATAAATCAACAGTCTTACATTATACCTGAAAATTTTGCAAAAGGTTGCTAATGTCTCAGATTTTCTCGTAAAAGGGACTGGGGAACTCGGGGCCCCCACGACCGCAGAGAGTGGGGATTAGGGATTGGGGATTGGATTATAAAACGAAAAATTATGGAATTCTGCTTTGACCCTCCCAAATTTTGGGATGTTTCCCAGTCCCCAGTACCACCAACGGCGTACCTAGAGCCACCAACATAAAGGTAAACACTTCCGTGTGGAGGTTCCCCGTTGAGAAGCCAGTGGGTTGGGGAGGCAGTCTTAACGCTCTTTGCGTCGATTGCGTTAGCCAGGAAGGAGCGTCACTCCCTAATTCGATTTCAAGAGCGAAGCGCGAGTCTTCTAGCAAGGGGAGCCACTGCGGTGAGGCAGCGCTAGTGAGGGGTTTCACGCCACTCCCCTCAAGTCGAGCCATTGCCTTACAGCGGTTCCCCTGGTTGTGGCAAGTGGCGTGGTAAACCCGCCCACGGGGGTGGCTCCCCAAGTGGAGTAATTTGATTGAAAAAATAAATAAGGATTACTGATAGGTCAAAAGATATATATCTGTTTGAGATGGAATCCAAAAAGCCAAAAGTCTTTGTTTCCAGCCCTGAGGTAGTCTGCATCAAGTTAGTAAATTTTTGACTGGCTCGATTGAGAAAAAAAATAGACCTAGATATGTATCCACATGTTCCTAAATTTTTGCGAAGATCGATATGTGTGGCTAAATCAGTAAAGTGCTGGTTGTAATCTTTCTTAATAAATTAACGGAGCCTCACACTTAACAAAAACGTTTGCTATGCAATTGAATTCTTCTTTTAAGCAGTCTGAGAAATTGTCATTGAATACAGAACCGTACCCTGAAGATGGTGAGATAGATAAAGAAGTAGTTGAAATGCCACTTACTAAGCCATCTTTGCCAGCATCCACAGGTGACGGAGTAGGTATTTATCTAGGTCAGCGTAGCAATTCTTTGGCTTCTCAGAAGTCAGAAGAACTGCGAAAGACTTTTTTAGCACACCAACACGAACGCCATCTGATAATTCTGCAAGATTTTCCTGACCCTGATGCTCTTTCTTCTGCTTGGACTTATCAGCTAATTGCCCAGCAATACGACATCAAATGTGAAATTATTTATGCTGGCGCTTTAAGCCACCAAGAGAATATTGCCTTGGTGAAGCTGACTAATTTACCCGCTCAACGCTGGACATTGCAAACCTTAAAAAGCAAAGATTTTTCATCATATCAAGGTTTTGTCTTGATTGATAATCAGGGGACGACAAGTCAGCTATTGTCATGCGTGCAGCAGGCAAATATTCCACTAATAGCAGTCATCGATCATCACAGTTTACAGTCAGAACTTGAGGCAGATTTTGTTGATATCCGTCCTTATGTGCGAGCAACTGCAACGATTTTTACACAGTATTTGCAAGCGGGATTGCTGACCTTAGATAGCAGTATAGGTCAACATGTCAAATGTGCTACAGCTTTGATGCACGGTTTGCGATCGGATACCAATCGGCTGATGCAAGCGCAAGAAGATGACTTTATGGCAGCTGCATATCTGAGTCGATTTTACGATGCCCAACTGCTGAACGCGATTTTACAGGCAAATCGTTCTAAGCGGGTGATGGATGTAATCGAGCGATCGCTAAAAAATCGGATCGTACAAAATAACTTTTCCATTGCTGGCGTTGGTTATTTACGTTACGACGATCGCGATGCCATTCCCCAAGCCGCTGATTTTCTGGTTACTGAAGAAAACGTCCACACGGCAGTCGTTTACGGCATTGTTCACGATGAAGATGATGAATTAGAAGTAGTAATTGGTTCCTTGAGAACTACTAAACTCACTCTCGATCCTGACGAATTCATCAAAGAAGCCTTTGGGCAAGATAGCACAGGGCGATTTTTTGGAGGTGGACGCACCAGCGCTGGTGGCTTTGAAATTCCGATGGGTTTCTTGTCTGGCAGTAACGAAAATTCCGCCTATGCGAAAATGAAATGGGATGTTTTCGATACTCAAATTAAGCAAAAACTGCTGAGGTTGGTAAATCCCAGAGATAATCCAATTCAGTCAGAGTAAAAAAGGAGAAAATCGAGAAACAATCTAGCTTTAATTCTTGGACAAATTAATTTTTTCTGGGAATTTGATATTTTTCTTGCTCCAAGAATTAAACACAGATAGATGCCAACAATTTTAAAGATTACCGTTGATTTTGCCGTTAAAGCCGTAGACCTGGCGAGTACCAACTAAAGGTACTAAGGCGATTTCTTTTTCGTCGCCTGGTTCAAAGCGAACTGCGGTTCCTGCGGGGATATCAAGGCGCATTCCCTTAGCTTGTTCTCTATCAAAATTTAAGGCAGCGTTCACTTCATAAAAATGAAAGTGAGAACCGACTTGTATGGGGCGATCGCCTGTATTAGACACTCGCAATCTGATAATAAGACGACCAACATTAAGTTCAATTTCACCTTTTGGTGTAATGATTTCTCCAGGAATCATACTTATATTTTTTTTACTTATTTAAATACTTTCCAAAAAATCCACAAAAGGTCTGAAAGCTTGAGGACATAATTCTGCAATATCCTGATATCTAGCACTTCCTAATATTCTTGGTGCATCTACAGAGCCTAGATATTTCTTGCCACATTGTTGAAAAATTGTTTCTACAATTCTTTTAGGTGGAACATCATGGTTTTGTTCCTCAACTGGTCTTATCCACGTTATCGGCATAGTCTGAATACCAAGTACATCGATTAATTCAGACTCAGCAGCTAAAATTAATGCTTCTAGATCGTGTTTAAAGCAAAAAACTCTAAAACGCTCTATTAAGCGATTATCATTAATTTCTTTAGACTGTAATGTTTGATTAAAAATATTTATAATACCATTTTCTAACTCTTGAACTGTTTCATGCTCAAAACCCTTATTTTTGGGATATAAGTCTGGCATAACTACTACGATTGAATCTGGTTGATTGCGGATAATATTGATTGCTGTTATTGGAGTCTTTGTTAGTAAATCTTTTTTTGCATCTCCTCCTCTATTATTATCACTTCCTTTAACAGGAAAAAATTCAATGCTGATACCTTGTTGAAATTTATCATCTATTAAACTTCCTAATAATGCTTGCATTGCTAACTTATCAGATGGCCCTTCTACATAAATCAAAACTCTCATGGCAGCCGTTCCAATTCATCACTGCGGTGCAACTGTTCTATTTCATCCGAGCCAAAATCTTTGAGTATTTCTATTAATACTTGAGAACTACTAGGTTTAATAAACTTGGCTTCTCCATTTTCCTTTCTGAGTACAGCAATTTGATATATATCAAATTGGGTTAAGAAGTAAGAAGCATGAGTAGCTAAGAAAATTTGAGTGCGTTCAGAAGCTTTTTCAAATAAACCAGCAAGAACAGGAAGTGTCCTAGGGTGAACTCCTTGATCGGGTTCATCAATACAAATTAAAGAGGGTGGATTTGGCTGTACGCAAAGACAAATCCAACAAATTAAACGCAAAATGCCATCTGATAAATCAGCAAGACTAAGGTCTTCATCAATCCCTGATTCCTGCCAAAAAGCTATAACTTCACCTGGGCCACCACGAGCTTTTACTGTCAACCCCTTGAAACCAGGAATCACAGAACGCAAATGTTGTTGTAGTTCATCAAATGCCGCTCTATGTTCAGTCATTAAATAATGCAAAATTGAACTCAAATTGCCTGCATCTTCACGTAAAACAGGTTCTTGCTCAATCGGAACTGATTTGCGAATTTTATAATTTGCTATATTAAAAGAACTATAAAACTTCCACTCACGAATATATTCACGTAAATTATATAAAGCTTCAAGTGATGGATTTGTCATTGCGCTTAAAGCAAGCTGATTAGGTCGCTTTAGCGCTATCTCTTGCTGTGCAAATTTTCCGGTATCAGGGTCTTGAACAACACCTCTGTTACCTTGAATATTCATATATATATATGGATTAGTGTATTTATCACTAAAAGGTTTAGATGATTCTACACGTTCATAAGAAACTTGAGTGCGACCAACAGGTCCCATAAGTTCGCCTAAATATCTAATACCAACTGGACGACCTGTATCAATTTCTATATCCCATTGAAACTTAGCCGGGCCTGGAATATGAAAAATTTGTTGACCAATAGAATCAGGGACTATTTCTGCTGGTATATCTTGAGATAAACTTTCTCGTAAAAATTTCAGGAATTCAAACAAACTAGATTTACCAGCACCATTAGCACCAACAATAATTTCTAGTGGTTGTAATGGCGCTTCAAAATTTCTAAAAGGTCGATAACCTTGAATTTTAACTGATGTTAATCGGTATGGTGACACCATATCGTTACCTCTATTTGCCCTATATTCTATTTTTCTATCTTAAATTCTTTTTATTAACGAATCGGACTGTGTACTGTCACCAACTTTGTGCCATCAGGAAAAGTTGCTTCCACCTGCACCTCATGCACCATTTCTGGTATTCCTTCCATCACATCATTCCGTGTCAATAGAGTTGTGCCATAACTCATCAATTCTGCTACAGTTTGCCCATCTCTAGCACCTTCTAAAATAGCAGCAGAAATATAAGCAATAGCTTCTGGATAATTTAATTTCAAACCTCTTTCCTTACGTCTTTCTGCTAGTAGCGCCGCTGTAAAAATTAACAGCTTATCTTTTTCTTGCGGCGTAAGTTGCATTCTTCTCTCCTCTGTGATTTAAACCTGCCAAACTCTTGGTATACAATTACCACGATTTAAAAAATCAACTCGCAGCATTTGCCAAACAGCTGTAAACCAGTTTCTCACCTCGGATGTAGAAGAACCACGGTATCTACACAAAAATCCATTTTGTAGGTGGCTAACACCTGCTTCACCTTCACCATTCCACAAACTTCGGGTTTTTTCGATGATTTCTACTGAAACAGGACTTCCAATCCAAACTAGACTACCTGCTATTGGTTTCCCAAACAAACCGTGGGGACTGTAGAAAACATCTTCGCTACCCGGTAACCATTGTCGGTCGATCCACAAGGGAACGCCTTGCTGCCAAATTTCGGTATGCGATCGCCATTCTCCTTGCAAGAATTTTTCTCCTCTAGCACTGCGACCAAATCGAGTAATTTCCCAGCCTAAATAATTGGCTTTGATTGCTAATTCTATCCGTAAATCTTGCCGATAATTCGCACCGTTAAATAAAATTGTTTCCTGTGGCAAGCATTCTAAACAAGCACCAGCATCCACTTGTATTTCAATGGTTTGTCTAGCTTCCAAGCCGTTACTGCGATATATCTTGCTGGCGGCGGCTGTGGTAATTAAGGCTTGTGCATGAGGTTGGAGGTGAAAATTTAGGGATAGGCGATCGCCTCCCACAACTCCCCCGGCGGTATGTAAAATTACGCTATGACAAACTTGTTTGCCCTCTGGATAAAAGGGGCGTTGCACCTTTAGCGGTGCTTGATGGCGATCGTAAATTAGCTGGGTGGTATTTAGGCGATCGGCATAGACTAAGTTCAGTTTGCCATGCCAGCCTTCTGCTGTTTGCGAGTTGCAAATCATCTATCAAAATGAAATTTTATTTTACCTGCAACTTAACATTATTTTTTTACTGATTTCACTAGATGCAAAGACGCTAAAAAAGTTGTAATAATGGCGCGATCGCTTGAGTTGAAAAAAGCTTTATTATAAAGATTACAGTGAATGATAAATTAATAACTTTATAAAAGAAATGGAAAGATTCTTAAACATCCACATTGAGAAATTACCAGAAGGCGTTTATTTAGCAACATCCGATGAGCTTCAAGGTTTAGTAGCTCAAGGGCGGACAGTTGCTGAAACTTTAGAAATAGCTCGTGATGTAGCACGTAAGTTATTAGAAGCACAGTCTGAAGATAAGGAAGCAGATTACTTGCAACCAATAGCCGAACAGTTTAACTATCCTTTAGTTATAGGTCAGTAGTAAATTCATGGGTCGGTTAGCTGGATTTAGCTATAGACAGATTATCAAAATTTTGAAAACTTTTGGCTTTATTTTTTCTCGTCAAGCCGCAGGTAGCCATGAAATTTGGTTTAATCCTGAGACTAATCGTTATACTACTATTCCCAACCATTCTGGTGATATGCCAGAAGGAACATCACGTGCAATTTTAAAGCAAGCAGATATTGAGCCTGAAGATTTTATTAATCGCTGTTAGTAATCAAGTAGATTTGTATTTATTTAAATTGTCAACTATTAAAAATCTGTTTGTTCAACTCGCCAAATTCTTAGGGGTATTTCTTGGTATTTACTACGAATATCTTGTCCTTCTCCATAAGATTTATTCGAGTATATACCAGCCTCATAACATTCAGTTTCCGCAAGCATCATCTTAGTTAGAGTAGGATATATGATATATGGATCGTATATCTCTTCAAAACTTATTTGTAATATTGGTGTTGTTTCATTTTGTACTTCATTAATAACTACAACATAATAACCTCGACCATTAATATCTTCAAAAATTGGAAACCATTGCAAGTTCCAATTTGATTTAATAATGATTACGCAAGAATCATCTTCTTTATTAATTGCAGTTAAATCACAATATTTGACTAGTGCAGATTCTAATGAAAGAAATACATAATCTTCAAAAAATCTTGCCCAGTATTTCTCGCCAACCCAAGCTCCATTACCCCATTGGTAAAGTTCATAAACTTCTTTAGGTAAATGAAAAGGCAGTAAATCAATTACTTTTTCTTCAATTTCCTCATATGTGAGTCCAGGTTGTAAGGATTCAAAACGAGCAAAGTCTAAATCTTCGTGGTCTTCTAACCAACAGAGGATTCTATCTAGAGCATCTGTTAAGGCTGACATAGATGCAGATATTTATACTTTTATAAAAACTTGCCTCTAGCTTAACTTCCAAATAGCAGCTTTCAAAATTATATTAAGCTTGCTCTTGCTGGTTTAACCAAGCTACTAAATCAGCTACTTGCGAAAAATCCAATAACGCTTCCGCTAAATTTTCCAATTCTTCAGCAGATAAATTACGCACCTGCTCAACTAATGATGTATCAAGATCGCCAAAGCGCCGTCTAAGCATACGGCTAATCAGTTTAAATGCTTCCTTTTGAACAATATCTTGATAAATGACAGACTCGCGCATAATATCCTCCCGTAATAATTGACGAATTAAATCTTTTTCAAATCGCAAACCCGCAAGAATTTCTACACAACCCACAATATTTTGTCGCTTCTCCCTATCTGAAATTTTAGCGACTTGTTCGGCTACTTGTGCCAGTAAAGATTGCGGCGAGTTAGTTCGTGTCAAACTTGCTAGAGGTAATAGTGCTGAATTAGTCAAAAATAACTCTGAATCTTGCTCCCATAAACGAACTACCCGATAGTGATGAATTGTTGTCTCATCTCGATATTCTTCTGTGAAAGCCACTTCGTTATTAGTTTCCTGCAAAAAGATTAATACCTGGGTTACAGGACATCGGTATTGGCGCTTCAATCTCACAGAATAATCAAGCATTCGGAAATTAAGGGGCGGGTTAGATATCGCCAAGGTTTGAAATTCGATGTGCAAAATTTGGTTCGCTGCTTGCAAAAATGTCACGGAATCTGCGCGTATTGGTTCAAGTGTGAGTTCCGTTTTTAATACTTCAATTTTTTGCACTTTTACCCCAAGCAACCAGCGGACAAACTCAGTTGGATACTGTTCAGCTAAATATTTACAAGCGTTGTCGTAACTCAAATCTCTATTTTGTCCTCACTCCAAAAATATTCCCATAAAAAAATAGCCGCTTCCCTTATGGAAGCAGCTATTTTACAAACAGAGGACTATAAAGTATTAGTAATCGAAGTCGCCACCAGCGCCAGCACCAGCAGCAGGAGCGCCGTCTTTAGGTTCAGGCTTGTCAACTACGATACATTCGGTTGTCAACACCATGCCAGCGATGGAAGCAGCGTTTTGCAAAGCAGAACGAGTCACCTTAGCAGGGTCAACAATACCAGCGGCTAACAAGTCAACGAATTCGTTGGTAGCAGCGTTGTAGCCAACGTTAAATTCTTTTTCTTTAACGCGTTCGGCGATGACAGCACCATTCTGACCAGCGTTTTCAGCAATTCTCTTCAGAGGCGCAGGTAAGGCACGAGCTACAATCAAAGCACCAATTAACTCTTCACCTTTGAGGTTGCTGTTTGCCCACTCTTCCAGTACAGGAGTGAGGTGAGCTAGAGTTGTACCACCACCAGGGACGATACCTTCTTCTACAGCAGCTTTGGTAGCGTTGATAGCGTCTTCTAAGCGCAGCTTTTTGTCTTTCATTTCGGTTTCGGTAGCTGCACCCACTTTCACCACAGCTACACCACCAGAGAGTTTAGCCAGACGTTCTTGCAGCTTTTCTTTGTCGTAGGAAGATTCGGTTTCTTCGATTTGACGACGAATTTGCTCAACACGAGCTTTGACTGCAACTTCGTTACCTTCGGCAACAATTGTGGTGTTGTCTTTGGTAATGGTGATACGGCGAGCTTTACCCAAACCATCTATCTTGGTGTTTTCCAGCTTCAGACCAGCATCTTCAGTGATTAATTGACCGCCAGTCAATACAGCGATATCTTCTAGCATAGCTTTGCGGCGATCGCCAAAGCCAGGAGCCTTGACAGCAGCAACGTTGAGTACACCGCGCAAACGGTTGACCACCAAAGTTGCCAAAGCTTCTTTTTCAATATCTTCGGCGATAATCACCAAAGGACGACCAGCACGAGCAACTTGCTCTAATACTGGTACGAGGTCTTGTACCAAAGCAATTTTCTTATCGGTCAGCAGTATGAAAGGCTCATCAAAAATCGCTTCCATCCGCTCTGGGTCGGTTGCGAAGTAAGGAGAGATATAGCCTTTATCAAAGCGCATCCCTTCGGTGATTTCCAACTCGGTAGTCATAGATTTCCCTTCTTCTAGGGAAATTACGCCTTCCTTACCTACCTTGTCCATTGCTTGGGCAATCATCTGACCGACTTCTTCATCGTTACCAGCTGAGATTGCACCAACTTGGGCAATAGCTTTGGAATCTTCCACTGGGCGAGCGTGTTCGGCAATTTTATCTACCAGGAAGCTGGTAGCTTTATCGATACCGCGCTTCAGCGAAATCGCGTTAGCACCTGCTGCAACGTTCCGCAAGCCTTCTTTGACAATCGCATGGGCTAAAACGGTGGCAGTGGTAGTACCGTCGCCTGCTGCATCATTGGTTTTAGAAGCAGCTTGACGAATCAAAGACACACCAGTATTTTCAATATGGTCTTCTAATTCGATTTCTTTAGCGATAGTTACACCGTCATTAACGATTTGGGGTGCGCCAAATTTCTTTTCTAGGACTACGTTACGACCTTTGGGACCAAGGGTAACAGCTACAGCCTCAGCCAGGATGTCAATCCCTCGCTCTAGGGCGCGACGGGCGTTTTCGTTGTAGATTATGCGCTTTGCCATAGTTGTTTAGTTGTTAGTTGTCAGTTGTTAGTTGTTTAGTTGTTTAGTTGTTTAGTTGTCAGTTGTCATTTGCCACTGACTACTGACTACTGACGACTGACCATTAGGCAACGACTGCTAAAATGTCTTTTTCAGAGAGCAGTACATATTCTTCGGTGCCGAGTTTGATGTCGGTGCCAGCGTACTTGGAGTACAGCACCTTATCACCAATTTTGATTTCCAATTCCTGACGGCTACCGTCATCATTACGTCTGCCAGGACCAAGGGCTACTACTTCGCCTACTTGGGGCTTTTCCTTAGCGGTGTCGGGCAAATACAAACCACCTGCGGTCTTCTCCTCAGAGGCGCTCACTTTTACAAAAACGCGATCGCCTAAAGGTTTAACTGTAGATACGCTTAGAGATACAGCTGCCATATAAATTTCTCCAGAGTTAGCACTCTCAACTCCTGAGTGCTAATTTACCGAACGATAGCATGTAATGGCAATAATTCCTTGTGTACGGGTTCCCGAACTAGGTAATAGCAGACTCACTTAAGAATAAATACCTAATTATTTAGAGCTTGCGGGTTCTCCTGCGTAAGTTACGAATATTTTTATATGGTCAACTTTATTTGCAAAGCTTGGAAATTGTTATAGAACTGTAATCAGGGAGCCGCTCAATGAGTAACAATACAGTGATCCAGCCCAGCCGTAAAATCCCCAAAACCACTAAAAATCTGGACAATAAAGCCCTCAGTAAGTGTGTAGAAACTCTAGGACTTGCAAAAATTCAACGACATATTTTTATTTGTGCTGACCAGACAGTTCCTAATTGCTGTTCAAAACAAGCTAGTCTTGAATCTTGGGAATACCTAAAAAAGCGTCTGAAAGAGCTAAAACTCGATCGCCCGCATGAAAGTCTTCCCGTTTGCATCTTTAGAACCAAAGCCAACTGCTTGCGAGTTTGTTGTTCTGGGCCGATAATGGTTGTTTACCCTGATGGTGTCTGGTATCGCCAAGCAAACCCGGAAGTTATTGAGCGGATTGTCCAAGAACACTCGATCGGCAATCGGGTGGTGGAAGAATATGCATTTTTGACCCATCCTTTGCCGGAAACTCCCTTACTTGCTTGCGATCGATTGATAGAGGCTTAACATCCAAAGGATATAGTAAAGCAGTAAGCCAATGAAAGCGCGGGTTGTTTAGTAGCTAGGGTCATCTTAAGCCAATACTTACTTGTGAACTAGAAGGATTATTATTTAATCAGTGTTTTTCCACCCGCTACTTTCAAAGGGATATATAATAGCGCATTATAAACACTACTGCTCTACGTATCCTTACTGGACTTTTGCCAATGAGCTAGTGGTCTCCTAGAAAGTAATCAACACTTTTGAGACTTCGAGGAAGCAAAGGCAAGTTAAGTGGGAAAAAGAACAACATCTCGATAATCCACGATAGAGGATAACCATTCAAGACCTTGATGGACCGAAGCGCGACAAGTGCCACTGCTATGAAAGAGCCCAGCATGAAAGATCACAAACGACTTCTATTAATTGATGATGACCCTAACCTCATCTTGCTGGTGAAGGATTATTTGGAATTCAGAGGATATGAAGTCATCACTGCTGAAAACGGACGAGAAGCTCTGGAAGTCTTAGAACAAGAAGTTCCAGATATGATCATCTGTGACGTAATGATGCCCGAAATGGACGGATATACTTTTGTCGAACAAGTTCGGCAAAATGAACGTACTGGCTGGATTCCCGTTCTCTTCCTTTCAGCCAAAGGACAAAGTGCAGACCGAGTCAAAGGGCTAAATAAAGGTGCTGATGTATATATGGTCAAGCCCTTTGAACCAGAAGAACTCGTAGCGCAAGTAGAATCTTCGCTGAAACAAACCATCCGCTGGAAAGAACACCAAGCCAAAGGAGGAGAAAACGGTTCCCGCATCCAAGTACCTTTCGATGTGCAGTTAACCCCAACCGAGCTAAAAGTTGTGCAGTTTGTAGCTAGAGGTTTAGCTAACCGGGAAATTGCTGAAGAATTAAATGTCAGTCAACGTACTGTTGAAAGCCATGTGTCCAACATGTTGGGCAAAACCAATCTCCACAACCGCACTGAACTAGCGCGGTGGGCGATTGAAAATCAAATGGCTTAAATAGCTATCAGCATTCAGCCGTCGTTAACTGACTGCTGATAGCTGATAGCTTTATTACTAGCTTGCTGCTTTGGGGTAGATTTGGTAAGATTCTTTCTCTACAGTTCATTCCAGTAGTTGAGAGTGCTGGCAACATCAAAACATTTCTATTCTGGTAAGTTTGCGTGGATGCCTTAGCTATTTGCCGTACCACTTTGTGGAAGCAAGCTAGGCGGTAGCGTCTCCCAAAGAGAAGGCATCGCGCTTTGCAGCAGCAATCATAATTGTGACACCATAGTGAAAAACCAGTCGTAAAATGGCTGCTTCATCTAAGGTCTTTAGAAACGCAACTTAAATATGAGTCTGGGTGCGTCTATTATCTCCAAAATCAGCGATCGCTTCTCAGTTCAAAATAATCCGATAAATCGATTACTCTTTTAATCAGCTCTATAACTATTGGCTGGAATCATCACATCGGTTGCTAAAGATAAAAAGTTAGCATTTATCTGTAAGTTGATTTCAAGCTAGATCGACTTTCATTCGCTTTGAAAGTAAAGTTTATTTGCAAAAAAATCTAGATTAATTTAGTAAGTGTTAATTTAATAATTGAAGCTAAATAAAGCTTCCCTGGCAGATGCAACAGCTAGATTGAAACGAAAAGAGGTAAAAGACGCTGTTTGATATATGTCTGTCTCGCCCAAACCCAACAACACCCAACGCGAACGCTGATATTTCCTCAAATTATTGAAAATCAGGGGGCGCTGTAACTGGTTTTCATTGCTTGTTTATAGTGATGGAAGAAAGTACATCCCTGGCTAGAATAAACAAGGGGAGGAAGTAATCGAAGCTAGTAGAAGCTTGGGTGTTGTTGTATTTAAGGGTACGCCAAGGTGTAATAGCAATTTGAAAAACGATCGCAACAGATGGATTTAGGTAGCTCGAATATAGAAAGCGATTCCCAATCCAAAATGGTATAAACTTGTACAAAGTTGAATAGCAAGAGATATTTGAAATAGCGCCTTATGTCAATTATTGCGCTCAGAGCATGGTATCTTCAGGATTATGAGCCGATCGCAGAACTAGAAAAACGTCCGCCAGACATTCGCCTCAGTAAAAAAAGCCTGCTGAGATCGGCAATGCGAGCTGACTTTTTAGAAGATAGCGACGAAGTAAAGCAATCAACTTGGTTTGGGCGCTATCTGGAAGGGGAAAATGTTGAGTTTTATATAGAAGGTAGTGGTGGCTATTGTGTAGCTAACATTGATTTGATCAGTCATGAAATTTATTTCACCAAACAAGCCTTGTTAGCTCAGTTAGATCCAACAATTTTTTTGTGCTATCAAACTGAGTATGCCGCCGCGAGTGATGCCCTAAAAGAGGGATTGCAAAAGAGTTTAGAATCTTTAAATGTGCGATCGCGTCTCCCTCTATCATTAATAGAATCTTATCGTCCTAGCAATGCTCCTCTGCGGCTAAGTCGTACCATTATGCGAAAAATCCGTAAGAGTTTATTATTTATTGCAGATACCACACCCATTGCTAGTATCGAGGGTAAAGAAACCGCCCAATTGATTCTCAGCCCCAATGTCTGTGTTGAAATTGGCTATGCCATTGGGAGTAAGCGTTCAGAACAAATTTTATTAGCACACATGCAACGCTCAGACATCGACGGGCAATTTCCTTTCGACTTACCAACGCAGCAAATTTTGCAATTTAAAGACAGTAAAGAACTGAATAAAATCCTCAAAGGGGCGATTGAAACTCAGCTAGCAAGATTTAAATTGTTTTTTTAAAAAAATATTCCATAGTTGACAAAGAAATGATGACTAATATCAAAAGCTACGCTCATGATAATTTATTTATTGAGTTTCTTTATTCTATCTCCTGAATACAAGATAATAACTTTTTCAGCCAATAAGGAACTGCTTCTTCCATTTCCCATCTATGAGATACTTCAAGACTTTGAGTGATTTCGTAACTAACAACTGCATAGTAAAGATAAGCTAATGGTTCCGCTTTAGCAAACACAGAAATTAATTGCTCTATCGGCATATAAACTGTCCACGGCTCTAGATATGCATTGCGTAGACTTACTTGTATATCAATGATATCGGGAAGTTGTTGTGTAATATCCTGCAAAAAGAAAACTGCATCAAAAAAGGGATGAGAGAGAGCACCGTCAGACCAGTCGAAATAGATAAATCTTTCATCAGTAAGAATTACATTTTCGCAGTGAAAATCGCCGTGTACCAAAGTTTGGGGTATACCACACATAGCTAATTCATAACACATTACTCTTAATTGAGGAATTAAAGAACGTAATGTCTCTATTTCATCAACCGAAAGACGCGGAGCGTTTTGCGGTATTAGTATGGCTGAGTTATCTGCAAATAGTGGTTCAATCTGGTTAATAATTTGCTCAGTTCTTCGGTCAGGAAAGCCAATAGCTAGCAACTGTTCTACCTGAGCTACAGCCTGAATTTGCATTTTCGCAAACAAGTTTAGTGCCTTCTGCCAATAAAAAATATCTTGAGTCTTTCCCAGATGCTTGCCTCTAAAATCGCGCATTAACATCCAGCTTTTTTGTGTATCTACAACAAGCAATTCAGGTAAGTGTTGAGGATAAAATTCGGCAATCGACTTAGTTAATATAGTTTCATTAACAAATACACCAAATGTCGCTTTGAAGTAAATATCTCCATTTTTTGTACTGATTTTTAATAGACAAGAGCGAGTTTGAGATTTAAATTGCTGAATTGGAGCAGTTATATCGAAACCTATAAAATTAAGTTGTAAATTAATCCAGGCTATTGCCCGATCGAACCAACCTACTTGCGCCCAAGGAACTCGCATTTTTGGAATATTATCACTACTAATCTCGGCAAACCAAGAGTTAAGAACTTGGCGAAGTTTGGGAATAACAAATTTCAGGCTGTCTAATTCCTCAAACCCTATCCAACGTGAATTTTTAGGCGGTGTCCATTGGCAAGAGTGATTTTCCATTGCATAAACCCTACACCCAATTTTGGCTTCTAGACTGTAATCTTCATAGAAACATTTCAGTACCGTTACATTGCATCCTAGTTGTGTTGCGATCGCTTGATTAATGTGGTTCACAACCCCAAAGTGATGCTCGTAAGGTACTAACCACGGCAAAGAACAGCCATTTTTATCACATAGTATTAATACTTGCGGCTTGGTTTCGTGGGGAATAATGCTGTAATAGTCGAAATGGAAATTTGCTAAGTGAACTACAACCACTTGACTCATAACTAAGTTCCTGTTTTCTCAATTCGCTAGCAATGATTGACAAAAAGAAAGTCTCGCCACCCAAGAATAAATTCTTTACCTAGTCAAACAAAACTATCCCAGACAAATATTTTCTTTGTCTGTTTAAACTAGTAAAGAAGCTACGAAATTTTGCTAGCGAATTCTATACATAGATACCAACGTTATGAGGATAATTATTTTGACAGTGCAACTTTTAGTATATAGTAATTACGATAATTGAATGCAAACTATTTGTAATACTATTTTATATTTTGGTTTACTCAAAATAGACGAACGGGCTTGTCTTGTAACTGGGAAGTAATTGATTTCACCCGGTTAACTACATCAATCATATATTTATAATCTGGGACTTTCCCATTAGGCACATACCCTACATCTTGAGCCAAAACTGTAGAAAATTGACTCATGACTTTGCGAATGTATTCTTGGCGGTTGCGTTCTACACTAGAGCCAATTAAAACTACACCAGCTGGAACATAGTGAGGATCTGTGTAGAGTATGCGAAACTCAGTCTCGCGTAACTGAGCACTGTAAAGATTCAATTCTGCGATGGAGATAGCCCCAGCATCAGCTTTTCCTTGGGCTATCCATTCCAAAACCGTTTTTGGTGCAGGTGCAGACAATATTTCAGCCAGTGTCAACCCATAAAGATTGTAAAGCGGAAAATAATATCCTGTTGCTGAACCTGCTTGACCTAAAGCAACTGTTTTACCTTCTAACTGTTTTAAGTCCTGAATTGGGCTGTCTTTGCGAACGACTAATATTGAGCGCAAATTGCTAACACCGACTAAAGGAAATATCGGCAGATACCGGTAACGAGCGATCGCTATAGCTGCTAACCCTGGCGGTGCGAATACCAATGACCAAGCTTGAGCCTCTAAACGCTCAATTGCTTTATTCTCATTAAAAGCAGGCTCTAGCCGAATGTGTGCTTTTGTTTTTTCGGCCAGATGACTATTAAATTTAGCAAATTTATTAATTATTTCTTCACTTCCACCATAATTGATGACACCAATGGTTAACACGCCCTCAGATTTCTGTATTGACTTGCATCCAGTAACAGTCCCACATAATAGCTGTAAAATAAACAAACGACGGGAAAATTGCCAAGACATCACTAATTATGATTAAGAAAATAATTGTGCTTTCAGGTTTTATCTAGATAAGCTAGGCTGGAGTCAAGACAAGTCCTTTTACAGCAAAAAAATTAATATTTATTGATTTTTTTAAATATATCTTTCTACTAGCTATCAGTGATTTTAGACCAACTAAGATACTAGTTTCATGTGTAAACTTTTATTAGCACAAGAATATGTTAAAAAACTTAAAAATAGGTAGTAAATTTAATTTAATTTTAATGCTAGTTTTTCTAGTTAGCATTTTTGTGAGTGGTATCGCTTTATCCAGGGTACTTGACCAAAAAGCGCAAAATGAAGTGACTTCTCAAGCGCAAATTCTGATCAAAACGATGAATTCTGTCAGAAGTTATACACAAAATCATATCAATACTCTACTAGCAGCGCGGCTAGAAACAGAACCAGCATTTATTCCAGAAACAGTACCTGCATATTCGGCTACAGAAGTTTTTGAAAATTTGCGTAAAAATGCAGAATACCAAAATTTTCTTTATAAAGAAGCAACTCTGAATCCGACTAATTTGCGGGATAAAGCTGATGATTTTGAAGCTAAAATAGTTGGGCGTTTTCGCCAAGACTCGAAGATTCAAGAAATTTCTGGCTTCCGTGACTTTCCTGACGGGAAAGTATTTTATATTGCGCGACCATTAGCTATTAAACAGCAAAATTGCCTACAATGCCATTCCACGCCCGATCGCGCTCCTAAAAGTCTGTTGGCAAGTTATGGAACAGACAATGGTTTTGGCTGGCAACTCAACGATATTGTTGCTGCCCAAATTATATCTGTTCCGTCTGAAGATGTTTTTGCCAGTGCTAACCGGACTTGGAATTTAATTATGGGACTTTTAGTTGCAATCTTTGCGATCGTCGTTCTGTTGATTAATTTTTTAATCAAAAAAACTGTGATTCAGCGCATTAGAAAAATTGAAAAAGTCGCCCAACAAGTTAGCACTGGCGATATGAGTGCTGATTTTGCAGAAAAGTCTCATGATGAAATTGGTGGTTTAGCAGCAGCTTTTAACCGAATGAAAGCCAGTTTAGAAATAGCGATGAACCTGCTGAATCAGCAAAACCAGTAATTCGTAATTATGATTCGTGAGATTGAATTATGGTTTTGAAAACTTAAGCAAGTAAGCGTTGTTGAAATTGTTGAGCTTTTTGAGGATCGGTAATGTGTGCTGCCAAAGTTTGCACGAGTTCAGTACGAGAAATTTGAGGAGAAGTTTTGAGAGTTTTTTGGACAAGAAAAGCTGCTATGGGGCCAATTAAATCGGTCAAATCTCGCTCGCATTGACGGACAAAACTATCACTAATTGCCTGAGATGGTGTTGGTAGGATACTTTGTTGCTTATTAGTAGGGTTACTTGTAGATGCTTCGACAAGGAACGCTGTTCGCTTCTTCAACTCAATTTGTTGATTTCCTGGTAGATGTAGCGCCAAATTATCTATTAATGTTTGGTTATTCGGTGCTGATGCTGTAACTTGTCGTAATAACGTTCGAGCTACAGGACCGACAATTTCTAAAAGTATACTTTCTAAGCGGCTGTACTGTTCTTGAGAGAGGATTGTCTTTTGTGAGGATAAGGAAATTGGCGAAGGTTGGGTTAAATACGGTAATTGAGTTAATTGAACGTTAATTACAGCATTACTTTGCTGAAGCGCTTGCAAGACATCTGTTGCAGATTGATAGCGTTTTCGGAAGTGGTGTAGCACCATGTTAGTTAGCACATCTGCGAGTGCAGGGCTGACATTGGCTAGATCCTGCCAAACAATTTCTCCTGTTTCTGGATCTTCTTCAATTTGTCGGGGATGTAATCCCGTCAGCGCTTGAATACAAATAATACCTAAAGAATAAATATCACTATTGGGTCTAGGTTTGCCCCGCCCCTGTTCTGTAGACATATATCCTGGCGTACCGATCGCAATTGTAGTAGCCATCTGTCCAAAAGCTGTAAGCAATTGGGATTGAATTTGCTTGACAGCACCAAAGTCAATTAGCACTAACTTGCCATCTGTTTCCCGTCTAATAATATTTTCCGGTTTAATATCTCGATGAATAACGTTATGGCTATGAATAAACGCCAAGATTTCTAAAATTTGTGATAGAAGTTGAATCACTTGGTCTTCTGACCAGCATTGACCTGGTAATAGTTCTGCTGTCAGAGAATGCCCTTCAATAAACTCTTGTACCAAGAAAAATTCTTGTTTTTCCTCAAAGTAGGCTAAAAGTCGAGGAATCTGGTCGTGATGACCGAGTCGTTCTAGGATTTCTGCCTCATTAGTGAACAACCGTCTAGCAGTTTCCAAAAATTCGGCATTTTGAGTGACAGGCTTAAGGTGCTTGACAACACACTTAGGATAACCAGGTCGGTGGGTATCTCTGGCTATATAGGTTTGGCCAAATCCTCCTCCACCTAATATTTGCAGGACTTGATAACGCCCATCTAGTAAATTTCCTAACATTGTATGACTTGCCTAAGTCCTTACCTTAATCTTGACATAAGCAACAGTATCGGCAGAAATAATTGCTTAAGAATATAACAGACGCAGTTTAAGATTTTATGGGAACTGTTTTTAGGTAAGCAATCGTCATAGGCGAAGTGAAGTTTGAGGAAAAGCCACTGTGTTGCTTTGATTTCCCAAATCGTCACAATCAGATGAGTCCAGTCCGAAAATCAAGTTGTCTTTTGTTAGCAACTGGGGAACCAAAAAGGCGTGGATCGGTCATGAATTCTTAATTTCCAATTCTCCCGAAATCCTTTTATTGCTCCCGTATGCTTACCCTTTTCATTCTGGGGTGACGTGGTTAACATGAGTTGAATGTGTTTTAAAAGATTCAACCTTATGCCTAGAACACCGAATGAATACGCTGTATACCTCCTTTTGGAAAGTGGTCATCGTGAAGAAGTACGTTTTCCGAGTATTCAGGAATTTCAAAAATGGTATAGTGGCGAACTTGTACCTAAGTCTGCTTCTAATGACTTTATCAGCGTACCGATCAAGAATATTCAAGGGGAGTATATGGTTGTACGCCCATCCCGAATTGTGTCAATTCGAGTAGAACCTGTTTTTAGCTCTAGTGTTGAAAGATTCAACTAAATGATGAGAAAAACCCTTGCTTTAGCTTCTTTAAGTCTAGGAATTGCCTTCGTAAACACAATCTGGTCAGCAGTTGCTCAGGTTCCCATACCATTGCCAGTACCGATAAATCCGCAAATACAGTTGCCAGTTACGCCAAGCACTCCAGAAATACAACCGCCGCTCAAACCTGTCAACCTCGGAACTGATTGTACGCCCCAGTATGCTTGTTTGGGTTGGGACGAGCAAATTTTAGGTCAAAAAGGTAAACCCGGCGATCGCCAGGCGCTATTGGCGGCAATTGACAACAGTCTGCGTTATCTAGAAAAAGATAAGGCGATCGCAGTATATCAAAACTATCTAGTTCCAGGGATTACCCGCGATCGCGTGCGTCGGAGTTTGGTACGTTTTCGCCAACTAGTTGTCAGTGCTAAATCACCAGCACAATTGCAAGCTGCTGTACGGCGAGAGTTTGTGTTTTACAAATCTGTAGGCAATGATGGCAAGGGTACTGTTAAATTCACTGCCTATTATGAGCCTGTTTATACTGCTAGCCGTGTCAAAACTTCTGTATATAAATATCCGCTTTATCGCTTACCGCCTGACTTAGATCGCTGGGCTAAACCCCATCCAACACGGATGGAATTGGAAGGTAAAGATGGTTTGCTAGGGAATAAAAGCCCGTTGCACGGTTTAGAAATGCTTTGGTTCCGCGATCGCCTAGATGCATACATGGTACACATCCAAGGTTCTGCCCAGATTCAGTTAACTAATGGCAAAAAAACGTCTATCGGCTATGCTGGCGGAACTGATTACCCTTGGACTAGTATCGGTAAAGAACTGGCAAAAGATGGCAAACTGCCCTTAGAAGGCTTGACAATGCCACGTTTGATTAGTTATTTCCGGCAACAGCCGCAGGAGTTGAGTAATTATCTGCCGCGGTGGGAAAGGTTTGTCTTTTTTAAAGAAACTGGCGGTACACAAGCTAGCGGTAGTCTTAACGTACCAGTCACTCCAGAGCGTTCCATTGCTACAGATAAGTCTCTCATGCCTCCAGGCGCACTAGCACTGATTTATAACTCATTTCCCTATCCTACTAAGTCTGGCAGGCTAGAGTCTCGTACTGTTAGCCGCTATGTACTCGATCAAGATACAGGTAGCGCCATCAAAGGGCCGGGACGGGTGGATTATTTCATGGGTTCTGGCAAATTAGCAGGCGATCGCGCCGGCATCTCAGGTGGTAATGGTTCGCTATATTATTTACTACTCAAAGAATAGGGATTGGTGATTGGGTAAGGAGAAAAGGAATTAAACAAAGTTCTTTTCCCTTTCTTTAACCTTTCCTCTTTACCCCTCTTACCAGTCCCTAGTTCCCAGTCTCTAGTCCCCAGTCGCTAATATGGTGGATAACCAAAATCATCTTCATCAGCGTAAATGTAAGAATTAGAAACACCAGCCATTGCTAACTTGGATGATTCTACTTTTACGGTTTCCTTACCAAAGTCTTTATATTCTTCAAACGTCTTGCAGATGATTGCAGATTCAGGAGAATCAGAAGCAATTAAATATTGTGTCAAAGTTCCGACTGTGGGATGTTTAAAGTCTACAGTTGAAGCTACCAAAGCAATATTTGGTTCGATGCCTCTTTCTTCACACTCAATTATGGGGCTAAAAATACCGTGAGCTTGGAACAATGGCCCTTTTGGTGTTAAGGGTTGCTTGCGGTATACAGCATAAGCTTTTTCTAATTCAGCAACGAATCCACTAATAACTTTGCCTTGTTGGTATTCGCAATAAGTTTTACTGAAACTCGCCCCTGCTGCACCATTAAGAGTTAATTGCAGTGGTGATTCATGTAAAAACTTTTTATTTTCTCCTACTAAAAAAATTAGGTAGCGAGTAAAGGTTTTAAATTTAACTTTATCTGCTAAAAAAGCATCGTAATTCTCTTTGAGCGTACCCAATTTAGTCCCAGTTTCTCGGTCTTTGACAGACAAAGGGCCTCGGCGTACTATAACCAACTGTGGAGTAGTACTAAGTAAAATCGTTTCGACACCAGAGCTAAATTCATGCTCCACTTGCTGCCAATTTTCATCTGGCTGAAAGCCAACAGCATGTGCATTATCCAGCTTTAACGCCAAACCATAAGGCTGAAGAGTACCATCACTGCCATACCGAGGATTAATCATCTGACACCAGGGTATGACTTGAGAGGGGGGTGCATTAAATTTCTCGTCCTCAAAGTCGAACTTAGCAGATGCTTTCATCGTTTTAGGCTATCAAAGTGTTTCTAAAGTTTATCAGTGTCAGTTGTCAGTTGTCAGTTGTCGAAGACGCGATTAATCGCGTCTGTACAAGAGTCAGTTGTCAGTTATTATTCTTCTGGCTCCCGCTTATCTTCCTTATCCCCCTCATCTTCCTTGTCTCCCCTATCTCCCTCATCCCCCTCATCCCCTGCTTTCCGGAATCTACTAGGTGAATTTGGTAGTCAATGTTGCAAATTAAATGTTAGCGATCGCTAACTAATTAAACATTAGCGCTAGTATGGCTATGTATTTTTTAGCAGTATAAATATGGCACAAGTTCTTTACGTAAATCCAGCGACAGGCAGTGACAACAATTCTGGTAGCCAGCAAACACCCTTAAAAACGATCGCCCAAGCTCTGAAGGTAGCGACATCTGACACTAAAATTCAACTAACACAAGGAAGTTATAACGCTGCTAGCGGTGAAGTTTTTCCCTTAACAGTTCCATCTGGCGTGACGATAATCGGTAATGAAGCTAACAAGGGTAGTGGGATTTTAATCGAAGGTAGTGGTACTTATCTTAGCCGCACTTTTGCTGGTCAAAATGTCACCTTAGTGCTAGAAAATAACGCTGTACTTAAGGGTGTGACTGTAACAAACTTAGCTAGCCGTGGTAGCGGTGTGTGGATTGAATCAACTACCCCGACTGTTGCTAATTGCACTTTCACCCAATGTAAGCGTGAGGGAGTCTTTACTACAGGTGATGCTAATCCAGTTATTCAAGGTAACGTGTTTAGTGAGAATGCAGCTAATGGAATTGCGATCGCTAAAAATTCCAAAGGTCAAATTCAAGGGAATACTTGCTCAAAAACAGGTTTTGGTATTGCCATTAGCGATACAGCCTCACCCACACTTATAGATAACAAAATTTCTGAAAACCGTTCTGGGATTGTCGTTTCTGGTAGTGCGCGTCCCATACTGCGTAATAATCTCAGTGAAAATAATACTGACGATGGTTTAACAGTAATTTCAACTGCCCTACCGGATCTTGGTAGTACCAATAATCCAGGAGGCAATATTCTACGCAACAACGGTAAATTCGATTTGCAAAATGCCAGTTCTAACAAACTGGTTTCTGTGGGTAATCAAATTAATCCGACTAAAGTTACAGGAAGTGTCGAGTTTATTAATAGTCAGGTTCCTACCCCAACACCAACGCCAACGCCCACACCTGTACCAACACCAACACCAACGCCTGTACCAACACCAACGCCTGTACCGATACCAACGCCAACACCAACGCCAACACCAACGCCAATACCAACGCCAACACCAACGCCAATACCAACGCCAACGCCAATACCAACGCCAACACCAACGCCGACACCCAACCCAACACCCAGTACTATTGAATTAACCGATATTAGTAATCATTGGGCGGCTGCATTTATTCGGGAGTTAGTCAAACAGGGAATAATCAACGGTTTTCCAGATCGCACCTTTAAACCCGATGCTACGATGACAAGAGCGCAATACACTGCCTTAGTAGTTAAAGCTTTCAACCCACCGTCAAGCCGCGCCGCTATTAAATTTAAGGATGTACCAGCAGATTTCTGGGCATCTAAAGTAATTCAGCAGGCATATCAAGGACTATTTCTTTCTGGTTTTCCCGATAATACCTTTGCTCCTAACAAAAATATCCAGCGCGTGCAAGTGATTGTCTCTCTGGTAAACGGACTGGGATTATCTGTCGATGAAACCGTCACCAAAGCTTTCGATGACCAAGCAAAGATTCCTGACTATGCCAAGGATGAAGTAGTAAAGGCTATTCAAAAGCAAATAATCGTCAATTACCCGAATCCCAAACAACTCAACCCCACCCGCGATGCTACACGCGCTGAGGTGGCTGCAATCGTTTATCAAGCTTTAGTTGATGCTGGTCGTGTAGCGGCGATTAACTCGCCTTATATCGTAGTTGCTTAATTTCTAGGTTAGTTTTATGGGGTGAGTATGTTGCTTGCCCCATAATAATTACACTAACTCATCAGGGTTAAGACCTAATTCTTTTAGTTTACTAGCCAAGCGTTCGGCTCTTGCTTCTGCTAAATGCGATCGCTCCCATCCTGTTTGTAGCAAATTACCTCGCTCGTCCCACCAGCGCAACCAAGGTAATTCTAAATTCTGATAGCGACCTTGCCAGATTCCCAATTCTACACCCATCGGTTCAATGGGATAATGTCCGCGATCGTTAGCTGGTACTAACTCATATTCACCCCTCAGCAATTGATATACCTCGACACTGGCTTTCTTCACTTCATAAATGCCATAGTAAGGAACTCTAATTGCTTGTTCGTAAACCCAAAATTTACCTGTAATTGGCGTTTTGTCTCGTTCTTCCGTACCATCTCCAGAGACAAATTCCAACACAATCAGCGGTGCAACGTATTCTTGCCACAATACATAAGAACGGCGTACTTGACCGTTTAAAGTCGAGGGGACATTTGGCACATAAAACCAATCTGGTGCTTCTGCGCCTCTTTCCGGTGGTTCAGTTATTCGCCAATAGATACCACTATCTTGACCAATGCAATATTGTCCATCGGGATGCAACTTCTGCAAGATTGGTTCAATAGAATCTGTCAGCAAAATACTTTGAGGATGTTCTTGCAGGTTTTTCACGAAAGTGCCGTCAGATTCTGGTAGCTGTGTATGGTCTGGTAGAGTTGTTTCAACGCCTAATGGTGTTTGTATTGAGGTCATGGAAACCTCCAAGATTTGGGAGTTATTTAGTAATATGGCATTTTTATATAGTTAATTACGGGCGTGGGGTGCGATCGCACTTCATTATTCAATTTTTATAATATTGTGCGTTAAAAAAGGCAGGTCTTGCGACTCACCCAAAAGTTAAGAGAATATTCTGTTGCGAATTAACCCAACAATTTCTTAGCCTGAGCTAAGACATTATCAACGCTCAAGCCAAACTTCTCTAGATACACTACCTAAAGTACTAAAGCGTTCAATACTAACCGTATTGCCTTGAGTACCCAGGTACTTGTGCTAGGAGAAAAAATAATACTATGAAAATTATCAAACCTCTTATCAGCTGGTTAGAAACTCGTGCTAGCGCCCCTGCACATAGCGGTTGGGTACTAATGGGAATTGCTATTTGTTTTTTTGGGGCTGGTATCAATACTATGGCTGGCTGGCTGTATGCAATTAGTGGCATTAGTTTTGCCCTTTTAGTTGTAGCAGCAGTTTTACCACCGCGATCGCTTGTCGGTCTATCCATCACTCGCCTTCCCATCCAGCCAGTATCGGCAGGTGATGACCTAACTATAGAATTAGAAATCCAAAATCACACACAACAGTCTGTAAGCTTGTTGCAAGTAGAAGATGTACTGCCTTTTGTTTTAGCGAAACCGATACAGAAGGCAATCGAAACAATTCCTGGCAAAAGCAGTTACCGTTGGCTATATTACCAACCTACTCAACGTCGGGGTATCTATCGCTGGCACACAGTCGAACTCTCTACTGGCGCGCCTTTAGGATTGTTTTGGTGTCGCCGTCAGCATGAGTGTGCTGCGACAGCGATTGTCTATCCGACTGTATTACCCTTAACGACTTGCCCCCTAGTTGATGAAATTGGACAAGAAGACAGCACAAGGGGCGATCCTCGTGGTAGACCCTTGCAAACAGCAACTACAGGGCTGGTGCGATCGCTTCGTCCTTACCGCATTGGAGATCCTACTCGTTTGATTCACTGGCGTACTAGTGCTCGCTATGGCGATTTGCGAGTGCGGGAGTTAGAAATTATCACAGGTGGACAAGAGATTATTATTGCCCTTGACAGTGAAGGCAATTGGCAAGCAGAAAACTTTGAGCAAGCAGTAATTGCCGCAGCATCATTGTATTTTTACGCACAAAAACAACAGCTACAAGTCCAGTTGTGGACAGCATCGACAGGTTTAATCAAAGGCGATGCCTGCGGCAAGCCCGAAGGTCTACGCCCTGTTTTAGAAACTTTAGCAGCAACCACATCTCAAGAAGACGCTAGTGCTAAACAGCTTGAAAGCTACCCTTTGGTTTGGCTAACTCAAAATCCTCAGACCCTTTCTTCTCTACCTCAAGGCAGTCGTTGGATGTTATGGCAGAATATATCTTCAGAAACAGAACAAGTGGTAGTTAACTGGGATTATCCTGGAATTATTATCCAAAGCGAACAAGCATTACAACCCCAGATGCAAAAACCTTTACGTACATTATGAACTTATTTTGAGATATTCAAAATTTCCAAGTTAAACTTTTATGATGCCTCAGATTTGTTTGATCCCAACATACTGGACATACAGGCTTTTGAGAAATAGTCAGTTAAATTGAAAAACTCAGGTTGGGGAAATACACCCAGTAATAGCTTAGTGAGCCTGATGTACAATGCAAAGAAATATTTAAATTATGAGCCGCCGATCCACATGATCTCATCAGAAGCTAACACAAAATCCAGCGATAAAAGCCTAGAAGCAATGCGGCATTTTTCCGAACAATACGCTAAGCGTACCGGAACGTACTTTTGTTCTGAATCTTCTGTAACAGCAGTCGTAATTGAAGGACTAGCAAAACACAAAGATGAACTAGGTGCGCCTTTGTGTCCCTGTCGCCATTATGAAGACAAAGAAGCAGAGGTTCACGCCACATATTGGAATTGTCCTTGCGTACCTATGAGAGAACGTAAAGAATGCCACTGTATGTTGTTTCTCACCCCAGACAACGAGTTTGCTGGAGAGCAACAAGAAATTTCTATCGAAACAATCAAAGAAGTAAGAGATAGTATGGCATGAGCGAAACCATGCCCCAAGAGTTCTGGCAAGGTGTAGAACAGTTCAACTCCGGACAGTTTTATGCCTGTCACGATACTTTAGAGGCTTTGTGGATCGAAGCTAGCGAACCAGAAAAATCCTTTTATCAAGGCATTTTGCAAATTGCTGTTGCACTATATCATTTGGGCAATCATAACTGGCGAGGGGCTGTCATTTTACTAGGAGAAGGTAGCAATCGCCTGCGACGTTATCCATCTAGTTATGGTGGTATAGATGTGGACGAATTACTCAGTGAAAGTGCAACATTATTGAAGACGCTGCAACAAATCGGAGCAGATAAAATTAGCACCGTCAGTAATCTGAGCGAACACGGTGTCTTATCTTTACCGAAGATTTTGCTAGTCAACGATTAGTTACCTTTACTCAGGTGCTTTGGACAAATAATTGGGGAATGGGAAACGCTAGCCTATTCCCCAATTTTAATGAAGGGTACTGAAGATTGGGAAAGACATGGAAAAGAGTAAAGCCAAAGAGATAGAAGATAGTTACTAATATATTTTGTTGTTTTCTTTTGTTCTCTTCGATTCTCTCATCTCTCTGCCTTTGCTGCTCTCCAATTCCCTAGTCCACTCGTTGACATCACCATTGAACAAAATAAATTAGTAAGTATGAGGTTACTTATTTATGGCTCGTAAACCTAAAATTACCAATCAGCAAATTTTGGAAGCTGCCCGCGAAGTCTTTTTACAAAAAGGCTTTGGTGGTTCTACCTTAGAAATTGCTCAACGAGCTAGTATTTCTGAGGCTTCGATTTTCAAGCGTTTCTCAACCAAAGAAGAATTATTCTTCGCTGCCATGGGAATTCCAGAAAAACCCCTCTGGATTCAAGAATTAGAAACTCTTTCTGGTACAGGCAATCTCAAAGAGAACCTAACCAAAGTTTGCCACCAGATTCTGGAATTTTATAGTGAGGTGATGCCTCGAATAATGATGCTGCGTTCTCGAGGCAATGCTCTCCCAGAGACAGAATTTGGAGGTCAAGAACCCAGACCAATCCGAGATGTCAAGATACTGTCAGCTTTTCTAGAGCTTGAGATGCAACAAGGTCGGCTTCGCTCTTGCGATGCGCCAACTGTAGCTCATATTTTACTGGGATCTTTAATGAACTACGTTTTATTAAAGCAAATGTCATCACGCATCAATTGGCCCATAGATGAAGCAGTAACTGATACTTTCCAACCCAGTCAATATTTTGCAACAGAGAAATTGCAAAGTGAAGCCAGCGCAGTGGTGAGGCAGTCTGGTGAGTCAGGCAAATCTCCTTTGGACAATCCAGGTGAATTGCGATCGCCAAATGCTTTTCCGGAAGGTAGTGTATCCCAAGGATTCATTTATAAGCATCTTGGGGATTTTATCCCAGAAGAACAGCCAAAAGGCTCTAGCAATCTAGAAGACTGGCATCGTTTCCTTTTAGGACATTCGGGCATTGTCCCATTGACAGTAAGTGACACAAAAGATCAATCAAGTCCAAAATCTTTGTTTGTCCAAGGTCTTGTGGATATTCTTTGGCAAGGAATTGCACCTAACTAAGATTAATGAATTTAATTAAGTCAAGTATTTTTTTGCTACATTAAATAAACGTGAGTTCGACGGATAGGAAAGCACAAAAAGCTTGCTATGTATGAATTTACTCAACTGATTATACAAAAAGGCGATCGCGACGATTGATTGAGAATCGGTAAAAAAG